>NZ_JBIDBG010000001.1:0-1038949 GCF_043202855.1 Micromonospora sp. NPDC048063 | reverse complement strand
GTGCCCGGCTCCGGGCGGTCAGGCTTGATCCCTGCGCCGGGCACGGCGGGCCACACCCCGTCGGTGGTCGCGCGCCGTCCGTGCCTGGATGTCCGTTGTGCGTACGGCTGTCGCGAAGCGTCCGCAGAGCGCCGGTGAGGCGTCGGCGTGGGGGCGGGCTGCGAGGTGACGACCCGTCGACCCGCTGTTGACAGGTCCGGTGGGTCTGATGACGTGGGCCCTGTCGAGCTGCCCCATCTGTGGGACCACCCGTCACACCAGGCTCGATCACCTGCCGCGGCACGTGTGCCCCATCTGTGAGGGCAGCTCGACAGCGGCCGGGCGATGGCACCCGTGGGGTCCGGTTCGGGGTGTGACCGGGGGCATCGTGGGGGCGGAATCGTGGCGGGGGCGGGGTCGTTACACCCTGCGTACGGCCGAGCAAGACCACCCCCGTCCCCCGGCGGGCTGGCGTGCGGGCCCCCGGAATGTTGGTGGGCCGCCGGTCGTTACACATGGTCCCGGCCGATGAAGGGGCGACCCCCTCGCCCCGCGACACGGGCCGCTCCCGGTCTCCAGAGGGCCGGTCTGATTCTTCCCGGCGCGTGACGCGCCGGATCCCCTTGAGTTTCTTTGAGCGCCGGACGGTGCTTGCACCCTCGCTGAACCCCCTTCGGCGTGTGGTGCCAACCCCCGAATGGAGCATCCTGATGAACACGATCCTGCGTAAGAGCGTTCTTGGTGTTGCTGGTCTGGCTTTTGCCGGTGGTGTGTTCGCCGGTCCGGCTGCTGCTCACGCCGCCCCGACGGTCGAGTCGGGTAAGCCCGTGGCGGTGGCGGTGCAGGCTGACAAGCCGGCCGTGGACAAGTCGAAGCTGATCCCGCATGGCGTGCAGGGCGCGCAGTCGCGCATCGACCTGACCGACGAGCAGGTCGCCAACGCCAAGGCGATCATCGCGGCGACGAAGAAGGCCGGGATGGACGAGCGGGCCGCGGTGGTGTCGATCGCGACGGCGTTGCAGGAGTCGAAGCTGGAGAACCTGGGTCATCTGGGTGACCGCAACGACCACGACTCGCAGGGCCTGTTCCAGCAGCGCCCGTCCTCGGGTTGGGGCACGGTGGAGCAGATCACCGACCCCGAGTACTCGACCACGGCGTTCCTGAAGGGCCTGAAGCAGGTCGACGGGTGGCAGGACATGCCCCTGACCGAGGCCGCGCAGACGGTGCAGGTGTCGGCGTACCCGGACCACTACGCCCAGTGGGAGCAGCAGGCCGCCGACCTCGTCGCCGAACACTGGAACAGCTGACACACAGACATTCACCACAAGGGGGATCGCTGGCCGGCACCCGACACGGGCGCCGGCCAGCGGCACATCTCCACCCGACATCGCCCCGCCCCCTGAGCCGATCCGGCTCGGGGGCGGCGCTGTCTGCGTACGCCAGTGGCGACGTCGCGGGCGCGGACGGTGACCGTCGGGTGGTGATCGGGGGCTCGGGTCGCGGCCGGGGTGCGGGCTGGCCTAGTGTGCGAGGGGTCGACGGTGTTCGGGCCGGGGGAGGGGGTGTCGCGGGTGGGTCTGCGGACCTTCATCGAGGGCTGGCCGGTCTACCGGCAGCTCACCGGCACCGACCCGCTGGGCCGGGGCGCCGCCGCGCAGTCGGCGCGCTCGGCCGGGCTGACGGCGCGCACCGAGACCGCCGACCGGATGGCCCGCTCGGTCTGCCCCTACTGCGCGGTCGGCTGCGGGCAGCGCGTGTACGTCAAGGACGAGCAGGTCACCCAGATCGAGGGCGACCCGGACAGCCCGATCTCCCGGGGCCGCCTCTGCCCGAAGGGCTCGGCCAGCAGGAGCCTGGTCACCAGCCCGCTGCGGCAGACGAAGGTCCGCTACCGGCGCCCCTACGGCACCGAGTGGGAGGACCTGGATCTCGACGTCGCGGTCGACATGATCGCCGACCGGATCCTCGCCGCCCGCGCCGAGACGTGGGAGGACGTCGACCCCCAGGGCCGGCCACTCAACCGCACGCTGGGGATCTCCAGCCTGGGCGGGGCGACGCTGGACAACGAGGAGAACTACCTCATCAAGAAGCTGTTCACGGCGATGGGGGCGCTCCAGATCGAGAACCAGGCGCGCATTTGACACTCCGCCACCGTCCCCGGTCTGGGGGCCAGCTTCGGTCGCGGTGGCGCGACGGACTTCCAGCAGGACGTCGCCAACGCTGACGTCATCGTCATCCAGGGCTCGAACATGGCCGAGGCCCACCCGGTGGGCTTCCAGTGGGTGATGGAGGCCAAGCGGCGCGGCGCCAGGGTGTTCCACGTCGACCCGCGGTTCACCCGCACCAGCGCGCTGGCCGACACCTACCTGCCGATCCGCGCGGGCTCCGACATCGCGCTGCTCGGCGGGGTGGTGCGGTACATCCTGGAGAACGAGCTGGACTTCCGGGAGTACGTGCTGGCCTACACGAACGCCGCGACGATCGTCAGCGACCAGTTCGTCGACGCCGAGGACGGCGACGGTTTCTTCTCCGGCTTCGACCCGGAGACCGGCAGCTACGTGCAGGACTCCTGGCAGTACGCGGGCCACGAGACCGACTCCGGCAGCGGGCACACCGCCAAGGATCGGGACAGCGCGGCCGGGCTGCTCCACGAGTCGCACGGCGCGCAGGTGAGCGGCCGGGTGGAGCGGGACGAGACGTTGCAGCATCCGCGCTGCGTCTACCAGATCCTCAGGCGGCACTTCGCCCGCTACACGCCGGAGATGGTGGAGCGGGTCTGCGGCATCCCGCAGGAGAGGTTCCTGGAGCTGGCCCGGGCGTGGGCGGAGAACTCCGGCCGCGAGCGCACCGGCGTGCTGATCTACTCGGTCGGGTGGACGCAGCACAGCGTCGGCGTGCAGTACATCCGCACCGGCGCGATCATCCAGCTGCTGCTGGGCAACATGGGCCGCCCCGGCGGGGGGATCCTGGCCCTGCGCGGGCACGCCAGCATCCAGGGCTCCACCGACATCCCGACGCTGTACAACCTGCTCCCCGGCTACCTGCCGATGCCGCGCGCCGAGCACACCACCTTCCCGCGGTGGGTGGACAGCTTCCGCCGCCCCGGCCAGAAGGGCTCCTGGGGCGACGCCGGCGCGTACGCGGCCAGCCTGCTCAAGGCGTACTGGGGGGACGCGGCGACGCCGGAGAACGACTTCTGCTACGGGTACCTGCCCCGGATGACGGGCGATCACGGGACGTACCAGCAGGTGCTGAACATGATCGACGGGAAGGTGAGGGGCTACTTCCTGCTCGGGCAGAACCCGGCGGTCGGCTCGGCGCACGGCCGCGCCCAGCGGCTGGGCATGGCGAACCTGGACTGGCTGGTGGTCCGCGACCTGTTCATGATCGAGAGCGCCACGTTCTGGCGCAACGGCCCGGAGGTGGCCGCGGGCGAGATCGTGCCGACCGAGTGCAGGACGGAGGTGTTCTTCCTGCCGGCCGCGTCGCACGTGGAGAAGGAGGGCACCTTCACCCAGACCCAGCGGCTGCTGCAGTGGCGGGAGAAGGCCGTCGACCCGCCGGGCGACGCCCGCTCCGAGCTGTGGTTCTTCTACCACCTGGGGCGCCGGCTGCGGGAGAAGCTGGCCGGCTCCGACCTGCCGCGTGACCGGGCGCTGCTCGACCTGGCCTGGGACTATCCCACGCACGGTCCGCACGCCGAGCCGAGCGCCGAGGCGGTGCTGCGCGAGATCAACGGGTACGACGTGGCGACGGGCCGTCCGCTGTCCACGTTCACCGAGGCCCGCGCCGACGGTTCGACCGCCGTCGGCTGCTGGATCTACTCCGGCGTGTACGCCGACGGCGTCAACCAGGCGGCCCGGCGCAAGCCTCGGCACGAGCAGGACTGGGTGGCTGCCGAGTGGGGCTGGGCCTGGCCGGCCAACCGGCGCACCCTCTACAACCGCGCCTCCGCCGACCCGCAGGGCCGGCCGTGGAGCGAGCGGAAGAAGTATGTCTGGTGGGACCCGGACGCCGGGGAGTGGACCGGCTACGACGTGCCGGACTTCGAGAAGACGAAGCCGCCGACGTACCGGCCGCCGGAGGGCGCGGCCGGCCCGGAGGGGATCGCCGGCGACGACCCGTTCGTCATGCAGGGCGACGGGAAGGGCTGGCTGTACGCGCCCAGCGGGGTGCTCGACGGTCCGCTGCCGACGCACTACGAGCCGGCCGAGTCGCCGGTGCGCAACCCGCTCTACCGCCAGCAGGCCAACCCCACCCGCAAGGTGTACGCGCACCCCGTGAACTCGGTGAACCCGAGCCCGCCGCAGGAGCACAGCGGAGTCTTCCCGTACGTGTTCACGGTCAGCCGGCTCACCGAGCACCACACGGCGGGCGGGATGAGCCGTACGGTGCGGACCCTGGCGGAGCTGCAACCGGAGATGTTCGTGGAGGTGTCGCCGGAGGTGGCGGCCGAGCGGGGCCTGGCGCACCTGGGTTGGGCGCACCTGGTCAGTGGGCGGGCGGTGATCGAGGCGAAGGTTCTGGTCACCGACCGGCTGGCCCCGCTGCGGGTGGACGGCCGGGTGATCCACCAGGTGTGGCTGCCGTACCACTTCGGGTTCGAGGGCCTGGTGACGGGCGACTCGGCCAACGACCTGTTCGGGATCACGCTGGACCCGAACGTGCTCATCCAGGAGAGCAAGGTCGGCACCTGCGACGTGCGCCCGGGGCGGCGGCCCACTGGGGCGGCCCTGCGGGATCTGGTGGCGGACTACCGGCGGCGGGCGGGTATCGTCCCCGGCCATCCGCCCTCGACCCTCACGCCGGGGGCGTTTCCGGCGCCGGCCCCCACCGACGGCGCCGGGGAGGACCGTGATGCTTCCTGACCCGAACAGCCTGTCCGGGCCGCTCGATCCCGCCCCGGACGCGGGCTGGGTCGACCCCCCGCCCCGGATGGGCTTCTTCACCGACACCAGCGTCTGCATCGGCTGCAAGGCGTGCGAGGTGGCCTGCAAGGAGTGGAACGACGTTCCCGGTTCGGGGCTGGACCTGCTCGGCATGTCGTACGACAACACCGGCGCGCTGACCGCGAACTCGTGGCGGCACGTGGCGTTCGTCGAGCAGCCCCGCCCGGCCGGGCACCGCGGGCCGCCGTTCGCCGGTGCGGCGACGGCCGGTCGGGGCGCCGGGCCGGAGTTCCTGGGCATGCCCGGGGCGCAGCCGCCGGGGCGGGCCGGTGGCGCGGAGGGGCGCAGCGATTTCCGCTGGCTGATGATGTCCGACGTCTGCAAGCACTGCACCCACGCGGCCTGCCTGGATGTCTGCCCCACCGGGGCGCTGTTCCGCACCGAGTTCGGCACGGTGGTGGTGCAGGAGGACATCTGCAACGGCTGCGGCTACTGCATCTCCGCCTGCCCCTACGGCGTCATCGACCAGCGCAAGGGCGACGGCCGGGCGTGGAAGTGCACGTTGTGCTACGACCGGATCGGCGCCGGGAAGATTCCCGCCTGCGCGCAGGCGTGCCCGACGGAGTCCATCCAGTACGGTCCCCTCGACGAGCTGCGGGAGCGGGCCGCCGCCCGGGTGGCGACCCTGCACGAGCGCGGCGTCACCGAGGCGCGGCTCTACGGGCACGACCCCGACGACGGGGTCGGCGGCGACGGCGCGTTCTTCCTGCTGCTCGACGAGCCCGAGGTGTACGGCCTGCCCCCGGACCCGGTGGTCACCACCCGGGACCTGCCGAGGATGTGGAAGCGGGCCGGCCTGGCGGCCCTGGCCATGGCGGCGGCGGCCGTCGCCGCGTTCGTCGGAGGTTCCTCTTGAGTCCGGACCGCCCGGTGGGCGACCTGTTCCGTCGCTTCCGCGATCGCCTCGACGCCGGCGTTCCCGGCGGACCGGCCGGCCCCGGCGATGTCGCTGGCGGCTCGGCAGGGGCGCCACCCGGCGGGTCCGGCGCGCCGGCGTCGACCCGTGCGCCCGGACGGAACCGGCGGCGGGGCGGCGGCCGGCGCGGCGGCGAGGAGCTGACCGTCCCGGAGGCCCAGTTCACCTCCTACTACGGCCGGCCGATCCTCAAGGCGCCAGTCTGGAAATGGGACATCGCGGCGTACCTGTTCACCGGCGGGCTGGCCGCCGGCTCGTCGCTGCTCGCGGCGGGTGGGCAGCTCACCGGCCGTCCCGCGCTGCGGCGGGCCGGCCGGGTCACGTCGCTGGTGGCGGTGACCGCCAGCGCCGTCTTCCTGGTCAAGGACCTGGGGCGGCCGGCCCGGTTCCACCACATGCTGCGGGTGGCCAAGCCGACCTCGCCGATGTCCGTGGGCACCTGGATCCTCAGCGCGTTCGGCCCGGCCGCCGGGATCGCGGCGGTCGCCGAGGGCGCGGCGTGGCTGCCCGAGCGGGGGCCGCTCGGGCTCGCACGTCGGCTGCTGCCGCCGGTGGGGCACGCCGCCGGGCTGGCCGCCGCGGCGACCGCGCCGGCGCTGGCCACGTACACCGGTGTGTTGCTGGCCGACACGGCCGTGCCGTCCTGGCACGAGGCGTATCCGGAGCTGCCGACCGTCTTCGCGGGCAGCGCGCTGGCCAGCGGCGCCGGCGTGGGGCTGATCGCCGCGCCGACCGCGCAGGCCGGCCCCGCCCGCCGGATGGCGGTGGCGGGCGCCGCCCTGGAACTGTTCGGCTCGCACCGGGTGGAGACCCGGCTCGGGCTGCTCAGCGAGCCCTACCGCACCGGGCGGCCCGGCCGGCTGCTGCGCGCCGGGCGGGCCCTGACCGCGGCCGGGGTGGCCGGCGCGCTGCTCGGCCGGCGCAGCCGGGCGGTCTCCGCCCTGTCCGGGGCGGCCCTGCTGGCCGCGTCGGTGGCCACCCGGTTCGGCATCTTCTACGGCGGCGTCGCCTCGGCGAAGGATCCGAAGTACACGGTGGTGCCGCAGCGGGAACGCCTCGACCGGCGGCGCGCCGCCGAGGGCTGACGCCCCACCGTTCACGCCCACCCGGCCTGTGGTTCACTGCTGCGTGGAGGCGTTCAGGCGGCTGGTGCCCCTCCCGGTCTTCAAAACCGGTGTGGCCCGGGACCCGGGTCAGGCGGGTTCGATTCCCGTCCGTCTCCGCCAAACTGCCGGAAGAGGGGGCATGGGGGACGTCGCAGCCGATCCGCGCCGGCGGGTGCCGCGCACCGACGCGCTGCTCGCCGACCCCCGGCTGACCGCGGCGGCGCAGACCCTCGGGCGGGACCGCGTCAAGGCCGCCGTGCGGCGGGCGCAGGAGCGGGCCCGCCGCGGCGAGATCACCCCCGATGCCGTATGCGACGCCGCGCTGGCCGCCCTGCCGGCGCCCGCGCCCCGGGCCGTGCTCAACGCCACCGGGGTGGTGCTGCACACCAACCTGGGCCGGGCCGCGCTGTCGCCCGCCGCCGTCGCGGCGGTCACCGCCGCCGCCGGACACACCGACGTCGAACTGGACCTGCGCACCGGCCGGCGGACCCGGCGCGGCCGCGACGCCCTCGACGCCCTCGCCGCCGCGGTGCCCGCCGCCGGCGCGGTGCACGTGGTCAACAACGGCGCCGCCGCGCTGGTGCTCGCCGCCACCGCGCTCGCCGCCGACGCCGAGATCGTGGTCAGCCGGGGCGAGCTGGTGGAGATCGGCGACGGGTTCCGCCTGCCCGAGCTGCTGGAGAGCACCGGCGCGCGGCTGCGTGAGGTGGGCACCACCAACCGCACCACGCTCGACGACTACGCCGCCGCGCTCGGCCCGCGGACCGGCTTCGTGTTGAAGGTGCACCCGTCGAACTTCCGGGTCACCGGCTTCACCTCGGCGGTGCCGGTGCGGCGGCTGGCCTCCCTCGGCGTGCCGGTGGTCGCCGACATCGGCTCGGGGCTGCTCGCCCCCGACCCGCTGCTGCCCGACGAGCCCGACGCGGCCGGCACCCTGCGGGCCGGGGCGGCCCTGGTCACCGCCAGCGGCGACAAGCTGCTCGGCGGGCCGCAGGCGGGGCTGCTGCTCGGTGCCGCCGACCTGGTCGAACGGCTGCGCCGGCACCCCCTCGCCCGGGCGCTGCGGGTGGACAAGCTGACCCTGGCCGCGCTCGCGGCCACCCTCGCCGACCCGGTCACGCCCACGTGGGCCGCGTTGCACGCCGACCCCGGCGCGCTGCGGGAGCGTACCGAGCGGCTGCGTGACGCCCTCGCGGCCGACGGGTGCAAGGCGGAGGTGGTGCGGGCCGGCGCGGTCGTCGGCGGCGGCGGCGCGCCGGGCGTGGAGCTGGACTCGTGGGCGCTGAGCCTGCCCGAGCGGTACGCGGAGCCGCTGCGCGTGGGCGACCCGCCCGTGCTCGGCCGGGTCGTCCGCAGGCGGCTGCTGGTGGACCTGCGCTGCGTGCCCGCCGACGCCGACGCCGCCGTCCGCGCCGCCGTGCTGCGGGTGTCGGGGGACGGCTGAGCCGTGTTCGTGGTGGCCACCGCCGGGCACGTCGACCACGGCAAGTCGACCCTGGTCCGGGCGCTGACGGGGATGGAACCCGACCGGTGGGCGGAGGAGCGCCGCCGGGGCCTGACCATCGACCTCGGCTTCGCCTGGAGCACCATGCCGTCGGGCGGGACGGTCGCGTTCGTCGACGTGCCGGGGCACGAGCGCTTCGTGCCGAACATGCTCGCCGGCGTCGGCCCGGTGCCCGCCGCGCTGGTCGTGGTCGCCGCCGACGAGGGCTGGATGCCGCAGTCGGCCGAGCACCTGGCCGCGCTGCACGCGCTCGGAGTGTCGTACGGCCTGCTGGTGGTGACCCGCGCGGACCTGGCGGACCCGGGGCCGGCGGCGGCCCGGGCCCGGGCCGAGCTGGCGGCCACCTCCCTCGGCGCGGTCGACACGGTGGCGGTCAGCGCGGTGACCGGCGCCGGCCTGCCGGAGCTGCGCGCGGCCCTGGACCGGCTCGCGGCCCGGCTGCCCGCCCCGGCGGCGGACGCCCCGGTGCGGTTGTGGGTGGACCGCGCGTTCACCGTGCGCGGCGCCGGCACGGTGGTCACCGGCACCCTCGGCGCCGGCCGGCTACGGGTGGGCGACGAGCTGGAACTCGCCGCCACCGGCGAGCCGGTGCGGGTGCGTGGCCTGCACCGCCTCGGCGAGGCCCGGTCGGAGGTCACCGCGGTCGCCCGGGTGGCGGTCAACCTGCGCGGTACGCCCCGGGGCCGGGTCGGCCGCGGCGACGCCCTGCTCACCCCGGGCCGGTTCCACCGCACCGACCTGCTGGACGTCCGGCTGGCCGGCGACCCCGCGGCGGAGCTGCCCGCCACCCTGACCCTGCACGTCGGCGCGGCGGCGGTGCCCGCCCGGGTGCGGCCGCTGGGCGCGGACACCGTCCGGCTGCGGCTGGCCCGGCCGCTGCCGCTGCTGGTCGGCGACCGGGCGCTGCTGCGCGACCCGGGCCGGCACCACGTGGCCGGCGGCGTGACCGTGCTGGACGTCGCGCCGCCGCCACTGACCCGCCGGGGCGCGGCGGCTGCCCGCGCGGCCGTGCTGGCGACCGTGGACGGCCGGCCCGACCTGGCCGGCGAGCTGCGCCGCCGGGGCCTGGCCCGCGCCGCCGACCTGGTCCGCACCGGCGTCGAGGTGACCGGGCGGCCCGTCGTGGGGGACTGGCTGGCCGACCCGGAGCACTGGCGGCGGCTCGGCGCCCGGCTGGGCGGGGAGGTGGCCCGGCACGCCCGGGAGCACCCGCTGGAGCCGGGCGCCCCGGTGGAGCTGCTGCGGCAGCGCCTCGACCTGCCCGACCGGGCGCTGGTCGAGGCGCTGGTCCGGCCGCCGCTGCGGCTGCACGCCGGCCGGGTCACCGCGGCCGCCGCCGACGCGCTGCCGGAGCCGGTGGCCCGCGCCGTCGCCCGGCTCCGCGCCGAGTACGCCCACCGCCCGTTCCGGGCCCCCGAGGCCGAACGCCTGGCGGACCTGGGGCTGGGGCCCCGGGAGATCGGCGCGGCGGTGCGGGCCGGTGCACTGCTGCGGCTCGCCGAGAACGTGGTGCTGCTGCCCGGCGCGGTCGACGAGGCCGTGCGGGTGCTGGCCGGGCTGCCGCAGCCGTTCACGCTCAGCGCCGCCCGGCAGGCGTTGGACACCACCCGCCGCGTCGCCGTGCCGCTGCTGGAGTTGCTGGACCGCCGGGGCGCCACCCGGCGGCTGCCCGACGACGCCCGGGTCGTGGTCGCGGCGCCGTCCTGAAGCCGCCCCGGCGGGGCGGGCGGTCGCCTAGCGTGGCGCCATGGACCCTTCCGCGGTCTGGCGGGACAAGCAGCACAAATGGCGGATCGAGGCATACCGGGCCCCGGACCTGCGCTTCGCGATCTTCGCGACGAACGGCACCACCGAGTCGGCGCCGCTGTGGCTGTTCGGGATGTCGGCGCTGGCACGGTGGCTGATGACGCACAAGATCTCCCTCGACGACCTGGAGGTCGACTGACATGGGGGCACCGCTCGGGCAGCTCGCGCTGGTAGCCGTGCTGGTGCTCGTCAACGCCGCCCTGTCGGGCAGCGAGATGGCGCTCGTGACGCTGCGCGAGGGGCAGGTGCGGCAGCTGGGTCGGCGTAGCCGTTCCGGGGAGCGGCTGGCGCGGCTGGTCCGCGACCCCAACCGCTACCTGGCCACCATCCAGCTCGGCATCACCCTCGCCGGGTTCCTCGCCTCCGCCGCCGCCGCGGTCTCGCTGGCCGAGCCGCTGGTCGGGCCGCTGGGCTTCCTCGGCGAAGCCGCGCGGGGCGCCGCGGTCGTCCTGGTCACCGTGCTGCTCACCTTCGTCACCCTGGTCGTCGGCGAGCTGGCCCCGAAGCGGCTGGCGATGCAGCGCGCGGAGCGGTGGGGGCTGCTCAGCGCCGGCCCGCTGGACCTGCTGGCCGGGGTGTCCCGACCGGCGGTCTGGTTGCTGAGCAAGGCCACCGACGTGGTGGTGCGGCTCGCCGGCGGGGACCCGCGGGCCAGCCGTACGGAGATGACCGAGGAGGAGCTGCGGGAGATCGTGGTCAGCCAGCGGGGCCTGTCCGCGCAGCAGCGGGAGATCCTCACCGGCGCGTTCGACATCGCCGGCCGGACGCTGCGGGAGATCCTCGTCCCCCGGTTGGACGTGACCGTGCTCCCCGCGACCCTGCCCGCCGACGAGGGGCTGCGCCGGCTCGCCGCCGCCGGCCGGTCCCGTGCCCCCGTCGTCGGGCCCGGGGGGCTGGACGAGGTGCGCGGCGTGGTGCATATCCGGGACCTCGTCGCGGCGGGCGCGGCGGCGGTCGGCGACCGGGCGCGCCCGCCGCTGCTGCTGCCCGGCACCCTGCCGGTGTCCGACGCGCTGCGCCGGCTGCGGCTGTGCCACCAGCAGCTCGCCCTGGTCGTCGACGAGCACGGCGGGGTCGACGGCCTGGTGACCCTGGAGGACCTGCTGGCGGAGGTGGTGGGGGAGCTGTACGACGAGACCGACCGGGACGTGACCGGGGTGGCCCGGGAGCCGGACGGCTCGCTGCTGCTGCCCGGCGACTTCCCGTTGCACGACCTGGCCGATGTCGGGGTGCGGCTGCACTTCCGGCCGTCGCGGGAGTACACGACGGTGGCCGGGCTGGTGCTGGCCGGGCTGGGGCACCTGCCGACCGGGCCCGGGGAGACGGTGCATCTGCCGGGGCTGACCGTCGAGGTGGTGGAGGTGTCCGGCAGGACGATCCGCCGGGTCCGGCTGCGGGGCGTCGCCACCGGGGCGTGACCCGGGGCCGCCACGGTCGGGTGAACCCGGACGAACCGGCCACGCCGGGCGTGGGGCGGGCGTACCGTCCGGTACGTGAAGGACCGAGGGATGCGGACGTTCGTCACCGTGCTGGCCGGGCTCGCGGTGATCTACTTCGGCACCACCGGCCGCAGCGAGGAGGACGGTCGCGGCGTGTCGGGCGGGCTCGTGGTGCTCGCGCTGCTGGCGGCGCTGCTGGTGTGGAACCTGACGAAGCCGGGCGACAAGCCGGCCAAGTGAGCCCGGCCTCACCGCCCGGCGGCGCGGGCGACCTCGCCGGCGGACTCCTCGCCGAGCGACACCCGCACCAGCGCCGAGGCGAGCCTGCCGAAGTCGGCCGGCCCGACCAGCCCGGCCAGCTTGTCCGGTGAGCGGGGCAGGCCGAGCCGCTCCGCGCCGGACAGGGCACGGCGGTCGGCGTACGGGCGCAGGTCCGGCCAGACCACCTGTGCCTCGCGCAGGAAGATGTCGGCGCCGGTCGGACCGATGCCGGGGAACTCGGTCAGCAGCCGGCGCAGCGCGGGCGGCTCGCCGTCGGCCTCGCGGTGCAGCCGGCGCAGGTCGCCCCGCCAGCGGTCCAGGCACAGCCGGGCGCCGGTGCCGAGCATCGTCGAAGTCCGCTCGTCGTAGCGGCGGTAGTGGCCCCGGCCCAGCGCGTCGACGCGGTCCTGCCAGCTCGCCGCCTCCATCGCCTGCGGGGTCCGGTAGCCGGCGGCGAACAGCTCCCGGGCGGCCGACACCGCGACGCAGGCCCGGATCCGGGTGCTCAGCAGCGTGGCGAGCACCAGCAACTGGTAGAGCGGGGCGGGCCGGTCGGCGAGCCGGATGCCCGCCTCCTCGGCGTACGTGGTGCCCCGCCGGTCCAGCAGGACCCGCGCCATCCTCCGGTCGTCGCCCATCCTCGGGGTGTACCCGCTGGGTGCCGGGTCAGCCCTGCGACCGTCCGCCCGGGCCGGCATGTCACCCACGGCGCCGGGTAACCGAGGTGGGACACGGTCCAACCCCGGAAGGAGAAGACCCGTGGTGAATCCGCAGCAGGAGGAACTGCGCCGCAACGACAAGGGCGCCACCAGCCAGTACAGCAAGGTCCCGAGCCCTGGCGGCCATCCGCGCAACCGAGGCTCGTCCGGCGGCGACGAGGGCCGGCCGGTGCCCCGGGGGCAGGTCTCCCCGTACGGCCCGGCGATGGAGCCGGTCGCCGACGACGAGAGCGCCCGGGGCTAACGACCGCGGCCCGACACGGGCGGCCGCAGCCGGTTCCAGGTGGCTGCGGCCGCCATGCCGTACGCGACGTGCGGTACGATGTCGGCGATCCAGTCCGACCGGCGCCAGCGGCGCGGGTCGGTCACCCCCAGCAGGGCCATCGACCCGTCGGACATCGTCATGACGCCGCCGCCGAGCACCCCGGTGGCCAGGGCCAGCGGCATCCGACGGCCGCGGGCCAGCACGGCGTAGCCGACGCCGGCCGCGATGCCCATCCCGTAGCCGAGCAGGGGCCCGAGGCCCGAGCGGCGGTTCACCGCCCGGTCCTCGGGCCCCAGATCCACGTGCGCCGCCCCGGCCAGCCGCCCGGCGGTGGTCTCCGGGGTGCTGCTCGCCGGCCTCGCGCGCAGCACCATGTCCAGGTAGCTGACCACGTTCAGGGCGGCGCTGCCGACGGCGCCGGCGATCGCCCCGTCGGCCAGGTGCGACGCCCTCACTTCGGGTCGCCCGGTTCACGCTCGCCCTTGGGACCGTAGACCCGCTCACCGCGGACGACGCCCCGCTGCCCGCGATCGGACTGCAGGATCCGGTTCGCCACGTCGTTCGCCTTGCGGTCCGACACCCGCCGTCCCGAATCGTCGATCACGTCACGGATGCGCGCCCGCTGCTTGTCGTACGCGTTGCTGCCCGGCCGTGGTCCTGGCATCACTGCCTCCTCCGGTCGTCCTCGCCGTTGGCGTACCGCGGTCGTCTACCCGCCTGCGGCGGGGCCAACCCGGCTCAGCGGGGCGCGTGGACGACGGCGACCGGGCAGTCGGCGTGGTGCAGCACGGACTGGCTCACCGAGCCGAGCAGCAGCCCCGTCAGTTCGCCGCGGCCCTGCCGGCCCACCACGAGCAGCTGGGCCCGCCGGGACGCCTCGGCGAGCACGGTGGTGGGGCGGCCCCGCACGGTCTCCCGGCTGACCGGCACGTCCGGCCACCGCTCGGTCAGCCCGGACAGCGACTCGGCCACCACCCGCTCCTCCTCGGAGCGCAGCTCGGTGTCGTCGTACACCAGGGGTTGCATGTCGCCCGGCGCGGTGGACGTCGGGTGCCGGTAGGCGTGCAGCGCGACCAGCGGGGCGTCGCGGACCGACGCCTCCTCGACGGCGAACTCCACGGCGAGCCGGGACGTCTCGGAGCCGTCGACCCCGACCACGACGGGGCCGTCCGGGCGGTCGGTGCCCCGGGCGACGAGCACGGGGCAGTCGGCGTGCGAGGCGACCTGCACCGCGACGGAGCCGACCACCAGGGCGGAGAACCCGCCGAGCCCCCGGTCGCCCAGCACGATCATCGCGGCGGCCGGCGACTCGCCGAGCAGCACCGCGGCGGCCTCCCCGTCGATGATCTCGCCGGAGACGCGCAGCCCGGGCACGGTCGCCTCGGCCTCGGTGGTCGCGGCGGCGACGAGCTGCTCCGCCTGGTGTCGCAGGCCGGCGCCGGGCGGGGCGGCGGCGGGCGCGTCCACCGGCACGCGCAGCAGCGGCCAGATGAACCCGTGCACGATCCGCAGCGGCCGGTTCCGGCGGGCCGCCTCGACGGCGGCCAGCCGTACGGCGCGCAGCGCCGCCTCCGAGCCGTCCACGCCGACGACCACCGCCGCGCCGTTCGCCGAGTTCACCGCCCACCTCCCGCCGGTTCCCGGCCAGTATCGCGGCCGGTGCCCGGTCGGCGAGGCGATACCGCCCAGGACGACCGGTGGGTACGCTGTCGACGACCGCCGGGGAGGGAGCGTCGTCGATGGTGGAGCCGGACCAGCCGAGCACCGCGCGAATGATCGATTTCTGGCTCGGCGGGGAGCACCACTTCCCGGTCGACGTGGCGGCGGCCCGCGCCTTCGAGCAGGCGTACGGGCCCTGCGCGCCGGTCTTCCGGGAGCTGCGGGCCTTCCTGGGCCGGGCGGTCCGGGCGATGGTCGCGGAGGGCGTGGACAGCTTCCTGGTCTTCGGCGCGGGGGTGCCCACCATGGGCAACGTGCACGAGGTCGCCCCCGACGCCACCGTGCTCTACACCGACGTCGACCCGGTCACCATCCGCCTCGGCCAGCGGCTGCTCGCCGGCAGCGACCGGGCCGGCTACGGCTACGGCGACGCCACCGACATCGGCACGGTGGACCGCGCCCAGCTGCACCGGTTCGTGCCGGGGTGGGGGAGGAGGCCCGTCGGGGTGGTGTTCCTCGGCCTGGCCGCGTTCCTCGACGACGAGACCCTCGCGCGCACCCTCGACGAGCTCTACGAGGCGACGGCGCCGGGCAGCCTGCTGGCGGTCGACTTCGACACCGAGGAGCTGGCCGGCTACCCGGAGGCCCTCGCGATGATGGGTCCGGCGTTCCGGATGCGCCCGCCGGCCGCGTTCGCGCCGCTGCTCGGCCGCTGGACGCCCACCGCCGACGGCGTCGTGCCGATCACCCGGTGGCGTCCCGACGGCCCGCCGGCGCAGGTTCCGGACGCCTTCCACGGCGCGGTCGCCGTCCGCTCGGCCGGCTGACCGGCCCCGCCCGCCGTCCGCGCCGCCGCGAGGCCGCGCAGGGGCGGCAGCGTGCCGTCGGGTCGTCCGCCCGGGGCGGGTACGCCGCCCCCGCCGGCGTCGGGCCGCCCGGCCGCCCGGCGGCCGACGACACCTCCGTATGATGCTTGCCCTGCGGCAAGTATTTCCGGAGGATGATCGATGGTGGAGGCACCGGCCCAGGTCTCGCGTGCGTTGCGTGCGGCGCCGCCCGACCAGGTGGTGGAGGCGGCGGACCGGGCCATCCGGGCCGGCCTCGGCGCGTCCCGGACGGACGTGTTCATCGCCGACTACCGGATCAGCGGGCTGTGGCCGGTGCTGGACCCGGAGCTGCCCGACGGGGGCTTCCTCGCCTGCCGCAGCATGGCGCAGCGCTGCTTCAGCAGCCAGCAGCCGGTGACCGACGCCGACGACGAGGGGCGGTGCCGGCTCTACCTGCCGCTGTCGGTGTGGGGGGAGCGCCTCGGCGTGCTCCTGGTCGAGCTGCCGGCCCCGCTCGGCCCGGACACCGTCGACCGCGTCGCGGACATCGCCGGCGAGCTGGCGGTCGTCCTGCGGGCGGCGGACCGGGAGACCGACCGGTACCGCCGGGTGCGCCGGCGGGAGCGGCTCAGCATGGCCGCCGAGATGCAGTGGGAGCTGCTGCCGGGACGCAGCGTCAGCCACGGCGCGTTCGAGCTGGCCGGCCAGCTGGAGCCGGCGTACACGGTCGGCGGGGACCACTTCGACTGGTCGGTGGACGGTGACCGGCTCACGGCGACGGTGTTGAACGGCGCCGGCATCGGCCTCGCGGCGGCGCTGCTCACGGCGGTGACCGTGAACGCGCTGCGCAACGCCCGGCGCTCCGGGGGCAGCCTCGTCGAGCAGGCCGAGCTGGCCTCCGACACGGTCTTCTACCAGCATCGCGGGCGAAGGTACGTGGCCACGCTGCTGCTGGAACTGGACACCGTGACCGGTCGGGTGAGGGCGGTGGACGCCGGCTCCCCGCGCCTGCTGCGGCTGCGCGGCGGCACCGTCACGCCGATCACGCTGGAGCAGCAGCTGCCGCTGGGCATGTTCGCCGAGGCCCGCTACGACGTCCAGGAGTTCGACCTGGCGCCCGGGGACCGGATCTTCGTGGTCAGTGACGGCGTGTGGGCCGCCGATCCCGGCGACCGGGGGGCGTACGGCGAGCGGGCGATGGCGCGGGCGATGCGCGCCACGCGGCTGCAACCGCCGGCCGAGGCGGTTGGTACGGTGATGCGCGAACTGCACGCCTGGCATGCGGACGCGGATCTCCGCGACGACGCGGTCGTGGTCTGCCTGGACTGGCGTGGCGCGGGTGGCCGGGGCGACGGGTGAGGCTCCTCGCCGCACCGGCCGGGCACGAGCGGGACGATCGCAGGGGACACCTGGTGGAGCGACCTCCGAATCTCGCCGCGGCGATCGACGCCGCCGCCGAGGCGCTCGTCGGTGTGCTCGACTCCGCCGCGTCCCGGCACCAGATGGCCGTCTCGCCGACGCAGTTGCGCGTGTTGTCGCTGATCAGCAGCCGGCCGGAGACCAACGTCAACGGCCTGGCCGAGTTGTTGGACGTCGTGCCGTCCTCGGCGAGCCGGCTCTGCGACCGGCTGGAGGCCACCGGCCTGCTGCGCCGGGTGGCCGACCCCCGGGACCGGCGGGAGGTGCGGCTGGTGCCGACCGCCGCCGCCGAGACGCTGCTGCGCGAGTTGAAGGAGCGCCGGCACCGGGCGGTGCAGGCGGTGCTGGACCGGATGCCGGGCCGGGTACAGCACGACCTGCTACTGGCCCTGCGGGCGTTCGAGCAGGCCGCGACGGCGGAGCCGCAGTCGGACTCCTCGGCCCGTACCGCCTGACGACCTTCCCCGCGCGCCGCCCGTCCCGCCACCCAGCCGTCCGCTTCCCGCTAGTGTCCTAGGACGCCTTAGGGGTGGTGACTGCCCCGACGACACCCGGACAGCGTCGCCGGAACCGGATGCCTGAACCCCGGGAGGCGGCGGCGGGCCCGATATAGTGGCAGCGCAGTCAGCCGGCCCGCGATCACGTTGATCGCGGGCCGAGTCAGGCGGCGGTCCCGTACGGGGATCGCAGGGGGTGCCGGCGCCAGCCGGCCCGACAGCGCGCACGGAACTCCGCGGTGCCCGTCCTCGGCCGGGCGGTCGGAGCGTGTGGCGGAGGAGGTTCGGTGTCGCGTCGGCCGGCTCGCTCGGAACACGCGGAGGCCAGCGCCGACACGAGCGCACCGGCAGCGGGCGACCGTGTCCTGACGCTGCCGAACCTGATCAGCTTCGTCCGGCTGCTGGGCGTCCCGCTCTTCCTCTATCTCCTGCTCGTCGCGCACGCCGACGTGGCCGCGATCGTGGTGCTGGCCGTCGGCGGCACGACGGACTGGGTGGACGGGTGGGTCGCGCGCCGGATGCGCCAGGTCAGCCGGCTGGGGGAGCTGCTCGACCCGGCCGCCGACCGCCTCTACATCCTCGCCACCCTGGTCGGGTTCACCGCCCGGGGCGTGGTGCCCTGGCAGTTCACCGCGGCGCTGCTGGCCCGGGAGTTGCTCCTGCTGGGGTCGCTGGCGGTGCTGCGGCGGTACGGGTACGGCCCGCCGCCTGTGCACTACGTCGGCAAGACCGCGACGTTCCTGTTGCTGGCCGCCTTCCCGGTCCTGCTGCTCGCCGCGGCGGTTCCCGGTGCCGAGGCGGTGGCCGGGCCGATCGGTTGGGGGCTGGCCTGGTGGGGCCTGGTGCTCTACTGGGTGGCCGGCGCGATGTACGTGGTGCAGGCGAGCCGGCTGGTCAGGGCCGTGCGCGCCGAGGGAGCGTCGGCATGACGACGCCGGGCGAGGGGCGGGGACGGTCCGACCGGGTGTACGCCCCGGACTTCCTCACCGAGTTGTTCCGCAACCCGTTGGATCCGGGGTATGCCGACGCGGCGGCCCGGCGCCGGGAGCGGCAGGCCCCGCCGGCGGGGTGGCGGCACTGGTCGGCGCGGTCGGTGAGCCTGGTCCTGGCGGTGGTGCTGGGGTTCCTGTTCGCGGTCGCATACCGGCAGACGTTGGAGGCCGAGCCGGGGCGCAGCCAGGCCCGCTCCGGCCTGGTGGCGCAGATCAAGCAGCGGGAGAGCGAGACCGACCGGTTGTCGGAGCGGGCGGACCAGTTGCGGGCGGAGGTGGCGCGGCAGCGGGCCGCGGCGCTGGGCGGCTCGGAGGCGGCGCGGCTGCGCACCCTGGAGGCGGGCACGGGCCTGGGGCGGGTGCGGGGTGACGGCGTGGTGGTGCGGTTGGCGGACGCGCCGCAGAATCCGGACGCGGTGACGGGCGCGGACGTCGGTCCGTCCCGGGTGATCTACAGCGATCTGCAGGGGGTCGCCAACGACCTGTGGGCCGCCGGCGCGGAGGCGATCTCGATCAACGGGCAGCGGTTGACGGCGACGTCGACGATCCGGTCGGCGGGGCAGGCGATCCTGGTGGACTTCCGGCCGGTGACGGGGCCGTACGAGGTGTCGGCGATCGGGCCGGGGTCGATGCGGGACCGGTACGAGGACAGTCGCAGCGCGTTGACGATGCGGAAGGTGGCGGAGGACACCGGGTTGTCGTTCGCGGTGCGGGAGGCGGAGGACCTCACCCTGCCGGCCGCTCCGGAGCCGCGGCTACGCTACGCGGAGCCTCCGGCGAGCGCGAGTCCGTCGCCGTCGGGGGCGGACCGTTCCGCCAGTTCTCAGCCGTCCGGTTCGAGGACGTCTCCCAGCCCCTCCGGAGGTGGTCGATGATCGCGGTGCTGGCGTTGCTCGCCGGTGTGGTCCTCGGGGTCTGGCTCGACCCCACGGTTCCCGCGGGTTTGCAGCCGTATCTGCCGATCGCGGTGGTGGCGGCGTTGGACGCGGTGTTCGGTGGGGTGCGGGCGAAGCTCGACCGGATCTTCGACGACAAGCAGTTCGTGGTGTCGTTCATCTCCAACGTGCTGGTGGCGGGTCTGATCGTGTATCTGGGTGACCAGCTCGGGGTGGGTGGTCAGTTGTCCACGGGTGTGGTGGTCGTGCTCGGGGTGCGGATCTTCGGGAACGTGGCGGCGATCCGCCGGCACCTGTTCCGGGCGTAGGTTTGTGGCGATGAGCAGCGAGGAGCACACGGAGACGGGCACGGGTTGGCCGCAGCCGGCGGGGCCGGGGCGGCCGTCGGGTCCGGCGGGGGAGCCGGATCCGCGGCCGGACGCGCCGGATCCGGACGAGTTGAGTCCGTTGGCGCCGGAGCGGGCGGAGCCGCCCGTGGCGGAGCCGGACCGGTTCGACGAGGGCGCGACGGTGGACCTGAGCCGGGCTGGCGGTGAGGGGTCGGGCGGGTCGTCGCCGGAGGCGCTGGCGGCCGCAGGGTCGCCGTGGCGGCGGGTGAGTTCGGCCGGGGTGATGATCGCGGTGCTGCTGGCGTTGCTGGGGTTCACGCTGGTGGTGCAGTTGAAGACGACGTCGACGGATCCGACGGTGGCGGCGACGCGGCAGGAGGACCTGGTCCGGATCCTGTACGACCTGAATTCGCGGGAGGTCCGGCTGCGGCAGGACATCGCGGCGCTGGAGGAGAGTCAGCGGCAGTTGCGTTCGGGTGAGCAGGGGCGGCAGGCGGCGTTGGACGAGGCGACGCGGCGGGCCGACGAGTTGGGCATTCTGGCGGGGACGTTGCCGGCGACGGGTCCGGGGTTGACGGTGCGGTTCGAGGCTGGTGAGAAGCCGATCTCGGCGTCGCGGGTGTTGGACGCGGTGCAGGAGTTGCGGGGCGCCGGCGCGGAGGCGATGCAGATTTCCGGCGGTGACCGGGCGTCGGTGCGGATCATCGCGTCGACGTACTTTCTGGATGGGGAGAACGGGTCGTTGGTGGTGGACGGGCGTCGGTTGACGGGTCCGTTCACGATCACGGTGATCGGTGATCCGGCGACGATGCGTACGGCGTTGAACATTCCTGGCGGGGTGGTGGCGTCGGTGACGGGCGACGGCGGTAAGTTGATCGTTGAGGATCGTGAGGCTGCCGAGGTTTCGGCGCTGCACGCGCCGATCAAGCTGGAACACGCCCGTCCGGTCTCCTGACCGGCGCGGCTCGCACCGGTGGTGTCCGGTGCGTCGATGGTGAAGGACGCGTCTGGTGATTCCTGAGGATCTGCGGTATTCCGCCGAGCACGAGTGGGTGGCGGGTGACGGCGGCGGCCCGGTGCGGGTCGGCATCACCCACTTTGCGCAGGACGCCCTGGGTGACATCGTGTATGTCCAGCTGCCCGATGTCGGTGCGGTGGTGGCGGCGGGTGAGTCGTTGGGTGAGATCGAGTCGACGAAGAGTGTGTCGGAGATCTACGCCCCGCTCGGCGGTACGGTGGCGGCGCGCAACGAGGCGCTCGGCGACACCCCTGAGGTGATCAACACGGACCCGTACGGTGCGGGTTGGTTGGTGGAGATCACCCCGGACGATCCGGCGGCGGTCGAAGGGCTGCTGTCCGCGGACGCGTATCGTGAGCTCACCGAGAGCTGAGTGCGTCCCCTCCGGGCGTGGTGGTTGTGTCCGCGCGTCCGGTTGCCCTGCATTTCGGCGCTGGCTAGGCTCGCCCAGTCGACCGAGAACCCAATAGTTGAGCGTTGCGGAATTGCCTTTCCGGGCACGGGGAGCCAGCCGCCGGGTGTTCGAGTGCCCGGCGGCCAGACCCGCCATTACCCGACGCCGACCGAACAGATCCGTGAGGTGGTCCCATGACGCGCCCAGACGACGAGTTCCCCCCGCTCGACGTCACTTCGACGCTCAATCTCGGTTCGCTCGACGAAGTGCTGGAGGGGCCGGACACCGATGTGGTGCCGAGCCGGATGTCCGGTTCGTTGCCGCCGGGGATGGCGCTGCTGGTGGTTCGCCGGGGTCCGAACGCGGGTGCCCGGTTCCTTTTGGATCATGATGTGACGACGAGTGGCCGGCATCCGGACAGTGACATTTTCCTGGACGACGTGACGGTGTCGCGGCGGCACGCCGAGTTCCATCGTGACGGTGGGACGTTCACTGTGCGGGACGTGGGAAGCCTGAACGGCACGTACGTGAACCGGGAGCGGGTCGAGGCGGCCACGTTGAGCAACGGTGACGAGGTGCAGATCGGTAAGTTCCGGGTGGTGTTCATCGCCGGTCCGCGCCCGGAGGAGGAGGCCGGCCGGGGGTGAACGAGCCTGCGGCCTCCTCGCCGCCCGGGGCGGCGCGTGCCCGACCGTTGATGAGCATCGGTGAGGTGCTGGGTCAGCTGCGGGTGGATTTTCCGGACGTGACGATTTCGAAGTTGCGGTTTCTCGAGGCCGAGGGCCTGGTGGAGCCGCAGCGGACGGCGGCGGGTTACCGGAAGTACAGCTGGGACGATGTGGCGCGGTTGCGGTTCGTGCTGACCGCGCAGCGGGACCAGTATCTGCCTCTGCGGGTGATCCGTGATCAGTTGGCGCAGTGGGACGCGTCCGGGGAGTCGCCGGGTCGGCAGCGGCCGACGTTGGTGGCGGTGGGCCCGGGTGGCGAGGTGCCGGGGCGGGTGTCGGAGGAGCCGGCCGGGTCGCCGCAGGTGCGGCTCGGCCGGGCGGATCTGGTGGCGCGTAGTGGGATCGACGAGTCGACGTTGGGTGAGTTGGAGCGGCTCGGTGTGGTGGTGTCGGATCCGCCGGGTTGGTACGACGACGATGCGTTGATCATCGCGCGGGCGGTGGCGGGTCTGGCGGCGTACGGGTTGGAGCCGCGGCATCTGCGGGGTTACCGGACGGCGGCTGACCGGGAGGTCGGTTTGTTCGCGCAGTTGGTGGCGCCGTTGGCGCGGCAGAGCGATCCGGCGGCGCGGGCGCGGGCGGCGGAGACGGCGCGGGAGTTGGTGGCGTTGTCGCAGCAGTTGCACGCGGCGTTGGTGCGGGTGGGGTTGCGGTCGACGTTGGGTCGGTGATCCGGCCGGGGTCGTGGGGAAAGATCTGCCCCGGGAAGCGTGTCGTAGGCTTGCCGGGGTAACCCCTTTCTGGCGCGGGCGTGGTGCGGGTAGCGCATGGGACGGCCGTGTCGCGGTCCGTGTACCGTGCAGGGAAGGGCACGGTGCGGCGTAGGTGACAACGACACGGAGGCGGCGGTGCGCGAGCTGAGCGTGGTCGGAGTTCGGGTGGAGCTGCCCAGCAACCAGCCGATCGTCCTGCTCAGGGAGGTCGAGGGGGACCGCTATCTGCCGATCTGGATCGGCGCGGTCGAGGCGACGGCGATCGCTTACGAGCAGCAGGGGGTCAAGCCGGCCCGGCCGCTGACCCACGATCTTCTGCGGGACGTGTTGGCGGCGTTGAAGGCGCCGTTGCGGGCGGTGGAGATCACCGAGCTGAAGGAGAACGTCTTCTTCGCCGATCTGTTGATCGGTGACGGGGTGCGGGTGTCGGCCCGGCCGAGTGATTCCATCGCGTTGGCGTTGCGGGTCGGTGCGCCGATTCGTTGTGCGGAGGAGGTCCTCAGCGAGGCGGGGATCGTGATTCCCGACGAGCAGGAGGACGAGGTGGAGAAGTTCCGCGAGTTCCTGGAGCAGGTGCGTCCGGAGGACTTCGCCGGCTGAGTCCCGTGTCTTTCCGGGCGTCACGTTCGGTGATGTTCCGGCGCGGTGGGTGATCTTCGTTGTCGTGGCGCGGCGTGTCGCGCCGGTTCCTCCGGGGCAATCTCTGAAGGCGGCTATAGGGTTGCCGTGTCGAGGGGTGCACGTCCCGGAAACGACGTGTCACCGCACTGGCGGGGAGGTTGTCCGGATGCACGAGCCGCGAGATCCCGATCCGGGTACGGAGCTGGACGAGCCGGGTGTGACGTCGCCAGGGTTGGCGACTGAGGGTGACGACACCGTTGGTTATCGAGGTGTGACGGCCTGCCATGCGGTGGGGATCAGCTACCGCCAGTTGGATTACTGGGCGCGCACCGGGTTGGTGGTGCCGAGCGTGCGGGACGCGTCGGGGTCGGGCACGCAGCGGTTGTATTCGTTCCGGGACCTGGTGGTCCTGAAGGTGGTGAAGCGGCTGCTGGACGCCGGGGTGTCGTTGCAGAACATCCGGAAGGCGGTCGAGGCGCTGCGGTCCCGTGGGGTGGCGGATCTGGCGGGCATCACGTTGATCTCCGACGGGACGACGGTGTACGAGTGCCGGTCGCCGGAGGAGGTGGTCGACCTGTTGCAGGGCGGCCAGGGGGTGTTCGGCATCGCGATCGGTGGTGCGTTCAAGGAAATCCAGGGTTCGCTGTCGCATCTGCCGGCGGAGCCCGCGACGTCGGTGCCGCCGTCGGCGCCGGCGGGGGATTCGGTGGGTGACGAGTTGGCGGTGCGCCGGGCCCGGCGTCGGGCGGGCTGAGCGCGGCGTCGGGGCGCGTGCCGCTGGCTCTTGGTCGGGGTGGCGGCGTGTTTACTCCCTGTGTGACGGGTGGTCCCACAGGTGGGGCAGCTCGACAGCGCCCGCAGCACCCGACCCGCCCCGGGACCTGCCGACAGCGGGTCGACGGGTCGCCACCTCAGCGGCACCACGCCGACGCCTCGAGGCGGCCGTACCGCACGGCCAACGTCCCGGCACGGACGGCGCGCGACCACCGGCCGGCCACACCCCCATACCCCCACCACCACGCACCGCAACCCACGCCGCCGTGCCAACGCGCCCACCGCCGGCCACCGGACGAAGTAAGCAAGGCAAGCACACGCGTGGCGATGTCCAGAGTGGCGTTGCTTGCGGGGGCAAGCGTCGATTGTGGACGTTTTCGGCGTGAGTCGGACTGTTGACAGTCTTTGCGTGGCCGGGAATCCTATGTGCGGCGCGCGGCTTGCCGCGCGCATGTCACTGTCCGTGACATGCGCGGCGGGTCGGTGAACCGTGCCGAGGGACGACGCAGAAGGCGACGACCGCGCCTGCCCGACGATCGGATTTGAACAAAGTGCAGACTGACTATCATGCCGCCGCGGTGTTGGTGGATGCCGATGGGCGTGTCGTGGACGGCGAGGGGTCGGGCTGCCCGGTGGCGCATGCTCCCCGGCCGCAGGCGCCGGTGGAGGACGTGACGGCGGAGGCCGTCGAGTTCCTGGGTCTCTACCACGCGGAGCGGCGGCTGCCGGACGTGGCCGCGCGGATCGCGGAGGTGCGGGAGGAAATCGCGCTGACCGGCACGTACCGGCACACCTCCGAGGAGCTGTCGTACGGGGCGAAGGTGGCGTGGCGGCAGTCGGTGCGCTGTGTGGGGCGGGTCCGGTGGGCCGGGTTGAAGGTCCGGGACCGGCGTGACGTGACGACGGTGGCGGGGATCGCGCAGGAGTTGGCGCAGCACCTTTCGGTGGCTGACAACGGTGGGCGGATCCAGTCGGTGATGACGGTGTTCGCGCCGGACCGGCCCGGCGTGGGTCCGCGGGCGCGGATCTGGAACGACCAGTTGATCCGCTACTGCGGTCATCGGACGGACGACGGGTCGGTGCTGGGTGATCCGGCGCAGGTAACGATGACGGACGCGGCGCGGCGTCTGGGGTGGCGTGCGCCGGCGGTGCCGGGACGGTTCGACCTGCTGCCGTGGGTGATCGAGACGGCGTACGAGGATCCGACGCTGGTGGAGGTGCCGCGGGACCTGGTCCGCGAGGTTGCCCTGACGCATCCGGCGTACCCGTGGTTCGAGGAGTTGAGGCTGCGTTGGCACGCCCTGCCGGTGATCAGCAACATGCGCCTGCGGGTCGGTGGGGTGGACTACAGCTGTGCCCCGTTCAACGGGCACTACCTGAGTGACGAGATCGGCACCCGGAACATGGGTGACCGGGACCGGTACGACCAGTTGCTGCCGGTGGCGCGGGGGTTGGGGTTGGACACCTCGCGGGAGGACACCCTGTGGCGGGAGCACGCCGTGTTGGTGATCAACCAGGCGGTGTTGCACTCGTTCCGGGCGGCGGGGGTGCGGGTGTCCGATCCGCACACCGAGTCGGAGCTGTTCATGAAGTTCTGCGCGCAGGAGGAGCGGGCGGGCCGGCCGGTGCACGGTGACTGGTCGTGGCTCAACGGCAGTGTGGGGTGGGCGGCGTTGCACGCCGTGCACCACCGCTACTACGACACGCGGGTGCCGGATCCGAACCTGTGGCAGGGTGACCGCGCGTACGGGACGTCGGGTGTGGTGGGGCTGACCCTGCGGGAGCGTCACGACGCCGCCCGCCGGCAGGAGGGCTGAGGCATGGACGTCGCGGCGTTACGCCAGAGTTGGGCGCAGTTCTGCGTGGCTGGTCCGGAGGCGGCGAAGTACTTCTACGCCACGTTGTTCGTGATCGCGCCCGAGGCCCGCACGATGTTTCCGACGAACATGCAGTACCAGCAGGACAAGTTGCTCTCGGCGTTGGGGCACATCATCACCCACGTCGACGACGAGCGGGAGCTGACGGCGTTCGCGCAGCGGTTGGGGGCCGACCACCGCCGGTTCCGCGGCGAGGACCAGCAGGGTCGGGCGGTGCCGTTGGCGGAGTGGCACTACATCTGGGTCGGGCAGGCGTTGCTGGCGACGCTGGAACGCTTCCTCGGGCCACGGTGGACGCCGGCCCTGCGCGCGGAGTGGGCCGCGGCGTACGAGCTGGTGGCGCGGTTGATGCTGACGGGGGCGGCGGAGGCGGAGCGGACGTCGCCGCCGTACTGGGAGGCGGAGGTGCAGCGGGTGCAGCGGCGGCGGGCCGACGTGTGCGTGTTCACGGTCCGCCCGAACTACCTGTGCGACTATCTGCCGGGGCAGTCGCTGCCGGTGCAGGTGCCGCAGTTGCGCATGTGGCGGTACCTGTCGCCGGCGAACGCGCCGCGCGCCGACGGGACGATCGAGTTCCACGTCCGGGCCGCGGGTCGGTTCTCCACGCATCTGGTGCGGAAGCTGCGCGAGGGCGACCAGTTGCTGTTGGGGTTGCCGGTGGGGGTTGCGTTGTCGTCGTACGACCGGTCGCCGCAGCTGCCGTTGCTGCTGGTGGCGGGCGGCACCGGGTTGGCGCCGTTGCGGGCGGTGGCGGAGGCGTTGCAGCAGGGGTCGGGGCGTACGACGACGCTGGTGGTGGGCGGTAAGACCCCCGACGACCTGTACGACGACCGGGCGTTGCGGGAGTTGGCGGCGACGCCGCCGGCGGGGTCGTGGGGCTCCGGTGCGGGCGGCGGGTGGTTGCGGTACGTGCCGACGGTGGAGAGCGGCTGGCAGTGGCAGGGTGAGGTGGGTACGGCTGGTCAGACCGCGGTGCGGTTGGGTCCGTGGCGGGACACCGACGTGTTGGTCTGCGGCAGTCCGGAGATGACCCGGGAGACGATCACCGCCCTGACGGTGTCCGGTGTGCCGCCGGAGCGGATCCTGGTGGAGAGTTACGACCAGTCTCTTTATCCACCTCTCGCGAGCGCGGCGGCCGCCGCGCCGCAGGACTTCAGTTGGACAGGTGTCCGATGAGCATCGATCATGGCGACCGGGTCTCCGCCGTCCCGACCGGCGAGCTGACGCGGGCGTTGGGCGCGCTGGAGGCCCGCCGCTTCCGGGGCAGCCAGTGGTTGTCCGCCGACGAGGTCGCCGGCCTGGCCCGGTCGGTCGACGAGCGGATGGCTTTGCTCGACGGTGAGGTGGATCGGCTGCGGCGGGAGAACGACGGGCTGGTGCGGCAGGTGGAGATGCTGCGTCACGGCGCGCTGCCCAGCACCGCCCCGCAGGGCCCGGACCCGCTGGTGGTCGAGTTGGCGGTACGGGCGCAGGACGAGGCGAACCGGACGATCAGCGAGGCCAGCACGGAGGGCGCGGAGATCATCGCCGATGCTCGGCGACAGGCCGACGAGATCCTCGCCGAGGCGCACCGGCGGGCGGGGTCGCTCGCCCCTCCGGGGGAGCCTCTGGGTGACGACCTGCGGGGGCGGGTGCGGGAGCTGGAGGGCCGGCACGCGGCGTTGGTGGCGGCGGTGACGACGGCGCAGCAGCAGCTGAGCCAGTGGCAGGAGCACCTGTCGGCGCAGTCGGAGCAGTTGCGGGCCGACGCCTACGCCGCCGGGGCGGCCGGTGCGCGGCTGCGGGCGGTGCTCGACGGCTGACGCCGCGGCGGGCGGAGTGCGCCCGCGCCGGGTGGGGGTGCGTCGCGGCGGGCGTGCCGGGCGGGGGCGTGGCGGTCGGCGCCCCGATTTCGGCGCGCCGACCGGGTCCGGCGCGCCATCCGATTTCGGCCGGCGGGGCCCTGCGGCCGGTCAGCCGGCGGCGGAGGCGACGGCGTCGGCGATCGGGGTTTCCCCGCCGACCAGCTCCAGGATCTGCCCGGCGGTGCGGGGCTCGTAGAGCAGGGCGAGCAGCACGCGGGCGACGTCGGCGCGGGTGACCGCGCCCGGAGGCACGTGCCGGGCCAGGGTGATCCGCCCGGTGGGTTGGTCGTCGGTGAGTCGGCCGGGTCGCAGCACGGTCCAGTCGAGGTCGCGGCCGGTCAGGTCGTCCTCGGCGGCTTTCTTCGCCCGCAGGTACGCCGCGAACACCTCGTCGGTGCCGGCGGGCGGCTCGCCGTCCACGCCCATCGAGGAGACCAGCAGGTAGCGGCGGACGCCGGCGCGTTCGGCGGCGTCGGCGAGCAGCACGGCGGCGGCCCGGTCGACGGTGTCCTTGCGGGCGGCGCCGCTGCCGGGGCCGGCGCCGGCGGCGAAGACCACCGCGTCGGCGCCGGCGAGGTGGCCGGCGAGGTCCTCGACGCCGACGTGTTCGAGGTCGGCGACGACGGGGTGGGCGCCGGCGGCGGTCAGCGCGGCGGCGTGGTCGGGGTTGCGGATCAGACCGACGGCGGTGTCGCCGCGTCCGGCGAGTTCCCGGTGGGTCAGTTTGGCGATCTTGCCGTGGCCTCCGGCGATGACGACGCGCATACCTGCCAACCTAGTCGCCGCCCCGGCACGCCGCGGCGGGGTCGCGGGGTGTTCGCCGGGGCGCGGGTCGCTGAGGCAGCATGGACGGGTGACGGAGACGATCGACGCGCTGGCCGGCCTGGTGGCGGGCGGTGGTGTCGTGGTGTTGAGCGGGGCGGGCCTGTCGACCGAGTCGGGCATCCCGGACTACCGGGGGCCCAGTGGGGCGGCCCGTCGGCACACCCCGATGACCTATCAGGTGTTCACCCGGGACGCGCAGGCGCGGCGGCGTTACTGGGCGCGCAGCCACCTGGGGTGGCGGGTGATCGCGCGGGCGGCCCCGAACGACGGGCACCGGGCGGTGGCCCGGTTGCAGCGCGGCGGCCTGGTCGACGGGGTGATCACGCAGAACGTCGACGGGTTGCACACGGCGGCGGGCAGCCCGCGGGTGGTGGAGTTGCACGGTCGTCTCGACGAGGTGGTGTGCCTGGGGTGCGGCAACCAGACGTCCCGGGAGGAGTTGGACCGGCGGCTGCGGGAGGCGAACCCGGGGTTCGACGCGCGGGTCGCGGCGGTCAACCCGGACGGTGACGTGGATCTCGCCGACGACGAGGTGGCGCGGTTCCGGACGGTCGACTGCACGTTCTGCGGCACCGGGGTGCTCAAGCCCGACGTGGTGTTCTTCGGTGAGACGGTGCCGGCGCCGCGGGTGGCCCGCTGTTTCGACATGGTGCAGCGGGCGCGGCTGCTGCTGGTGCTGGGGTCGTCGTTGACGGTGATGTCGGGCCGCCGGTTCGTGCTGCGGGCGGCGAAGCTGGGCATCCCGGTGGTGATCGTCAACCAGGGGCCGACGCGGGGCGACGGGTATGCGGCGTTGACCCTCGACGCGCCGCTGGGCCGGTTGCTGCCGGCGTTGGCCGATCGGACGGTGGGGGCACCGGCCGGCAGCGACGTCGGCTCGGGCGCGGTGCCGACGGGCCTGACCGGCGTCGGCCGGTAGCCGGCGGGGGCGCCGGGGGTCAGCCGGCGGCGCGGGGCTGGTCGATGACCCACCGCCAACAGCTCACCGTGATCATGTCGAGGGGGTACGACATCCATCGGCCGACCGGGCGCTGGTAGCGTTGACCATGCCGGTAGCACCCACGTGGGAGAGACCGCCCAGAAAGCACCTCGGGCGGCGCCGAAGGGGCAAATCCTCCCCGGAACCTCTCAGGCAAAAGGACCTCGTGGGCAGGCACTGTGGAGCGCTGTGCGGGCGTGACAGAGGGGGAGGCCGACCTGTCGACCTCGCCTCAGGGGAGCGCCACCCATGACCGCAGAGCAGTTCGCCGCCCGCCACATCGGCCCGGATCCGGCCGACGAGCGCCGGATGCTGGAGGCCGTCGGCTACGGCTCGATCGACGAGCTGATGGACGCGGCGATCCCCGAGGTGATCCGCTGGCACGGCACCCTGGACCTGCCGGAGCCGGCCACCGAGCACGACGCGCTCGCCGAGCTGCGGGCCCTCGCCGCCCGCAACACCGTGGCCGTGTCCATGATCGGCCTGGGCTACCACGGCACGCACACCCCGGCGGTGATCCGCCGCAACGTGCTGGAGAACCCGGCCTGGTACACGGCGTACACGCCGTACCAGCCGGAGATCAGCCAGGGTCGGCTGGAGGCTCTGCTGAACTTCCAGACGATGGTCACGGACCTGACGGGGCTGGCCACCGCGAACGCGTCGATGCTCGACGAGGGCACCGCGGCGGCGGAGGCGATGACCCTCGCCCGCCGCGCGTCGAAGAGCAGGAGCCCGGTGTACGTCGTTGACGCCGACACCCTGCCGCAGACCATCGCGGTGATCACCAGCCGGGCCGAGCCGCTCGGTATCGACGTGCGGGTGCTCGACGTCGAGCGCGAGGAGCTGCCGGCGGAGTTCTTCGGTCTGCACCTGCAGTACCCGGGGGCGTCCGGGGCGGTGCGCGACCAGGCGGGCCTGGTCGAGGCGGCGCACGCGGCCGGCGCGCTGGTCACCGTGGCGGCGGACCTGCTGGCCCTGGCGCTGCTGCGCCCGCCGGGGGAGATCGGCGCCGACATCGCCGCCGGCACCACCCAGCGGTTCGGCGTGCCGATGGGCTTCGGTGGGCCGCACGCCGGCTACCTGGCCGTGCGGGCGGGTCTGGAGCGGATGCTGCCCGGCCGGCTGGTCGGGGTGTCCCGCGACGCGGACGGCAACCCGGCGTACCGGCTGGCGTTGCAGACCCGCGAGCAGCACATCCGGCGGGAGAAGGCCACCAGCAACATCTGCACCGCGCAGGTGCTCCTCGCCGTGATGGCCGGCATGTATGCCGTGTACCACGGCCCGGACGGGCTGCGCGCGATCGCGGCGCGTACGCACGAGATGGCGGCGCGGCTCGCGGCCGGGCTGCGCGCCGGCGGGGTGAGCGTCGCGGACGTCGCGTTCTTCGACACCGTGACCGCGACCGTGCCCGGCCGGGCCGCCGAGGTTGTGGCGGCCGCGGCGGCGCGGGGGGTGAACCTGCGGCTGGTCGATGCCGACCGGGTCGGCGTGTCCTGCGACGAGACGACGACGTCGGCGCACCTGGCGGCGGTGTGGGCCGCGTTCGGTGTCGACGCCGTCGTCGGCGACGTGGCCGCGGCGCTGCCCGCCGGGCTGGCCCGTACGTCGGACTTCCTCACCCATCCGGTGTTCCGCAGCCACCACTCCGAGACGGCGATGCTGCGCTACTTGCGGCGCCTGTCGGACTTCGACTACGCCCTGGACCGGGGGATGATCCCGCTCGGGTCGTGCACGATGAAGCTGAACGCCACCACCGAGATGGAGCCGGTGAGCTGGCCGGAGTTCGCGCACGTGCACCCGTTCGCGCCGCAGGCGCAGACGGCCGGCTACCGGGAGATGATCGCCCAGCTGGAGGCGTGGCTGGCGGAGGTGACCGGCTACGACGCGGTCAGCGTGCAGCCCAACGCCGGCTCGCAGGGTGAGCTGGCGGGTCTGCTGGCCATCCGGGCCTGGCACCGCAGCCGGGGGGAGGGCCACCGGGACGTGTGCTTGATTCCGTCGTCGGCGCACGGCACGAACGCGGCCAGCGCGGTGATGGCCGGGATGCGGGTCGTCGTGGTGGGCTGCGACGACGGCGGCAACGTCGACCTGGTCGACCTGGACGCGAAGATCGACAAGCACCGCGACGCCCTCGCCGCGATCATGGTGACGTACCCGTCGACGCACGGGGTGTACGAGACGGGCATCGCGTCGCTGTGCGCGAAGGTCCACGACGCCGGCGGTCAGGTGTACGTCGACGGGGCGAACCTCAACGCGTTGGTCGGGTTTGCCAAGCCGGGCCGGTTCGGGGCGGACGTGTCGCACCTGAACCTGCACAAGACGTTCTGCATCCCGCACGGCGGCGGTGGTCCCGGGGTGGGGCCGGTGGCGGTGCGGGCGCACCTGGCGCCGTTCCTGCCGGGCGACCCGCTGGGCGCGCACGTCGACGGCCGGCCCGCGATCTCGGCGGCGCGGTACGGGTCGGCGGGGATCCTGCCGATCCCGTGGGCGTACCTGCGGATGATGGGCGCGGCGGGGCTGGCGCGGGCGACCGGGGTGGCGGTGCTGGCGGCGAACTATGTGGCGGCACGGCTGCGCGGGCACTTCCCGGTGCTGTACACCGGCAACAAGGGCCTGGTGGCGCACGAGTGCATCCTCGACCTGCGGCCGCTGACGAAGGCGACCGGGGTGAGCGTGGACGACGTGGCGAAGCGGCTGATCGACTACGGGTTCCACGCGCCGACGATGTCGTTCCCGGTGGCGGGGACGCTGATGGTGGAGCCCACCGAGAGCGAGGACCTGGCCGAGCTGGACCGGTTCTGCGACGCGATGGTCGCCATCCGGGCGGAGATCGACAAGGTGGGTGCCGGGCAGTGGCCGGCGGGCGACAACCCCCTGGCGAACGCGCCGCACACGGCGGCGATGGTGGCCGGGGACGAGTGGCCGCACGCGTACCCGCGGTCGGTGGGGGCGTACCCGGCCGGGGTGGACCGGGCCGGGAAGTACTGGCCGCCGGTGCGGCGCATCGACGGCGCGTTCGGCGACCGGAACCTGGTGTGTTCCTGCCCGTCACCGGAAGCGTTCGAGAGCTGATGTCGCGGCGCGCCGGGGCGGTCGAGGTGCCGCCCCGGCGGATACGCCGACCTGGGCCGCGGCTGTCCCGACCGGGGGACTAGCCTGGGTCGACGCCACAAGACTGCGTGACGGAGAGTGGCAGGTCAGGCGACGAGGGCGTGTCGGGCCGGACCGCGGTGCGGGGCGATGGTCCTGCCGTCGGGGAGTAGTTCGCCGGTGTCCTCGAAGACGATGACACCGTTGCAGAGCAGGCTCCAGCCCTGCTCAGGGAAGCAGGCGAGGACGCGGGCGGCTTCCCGGTCGGTCGCTTCGGCGGAGGGGCAGGTGGGTTGGTGCTGGCACATCGGGTTCTCCGGACTGTGGGGGCACTGTGTCATGGTTCACATGACCAGTGACGCACAGTACCAAGCGAAAGTGGACGGCATCGAGCAGGTATGCGCGTCGTTTCCGGGAAATCCACTGAACGGATGAGGGAGGATAGGCCGGACGGCGTGGAAACGCTTTCACGGGCAGGGGTCGATGTGCCGGCGGCGCCGGTCGCCTGCCGCCGTACGCTCGTCGAGCGGGCCCGCTGGCAGTGGCGGCCCGCCGACGGCGGCGACCCGGCCGCGCTGGCGCAGGAGTTCCTGGCCGCGCACGGCCTGCCGCTGCACGACCTGGCCCGCCCCGCCGCCGGCCACGACCCCGCCGGCGCCTGCGGGGCCGCCCTCTACGTCTCCGCCGCCGCCGGCGCGGTCCTCGCCGGCGCGCCGCCCGGCGCCGCCAGCCCCGCCCCCGCGCTGCCGGAGGTCGCCGTGGTCGTCTACGGCCACGGCCCGCCCGCCCCGCCGGCCGCCGCGGCGCCCGCCGCCGGCTGGTGGCTGGGCGACTGGGCGGAGAGCTGGACCCCGCGGCAGCACGCCGAGGCGGTGACCGCGGTCCGGGCCGCCATCGGCCGGGGCGACGTCTACCAGGTCAACCTCGTCGGGCACGCCGCCGCCCGGTACGCCGGCGACCCGCTGCCCGCCCTGGGCCGGCTCGCCGGGCTGCCCGGAGCCCGCTACGGCGGCACCCTCACCGGGGCGGGCTGGGCGATCGGCTGCGCGAGCCCGGAAACCCTGGTCGAGCTGACCGACGGGCGGCTGGTCACCCGACCGATCAAGGGCACCCGGCCCGCCACCGCCGTCGGCCGCGCCGAGCTGCTCGCCTCGGCCAAGGAACGCGCCGAGCACGTGATGATCGTCGACCTGGAGCGCAACGACCTGGCGCGGGTCGCCCGCACCGGCAGCGTGCGGGTCGACGAGTTGTTCGCCGTACGCCGCTGGTGCGACCTGTGGCAGGCCGAGTCGACGGTGTCGGCGGCGGTCGCCGACGGGCTCGGCCTGGCCGACCTGCTGCGCGCGGTCTGCCCGGGCGGCTCGGTCACCGGCGCCCCGAAGCTCGCCGCGCTGGGCCGCGTCGCCGCCCTCGAGCCGGTCGGGCGCGGCGCGAGCATGGGGGCTCTGGGCTGGGTCGCCCCCGGGCGGATCGACCTGGGGTTGACCATCCGCACCGCCGCCGTCGACGCCGACCGCGTGCACGTCTGGGCGGGCGGGGGCATCACCTGGGGCAGCGACCCGGACGCCGAGGTCGCCGAGGCCGCCGCCAAGACCGGCCCCGTCCGCGCCGCGCTCGCCGGCGGCTGACCGCCGCCCGGCGCGCGGCGCCGGCCCGGAGGTCTCCTGACCTGACCGGTGGGGCGGGGTGTCAGCGGCGGTCGGCGAAGCCGTCCAGCGCCGCGACGACCCGCTCCGCCATGCCGTTCCTGCTGCCGTGCCCGGCGCGCTCCAGCAACTCCAGGCGCGCGTCCGGCCAGGACTGCGCCAGCAGCCACGGGATGTCCGCCGGGCTGCTGATGTCGAGTCGGCCGTGCAGCAGCACCCCGGGAATGCCGGCCAGCCGCCCCACCTCGCGCAGCACCTGCTCCTCCGGCAGGAAGCAGTCGTGCCGCCAGTAGTGGGTGACCAGCCGGACCATCGCCATCCGGAACACCGGGTCGGCGTAGCGGGGGTCGGGCCGGTGACCGGGGGCGGTGGCGACGTGGCTGTCCTCCCAGGCGCACCAGTCGCGGGCGGCCCGGTCCCGCACCGCCGGGTCCGGGTCGGCCAGCAGCCGGGCGTACGCGTCGGCCAGGTCGCCGTCGCGGTCGGCCGGCGGCACGCCGTCGCGGAACCGGGCCCACTCGGCGGGGAACACCCGCCCCATGTCCCGGGTGATCCAGTCGATCTCCCGGCGGGTGCCGGCGGTGACGCTGAACAGCACCAGCTCGCTGACCCGCTCCGGGTGCCGCTGGGCGTACGCCAGGCCGAGGCAGGAACCCCAGGACGAGCCCAGCACCAGCCAGCGGTCCACCCCGACATGCTCGCGCAGCCGTTCGACGTCGGCGATCAGGTGGTCGGTGGTGTTGGTGGACAGGTCCACGGTGGGGTCGGCGGCGTGCGGGAGGCTGCGTCCGCAGCCGCGCTGGTCGAACAGGGTCACCCGGTAGCGGGCCGGGTCGAAGAAGGTCCGCCAGCTGGGCGAGCAGCCGGAGCCGGGACCGCCGTGCAGCACCACCGCGGGCTTGCCGTCGGGGTTGCCGCAGGTTTCCCAGTACACGAGCTGGCCGTCGCCGACGTCGAGCATCCCGTGCGCGTACGGCTCCGTCAGGGCATACCGCTGCGTCATCGCCTGTCCTCCCTCGTCCCACCAGATACAACAGCGCTGTTACATTAGCGGAGTGACTGACGTACCGGACCGGGAGGCCGTGGGCACGCTGCTGCGGCACGTCCTCGACGTGATCGACGGCGACGTCGCCGCGGTGTACGCCGAGCGGGGCCTGGCCGACTACCGGCCCCGGTTCTCGCCGCCGCTGCGGGTGCTGGTGGCCGACGGGCCGCTGCCCATCCGCGACCTGGCCCGCCGGGTGGGCGTCACCCATTCGGCGACCAGCCAGACCGTGGCCCAGATGGCCCGCGCCGGCCTGGTGGAGCTGACCCCGGGCGCGGACGCCCGGCAGCGCATCGTGCACCTGACCGACCGGGCCCGCGAGCTGCTGCCGGTGATCGAGGCGGAGTGGGCGGCGACGACCGCCGCGATGCGCGGGCTGGACGCCGAGCTGCCCGTGCCGCTGGCCGACCTGCTGCACGAGGTCCTCGCCGCGGTGCGCCGGCGGCCGATGCGACAGCGCATCGCCGACGCGGGCCTGCCGCCGCCGGCCTGACCAGCCACCTCGCTCCCACCGCCGGTATGCCGGCACCGCTGCACGAGGACACCGCGGCAGTCTCCGCGCCGCCGACGGCACCCGGGCCGGGGCGGGCGGTCAGCGCTGCCGCAGCAGTGCCGTCGCCCGCTCGGCGGCCACCGCCACGAGGTGGCGCAACGCGTCGACGTCGACGTCCGGGCCGGGCGGCAGCAACGGCAGCGTCGGCGCTCCCACCGGCCCCGGTGGCGGCGGCAGGGGTGGCGTCGGGCGGGCGTACGCCTCGACGGCCGCCGTCCCCGCCGCGTCGGGACGCCCGGCGGGTGACTCCGGCGCGACAGGGGCCCGACCGGGTGATCCGGGCGGCAGCGGCGACTCCGGCCGCGGCACGGTGCGGCCGGGGGCCGGCGCGGCGGCGAGCAGCTGCCGGGCGTCGCGGCCCCGGATCAGCAGCAGCAGGGCGGGGTCGACGTCCAGCAGCCAGGACACCTGGTGGCACAGCGCGGCGGCGTGCCGGCACGGGTGGTCCCACTCCGGGCAGTCGCACTCCGGGGTGACCTCGCCCAGCGCGGGCAGCAGCCGCACCCCGGCCAGGTCCGCCAGGTCGCGGGGCAGCTGCCCCGCCAGCAGCGCCGCCTGGTGCCCGGCCCGCGCGGCCACCTCGCCGGCCAGCAGGTCCCAGTCGTCCTCGGCCAGCGGCGCGACGCGCACCCGGGTGGCGTACGCCTGCTCGGTGTCGCCGTCGTGCACGGCGGCGGCGAGCCGGCCGGGGCTGACGGTGATCGGGCCGACGTGCCCGGCGGCGGCCAGCCGGCGCCCGGCGCGCAGCGGCCCGGCGTCGAGGGCGTCGGCCTCCCAGGCCCGGTTCCACGCCGAGCCCCACCAGGTGCGGGGGCGGCGGGCCCGGCCGGGCGGGAACGCGGTGAAGCCGCGCGGGGTCATCGGTCACCGCCGAGGGTCACGAGTTCGGCCAGTTCGGTGTCGCTGAGCGCGGCCAGGGCCGCCGGTCCGGCGTCGAGGACGGCCTCGGCGAGTTCCCGCTTTCCGGCGAGCAGCGCGGCGATGCGGTCCTCGACGGTGCCCTCGGCGATGAGCCGGTGCACCTGCACGGGCCGGGTCTGCCCGATCCGGTACGCCCGGTCGGTGGCCTGGTCCTCCACGGCCGGGTTCCACCAGCGGTCGTAGTGCACGACGTGGTCGGCGCGGGTGAGGTTCAGGCCGGTGCCGGCGGCGCGCAGCGACAGCAGGAACACCGGGGCCTCGCCGGCGTCGAAGCGGCGGACCAGGTCGTCGCGGATGGCGACGGGCAGCCCGCCGTGCAGCAGCAGCGCGCCGACGCCCCGGTCGGTCAGGTGCCGGTGCAGCAGCCGGGCCATCGCCACGTACTGGGTGAACACGAGCACCGCGCCGCCGGCGGGCAGGATCGTGTCGAGCAGTTCGTCGAGCAGGTCGAGCTTGCCGGAGCGGCCGGCCAGCGGCGGCGCGGTCTGGCGCAGGTACTGGGCGGGGTGGTTGCAGATCTGCTTGAGCGCGGTGAGCAGCTTGACCACCAGCCCGTGCCGGGCGAAGCCGTCGGTGCCGGCGATCAGGTCGAGCAGTTCGGCGACGCACGCCTGGTAGAGGGCGGCCTGTTCGGCGGTGAGCGCGACGGGCTGGTCGGTCTCGGTCTTGCCGGGCAGCTCCGGGGCGATGCCGGGGTCGCTCTTGCGGCGGCGCAGCAGGAACGGCCCGACCAGCCGGGCCAGGTCCCGCCCGGCGTCGGGGTCGCGGTCGGTCTGCACCGGCTTGACCCAGCGGGCGCGGAACTCGGTGAGGGTGCCGAGCAGCCCGGGGGTGGTCCAGTCCAGGATCGCCCACAGGTCGGTGAGGTCGTTCTCCACGGGGGTGCCGGTCAGGGCGACCCGGGCGGCGGCGGGGATCGCGCGCAGCGCCGACGCGGTCTCCGAGTGGGGGTTCTTCACGTGCTGTGCCTCGTCGGCGACGAGCAGCGGCCACCGCCGGGCGGCCAGCCGGGCCGCGTCGCGGCGCAGGGTGGCCCAGGTGGTGAGGACGAACCCGCCGTCGAGGTCGTCGAGGTGGCGGTCGGGGCCGTGGAAGCGGCGTACGGGGGTGTCGGGGGCGAAGCGCCGGATTTCCCGTTCCCAGTTGCCGAGCAGCGACGCGGGACATAGCACCAGGGTCGGGCCGGCGGTGGCGGGGTCGGCCTGCCGGTGCAGGTGCAGGGCGATGAGGGTGACGGTCTTGCCCAGCCCCATGTCGTCGGCGAGGCAGCCGCCGAGGCCGAGCGCGGTCAGCCGGGCCAGCCAGCGCAGCCCGTGCCGCTGGTAGTCGCGCAGGGTCGCGGCCAGCCCGGGCGGTGCGGGCACCGGGGGAGCGGTCCCGCCGTCGGCGAGCCGTCGCGCGGCGTCGGCCAGCCAGCCCTCGGTGGTCACGTCGACGCGTTGGCCGTCGACGTGTGTGGCGCCGGTCAGCGCGGCGCGCAGCGCGGGCATCGCGGCCAGTGTCCCGGCGTGCGGGTCGCGGGCGCGGCGGGCCAGCTCCGGGGGCACCAGCACCCACCGCTCGCGCAGCCGCACCACCGGCCGGTGCGCGTCGGCGAGCCGGGCCAGCTCGGCCGGGGTGAGCGGCGCGCCGTGCAGGCTCAGTCGCCAGTGCAGCGCCAGGTCGCCGGGCCCGGCGAGCAGCCCGGTTCCGGCGGCGCGGCGGGCCGGGGCGCGCAGCACGGCCGAGGCGGTGAGGTCGCGGTCGAGCCCCGCCGGCCAGTGCACGTCGATCCCGTCGCCGGCGAGGCGGGCGGCCGCGCCGGTGGCCAGGTCGACGACGTGGGCGTCGGTCAGCGCCAACGCGTCGGGCACGGCCGTGTCCAGCAGCCCGGCCAGGGGCGGCCACACCCGCGCGGCGTGTCGCAGGGCCAGCAGCGCGGCGTCGCGGGCGCTGGGCGGGAACCCGGGGACCGTGGCGTGCCACAGCGCGGCGGCGTCGGTGAGCAGCCCCGGCGCGGCGGCGCGGTGCACCTGCGCCACGAGCCGCCACGGTTCGTCGGGGGTGTCGTGGTGTTCCAGGCGCAGCGACAGCCGTACCGCCGCGTCGGCGTGGGCGGCGACCCGGGCGGCCCAGTCGCGCAGCCGCCCGACGGGTGTGGGTGTCGGCGCGGCCCACGCCCCGGTGGCGCCGTCGGCGCGGGGCAGGGTGTCGGCGACGGCGTCGAGGAAGTCACGCAGCAGCCGCGCCGGGTCGGGCAGCCAGGCGGGGGTGCGTCCGGGCACCGGCACCGCGCGGGCGGTGGCGGGCATCGCGGCGGCGAGCCGCGCCTGCCGGGCCTCGTCGTCGTCGGTGAGCGGCCCGACGCGCCAGGTGTCGTGCCCGGCGGGGGTCACCGCGGGCAGCAGCAGGCCGTGGGCGGCCAGGTGCAGGGCCTCCCGGGTGGCGGCGGCCCAGAACGCGGCCGCCGGGTCCGTGGCCCGCGCGGCGAGCAGCAGCGGTACGCCGGCCGCCAGCGACGCCCGTCGGGCGGGCACCGGGGTGGGGTGGCCGTGCGGGGGCGTCGCCAGGGTCACCCGGGCGGGTTCGCCGATCCCGTCGGGCGGTGGGCCGCCGTCGGGCGACCAGACGAGCAACGTCCCGGCGCGGGGCGGGTCGGCGGGGGTGAACGTGACGGCGTGGGAGCCGATCGTCACGGGCGTCCTTCCGGGTGCGGGTCGGCGGTCAGGTCCTCGGCGCGGCGCAGGTCGTCGCGGACGCGTTCGGCGGGGGTGAGGGGCACCACCGTGGCGACGTCCAGCGCCTCGCGCGCCCGGCCGGCGTGGATCGGGATGGCCCGTTCGGTCACCGGCTGAGCGTGCGGTAGCGGTGCACCGCGAGGGGCAGGAACACGGCGATCAGCAGCAGCGGCCAGGCGACGGCGAGGGCGACGGCGTGCTGCGCGGCGAAGGACTCGCCGCCCCAGCCGGGGTTGCCGAACAGCTCCCGGCAGGCCGCGACGGTCGCGGACAGCGGGTTCCACTGCGCGACCGCCGCCAGCGGGCCGGGCATGGTGTCGGGGGCGACGAACGCGTTGGAGGTGAACCCGACGGGCCAGACCAGGATCTGCAGCACCACCACCGACTCGGGTCGGCGCAGCACCAGCGCCAGGTGGATGCCGACCCAGATCAGGGCGAAGCGCAGCAGCAGGAGCAGCCCGACGGCGGCCAGGGCCGCGGCGGCGCCGGCGCGCCACTGCCAGCCGACGGCGAGGCCGCAGGCCAGCATGACGGCCAGGCCGGCGGCGGAGTGCAGCAGGTCGGCGGCGGCCCGGCCGGTGACCACCGCCGAGGGCGCCATCGGCAGGGACCGGAACCGGTCGGTGACGCCGCGGGCGGTGTCGGTGGCCACGGCCGCGTACGTCGACTCGATGCCGAAGGCCATCGTCATGGCGAACATGCCGGGCAGCAGGAACTCCCGGTAGTCGCCGCCGCCGGGCACGCTCATCGCGCCGCCGAAGAGGTAGCCGAACATCAGCACCAGCAGCACCGGGAACAGCAGCCCGACGATCGCCTGCGCGGGTTGCCGGACCCAGTGCGCCAGCGCGCGGCCGGTGAGGGTGACGCCGTCGGCGACGGCCCAGCGCAGGCGGTGCGGCAGCGGGTGGACGGTCACGCTCATGCGGTCACCTTCTCCTCGGCGGGGCGGGCGGCGGGGGAGTCCTCACCGGTGAGCTTCAGGAACACCTCGTCGAGGGTGGGGCGGCGTACCGCGATGTCGGCGGCGGTCAGGCCGGCGTCGTCGAGCGCCCGCAGCACGGCGGCCAGCGCGGCGACGCGCCCGGAGACGGGCACGCTGACCCGCAGGGCCGCCGGGTCGACGTGCGGCCTCGCCGCGACGGCGGCACCGACGGCCCGCGCCGCCCGGTCCAGTTCGTCGGCGCGGGACAGCACCACGTCGACCCGGTCGCCGCCGAGTGCGGCCTTCAGCTCGTCGGGGGTGCCGTCGGCGATCACCCGGCCGGCGTCGACGACCCGGACGCTGTCGGCGAGCTGGTCGGCCTCCTCCAGGTACTGGGTGGTCAGCAGCACGGTGGTGCCGTCGGCGACGAGGCCCCGCACGGCGTCCCACACCTGCGCCCGGGTGCGCGGGTCGAGGCCGGTGGTGGGCTCGTCGAGGAACAGCACCGGCGGGTCGAGGACCAGGCTGGCCGCGAGGTCGAGGCGGCGGCGCATCCCGCCGGAGTACGTGCCGGCGGGCCGGTCGGCGGCGTCGGTCAGGTCGAAGCGGGCGAGCAGCTCGGTGGCCCGGACGCGGGCCCGCGCGCCACCGAGGTGGTGCAGCCGGCCGAAGAGCACCAGGTTCTGCCGGCCGCTGAGTACCTCGTCCACGGCGGCGTGCTGACCGACCAGCCCGATGCGGGCGCGCACCCGGTCGGGGTGTCGCCGCACGTCGGCGCCGGCCACCCGGGCGGTGCCGGCGTCGGGCCGCAGCAGGGTGGTCAGCACCCGCACCGCGGTGGTCTTGCCCGCGCCGTTGCGCCCGAGCAGCCCGCAGACCGTGCCGGCGGGCACCGTCAGGTCGAGGCCGGCGAGGGCCTCGGTGTCGCCGTAGCGCTTGCGTAGTCCCTCGGCCTCGATGGCCGGTCCGTCCCGGTGCATCCGTGCCCCCGTCCGCTCGTTCCGTACGCCGTACCGTACACCATACGGTACGGCGCACGGTAGAGTTCCGGGGCATGACGACCGAGTACAGCGGCACCGGCGACCCCGCGCGCAGCCTCGCCCTGCTCTGGCGCACCCGCGAACGCGCCAGCCGCAAGGGCCGGCCCGACCTGTCCGTGGACCGGATCGTCCGCGCCGCCATCGAGGTCGCCGACGCCGACGGGCTGGCCGCCCTGTCCATGCGCCGGGTCGCCGAACGCCTCGGCGTCGGCACCATGAGCCTCTACACGTACGTCCCCGGCAAGGGCGAGCTGCTCGACGTCATGCTCGACACCGTCTACGGCGAGACCGCCCGCCCCGACGACGTGCCCGGCGGCTGGCGCGGCCGCCTCGCACACATCGCCCGCGAGACCTGGGCGCTCTACCTGCGTCACCCCTGGCTGCTGCAGGTCGCCACCACCCGCCCCCCGCTCGGCCCCAACGTCATCGCCCGCTACGAGTACGAGCTGCGCGCCGTCGACGGCATCGGCCTGACCGACCTGGAGATGGACGCCGTCGTCACCCTCGTCTCCGGGTACGTCCACGGGGCCGTGCGCAGCGCCGTGGAGGCCGCCCAGGCCGCCGCGCACACCGGTATGACCGAGGAACAGTGGTGGCAGGCCCACGCCCCCTACCTGGAGAAGGCCCTCGACCCGCGCCGCTACCCCCTCGCGGCGCGGGTCGGCAGCGCCGCCGGTCAGGAGTACCAGGCCGCCGGCGACCCCGCCCGCGCGTTCGAGTTCGGCCTGGCCCGCATCCTCGACGGCGTCGAGGTGCTCGTGGCCGCCCGCCCGGGCGCCGCCACCGGGGGCGACGACGGATAGCCTTGCCGGCATGACGATGCGACCCATCAGGATCATCGGCGACCCCGTGCTGCGCACCCCGAGCGAGCCGGTGACCAGCTTCGACGCCGAACTACGCGCCCTGGTCACCGACCTGATGGACACCCTGCTCGGCGCTCCTGGCCGCGCCGGCGTCGCCGCGCCCCAGATCGGCGTCAACGCGCAGGTGTTCGTCTACGACGCCGACGGCCACCGCGGCCACCTGGTCAACCCGACGCTGGAACTGTCGGAGGAGTTGCAGGACGACGACGAGGGCTGCCTGTCCGTCCCCGGGCTCTACTTCCCGACCCCCCGGGCGATGCACGCCACCGCCCACGGCTTCGACCAGCACGGCGAGCCGCTGACGATCTCCGGTAGTGGGTTCCTCGCCCGGGCCCTGCAGCACGAGACCGACCACCTGGCCGGCCGCCTGTACGTCGACACGCTGCGCGGGGACACCCGCCGCCGGGCGCTGCGCGAGATGCGCGCCGGCCGCTTCGACTCGCCCAGCCGCCGAGGCTGAACCGCGCAGACGCGGCGACCCGCCGCGCCTGAACGGCGTGGGCGCCCGCGACCCGGCGCGTACGCGAACGGCCGCCGGACCCCGACGGGGCCCGGCGGCCGGGACGTCACCCGCGGGGCACGACCCCGCGCGCGGCGGTCGTCACTTCGGCGGGGGAGCCACCAGGCACACCGCCGGCGACGAGGCGTTGCCCGCGTCGTCCACGCCGACGATCAGCGCGTCGCCGCGCAACGTCACCTTGTAGTCGATGTCGCCGGTGCCGTCCTTCACCCGCGACTGCGCACCCGGCGCCTGCACCAGCTTGATCTTCGTACCGGCCGGGAACGGCCCGAACCGCACGCTCGGGTCCGCCGCGTCACCGATGAACACCTGCACGGCCGTGTCCACCACGTCCGTCGACGTCAGCTCGTAGAACCCGTCCGGGTTGTACGAGCCGGGGATGGTGCCGCCGCTCGGGTTGTTCGTCGGCACGCACGCCGTCGCCGGCGGGGTGGTGTCCACCACCCGCATCACGGCGGTGTCGCCGCCGGTGTTGCCGGCCGCGTCGGTGGCCGTGCACGTCACCGTCGTCGCGCCCAGCGGGAACGTCGAGCCGGGCGGCGGCACGCAGGTCGGGGTCAGCGGACCGTCGACGTTGTCGGTCGCCGTCGCCGGGTAGTCGATCACCGCGCCGGCCGGGCTGGTCGCCTCCGCCGTCCGGTCGTCGACGACGACGGTCGGCGGAGTGACGTCGTTGACCCGCACGCGGATCTGCTGCGTGAACGCCGGCCCGCCGGACAGGCCGTTGAGCAGGAAGTCCACCGTGCAGGTCAGCTCGGCGCCCTGCGCGGCGTCCGCCGCCACCGTGATCGTCTCGGCGAACGGCACGTCGGTGCCCGACTGCTGCGTCCGCGACGCCGCGTCGAAGCCCACCGACAGGCCCGCGTCGCACGACGTCACCGTCGGGGTGACCGTGACGTCCAGGTCCCGCAGGCCCGCCAGGATCGCGGCGGTCACCGTGTCGGGGGAGCTGCCCACCAGCTGCCCGCCGGTGGCCGACACCACCGCCGTGGCCTGCCCGGTCGCGTCCAGGCCGCCACCGCCACCGCTGACGTTCACCGCCAGCAGCCGCGCCTCGTCGGCCTGCAACGCAGCCGTCGCCTGCGCCAGGCTGCGCCCGTTGCTCGGGTCGTGGCTCGGCGCGTCACCCACCAGCACCACGATCCGGCTGCTGCCCGAACGGTAGCCGATCGCCCCCTCGGACACCTCGACCAGCGCGTTCACCCACGCCTCGGGGGTGTCCCCGCCGCCGCCGGCGGCCAGCCCGTTCACCGCGTTCTGCAGGGCCGTCGCGTCGTCGGTCAGGTCCTGCCGCACCTGGAACAGCTCCGCGCCGTCCCCGGTGTCCCGGTAGGAGGCCACCGCGAACTGCGCCGACGGCTGCGCCGCGCGCACGTCGGTGATGACCTGCTGCAGGTTGGTCCGTACGTTGGCGATCGCCCCGCCCATGCTGCCGGTCGTGTCGACCAGCAGCACCACGTCGGGCTTCGGCGGGATCGGCGGGGTGGACACCACCTTGCTGACGCCGATCGACGTGCCGGGGTCGGCGTCGCGGTCCACGAGGGCCGGGTTCACCCCGGGCGCCGCCGCCGCGGGTGTCGCCAGCGCGGTCACCACCGCCGTCACGCCGGCGAGCAGGCTCACCGTCCGTGTTCGCCGCCAGGGCACTGCTGCTGTTGCCATGCGTTGCTCCTTCAGCTCCGCCGCGCGTCGCACGCGCGACCTCTGCCGGGAGACGCTAGGGCCGGGACGGGCCCCCGCCGGTCCGACACCAGCAGCGCCCAGCGTCGGGTTCCCGACCCCCCTGGGCGGCCGAACATGCAGGTGAAAGACTTCTCACGTCGACCCTCGGCCGGTCGTCCGGGCCACCGCGCCGGACGGTCGCACCGCCGCGCCGGCCGGCGCTCGCGCCGGGCCGCGCGGCCGGCGGTCGCCGGACGACCGGCCGTCAGCGCCCGCGCGCGGTCAACGCGTACTCGCCGTAGTCGGCGACGCGGGTGAAGCCCAGGCGCTCGTAGAGCCGCACGGCCGGCCCGTTGTCCGCCTTCACGTTGAGCGTGACGTGCGTGACGCTGGTCAGCAGCCGCCCGCACAGCGCGGCCACCGCCGCCGCGGCCAGCCCGCGTCCCCGGGCCCGGGGATGGGTGGTCACGTTGCCCAACGCCGCCACCCGGTACGCCGGCGAGAACACGTGCACCCCGGCGACGGCCACCACCTCGCCGCCCTCGCGGATGCCCACGTACTGGCCGGTGTCCAGCATCCGCGGGTCGAACCAGTTGCCCGGGTAGGCGTCCGCGTACAGCCGGTGCAGCGCCGGCAGGTCCGCGGCGTCCAGCACCACCCCGGCGGGCGGGGTCGCGGCCAGCCGGGCCGGGTCGGTCAGCGCCATCTTGTGGTGCGGGCCGGCCGGCTCCATCCGGTACGCCCCGGCCAGCGCCGGCTCCAGGCCCGGGGACAGGTGCGCCCACAGCCGGGCCGGCAGCACCGGCGCCAGCTCCCGCAGCAGCGCCCCCAGCTCCGCGACCCGCGGCGGCGCCGCGAACGCCAGCAGGGTGGGCGGGTCGGCCCCGTGGTACAGCAACGCCACCTCCTCGCCCCGGCGGAACCAGGAGGTGTACGGCCAGAAGAAGTCGTCGAGGTCGCCGAGCTGGTAGGCGTGCAGCACCGGGTCGCGTCCCAGCAGCCCGGCGAGGACGGCCCGGTCGTGTTCGGCGCGTACCGGCATCCGCTGATGATCACACATTCGCTCGGGCGGTCCCACGGCCGGTGAGCCCCGTGGGCGCGGTGGCGCGGGTCAGCAGCCCGTGGGAGGCACGACGGGGAGGTTCTCGTCCGCCCAGCGGGCCAGCGCGTCGAGGGCCGGCACCAGCGCGGCGCCCCGCTCGGTCAGCTCGTAGCTCACCCCCAGCGGCGGACCCTGCCGCACCGTCCGGCTGACCAGCCCGACCCGGACCAGCTCACCCAGCCGGTCGGACAGGACGGACTCGCTGATCCCGGGCAGGGCGCGACCCAGCTCGGCGAACCCGGCGGGGCCGTCGGCGAGGGTGCCCAGGAGCATGCCGTTCCACCGCTTGCCGAGGAACGCGAAGGCCCGGGTGATGCCCCCGCGGCACGCCCGACGCGCGCCGTCGACCTCCCGCTCGACCGCCATGGTCCCAGGATACGGCGGGGACCGACAGAACCAGGGACTACTAAAAAGCTAGCTGCTACTGTCGTCGTAGCCATCCAGTCTGTTTGCATGGAGACAACCCGATGACCGACGTCTTTTCGCCCCTGATCACCCTGGACCCCGAGGCCCAGGCGCAGCTGTTCACCGACGCCCGGACCGCCAACGCCTTCACCGACGAACCCGTCACCGACGAGCAGCTCCAGGCGATCTTCGAACTCGCCAAGTTCCCGCCCACCGCCGTCAACGCCCAGCCCCTGCGCATCCTCTTCGTCGGCCCGGGCGAGGCCCGCACGCGCCTGGTCACCCACATGAGCGAGGGCAACCAGGCCAAGACCAGCACCGCGCCCATGGTCGCCGTGCTCGCCGCCGACACCGACTTCCACGAGTTCATCCCGCAGGTGTTCCCGATCCGGCCGCAGCTGCGCGACGACCTCGCCGGCAACCCCGAGTCCCGCGAGCAGATGGCCCGCTTCAACGCCACCCTGCAGATCGGCTACTTCCTGCTCGCCGTCCGCGCCGCCGGCCTCGCCGCCGGCCCCATGGCCGGATTCGACGCCACCGGCGTCGACCGGGAGTTCTTCACCGACTCCACCTGGAAGAGCCTGCTCGTGGTCAACATCGGCCGGCCCGCCGAGAACGCCTGGTTCCCGCGCCTGCCCCGCCTCGGCTACACCGACGTCGTCCGGCACGCCTGACACCACCCACCGGCGCCGAGGCCGGCCGTCGCACCCCCGGGATCCGCAGAAACCGGGGGCCGGCCTAGCACCGGGGGAGCGGTCAGGTCGACGCCACCCACTGGTCGTAACCGAGCTTGCCCACCAGCGCCAGCACCACCACCAACAGCACGATCCGCACGAAGCCGGAGCCGCGCCGCAGCGCCATCCGCGCCCCGAGCGCGGCTCCGGCGATGTTGCACACCGCCATCGCCGCACCCAGCAGCCACCACACATGCCCGGTCGCCGCGAACACCACCAACGCCCCCAGGTTCGTGCCCGCGTTCACGATCTTCGCCATCGCCGAACCGTGCACGAAGTCCGCACCCACCAACGCGGTGAACGCCAACACCAGAAACGTCCCCGTACCCGGCCCGATCAACCCGTCGTACAGGGCGATCCCCACACCCGCCACCGCGACCACCGTGGCCACCCGCCACCGCGTCCGCCGCTCCGGCTGCGCCACCACCCCCAACCGGGGCCGCAGCACCACGAACACCGCCACCGACACCAGCACCGCCAACACCACCGGCCGGTACGCCGACGCCGGCACCGCCCCCGCCAGAGCCGCACCCAACCCGGCGCAACACACCGCCAACCCCGCCGACGGCCCCGCCACCGCCCAGTCGATCTTCGTACGCCGCGCGTACGTCACCGCCGCCGTCGTCGTACCCGCGATCGCCGCCAGCTTGTTCGTCCCCAACGCCGACGCCACCGGCATCCCCGGCGCCGCCACCAACAACGCCGGCAACAGCAACAACCCCCCACCCCCCACCACGGCATCGACCCAACCGGCCATGGCGGCCGCAGCGAGCAGGGTGGTCAGCGACAGGGGGTCCACGGGCCGCCATTCTTCCCACCGCCGCCCGCCCCACGAGACCCCTTGTGGCCAGCCTCACCAGCAGTCACGGCACAAAGCCCGAGAACCTCCGCCGCCACCCCACGGAAGCGATCGCCGAGCTCACCAGCCTCCTCGCTCCCGGGACAAGCCGCAGCTGAGAACGGGGGTGGTGAACAGCGAAATGCCGCTTCACCACCCCCGGCTGCGACGGGCAAGGCTCAGGCCAGCATGTCCTCGACGAGGTCGGCGGCGCGCGCGGTGCCGCCCTCGGCCTGCGCGCCGACGCGCAGCAGTGCCGAACGGCGGGCGACCTGCGCGTCGGTGACCAGGCCGTTCAGGGCCGCCCGTAGGGTCTCGGCGGTGGCTTCGGGGGTGTCGATGCGGCGGGCCACGCCCAGTTCCACGAGCCGGTCGGCGTTCATGAACTGTTCGACGGCCTGCGGCACGGCGATCATGGGGACACCCGCCAGTAGCCCTTCGCCACAGCCGCCCATGCCAGCATGGGTGACGAAAGCGTCCGCCTGCTCCAGGATCGCACGCTGCGGAACCCAGGAGTGCACCTCGACGTTGGGCGGGATGTCGCCGAGTTCCCGCGGGTCGGTGTACTTGCCGATCTGAAGGACGACGTGCCAGCCGGGCAGGTTGCCGTAGGCCGCCAGGCACTGGCGGTAGAACTCCGGCTGACGGGTGTACGCCGACCCCAGGGAGATCAACAGCACGCGCTCCGCGCCCGCCGGGCGCGTCCAGCCGTCCGCGCCCGCACGTACGTCGAAGCAGGGCCCGACGAAGGTCACCCTGTCGGTGTCGACCCGGTCGCCGTGTGGCTGCATCGCCCGGGTGATCAGCGCAAGGACCCGCGGGGGGCGACCGGAGAAGGCGTCCACGTCGGTGGTGGACGCCCCGCAGTCGGCGAGCCACCGGGCGAACCTCGCCCGGTACGCGTCGGCACCCGGCAGTTGCCGCAGGTGTGCCACGACGTCCTGTTCGTAGCCGTCCCACGCCACGAACGTCGGAGACAGCTGCAGGACGGGCCGGTCCTGCGACTCGGCGAGGGCGCGCGCGGCGTAGGCGCCGATGTCGTACAGGTACAGGTCCGCCGGGTCGGGATCGTAGGCGGCGCGCAACTGGGGGAGCGCCTGGATGGCGTCGTCGAGGAAGAGACCCATCGCGGCAACGGGGTCGTCGGGCCAGTCGTTGTCGGCGACCGGCAGTTCGGACGTGCAGGGGACGAGTTCGGCGCCGGTGGCCGCGATCAGATCGGCCACCGCCGGGTCGTTGGCGTAGGTCACGCGGTGGCCCCGAGCCACGAGCTCGCGGATGACCTCAAGGCTTGGCAGGACGTGGCTGACGGCGGGGATGCCGACCATCGCGATGTGGGCGCGGCGACGGTACACGGAAGACACGGAAGCTCACTCATTTCAGGTCTACGGCGAAGAGGACACCGCAAGCCAGCGCGCCGACGTCTCCGGGAAAGACCGGTCGTAGGGCGCACCTGGACATGCGAGCGGGAGCCGGGGCGCTGCCCCGACCCTGTCAGCCGTAGATCTGATGGAAGTACATGTCCGCCACCCTAGCCGCGCGTCACACGTGCGGAGTGTCCGGGGCGGCGACCTCCAGATCGGCGATGCTGCCCGACATGATCGTCCGCACGTGCGCGGTGATGTGCTCCGCGGGCCAGTCCCACCAGGCCACCGCCAGCAGCCGGGCGACGTCCTGGTCGTTGTAACGGGTGCGGATGAGGCGGGCCGGGTTACCGCCGACGATGCCGTAATCGGGTACGTCGCTGGTGACCACGGCGCCCGCGCCGACGATCGCGCCGTGTCCGATCCGTACGCCGGGCATGACCGTCGCGCCGTAACCGAACCAGACATCGTTGCCGACGACGGTGTCCCCTCGGCTCGGCAACCCGGTGAGCAGGTCGAAGTGTTCTGACCACGAGCCGCCCACGGTAGGGAAGGGGAAGGTCGAGGGGCCGTCCATCCGGTGGTTGGCACCGTTCATGATGAACCGGACTCCCGTGCCCAGCGCGCAGAACTTGCCGATGATCAGCTTCTCCGGCCCGTAGTGGTAGAGCACGTTGCGCGTCTCGAACGCGGTCGCATCATCCGGGTCGTCGTAGTAGGAGTACTCCCCGACCTCGATCAGCGGGGACCTCACCAGCGGCCGGAGCAGCACCACCCGCGGCTGCTCAGGCATCGGATGGAGGACCGTCGGGTCGGCAGGCACAGGCACGGGAAGCGACTCCCATCGGTTACGGGTCCGTGTCCGCTCCATGATCGCGGCACCACGCCGTCCCAGGACATCATTTACGCCGCGGCGTCCCCGAAGAAGAACACTCCAACTCGGCGTGCACCGATGCCTCTCGATGCATACGGCGCGGCTCGGCGCATCCGCCAAAACTCGACCGGCACCCCCAACCCCGCCGGACGCACCACCGTCACCGGCCCCGACGCCGACGCCGACGCAACCACACACCCACCGCACCCACCGCCACGAACAGCACCACCGAACACCACAGCACCTTCAACACCCGGCAACCCTCCCACGGCCACGTAGTGTGCAACCGTGCGCCTGGCCACCTTCAACCTGCTGCACGGCCGGTCCCTCACCGACGGCCTCGTCGACCCCGACCGGCTCACCGCCGCCGTCACCGCCCTCGACGCCGACGTCCTCGCCCTTCAGGAAGTCGACCGCGACCAGAGCCGCAGCGGCAAACTCGACCTCACCGCCATCGCCGCCCGCGCCCTCGGCGCCGACGAACACCGCTTCGCCGCCGCCGTCGTCGGCACCCCCGGCGAACAGTTCCGCCCCCTGCGCCACGACGACGACGGACACGGCGAACCCTGCTACGGCGTCGGCCTCGTCACCCGCCACCGCGTCCGCAGCTGGCAGGTCACCCGCCTGCGCCCCGCCCCCGTACGCTCACCCGTCTACGTCCCCGGGCCCGGCGGCGGCCTCACCCTCCTGCACGACGAACCCCGCGTCGTCCTCGCCGCCGTCCTCGACACCCCACACGGCCACCTCACCGTCGCCGCCACCCACCTGTCCTTCGTCCCAGGCTGGAACGCCCACCAACTCCGCCAGACCGTCCGCGCCCTACGCACCCTGCCCGCGCCCCGCATCCTCCTCGGCGACCTGAACCTCCCCGCCGGCCCCGCCCGACTCCTCACCGGCTGGCGCCCCCTGGGCCGCCGCCCCACCTACCCCGCCGGGCAACCCCGCGTGCAACTCGACCACATCCTCGCCGACCGCCACGGCATCGACCGGCTCCCGCCCGTCACCGCCGTACACACCCCCCTGTCCGCCATCTCCGACCACCGCCCCCTCCTGGTCGACCTCGGCTGACCACCTGTGGCAAGCTGAACCCGACGCGACTGGCGGCCAGGGGATGGCAACAACCATCGGGGAGCTCCACGAGCAGAGGTCGACCGCCTGGGCCTCCGCTGGCAGAGGAGCACCATGCCCACCGCCCGACTCCTGCCCGGCGCCCCCGTCGCCGAGCGCATCCTCACCGACGTCGCCGCCGGCGTGACCGCCCTACGCGCCGCCGGCATCACCCCCAGCCTCGCCACCATCCTCGTCGGCGACGACGACGCCAGCGCCGGCTACATCCGCATCAAACAGCGCCAGGCCGCCGAACTCGGCTTCGACTCACCCCACATCCACCTGCCCGCCACCGCCACCCAGGCCGACCTGCACCGCGCCATCGCCGACTTCAACACCGCACCCGACGTCCACGGCCTGCTCATCCAACACCCCATCCCCAGCCACCTCGACTACGACCGGGCCCTGCAGACCATGGACCCCGACCTCGACGTCGACGGCATGCACCCGCTCAACATGGGACGACTCGCCCTCGGCCTGCCCGGCCCGCTGCCCTGCACCCCCGCCGGCATCGAAGCCCTGCTCGCCTTCCACGACATCCCCGTCGCCGGCCGCGACGTCGTCATCCTCGGCCGCGGCGCCACCCTCGGCCGCCCCCTCGCCCTGCTGCTCACCCAGAAACGCCCCACCGCCAACGCCGCCGTCACCGTCGTCCACACCGGCGTCCCCGACTGGGCCACCCACACCCGCCGCGCCGACATCCTCATCGCCGCCGCCGGCGTCCCCGGCATCATCCAGCCCGAACACGTCCGCCCCGGCGCCACCGTCATCGGCGGCGGCGTCCGCTACGAAGGACGCCGCCTGCTGCCCGACGTCGACGAGACCTGCGCCGACGTCGCCGGCGCCATCACCCCCCGCGTCGGGGGAGTAGGCCCCACCACCGTCGCGATGCTCTTCCGTAACGCCCTCGACGCCGCCCGCCGCGCCACCGGCCAGGCCTGATGCCGTCCGGCCCGGCGGCGAACGCCCTCGACGCCGGCCACCTCTGACATCGTCCGGGCCCGGCGGCGAACGCCCTCGACGCCGGGCCGGACACGACGGACCCCGGGTGGACCGGCCGCCGTAACCCCGGCCCACCCGACCACCTCGGGCCGCACCCGGCACCGGCAGCCCGGTTCCCGGATCAGAACGCCGGGGGAGCGAAACGCTCGTCCCGCTCCACGCGGGCCGCGAACACCAGCTCGATGACCCCGCCGAGACCGGCGAACGCCCACACGTGCCGGACGGTCACGCCCCCTCCCGCGCCGACGGAAGAACGAACCCGGCGAGGACCGCCGCCCCCACGCAGGCAAGGGCATTCACCCACACCGCGACCCCGACCCCCTGCAGCACCACACCCGACGCACCGGCGGCGACCGCCGTCACCACCGACGACATCACCGGCACACCAAGAGTGATCCCGACCTGCTGACTCATCGTCGCCAGCCCGGTCGCCAAACCCTGCTCCTCGGGCGGCAGCCCCGAGGTGGCCGTGACCATGAAACCGACGATCGCCACCAGATTCGCCACCCCACCGACGAACGTCGCCGCCAGCAACACCACCAGCCACACCCGATCGGCACCCAGGAACGCCAACGGCAACGTCGCCGCGGCCTGCACCGCGAACCCCACGACGATGGCCCGCTTGCCGCCGATCCGGGCGAGCAACCGAGGCGCCACCATTCCCCCCAACACGGTCCCGACCCCCAGCACCGCGAACGACAACCCCGCCGCGAGCGGCGAATAGCCCAGCACGTCCTGCAGGTAAAGGGTGAGCAGGAACACCAGCGACGTCTCCGTCGCGAACGCGAGCATCCCCGCCACGTTCCCCCAACCCACACCGCGGCGGGTCAGGACACGCACCGGAACGAGCGGCTCCGCCACCCGCCGCTCCACCATCCAGAACACCGCCAGCAACACCACCGCCGCCAGCAGCGACCCCCACGCCCGCGGATCACCCCACGACCGCCGCCCAGCCTCGGTGAGCCCGTACACCAGCGCCAGAAGACCACCGGTCACCGCCACCGCACCCGGCACGTCCAGCCGCGGCCGCCGCTGCGGCCGGCTCTCCGCGAGCACCGCCGGCGCGACCGCCAGCACCGCCACCGCGACCACGACGTTGATGAAGAACGTCCACCGCCAACTCCACAGATCCGTCAGCACACCGCCGAGGACGGCACCGGCGGTGAACCCCGCAGCCATCACCGCACCGTTGAGCCCGAGCGCCCGCTCACGCGCCGGCCCCTCCGGAAACGACGTCGTCAACAGCGACAGCGCCGCCGGCGTCACCGCCGCCGTCGCCAGACCCTGCACCACCCGCGCCGCCAACAACACCCCCGCGTCGTCCGCCAGCCCACCGACCAGCGACGACACCCCGAGCGCCGCCACCCCCACCAGGAACAGCCGCCGCCGACCGAACAGGTCCGCAACCCGACCGAACAGCAGCGTGAACCCCGCCGCGCACAACGCGAACGCCGTCACCACCCACTGCAGCCCCCCCAACGACAGGCCCACGTCCCGACCGATCGCCGGCAACGCCACGTTCAGGATCGAGAAATCGACCGCCAACGTGAAACTCGCCGTCAACAACACCAGCAGCGCGAGCCGCTGCCGGCCCGCCCCACCCTTCTCGACCCGCACCGCATCGGCGACCGACGCCGCCTCGACATTCACCATGACCAGGCTTCCCTCTTCCCGGGCCGGCCCCATGCCGCCCGTCACCCGGACACGCTCGCCGCCCACCCGGAAGCCAGCCAGACCCCTGACCCACGCAGCACCACGCCGCCTAGCACTCCCAGGGCCAGGCACGCCCCTGGCCGGGCCACCACGCCACCGGCAACAATGCAGGCATGAACACAGGGCGACCCTCCGGCGACCTCCCCGCATTCCTCCGGTCCCGCCGAGCCCGACTCACCCCCGAGGACGTCGGCATCACCTCCTACGGCCTCCGCCGCGTCCCCGGACTACGACGCGAAGAACTCGCCCAACTCGCCGGCATCAGCCCCACCTACTACATGCGCCTCGAGCAGGGCCAGAGCACCAACGCCTCCGACGCCGTCATCGACGCCCTCGCCCGCGCGCTGCGGCTCACCGCCGACGAACGCGCCCACCTCACCGACCTCGCCCGCCCGACCCGGGCCCGCCGCCGCCGTCCACCCCGCCCCGAACACGCCCGCGGCACCACCGTCCGCCTGCTCGACGCCATGCCGACCGTCCCCGCCGTGGTCATGGGACGACGCACCGAGGTACTCGCCTGGAACCCGCTCGGGCACGCCCTGCTCGCCGGCCACCTCGACCCCACCGCACCCGCCCGACCCGCCGACCGACCCAACCTCACCCGCATGCTCTTCCTCGACCCGCACACCCGCGAACTCCACCGCGACTGGCACGAGGAGGCCTGCCGCGCCGTCGCATCCCTGCGCCTGGTCGCCGGCCGCCACGTCGACGACCCCGCCCTCAACGAACTCGTCGGCGACCTCTGCGTCCGCAGCGACGAGTTCGCCGCCCTCTGGGCCAGCCATCCCGTCCACGGCTGCAGCACCGGACGCAAGCACCTGCACCACCCCGTCGTCGGCGACGTCGACGTCGACTTCGAGGTCCTCCACACCGCCGACGACACCGGGCAACGCCTCATCGCCCACGTCGCCGCCGACCCCCGCTCCGCCGCCGCACTGAGCCTGCTCGCCACCATCGAGGGCGGCGACCAACCCCGCCCCGGCCAGCACGACCGACACCGCAGCGCCACCCGCTGACCCGCCTCGTGGCGCTCACCGGCCCACGATCTGCTCCACCGTCGCCCACCACCCCGGCAGGAACGCCAACACCTCGTCCGCCCGCCGCCGCCGATCCGCCGCGGACGACACCCCCAGATCCGCCACCGCCGCCTCGAACGCCGGCGCCAACTCCACCCCCCGCTCCGGCGCGTCCACCGCCAGCACCGCATGACACCGCGCGTACGTCGCCACGATCCAGAACATCGCCTCCCGGTGACACCCCGCCGCCACCAACGCCGCACTGCCGTCCACCGCCACCACCCGCCCCGCCGGCGTGATGTCCGCACTGAAGAAGAACCGCGTCCGCGCCACCTGCGCCGCCACGTCGAACGTGCGCGCCAACCCCGCCAGATGCCCCGCCACGCGGCCCGCCGACACCCCACCGCCGTCCAAGAGGTCCAGCACCGCCACATACCGGTCCACCAGGCCGTACGCCGCCAACACCTCCCGCGCCACCACGTACCGCCGCCGCACCGTCGGCTCCACCAAACCCGCCACCAGCGGCAACACCGCCGTCAACGACGTCGGGAACAACCACCCCGTCACCTGCTCGTGCAACGCCCCCGAGTCGCCCACGCCCCGCAACCCGGCCTCGATCCGCGCCCGCACCCCCGCACACCGCCGCCGCACCCACACCGCGTCGGCGAACCCCGCCGACACCCGCGCCCGCAACCACGCCAGCCGCCCCGTCGGATCCAGCAGCACCCCGTCGCCCCGGAAACACCCCGCGAACACGAACGAACCCAACACGTCCTCCGGCGACCCCAGGTCCTCCCACGTCACGAACGTGACCTCCAGCAGCACCCCACCCCAGCGGAACTTCCCCAACTTCTCCGCCGGCTCCGACCGCACCACCAGCACGTCCACGTCCGACCACGGCGGCACCACCTCGCCCGCCGCCATCCCCAGCACCGACCCGCTGAGCAGCGCGCCCTCCACACCGGGCTCCCGCGCCGCGTACGCCCGCACCCATGCCGCCGCGACCGCGCGCGCCGCACCCGCCCTCACGACCCCGCCCCCCGCTCCGCCGGGGCCAGCGCCGCCAACGCCCGGTTGGTACGGTTGGACCGCACCGCCTCCCGCTGCTGCCCGGCCGTCACCTCGATGTAGGTCTGCGACGACGCCAGCGACGCGTGCCCCAGCAGCCGCATGATCTCCGCCGCGCTCGCCCCGTCCTCCGCCAACCGCGTCGCGAACGTGTGCCGCAACGCGTGCAACCGCGCCCCGCGCGGCACCCGGTCGGTGATGCCGGCCCGCCGGTAGCAGGACTCCACCAGATACTGCAGTCCGCCCCGGCGCAGCGGCTCACCCCGGCGGTCCACCAGCAGCGGCGCGTCCGGCCGCACCGTCCGCGACCCGAACCGGCGGGCGCGGCTGTCCAGGTAGTCCACCAGCACCCGGTCCAGCTCCGGCTCGACCGGCACCACGCGTGGTCGCCCGCCCTTGCCGGCGACGTCGACGCGCCGCTCACCCGGGCGACCCGCCAGCGAACCCACCCGCAACGCCAGCAGTTCCGACAGCCGCAGCCCCGCGCACAGCGCCAACGCCAGCACCGCCACGTCCCGCTCCGGCCACGGGTCGCGCTGCCGGCCCTCCTGCCGCGCCACCGAGGCCAGCAGTTGCTCCGGGGTGTCCGCCCCACGCAGGGGCTTGGGCTGGGGGAGCGGCGCCCGGGGCCGCCCGACCGCCGGCATCGGGTTGCCGGCGACGACGCCGTCGGCGACCAGGAAGGAGAAGAAGCTGTTCCAGGTGGACCAGGCCCGGTGTACCGAGGCGGCCGCCCGGGGAGCGGCGAATCGGGCGAAGGCCGCCCGCATGACCCGGGGAGTAAGGGCGGTGAGCGGCAACTCGTCGAGGGGGAGGGGAGGGGCGGTCTCCTCGGCCGCCAACGCGGCGACAGTGCGCAGGTCCCGCCGGTACGCCTCCAGCGTGTGGGGGGAGGGCTTGCGGGTGGCGCGGGCGGTCAGGAACTCCTCGATCAATCGCAGTACCGATTCGTCCTGTTCGTCATGCATAAGGACCATTATGCATGAATTTCGTGTTCGCCGGCAACGGCGGGAAGAAGGGGGAGAGCGTGCAACGCTACGTGCTCACCGGCGCGCCCGGGGCGGGAAAGACGACGCTCGCCGACGCGCTACGACGTCGTGGGTGGAGCGTCGTCGCCGAGGCGGCCACCGACGTCATCGCCGCGGGGCAGGCGCGCGGCGATGACGAACCGTGGCGCGGGGTGGGCTTCGTCGACGCCGTGGCGCGGTTGCAGCGTGAACGGCGGGAGGCGGCCGGGTCGCGGGGGCCGGTGCAGGTTCACGACAGGTCTCCGCTGTGCACCCTGGCGCTCGCCCGGCACCTGGGCTGCCCCGTCGGGCCGACGCTCGCCGCCGAGGTGGAGCGGGTGCTCCGGGAGGGGGCCTACCAGCGTCCGGTGTTCCTCGTCGAGCCGCTCGGCTTCGTGACCCGCACCGCCGCCCGCCGGATCGACTACGCCGAGTCGCTGGCGTTCGCCCGTGTCCACGAGCAGGTCTACCGGGAGCACGGCCACGAACTCATCGCCGTCCCGCCCGCCCCGGTGGCGGCGCGGGTCGCGCTGGCGGAGGCGCACCTGCGGCGGCTCGCCGGCCTCCCGCAGGGTCCCGGCTGACGGGGGGGCGGGGTCTCCGCGCGGCGCGCTCGTGTGCCCGATCGGTGGAAGGGGGTGGATTATGCAGGCGGATACCTGCATAATCGGCGAGGTGAGCGCAGAGGCGGGAGAGATGGACCAGGTCTTCAAGGCACTGGCCGACCCCACCCGACGGCTTCTGCTCGACCGCCTGCGGGAACACAACGGGCAGACGTTGCGGGAGCTCTGCGAGCGCCTCGACATGGCGCGCCAGTCGGCGACCCAGCACCTAGACGTCCTCGTCCGGGCCAATCTCGTCACCGTCGTACGGCGCGGACGCGAGCGGCTGCACTACCTGAACCCGACGCCGATCCACGAGATCGAGGAGCGCTGGATCTGGGGCTTCGAGAGGCGCCGCCTGCAAGCAATCAGTGCCATCAGGAACCAGGCAGAGGAGCACACCATGACCAACACGGCCACGGCCCCGCCGACCTACGTCTACGTCACGTACATCCGCGCCAGCGCCGAACAGGTGTGGCAGGCCCTGACGGACGCGGACCTGACGGCCTCCTACTGGGGACACGCCAACGTCTCCGACTGGCAGCCGGGGTCCACCTGGGAGCACCGGCGCGCCGACGGGTCAGGCGACCTCGACGCCGTCGGGCGAGTCGTCGAGGCCGAGGCGCCGGCACGCCTGGTGATCACCTTCGCGGCGCCGGGCGACGAGCCGCCCGCGGGCCCGTCGGTCGTCACGTTCCTCGTCGAGCCGCACCAGGACTTCGTCCGCCTCACCGTGACCCACGAGAATCTCACCGACCAGGAGATGCACACCGGGATCTCGCAGGGCTGGCCCGCCATCCTCGCGAATCTCAAGTCGCTGCTCGAGACCGGGGAGGCCCTTTCCTCGGCACCGTGGGAGATGTCGACGGACGCCTGAGACATCCTGGCCACGCCACCCCCGCCACCCGTTGCCGAAGGAGACCCTCGTGACCGCATCACCCCCGACCCCGCTCGCCGACAGTGTCGCGCTGTTCCAGCGGTCCGCCGACTACGCGCTCGGAGCCCTGTCGGCCGTCGGCGACGCCGACCTCGACCGGCCGACCCCGTGCGCCGGCTGGGACCTGCGGACGTTGGTGCTGCATCTCGCCGACGCCGCCGACGCCCTCACCGACTTCGCCGCCACGGGAGAGCTGGTCCTTCCGGCGTCACCGCGAGCGGGCGAGGCCGACCCCGTGGCCGTCGCGCGGGAGCGCACCCAGCGCCTGCTCGACGCGGTGCGTACGGCGGTGCACGACGACGCGCAGCACCCCGCCCAGGCCGCGTGGGCGGGCGGTGCCGCGCGCGGCGGCGCGATCGAGTTCGCGGCGCACGGGTGGGACATTGCCACCGCCTGCGGCGCGGACCGGGAGATGCCCGCCGGGCTGGCCACCGAGCTTCTCGCGTTGTCCGCGTCGCTGATCGGCGAGCAGGCCCGCCAGTCCCGGTTCGACCCGCCCGTGCCGGTCCCGTCCGGCGCGGCGCCGGGCGACCGCCTCGTCGCCTTCCTCGGCCGGGATCCCGCCACACGTCCGTGAGGTTGCCCCCTGTGCCATATGAGGGCGGGCGGGCGCCGGGGAGGAGCGATATTCGGTCTACTTGACATAATGTGCATTATCGAACCAGGCTGTATCGGCGCGCGACCTCGTTGTTCTTCTCATTCCGTGTGCTGCGGCCAGTGGCCGTCCGGCCGCGCGTCTGGCCTACGCGTTGCCGGAGATTAGAGCGCAGCTCGCTGATCGCGGCGTGTTACTTCTCGCCGGCCGTACCGTCGCGGGCCAAACCGAACATCGTCAGGCTCGCCTGTCACCGGTGCATGGGCTTCCAGCGAGAAGGGCGCGGCTGGGTCGCAGCGGCGCGGACCACGGTCGAGGAGATCGTCGCCAGTTCGGGCCGAGCCGGCATGAACAGGGTCGTGATGCCCAGCGTCTCGTTCATGGCCGCCAGCTGATACTCGCGCTCCGCGTCGACGGCGTTCCGTACGCCACGGATGATCACTCCGGCTCCGTGTTGCCGGCAGTAGGCCACGGTCAACCCGCTCCAGGCTGCGACTGTCACGTTCTCCCAGCCCGCCGGGAGAACGGCACGGATCTCCAGCGCGCGTTCCGCACCGGTCTTGGTAGGCCGCTTCTCATCGTTGACCGCGACCAGCACCGTTACCTGGTCGAACAAGCGCCGCGCCCGATCAACGAGATCCCGATGACCGTCAGTGAAGGGGTCGAACGTTCCGGGATAGACAGCTCGGGAGCTTCGGGGATCGCCCACAGGCATGTGAAGCACCGACACATGCTATCTGCCGTCCGGGTGGCTCACCTCGGCCGCACGGAACCGGGTGCTCCTGGTCCGGCGGTCGGACAGCGGCGAGTGGGCTTTCACGATCGGGCGCCTGGAGCCCGGCGAGCAGCCTCCCAGCGCTACCGATGCCGCGATCCGCTAGAAGTGGATCGATGCGCAGGTGGGCACCGCTCCCCCGTGTCCCAGCCCGTACGGTCGGCTTCGCGTTGTCGTTGCATCGTCGGCTGGGTCAACCAGGGCGAATGGGAGCGGTCAGAGTCCCGCCGCCCGACGATCGAGCGGTCGGAGTGGGTGATCACGATTCTGATGCGGGCCCGGCGCTGCGGAAGGTGCGACGGTAGGCGTCCGGCGGTATGCCGACGGTGCGGTTGAAGTGTCGGCGTAGCGTCGTGGCGGTTCCCATGCCGGCCGCCTGGGCGATGGCGTCGATGCTGTTGTCGGTGTTCTCCAGCAGCTCCTGGGCCCGACGGATCCGCTGCGTCGACAGCCACTGCAGCGGGGTGGTGCCTGTTGCCGACTTGAAGTGGCGGGCCAGGTTGCGCGAGCTCATGTTCGCCTGGCGGGCCAGGTCCTCCACGGTCAGCGGACGGTTCAGCCGTTCCATCGCCCAGGGGAAAAGGTCGGCGAGGGGGTGGTCGTCGCGGGCGGGCACCGGGGTGGTGACGAACTGGGCCTGGCCTCCGGCGCGGTGTGGCGGCACTACCAGGCGGCGGGCGACGGCGTTGGCGACCGTCGCGCCGTGGTCGCGGCGGATCAGGTGCAGGCACAGGTCGATCGCGGCGGCTTTGCCGGCGGAGGCGAGCACGTTGCCGTTGTCGACGTAGAGCACGTCCGGGTCGACCTGGACCCGGGGGTAGCGGGCGGCCAGCGCCTCGGTGTGGGCCCAGTGGGTGGTCGCGCGCAGCCCGTCCAGCACCCCGGCGGCGGCCAGCACGAACGCTCCGGTGCACAGCGAGACCATCCGAGCGCCCGCCTCGTGGGCCGCGCGGACGGCGTCGAGCAGGTCGGGTGGCATGTCCGCGTCGATGTCTGCCACGCCAGGGATGATCACGGTGTCGGCGCGGGTGAGTCGGTCCAACCCGTCGTCGGGTTCCATGCGGAATCTGCCGATCCGGACCGGGCCCGGGCCGCAGACCACGAGGTCGTACCACGGGTCTGCCAGGCCGGAGGGGTCGCGGACGAAGACCTCGCAGGCCATGGCGAGCTCGAAGTGCAGCATCGCGTCGGTGGCGGCGAGCGCGACAGTGGCCATGTCCGAAATTGTATGGGGCATGGCGTTCCAGACACTGGTTCGGGGCCGGTCGCTGCCGAGAGGATCTTCTCAGTCGATCTTTCGCGGAGCGTGGAGGAACTGCAGATGGGTTCGGGTCGTACGGTGGCGGTGTTCGGTGCGTACGGACACACGGGGCGGTTCGTGGTGACGGAGTTGCGCGATCGCGGGTTCGTTCCGCTGCTCGTCGGTCGTGACGTGGGTAGGCTTCAGGCGTTGGCGGCGTCGCATTCGGGGCTCGAATTCCGGGTGGCGTCGGTCGATGATCCGGTCTCGCTCGACCAGGCGTTGAAGGGCGCTGCCGCGGTCGTCAACTGTGCCGGCCCGTTCGCCTCGACCGCGGCTCCCGTGATCGAGGCCGCCCTGCGTACCGGGGTCCCGTACGTGGACGTGGCGGCTGAGATCGAGGCCAACCTCGACACGTTCACGCACTTCACGGACCGCGCTCGGAGCGCGGGCGTCGCGGTGGTCCCGGCGATGGCCTTCTTCGGTGGACTCGGCGATCTGCTGGTCACGGCGGCGATGGGCGATTGGACGGCGGCCGACGAGGCGCACGTCGCGTACGGACTGAGTAGTTGGCACCCCACGGCCGGGACCCTCGCCTCCGGCACCGTCTCCCGGGAGCGGCGCGATGGCCGACGTGTCCGCTACACCGGTGGCAAGCTGGAGTATTACGTCGACGAGTGCGCCCTGCCGACCGTGGAATGGGACTTTCCCGCTCCGATGGGCCGCCGGACCGTCCTCGGCGGGTTCACGATGGCTGACGTCGTCACGGTCCCCAGCCACCTGTCCATCCCCGAGGTGCGCACGTACATGACCGCCGACGCAGCCGAGGACCTTGCCGCTGCGGACGCGCCCGCGCCGGCTGCGGTCGACGAGTTCGGCCGGTCCGCGCAGACGTTCACCGTCGACGTCGTCGTGCGCGCCGGCGACACGCAGCGACGCGTCGTGGCCAGCGGCCGGGACATCTACGCCATCAGCGCGCCGCTGGCGGTCGAAGCGGTCCATCGCATTCTCGGCGGTCGGACGAGGACGAGCGGCGTCGCCTCCGCCGGCGAGATCTTCGACGCGCCCGACTTCCTCCGCGCGCTGTCCGCGCACATCGCGCTCGTACCGCCGCGTTCGGAGGGTCTCGGTCAGCTGCCGACGTAGGCCGCCAGGTGCTCGCCGGTGAGCGTGGCGCGGGCGGCGACGAGGTCGGCGGGTGTGCCCTCGAAGACGATCCGGCCACCGTCGTGGCCGGCGCCGGGACCCAGGTCGATGATCCAGTCGGCGTGTGCCATGACCGCCTGGTGGTGTTCGATGACGATGACCGACTTGCCGGCGTCGACGAGCCGGTCCAGCAGGCCGAGCAGTTGCTCGACGTCGGCGAGGTGCAGACCGGTGGTCGGCTCGTCGAGGACGTAGACGTCTCCCTTCTCTGCCATCTGCGTGGCGAGCTTGAGCCGCTGCCGCTCGCCGCCGGACAGCGTGGTGAGCGGCTGGCCGAGGCTGAGGTAGCCGAGCCCGACGTCCGCGAGCCGGTCGAGGATCTTGTGGGCGGCCGGCGTGCGCGCCTCGCCGTCGGAGAAGAACTCCTCGGCCTCGGTCACCGACATCGCGAGCACCTCGGCGATGTTCCGGCCGCCCAGCGTGTACTCCAGCACCGACGCCTGGAACCGCTTGCCCTCGCACTCCTCGCAGACGGACTCGACGGTGGCCATGACGCCCAGGTCGGTGTAGATGACGCCGGCGCCGTTGCAGCCTGGGCAGGCGCCCTCGGAGTTGGAGCTGAACAGCGCCGGCTTCACGCCGTTGGCCTTCGCGAACGCCTTGCGGATCGGGTCGAGCAGGCCGGTGTACGTCGCCGGGTTGCTCCGTCGCGATCCGCGGATCGCGCCCTGGTCGATGACGACCACGCCGTCGCGGCCGGCGACCGAGCCATGGATCAGTGAGCTCTTGCCGGAGCCGGCGACGCCCGTGAGCACGCAGAGCACCCCGAGTGGGATGTCGACGTCCACGTCCTGGAGGTTGTGCGTCGACGCGCCGCGGATCTCCAGGGCGCCGGAGGACGAACGCACCGACTTCTTGAGGGTGGCCCGGTCGTCCAGGTGCCGCCCGGTGAGCGTGTCGCTGGCCCGCAGCCCGTCGACGGTGCCCTCGAACACCACCTCGCCGCCCTCGGTGCCAGCCCGCGGGCCCAGGTCCACGACGTGGTCGGCGATCGCGATCACTTCCGGCTTGTGCTCCACGACCAGCACGGTGTTGCCCTTGTTGCGTAGCTGCAGCAGCAGCTCGTTCATCCGCTGGATGTCGTGGGGGTGCAGGCCGATGGTGGGCTCGTCGAAGACGTAGGTGACGTCGGTGAGCGACGAGCCGAGGTGGCGGATCATCTTGGTGCGTTGGGCCTCTCCCCCGGACAGGGTGCCGGCCGGCCGGTCGAGCGAGAGATAGCCCAACCCGATCTCCGTGAACGAGTCGAGGAGGTGTTGCAGCCCGGTGAGCAGTGGGGCGACCGACGGCTCGTCGAGGTCCCGGATCCATTCGGCCAGGTCGCTGATCTGCATCGCGCAGAGGTCGGCGATGTTCTTCCCCTTGATCTTCGACGACTGGGCCTCCTTGCTGAGCCGGGTGCCGTCGCATTCGGGGCAGGTCGTGAACGTTACCGCCCGCTCCACGAAGGCGCGGACGTGCGGCTGCAGTGAGTCGACGTCCTTGGACAGGTAGGACTTCTGGACCTGCGGGATCAGCCCCAGGTACGTCAGGTTGATCCCGTCGACCTTGATCTTGGTGGGTTCCTTGTGGAGAAGGTCGTCCAGCTCCTTCTTCGTGTACTTGCGGATCGGCTTTTCGGGGTCGAACATGCCGCCGTCGCGGAAGATGCGGCCGTACCAGCCGTCCATGCTGTAGCCGGGAACGGTGATAGCGCCCTCGTTGAGGGACTTGCTGTCGTCGTACAGCTGGGTCACGTCGATGTCGTTGACCGAGCCCATGCCCTCGCAGCGCGGGCACATGCCGCCGAGACGGGTGAAGGTCGCCTTCTCGGTCTTCGTCTTGCCGGCGCCACGCTCGACGGTGATCGCGCCGCTGGCCTTCACCGAGGGGACGTTGAAGGAGTACGCGTTGGGCGGGCCGATGTGGGGCTGCGCGAGCCGACTGAACAGGATGCGCAGCATCGCGTTCGCGTCGGTGGCGGTGCCGACGGTGGAGCGCGGGTTGGACCCCATCCGTTCCTGGTCGACGATGATCGCGGTCGTCAGCCCCTCCAGCCGGTCGACCTCTGGCCGTGCGAGTGTCGGCATGAAGCCCTGCACGAAGGCGCTGTAGGTCTCGTTGATCATCCGCTGCGATTCCGCGGCGATCGTGTCGAAGACCAGGGAGCTCTTGCCCGAGCCGGAGACGCCGGTGAAGACCGTGAGCCGGCGCTTCGGGATCTCGACGGTGACGTCCTTGAGGTTGTTCACGCGCGCGCCGTGCACACGGATCAGGTCGTGGTTGTCGGCAACGTGCGGCGCGGGCGACTGCGGGTCCGTCCTCGGGGCCATGCTCATCGTGTCTCCATCTGTTGGGCGGGCCGCCTTCGCGGTCTGCGTCGGCGTCGCCTGGCTCGATCTGACGCGCTTCGCGCAGTGTGTCTGGTTCTCCTTGGTCGGCGCGGTCGCGGCAACGTTCCGTTGTCTGCCTGATCGTCCGGCTGACGCCGGCCGGAGTCGCGTTCGGCGTACGAACCAAGATATCCACGCCGCTTCGGCCCGTGCAGCCTCCGACCGCCCGGCCGGGCGTCAGACCAACCAGTGGCTGTCGCGCATCAGCTCGCGGTCGGGCATCTCGTTCACCTCGCGGCAGGTCTGGGTGCGGCGCGGGGAGATGCGGAACCAGCGGTACGGCGTGGCCGGCGCGCGCGGGTCGAAGCCGGTGCGCGCGACGAAGTCATCCCGTTTCTGCGGCAGCGCGTCGATCTCGAGAACCTCGGTCTTCCCCTCGATCATGGGGATGTCGCGGGGGGGGCCCACCGGCGTCGTGCGTGGGCTCGTTCACGGTGCCGTCTGTCTGGGGCGTGGCTGCGATCGCCGGGCGGCTCAGCGCAGCTCCTGGATGCGGATCATGTTGCCGGCGGGGTCGCGGAACGCGCAGTCGCGGACGCCGTACGGCTGCTCGGTCGGCTCCTGGACCACCTCGGCGCCGCTGCCTTCCAGCTTCGCGAAGGTGTCGTCGAGGTCGGGGGTGGCCAGGTTGACGCCGAAGTAGCTGCCCTTGGCCATCAGTTCGAGGATGGTGCGGCGCTCGTCGTCGGTGATGCCGGGGCTGGCGGTCGGCGGGTGCAGGACGATGGACGTGTCGGGCTGGTCGGCGGGGCCGACCGTGATCCAGCGCATCCCTCCGTGGCCGACGTCGTTGCGGACCTCGAAGCCGAGGGTGTCGCGGTAGAAGGCCAGGGAGGCGTCCGGGTCGGTGTGCGGGAGGAAGCTCGAGTGAATGGTGATGTTCATGGCAGTCACGCTAGTTGCGGCTCGGGGCGGGGGGCTTCTCGATTCCTGATCGGTCTGGTCACCTGTTTCGCGATGCACGGCGGAATCTCCGCGCTCGCGGGTGCTGTCCGGGCGCGATAGGTGCTGGGCGGCACGCCGACCAACTCGGTGAAGCGGGTGCTGAAGGTGCCCAGTGAGGAGCAGCCGACCGCGAAGCAGACCTCGGTGACGCTGAGGTCGCCACGACGCAGCAGCGCCATCGCGCGCTCGATGCGCCGCGTCATCAGATAGGCGTACGGCGACTCGCCGTACGCGGCGCGGAACTGGCGGCTGAGGTGTCCGGCCGACATGTTGACGCCGCGGGCGAGCGCCTCGACGTCCAGCGGCTGCGCGTACTCCCGGTCGATCCGGTCGCGGACGCGGCGCAGCCGCGTGAGGTCGCGCAGGCGCTGCTCCAGGTCCGGTCTGCTGGTCACATGCGGATCGTACGTCGCGGTCGACACCAGGTCCGTTGGGTCGGCGCGGTCGGTGCCGGGTTGTCGCCCCCGGGCGCGCCCGGGGGCGACGGCCGACGCCACGGGTGGGCGGTATGTGCCGATTGTGGCCGCCGCTCCCCTGCCGCCGTGTCGGTTTCCACCAAAGATCCGGCGGGGATGCGCCTCGATGTTGACCGCTTGGGATAGCGTGTCGTCGCTCTGTCTGGGGAGATCTCCAGAGTCCTTCGGGGGAAAGAAGCTGTCACGTGTCACTTTGGAAGAAGACCACTGTTCTGGCGGTCTCCGCGCTCACGGCACTCGCGGTGACTGCCTGCGGCTCGAAGCCCGGCTCGGACGCGCCGGCGCAGCCCAGCGTGCTGGAGCTGCTCGCCAGCGATCTCAAGGGTTCGTTGCAGAAGACGATCGACGCCACCGACAAGAGCGAGTCGGTGACGGTGACGATGCAGGGCACGGCGGGCGGCGAGAAGATCTCGGTGCAGGGCGTGGTCGATCTGGGAGACCCGGTTAAGGCCGAGATGACGACGGCGGGCCCGGACGGCAGCCCGACGGTCGTCCGGATGATCGGCAGCGTGGTCTACGTCGAGATCCCGGCGAAGGACCGCGCGAGCATCGGCGGGAAGCGCTGGATGAAGCTGGACCTGGCCGCGGCCGGCGAGCAGGCGGGGATGGACTTCACCAAGCAGTTCGAGGACATCGACCCGACCAAGCAGGTCAAGACGCTGCTCGCCACCGAGGGTGTCACGGTCGTCGGCGAGGAGACGGTGAACGGGGCGCGCACGGTCCACTACACCGTCACTGCTCCGGTGGCGACCTACCTGGGGCAGCTCGACGCCGAGTTGCGGTCGGGCGTCGAGCAGCAGTACGCCAAGCAGGGCGTCAAGGAGCTCACGATCGACCTCTGGGTCGACGAGCAGTACCGGCCGCGCCGGGCGAGCCTGGACATGGGCAAGATGGGCGACATGACGGTCGACTACACCGACTACGGCAAGGCGGCGAACGTCGAGACGCCGCCTGCGGCGGAGACCGCCGACTTCGCCGAGATGCTGCAGGGCCTGAAGGGCGCGTCTACCGGCAACTGACCAGAGCCAGGATGCTGCCCGGCCGGTGATCTCTCCGGCCGGGCAGTGTCGTCTCAAGAGGACGTCGTGTCAGCCCGGGCGCGGCCAGAGGGCGCACTCGTGGCGGTGTCCGGGGTCAGATGAGCACGCTCCATGTGACGGGGCCGACGAGGCCGTCGGCGACGAGGCCGTTGCGGCTCTGGAAGCCGCGTACGGCGTTGGCGGTGACCGAGCCGAAGGAGCCGTCGACGAGGAGGTTGGCGCCGCGGGCGTTGAGGGCGGTCTGGAGGCCGCGTACGAGGTCGCCGGAGTTGCCTTCCCGTAGGGGCAGGATGAGGGCGGTCCAGGTGATCGGGCCGGCGAGGCCGTCGGCGTAGAGGCCGCGGCTGGTCTGGAACGACCTGACGGCGGAGGTGCAGGCCGGTCCGAAGACGCCGTCGACGACGACGGTGATGCCGCGGGCCCGCAGGAGGTACTGGATGGTGCGGGGCACCCATCCGGAGGCGCCCTGGCTGACGCTCGGGTAGCCGGTGCTGCCGACGGGGGCCGTCGCGCCGAGGGTGATGCCGCGGTTGGCGAGGAAGATCCGGGGGTCGGTGGAGGTCAGTCGGGGGCGGTGGATCTCGAAGTGCAGGTGCGGGCCGCTGGAGTTGCCGGTGTTGCCCATGAGGCCGATCAGTTGTCCGCAGCTGACCCGCTGGCCGACGTCGACCAGGACGCGGTGGAGGTGGCCGTAGTAGGAGAAGTAGCTGTCGGCGTGGTTGAGGTGGACGCTGTTGCCGGTGCGTCCGGGCAGGGGCCCGCTGGTGGTGTCGCCCGGGTACGAGTTGGTCTTGATGTCGCGGACCGTGCCGTCGGCGGTGGCGTAGACGGGGGTGCCCTGGTTGTTGGCGACGTCCCAGCCGGTGTGGGTGGGGCGGCTGGGGGTCTTGTAGCCGGAGGTCAGGGTGCCGAGGGTGGGGTTGCTCCAGCCGGCGACGGCCGCCATGGCGGGGCTCGGCATACCGACGACGCCGATGCCGACGCCGGTGCCCAGTGCGGTGAGGAGGGTGCGGCGCCGGGCGGGCGTGTCGAGCAGGCGGCGTGTTCCCAGGTCGTCGCTCATCGGGTCTCCCCTGTTCGGGCCCGTGGTGTCCGGGCACCCGGTCGAGTGATGGGCGTCGATCGTAAATGATCTGTATCGGCCGGGGCAATCGGTGAAACTTTCCTACCGATCGGGTGGCCGCGCCCCTGCGCGGACGCCTCCGCTCACGAGCCCGCGTCGACGAGCCGGGGACGGCGGGCGAGGACGAGGGTGGTGCGCAGGCGCAGCATGCGACGGCTACAGGCCACCGGCGACGCGTAGGACGGTGCCGGTGGTGTAGGTGGCGTCGGGGCCGAGGAGCCAGGCGATGGCGGCGGCGACCTCGTCGGGTTCGCCGGGGCGGCCGAGGGGGATGCGGTCGGCGGCGGTGTCGGGTCGGTCGGGTCGGCCGGACAGGGCGTGGATGTCGGTGCGGATGATGCCGGGGGCGACGGCGTTGACGCGGATGCCGCGGGGGGCGAGTTCCTTGGCGAGGCCGGTGGTGAGGGTGTCCGTGGCGGCCTTGACGGCGGCGTAGTGGACGTACTCGCCGGGGCTGCCGAGGGTGGCCGCGGCGGAGGAGACGTTGACGATGGCGGCGCCGCGACCCATCCGGCGGGCGGCCTGCTGGGCGCACAGGACGTAGCCGACGAGGTTGACGTCGACGACGTGGCGCAGGTCGGCCGGGTCGAGGTCGACGAAGGCGCCGATGGGGCTGGTGACGCCGGCGTTGTTGACCAGGCCGGTGATCGGGCCGAGGTCGGCGGCGGCGTCGAACAGGGCGGCGACCCGCTCGGGGTCGCGGGTGTCGGCGGGCACGGCGAGGCCGCGTACGCCGGTGGCGTGGAGGTCGGCGAGCACCTTGTCGGCGGCGTCGCGGTCACGGCGGTAGCCGAACACGACGTGGTGGCCGGCGTGGGCGAGGCGGCGGGCGGTGGCCGCGCCGATGCCGCGGCTGCCGCCGGTGATGACGGTGACGGGATTCAATGCGCCTCTCCCCTGCCGTGGCTGCTGGGCCGACGTTACCGCGACCGGCGCGCCTGCTGCGGGAGGGGAAGGTCACACGGGCGGTCGGTGGCGGCGGGTGTGGGGGTGGGCGGCCCGGTCGCCGCATACGCTCGGCGCGACCCTGGTGACGACGGTGGAGGTGTGCGGTGGCGGGTGTGGGTGTCGGGGACGTGGTGGAGGACTTCACGCTGCCCGACGAGACGGGTACGCCACGGCGGCTGTCGGAGTTCCTGGCCGCCGGCCCGGTGGTGCTGTTCTTCTACCCGGCGGCGCTGACCCGCGGGTGCACGGCGGAGAGCTGCCACTTCCGGGACCTGGCGGCGGAGTTCGCGGCCGTGGGCGCGCAGCGGGTGGGCATCAGCCGGGACCCGGTGGCGAGGCAGGCGGAGTTCTCCCGGTTGCACGGGTTCGACTATCCGCTGCTGTCCGACCCGGACGGTGTGGTGGCGGACCGGTTCGGGGTGCGGCGGCGGCTGCCGCTGGGCGCGTTGGGCACGCGGCGGATGACGTTCGTGATCGGCACGGACCGGCGGGTGATCGGGGTGGTCCACAGTGAGCTGAACATGAACGCGCACGCCGACGCGGCGCTGCGGGCGCTGGGGGGTTGATCTCGCGCGTGTCGGGGCCGGCTGGTATCAAGGCAGGCGTCTGAACAGGTGTACGAGGGAAGAGGTTGCTGATGGGTGGCGCTGGCCAGGGGTTGTCCGACGAGGACGTGCGCACCATCCGGGAGGCGTTGGCGGCGGGGCGGAAACCGAAGGTGGTGTTCACCGCGTCGGCGGGCCAGATCGCCGGGCAGGTGGGGCAGGTGGTGGAGCTGACCGACCCGGCGGCGTCCGACGAGTTCGTGGTGGTCCGGTTCGGTCGCGACGAGTTGCCCTTCTCCCCCGCCGACGTGGCGGTGGCGCCGCGGGGCGTGGGCCGCAAGGTGGCGGAGCCGCAGCCGGAGCCCGAGCCGGCGCCGGTGCCGGCGGAGCCGGAGTTCGTGTTGGACCGGGCGCCGGTGCCGGCGCCGCGGGAGCAGCGGGAGGAGCCGAAGGTGGAGACGGCGGAGGCGAAGCCGGCGCGGCGGCCGGTGAAGGCGGCGAAGCCGAAGGGCCCAACGGGGCTGACGGTCACGCTGGCGTACGCCGACGGCGAGTGGACGGTCGCGGCGCAGCAGGGCAGCAAGTCCCTGGCGAAGCCGTACGTGGTCAAGCCGGCGGAGGCGCTGCGGATGGTGGCGCTGGTCGACGTGCCGGGGGTCCACGAGGCGGTGGAGCAGATCATGGCGGCGGAGCGTGCCGAGGCGGAGCAGCAGGCGGAGAAGCTGCGCGCGGAGCTGGCCGAGATCGAGGCGCGGCTGGCGGAGTTGCGCGAGGCCCACTGAGCGGCGGGCGCCGGCGGGGCGGGTGGCGGTGGCGCCGTCGGCCCGGCCGGCGCCCGGTCAGAGCGTCGCGGTCAGCCGCTCGACCACGGCGGCGGCGGGGCCGGTGGTGGCGTGCCGGTAGCCGGTGCCGGCCCACAGGTGCACCCGGTCCGCGTGCCCGGCCGCGGCCGCCGCCGCGCGCATGCCCCGGGTCAGGTGGTGCAGCTCCGGATAGCCGAGCGGCGCGACGGGCTCGTACCGGTCGATGAAGGCGTTGCGCAGCCCGCGCGCCGGCCGGCCGGTGAAGGCGCGGGTGAGCACGGTGCCGGTGCGGGCCGGGTCGGCCAGGGCGTCGCGATGGGTGCGGCTGGCCCCGCTCTCGTCGGTGCGTAGCAGCAACGTTCCGACGGCCACCGCGGTGGCACCGGCGGCGACCAGGTCACGGACGTCGTCGGGGCCGGCGACGCCGCCGGCGGCCACCACCGGCAGCCCGGTGGCCCGGAGCACGTCGTGGACCAGGGGGCGGGTCGAGGTCGGCGGGGCCGGCCGGTGCGGGGTGTGGGTGCCGCTGTGCCCGCCGGCCTCGGTGCCCTGGGCCACCAGGCCGTCGACGCCCAGCTCGCGTGCGGCGAGCGCCTCGTCCACCGAGGTCACCGTGACCAGCACCCGGGTGCCGGCGCGGCGCAGCGCGGTCACCGCCGCCGGGTCGGGCAGACCGAAGGTGAAGCTGACCACCGGCACCGGGGCAGCCAGCAGCAGGTCGATCTTGTCCGGCCAGTGGTCGTCGTCGTGCACCAGCGGCGCGCCGGCCAGGTCGAGCCCGTACGGTGCGCCCTCGGCGGCGATCTGGTGGGCGTACCGGCGGAAGGTGGTCTCGTCGATGTCGCGGGCACCGGGCACGAACAGGTTCACCCCGTGCGGCGTCCCGGTGGCGCGCAGCTCGGCCAGCTCGGCGGCGACCGCCTCGGGGGTCTTGTAGCCGGCGGCGAGGAAGGCGAAGCCGCCGGCCGCGGCGACGGCGCGGACCAGGGCGCAGGTGGTGGCGCCCCCGGCGAGCGGGGCGGCGACGACCGGCGTCGCGCTGCCGAACAGGTTGGTCCACGCGTCGCCGGTCATCACCTCACCCTAGTCCCGGGCCGGGTCAGTGCTGCGGGATGTGGGCCACTCCGATGCGCTTGCGGAACACCCAGTACGTCCAGCCCTGGTAGGCCAGCACGATCGGGGTGAACACCACCGCCACCCAGGTCATGATCTTCAGGGTGTAGGGGGTGGAGGCGGCGTTGGTGGCGGTCAACGTCCCCGCCCCGTCCAGGGTGGACGGCAGCACGTTCGGGAACAGCGCCGCGAACAGCGTCGCCACGGCCAGGCCGATCGCCACGGCGGTGCCGGTGAACGCCCAGCCCTCCCGGCGTGCCCGGGCGGCGGCGAGACCGCCGAGCAGGGCCAGCGCCGCGCCGACGGCGAACACGACGGCGGCCGTGCTGGAGCGGATGGTCAGCGTCCAGGCCAGGAACGCCACGGCGAGCACCGCGGTGGCCACGCCCAGGCGCACCGCGAGCGCGCCGGCACGCTCGCGGATGTCGCCCACGGTCTTCAGCGCGAGGAACACCGCGCCGTGGGTGAGGAACAGCGCCGCGGTGGTCACGCCGCCGAGCAGGGCGTACGGGTTGAGCAGGTCGAGCAGGCCGCCGACGTACTCGTGGTCGGCGTCCAGCGGCACGCCGCGCAGGATGTTGGCGAACGCCACGCCCCACAGCACCGCCGGCACGAGCGAGCCGACGAAGATCGCCGTGTCCCAGCGCCGCTTCCAGGACGCCTCGGAGCGCTTGTGGCGGTACTCGAAGGCGACGCCGCGGGCGATCAGGGCCAGCAGGATCAGCAGCAGCGGCAGGTAGAAGCCGGAGAACAGGGTGGCGTACCACTCGGGGAAGGCGGCGAACATCGCGCCGCCAGCGGTGATCAGCCACACCTCGTTGCCGTCCCAGACCGGGCCGATGGTGTTGATCAGGACGCGGCGTTCCCGGTCGTTGCGGCCGAGCACGGGCAGCAGCATGCCGACGCCGAAGTCGAAGCCCTCCAGGATGAAGTACCCGGTGAACAGGACCGCGACGAGCAGAAACCAGATGGTGGTGAGTTCCACGGTGGGCTCCGGTGATCAGTAGGCGAAGGCGAGCGGGCGCTCGGCGTCGTCGTGGCTGTCGTCGATCTGGGGATCCGGGGTGAGGTCGGGCACGCCGGCCCTGGCGTAGCGCAGCAGCAGCTTGACCTCGATCACGGCGAGGGCGGCGTAGATCAGGGTGAAGGCGGTGAACGAGGTGAGCACCTCGGTCATCGACACGCTGCGGGACACGCCGTCGCGGGTGAGCATCTCGCCGAACACGATCCACGGCTGGCGGCCCATCTCGGTGAAGATCCAGCCGAAGGAGTTCGCCGCGAGGGGCAGCAGCGGCATGGCCAGGCCGGCGCGCAGCAGCCACCTGCTGGCCGGGGTGCGGCCCTTGCGCTGGCTCCAGAGCACCAGCAGCGCGATGGCGGCGGCGGCCAACCCGAAGGCGATCATGAAGCGGAAGCTCCAGTAGGTGACCGGGATGATCGGGGCGTAGTTGCCGGCGCCGTACTGGGTGGCGTACTGGGCCTGCAGGTCGTTGATGCCCTGGACGGTGCCGTTGGGGTCGCCGGTGCCGAGGAACGACAGCAGGTACGGGATCTTGAGGGCGAACAGCTCGCGGCTGCCGTCGAGGCTGCCGACGGTGAGCACGGAGAACGAGGCGGGCGACTCGGTGGTGTAGAGCCCTTCGGCGGCGGCCATCTTCATCGGCTGCACCTCGGTCATGATCTTGCCCTGGATGTCGCCGGTGATGATCACGCCGGCGGTGGCGACCAGGGTGACCCAGGAGCCGAACTTGGCGGCGAACCGGTAGGCCGGGGTGTCGGCCGAGTCGCGGTTGCGGATCAGGTGCCACAGCGCGACCGCGACCAGCAGTGAGCCGGCGACCAGGAACGCGCCGGCGATGGTGTGCGGGAAGGTGACCAGGGCGACCTTGTTGGTCAGCACCGCCATGAAGTCGGTCAGTTCGGCGCGGCCGGTGTCGGGGTTGATCCGGTAGCCGACCGGGTTCTGCATGAACGAGTTCGCCGCGAGGATGAAGTACGCGCTGAGGTTGCTGCCGATCGCGGCGGCCCAGATGGCGGCCAGGTGCAGCCGCTTGGGCAGCCGGTCCCAGCCGAAGATCCACAGGCCGATGAAGGTCGACTCCAGGAAGAACGCGACCAGCGCCTCGATGGCGAGCGGCGCGCCGAAGATGTCGCCGACGAAGCGGGAGTAGTCGCTCCAGTTCATGCCGAACTGGAACTCCTGCACGATGCCGGTGACCACGCCCATGGCGAAGTTGATCAGGAAGAGCTTGCCGTAGAACTTGGTGAGCTTCAGGTACTTCTCGTCGCCGGTGCGGTGCCACATCGTCTGCAGGATCGCCACCAGCACGGACAGGCCGATGGTCAGCGGTACGAAGAGAAAGTGGTAGACGGTGGTGACACCGAACTGCCAGCGGGCGACGTCCAACGCGTCCACCAGAAACCCCCAGCTGTGCATACTACGAGACGTAGTAAATACTACTTCTCGTCGTAGACGAATGGGCAGGGGCGGGGGTCCCTAACCGACCCGGGACCAATGACCCTGATCACCTCTGCCGAACGGCCCCGACGGTCGCCGCGCCGTCGGGGCCGAACCGACTCCCCCGCCCCCACCACCCGGCCCGCGCGTGCGACCATTGCCGGCTGATGGACACCGCCCACCCGACGTGGCAGCCCCCGCTGATCTGGCGCGCCGCGCAACTGCTCGCCCGCGCCGTCGTCGCGCTCGTGGCCCGCCTCGAGGTCAGCGGGGACATACCCGAGACGCTGCGCCGGGGCCCGCTGATCCTGGCCGCCAACCACATCAGCCCGTTCGACCCGGTCGTTCTCGCCGCCGCCTGCCGGGCCCGGGGCGTCGCCCCCCGGATCATGGCCACCGGCGGGCTGTTCCGCACCCCCGTCATCGGCACCGCGATGCGCCGCGCCGGGCACATCCGCGTCGACCGGGGCACCAGCGCCGTACACCGGGCCCTCGACGACGCCGCCGCGGCCGTCGCCGGCGGCTCGGTGATCCTGGTCTACCCCGAGGGCCGCATCGGCCTGGACCCCGGCATGTGGCCCGAACGCGGCAAGACCGGCACGGCCCGCCTCGCCCTGGCCTGCGCCGCGCCGGTGATCCCGGTCGCCCAGTGGGGGTCGCACGAGGTGGTGCCCTACCGCGCCCCGAAGGGTCTGCTGCGCGGCGTCGCCCGCGCGATGTGGCGGCGCCCCGTGGTCCGGGTGCACTTCGGTGACCCGGTCAACCTGGGCGACGTCACGCCCGTCACGCCCGGCGCGGCCCGGCACGCCACCGACCGGATCATCGACGCCATCACCGACGGCCTCGTCCCGCTGCGGCCCGACGAGCCCGACCGGCCCCGCCACGTCGACCCCGGCCGCCCCGCCGACACCAGCCGCTCGCACCGCCGCCGCCCGACGTCCTGAACCCGAGTCTCGTCCCGGCCGCAGCCGGAGCGCGCCCGGAGCGCGCGCCGCGCGCCGCCCGCCACCCCACGCGGCGGCCGCCTTGTCGTGCGAACCTGTCCTGCCACCCGAATCGTCACTCAGCGCACAGGCGGTCACTCCCACTGGAGGACCCCTGTCGGCCCCTTTGCTCTGCACCCATCGACGCACCGGCCACCGAGAGTGAGACCCGTGGACAGCGGCCAGCGCCAAGCCCCGGGGAGAACCCGCAGGCCAACGGGGTGGTGCGCATAGGGCTGCAGAGCAAAGGGGCAGAACCGGCACCCGCCCGGACCTGACGCCCCCGCACACTGAGTAATCCATGCGGCGTGACAGCCTGTGAGCGAACGACCGGCGCGACCGTGGGTTCGGCGCACGCCCGTGGGCTTGCGCGGCGGCCGCCCCGGAAAGCGGTCCGCACCGGCGATCAACGGTCACGGGCTGGTCGCCGCGCGGCAACCGGAGACCGGCATACTGCGTCGCGTGCTGACCCGTCACCCCTACCTCGACGCCCCCGCGCCGCTGGCCTTCGCCCACCGCGGCGGCGCCGCCGAGGGCGACGAGAACACCGCCGCGGCGTTCGCCCGCGCGATCGGGCTCGGCTACCGGTACGTGGAGACCGACGTGCACGGCACCGCCGACGGCGTGGCGGTGGTCTTCCACGACGCCACCCTGACGCGGGTCACCGGCGAGCCGGGGCGCATCGCCGACCTGCGCTGGGCGGACCTGGCCTCGGTACGCGTCGGCGGCGCCGCCGTGGTGCCCCGCCTCGACGAGGTCCTCGACGCCTGGCCCGGGGTCCGGTTCAACATCGACGTCAAGGCCGACGGCGGCGTCGACCCGACCGTGGCCACGGTCGGGCGCGCCAACGCCGGCGACCGGGTGCTGCTCGCCTCGTTCAGCGACGCCCGGCTGGCCCGGCTGCGCGCCAGCACCGGGGGCCGGATCGCCACCAGCCTCGGCATGCGCGGGGTGGCCCGGCTGCGGATGGCCTCGCTGACCGGCCGGGCGCTGCGGCTGCCCCCGTCGGTCGTCGCCGCCCAGGTGCCGGTGCGCTACGGGCGGGTGCGTGTGGTGGACCGCCGGTTCCTGCGCTACGCCCACCGACTCGGCCTGCAGGTGCACGTTTGGACGATCGACGAACCTGCCGAGATGCACGAGTTACTTGATCTTGGTGTGGATGGCATCATGACCGATCACGTCGGCGTGCTGCGCGACGTCTACCGCAGCCGCGGCCACTGGGCCGCCTGAGCGCCGAAGGACCCCCGATGGCCGAGACCGCCACCCCCACGGTCGGCGACACCCCCGCCCCGGCGAGCACCCGCCGCGAACGCACCGGCTGGTACTTCTACGACTGGGCGATGTCCGCCTTCTCCACCACGGTGATCACCGTGTTCCTCGGCCCGTTCCTGACCACCGTCACCGAACTGGCCGCCGGCTGCGAACTCGGCGCCGACACCTGCACCGGGTACGTGTACCCGCTGGGCATCAAGGTCGCCGCCGGCTCGTACTTCCCGTACCTGGTGTCGTTGTCGGTGTTCCTCACCGTGTTCGTGCTGCCCGTCATCGGGGCGGTCGCCGACCGGTCGGCGCACAAGAAGCGGTTGCTCGCCGCGGCGGCCTTCACCGGCGCCGGCGCCACCGTCGGCATGCTCTTCGTCACCGGCGACCGGTACCTGCTCGGCGGGCTGCTGTTCCTCGTCGCCAACATCGCCTTCGGCGCCGGCGTCGTGGTCTACAACTCGTTCCTGCCGCAGCTCGGCGGCCCCGACGACCGTGACGGCATCTCCAGCCGCGGCTGGGCCCTCGGCTACCTCGGCGGCGGCCTGCTGCTGGCACTCAACCTGGTCGCGGTCAGCATGCTCGGCGAGGAGGGCAACCACCAGCGCACCCTCGACCTGGCCCGCTGGTCGATCGTGTCCGCCGGGCTGTGGTGGGCGGCGTTCACCCTGGTTCCGCTGCGCTGGCTGCGCGAACACCCCACCGCCGCCGCGCTGGCCGGCGGCAACCCGGTCACCGACGGGTTCCGGCAGCTCGGCCGCACCCTGCGGGAGATCAAGGCGTACCCGCTGACGCTGTTCTTCCTGCTCGCGTTCCTGATCTACAACGACGGCATCCAGACCGTCATCGCCCTGGCCAGCCAGTACGGCACCGAGGAGCTGAAGCTCGGCCAGAGCACCCTGATCGTGACCATCCTGCTGGTGCAGTTCCTCGCCTTCGGCGGCGCGCTGCTGCTCGGCGCGCTCGCCACGCGCATCGGCGCCTGGAAGACCGTCCTGATCAGCCTGGTGCTGTGGACCGGGGTGATCCTCGGCGCGTTCCGGCTGCCCGCCGAGGCGCCGCTGCCGTTCATGGTTCTCGGCGCGGCCATCGGCCTGGTGCTCGGCGGCAGCCAGGCGCTGAGCCGGTCGCTGTTCAGCCAGCTCATCCCCGCCGGCAAGGAGGGCGAGTACTACGGCTTCTACGAGATCAGCGACAAGGGCACGAGTTGGCTCGGCCCGCTGGCCTTCGGCCTGGTGTTCCAGCTGACGTCCTCGTACCGGGTGGGCCTGGTCTCCCTGCTCATCTTCTTCGTCGTCGGGTTCCTGCTGCTGCTGGCCGTGCCGATCCGCCGCGCGATCGTCGCCGCCGGCAACACCCCGCCCCGGGTGCTGTGAGGCAGCGCGGACCGCACCAACCTGATCGGGGGACGTCGATCAGCTAGGCTGCCCGACCGTGACCGACCACGCCGCCGCCCCGACCTGTCTGGCGCGCCCGCCGCTGGGCCCCGACGACTCCCCCGCCGGGTGCGCCGCGGCGCGGGGCGTGGACGGGCGTCCGCTGCACGCCGCGGCGTTGAAGTTCTTCTGGGGGCCGATGGACTGCGGCAAGTCCACGATGGCGTTGCAGATGAACCACAACCACGCCCGGCAGGGCCGCCGTGGCCTGGTCACCACCCGCATCGACCGCTCGTTGGGCCCGCAGGTCACCACCCGCATCGGGCTGGCCCACGAGGCCGTCGAGGTCACCGACGGCCTCGACCTGCGCACGCTGGTGCGCGACACGTGGGCCGAGGGGGTCCGCGTCGACTACCTCATCTGCGACGAGGCCTCCTTCTACAACCTGGAGCACATCGAGCAGATGGCCGAGCTGGTCGACAGCTACGACGTCGACGTGTACGCGTTCGGGCTGGCCACCGACTTCCGATCCTGCCTGTTCCCGGCCGCGCAACGGCTGTTCGAACTCGCCGACGAGGTGGCCCGCATCCAGGTCGAGGTGCTCTGCTGGTGCGGCCGGGAAGGGCTGCTCAACGCCCGGGTGGTCGGCGGGCGGGTCGTCCGCGAGGGCGAACAGGTCGTCATCGGCGACACGGTGGACAGCGCCGAGGTGCGCTACCAGGTGCTGTGCCGGCGGCACTACCGGGCCGGCGAACTCGGCCCGCGCCGCTGACCCGTCAGTACGGGTCGCCGCACACCCGCCAGTCGCCGCCCTCCCGCACCACCGACAGCTTCCGCTCCTCGGTCAGCCCGCTGTCGCGGGTCAGCCGCACCGTCACCGTGCCCTGCGGGCGGCCGCCGCGCGTCGCCACCGACACGTCGAGGATCTCGTAGCCGCTGACCACCGGCGGCGTGCGCAGCCAACTGGTGAACCCGATCGGGCTCCACCGGGAGCGCGCGTCGGCGCAGAGCCGGTCGTACGCGCCGTCGGTGTCGCCCGCGGCGACGGAGCGCAGGAACCCGTCGGCGGTCTCCCGCACCGGACCACTGGCCTGCGTGACCACCTGCACGTTCCAGGCGCCCAGCCCGGCCACCCCGACGCAGCACAGCAGCACGGCGACGCCCGCGAACACCAGCCCGGTGCGCATCGGGCGGCGCCGCCGGGCCGGCCGGCTCCACGGCTGCTCAGCGCCCACCCGTCGACCGTAGAGAACCGGTGGGGCCGCCCGCAGGAAAAGCCGGCCCGGCCCGGACGGGCGCCCCGTCGTCCCTCCGTCGGCGCGTGCCCCGCGAGCCCGCCGACGCGCCCACCGTCGGCGCGTGCCCGCCGACGCGCCCACCCGGAAGGGCCCGCTCCGCCGGGCCGCCTCACGGCTCGATGAGGCCAGCCCGGATGGCGTAGCGGGTCAACTCGAGCCGGTCCCGGAGGCCGAGCTTCTGCAGCAGGTTGGCCCGGTGCCGTTCGACGGTCTTGACGCTGATGAACAGCAGGCGGGCGATCTCCTTCGACGAGTGGCCCTCGGCGACGAGCTTGAGGATCTCCTCCTCCCGTTCGGTGATGGCCCGCGCCGGCAGGCTCTCGCCCCGGGCGGTGCGTTCCAGATAGGTGCGGATGAGGGCGTTGATCGCGCCGGGATAGAGGAACGGCTCGTCGCGTACGGCGGCGCGGCAGGCCTCCACCAGGTCACGGTCGGCGACGGACTTGAGCACGTAGCCGTTGGCGCCGACCTTGAGGGCCTCGAAGAAGTACTGCTCGTTGTCGTACATGGTCAGGATGAGGATGCGCAGGTCCGGCTGCTGCCGGGACAGCTCCCGGGCCGCCTGCAGGCCGGTCATCCGGGGCATGGCGATGTCGAGGATGGCCAGGTCGGGGCGCTCGGCCTGGGCCAGGGCGACGGCCTCCGCGCCGTCGCCGGCCTCGGCCACGACCGTCAGGTCCGGTTCGCTGTCGAGGATGAGCCGGACCCCCCGGCGCACCAGGGCGTGGTCGTCGGCGAGCAGGATGCGGGTCGTCACGGCCGGCCGTCCCGGTCGGTCAGCGGCACCCGCAGCCGCACCTCGGTGCCGCCGGCCGGGCCGGGGGTCACGGCGAGCGGGGCGCCGATGAGCAGGGCCCGCTCGCGCATACCGCGGATGCCGGCGCCCTCGGCCGCGTCGCCGATGCCCCGGCCGTCGTCGCGGATCCGCAGCTGCACGTGGTCCGGCTGAGCGGCCAGGGACACCTCGACGGTGGTGGCCCTGGCGTGCCGGACGGTGTTGGTGAGGGCCTCCTGGGCGACCCGGTAGATCACCAGTTCGGCCTCGCCGTCGAGGGCCGGCAGGTCCGCGCCGAGGTGCAGGCGCACGGCCAGCTCGGTGTGCCCGGTGACCTCCGTCACGAGCGCCTTCAGGGCGCTGATCAGGCCGAGTTCCTCCAGCACCCCGGGGCGTAGCCGGCGGGCGATGCGGCGGATCTCGTCGAGGCTGTCGCGGGTGGTCTCCTGCACCTGGGCGAGCTGCGCGCGAACCGGGTCGGGCGCGTGGCGGGCGACCTGTTTCAGTTCGAGCAGGACCGCGGTCAGCGTCTGGCCGACCTCGTCGTGCAGCTCCTGGGCGATACGGCGGCGCTCGGCCTCCTGGGCGGACAGGGCGGCGGCCGCGCTGGTCGCCCGTTCCGCCTCCAGACGGTCGATCATGGCGTTGAAGGCGCGGATCAGCTCCGCGATGCCGGCCTGCCCGGCCGGGACCGGGCGCGGCTCGGGCTGGAGCAGGTCGATGGTGGTCATGGCCCGGGTCAGGCGGCGCAGCGGCGCCAGGCCGACCCGCAGCAGCGCGGCGTTGGCGACCAGCATCGCGGCGAGGCCCACGGCCAGGACGACGGCCTCGGTGAGCAGCACCGGGGTGGAGACCGTGACCGGGCCGAGCAGCAGCAACGTGGCGGTCACGAGCACCGCCGCGTTGAGCAGGAAGATCCGCCAGAACAGCGACACGACGACGCCTCCCCTCCCCGGTCCTGGTGCCCCGCCGGCCCGCGCCGACATCGGCAAATTGTTCGCAGGCCGGCGGGCGGTCACGCTCCGCAGCGGTCCCCTCTTCATGATCCAGCCTGCCCGGCGGCGCGCGTGGTGTAAATGCGTGCCCGCACCCATTTAGCCGCCGCGACCTGCCGCGACGTGCGCCGGGCGGGGCCGCCGGCGGGGCGACGGCGGCAAATGGGTGTCAGCCCCGATGTCGGCCCGCACCGGGCGAATGACCATGAAGACAGGCCCGGACGCCCGGGCCCCACTCCTGCGCACCCGGACGCACCGCCTGCCGGTGCGCTGCCCCGTTGCGCCGAACCCCTCCTGGGAGGACCCCGTGAACCGTCACCTGGTGCTGTCAGCACCCGTGCCACCGGAAGCCGCGATCCTCGCCTGTGGGCACCGGCCCACCAGCACGGAGAACGGCCCGCCGGGCGGGCGCCCGTGAGCGTCTGGCCCGCCCTGGCCGCGACCGCCATCTTCGTGGTCGCGTTCGTGTTCATCGCCACAGAGAAGATCAACCGGGTCGCGGTGGTGCTGGGCGCCGCCGGCCTGATGGCCCTGCTCGGGCTCGTGCCCGGGTCGCACGTGTTCTACGAGCAGCACGCCGGCATCGACTGGGACGTCATCTTCCTGCTCCTCGGCATGATGATCATCGTCGGGGTGATCAAACAGACCGGGGTGTTCGAGTTCCTGGCGATCTGGGCGGCACAGCGCTCGCGGGGGCGCCCGTACCGGCTGATGGTGCTGCTCATGGCGATCACCGCCGCCCTGTCGCCGTTCCTGGACAACGTCACCACCGTCATGCTGGTCGCCCCGATCACCATCTCGGTGTGCCGCCGGCTGGGCGTCCCCGCCGCGCCGTACCTGATCGCCGAGGTGCTCGCCTCCAACATCGCCGGCGCCGCGACCCTGATCGGCGACCCGCCCAACATCATCATCGGTAGCCGGGCCGGGCTGAGCTTCAACGACTTCCTGGTGCACATGGCGCCGGTCACGCTGCTGATGTTCCTCGCGTTCCTGGTGCTGGCGCGGGTCATGTTCCGCCGCTCGTTCGTGCACCACCCCGAACGGTTCGAGGCCGTACGTGACATGGACGCCCGCGCCGCCATCACCGACCCGAGGATGCTGGTCCGCTGCCTGGTCGTGCTCGGCCTGGTGATGGCCGGGTTCATGCTGCACACGGTGATCCACGTCGACGTGGCCGTCGTCGCGCTGCTCGGCGCCGGGCTGATGGTCCTGGTGACCCGGGCGGACACGTCGGCCTACCTCGCCGAGGTCGAGTGGCCGACGCTGGTCTTCTTCACCGGGCTGTTCGTGATGGTCGCCGGCCTCACCGAGACGGGGGTGATCGGGCTGATCGGGGAATGGGCCAGCGACGCCGTCGGCGACAACTACCTCACGGCGGCCACCGGCCTGATCTTCGGCTCGGCGGTGCTCGGCGCGTTCTTCGACAACATCCCCTACACGGCGACCATGGCGCCGATCGTGGAGAACCTCGTCGCCGGCGCCCCGGATCCCGTCACCGGCGAGGCGCTGTGGTGGTCCTTCGCCCTCGGCGCCGACCTGGGCGGCAACGGCACGGCCGTGGCGGCCAGCGCCAACATCGTCGTGCTGGGCATCGCGGCCCGCGCCGGCGAGCCGATCAGCTTCTGGCAGTTCACCCGGTACGGCATCGTCACCACGGTGCTGACCACGGTGATCGCCTGGGGTTACGTGTGGCTGCGCTACTTCGCCGCGTAGCCGGCCCCCCGGGCGGTCGCGACGACGCGCCCGGGGCGGGCGCGAGGGGGTCGACGTGAACCTCGGCGAGCTGTACGTGACGCTGGCCGTCGGCACCGGCGTGGTCCTGGCCAGCGTCGGCGCGGCCCGGCTGGCCACCCGGCTGGGCATGCCGGTCCTGCTGGCGTACCTCGGCGTCGGCCTGCTGCTGGGCCAGGACGTCGCCGGCTTCCCCTTCGACGACGCGGCCCTGGCGCAGGCCCTGGGCCTGGCGGCGCTGGCGGTCATCCTGGTGGAGGGCGGCCTGACCACCAGGTTCAGCGACGTACGCGGCGTGCTGGCGCCCGCGTCGGTGCTGGCCACCGTCGGCGTGTTCGTCAGCGTCGCGGTCACCGCGGGGGCGGCGTACCTGCTGCTGGACGTCGACTGGCGGATGGCGCTGCTGCTGGGGGCGATCGTGTCGTCCACCGACGCGGCGGCGGTGTTCTCCGTCCTGCGGTCGGTGCCGCTGCCCCGACGACTGACAAGCCTGGTGGAGGCCGAATCGGGGCTCAACGACGCCCCGACGCTGATCCTGGTGCTCACCTTCAGCGCCGCCACCCTCGACACCGTCGCCCCCCTGCCGCTGATCGGCACGATGGCCTACCAGCTGGTCGCCGGCGGCGCGATCGGCGTGGTGACCGGGGCGGCCGGCGTGTGGCTGCTGCGGCGGCTGACCCTGCCGACCTCCGGCCTGTACCCCATCGCGACGGTCGCCTGCGGAGTGCTGGCGTTCGCGGTCGCCGGCCTGACCCAGACCAGCGGGTTCCTCGCCGCCTACCTGGCGGGGCTGGTGCTCGGCAACGCCGGCCTGGCACACCGGCGAGCTACCCACTCGGTCGCCGAGGGACTGGGCTGGATCGCCCAGATCGGCCTGTTCGTGATGCTCGGCCTGCTGGCCACGCCCAGCGAGCTGCCCGCCGCGATCGTCCCCGCGATCGTGGTCGGCACGGCCCTGCTGCTGCTCGCCCGGCCCGCGTCCGTGCTGGTTTCGCTGGCCGCGTTCCGCATCCCCCTGCGCGAACAGGCCTTCCTGTCGTGGGCCGGGCTCCGCGGCGCCGTGCCGATCGTGCTGGCCACCATTCCGGTCGTCGCGGGAACTCCGGGCAGCGAGCAGGTCTTCAACATCGTCTTCGTGCTCGTCGTGGTGTTCACGGTCATCCAGGCGCCCACGCTGCCCTGGCTGGCGCGCCGGCTCCGCCTCGCGTCGCGCGACGTCGGGCCCGACCTGCAGATCGAGCTGGCGCCGCTGGACGCCATGGACGCCGACCTCATCCACGTCACCGTCGAGGCCGGCTCCCGCCTGCACGGCGTCTACCTGCCCGAGCTGCGGCTGCCGCCGCCCGCCGCGACCACCCTCGTCGTCCGCGGCGACGACACCTTCGTGCCCGACCACCACACCCGGCTACGCGTCGGGGACCAGCTCGTCGTGCTCACCACCCCACCCGTACGCGACGCCACCGAACGGCGCCTGCGGGCCGTCGCGCGCGCCGGGCGGCTGGCCACCTGGTTCGGCGAGACCGGCCAGGCGCACACCGCACCGTCCCAGGACAGGAGGCAATGATGCAGATCGAACGTGTCCCGCTGCCCGGCATCGGCGTCGGCTACACCGTGCACACCCGCGAGGGGCGGTTGCTCGGGGTCATCTGCCACCGCGGCGGGCGACGCGACCTCGTCCTGTACGCGCCCGGCGATCCGGACACCGTCGAGCGGTCGCTGTCGCTCAGCCCCGCGGAGGCGCAGGAGGTGGCCGAGCTGCTGCACCCGGTCGCCACCGTCGACCACGTCACGCACCTGGAGCGGCACCCCAAGGCGATCAGCGTCGCCGAGCTGCCGGTCACGGCCGCGTCGCCCTACGACGGCCGGCCCCTGGCCGAGGCCGTCGCGCGTACCGGCGGTGTGACCGTCATCGCCGTGCTCCGCGCGGGCCGGACGATCACGGCACCCGGGGACCGGCACGTCCTCGCCCACGGCGACGTGCTGGTCGCGGCCGGAACCCAGGAGGGCATCGGCGCGCTGAGCCGCCTGCTCGCCCTCGCGGACCCGTAGACCGCCGCGAGGTGGGCGCGTACCTGACAGTGGATGTCAGGTACGCGCGGCAGACTGTCGGGCATGACAGTCACCGCCGACCTCGCCATGGTCAACCTCGACAGCCCCGACCCCGTCGCCCACGCCGCGTTCTGGCAGCGCGTCCTCGGTGGGGAGATCACCCACAGCCAGCCGGAGTACGCGATGGTCACCGCCGGGGGCGTGGCCGTGGGCTTCGGCCTGGTCGAGGGGTACCGGCCGCCGTCCTGGCCGGACGAGGACGCCGGCAAGCGCTACCACCTCGACCTGTACGTCGACGACCTCGCGCAGGCCGAGAAGGAGTTCGTCGCCGCCGGTGCCACGAAGCCGGACTTCCAGCCCGGCGGCGACCGGTGGGTGGTGCTGACCGACCCGGCCGGGCAGCCGTTCTGCATCTGCCCCCGCCCGCAGGGCTGACCCAGTCCAGGCGGCGGCCACCCGCAGGGCGGCCGGGCCTTCCGTGCCCTCGTCCGACTGCGGCCCACGGCAGGCGCCCGGTGGTGCGGCGCGCGAAGGAAACGCCGCGCGGCACCACCGGGCGCGCAGACGTCGGTGTCAGCCGCGGCGACGGGCCCGGGCCGCCCAGATGGCGTACGCGGGGTCGCGGTCGAGGTTGTGCCGGTCCCGGTCGTAGCGGCGGGTGGTGCGCGGGTCGGCGTGGCCCATCGCGTCCTGCACGTCCTCCAGCGGGACCCCCTCGGCCCGGGCGGTGGTGGCGAAGGCGTGCCGCAGCGAGTGCGGCGACAGCTTCGCCCAGGCCGCGATGCCGGCCGCCCGGGCCAGCCGGCGCACCAGCCGGAACACGGCGTGCCGGTCCAGCCGGGCACCGGTCGCGGTGACCAGCAGCGGGCCGGTCAGCTCGTGCACCGCCACGCCCTGGGCGGCAGCCCGCTGGGCCAGGTACGCGTCGACCGCGTACGCGGTGCCGGGGGTCAGGGCGCGGCGGCGGGACTTGCCGCCCTTGCCGACGAACCGGACGCTGCGGTGGCCCCGCTCGGCGCCGAGGTCGGTCAGGTCGAGCGAGACCAGCTCCCCGACGCGCAGCCCGAGGTCGGCCAGCAGCGCGATCGCGGCACGGTTGCGGGCGGCGGTCGGCCCCGTGTCGGCCTCGGCGGCGGTGAGCAGCGCGTCCACCTCCTCCGGGCTGAGCCCCACCGTTGCCGAGTGGTCCCGGTCGATGCGGGGCCGATCGGCGCCGGCGACCGGGTTGGCGTCCACGGCCCGCAGCTTGACCAGGAAGTCGTACCAGCTCGACAGGGCCGAGAGCCGGCGGGCGACCGTGGCCGGGGTGAGCGGCTTGCCGCTGCGCGCGGCCAGCGTCGCCTCCAACCCCCGGGCGTACTCGTTGACGTGCAGGAAGTTCGCGTGCAGCGGGTCCAGCTCACGGGCGGCGCACCAGGCGAGCCACCCGGCGACGTCCCGCCGGTACGCGTCGCGGGTGTGCTCGGACAGCCGCCGGTTGCGCAGCCACGCCTCGGTGAAGTCGGTGGGCCCGACGGGCAGGGCCGGCGGGGGCGACTGGCGGGACCGCGCCGGGACGTTCGGGGACAGCATGTGAAAAAGGTTCCCAGCTCCGGCTGGCAAACGGGAGGAGGCGCGCCATACGTGATCGGCACCGCCGCCGGCTCGTCGACCATCCACCAGCGCCGGCGGAAGCCGACCGCCTCGGCGAGCCAGGCGCCGTTGCATGGCCATCACGAGGGTGCCCCGCCACGGCTCGACCGCCCCCGGCGACCGGTCTGCCGCCGCCCGGGGGCGGTACGGTCGGGCGGTGCGCGCGAGTCGGCTGGTCTCCCTGCTGCTGCTCCTGCAGACCCGGGGTCGGATGACAGCCCCGGAGCTGGCCGAGGCCCTGGAGGTGTCGGTGCGCACCGTCTACCGGGACGTGGAGTCGCTCGGCGCCGCCGGGGTGCCGGTCTACGCCGATCGCGGCCCCGCCGGCGGCTACCGGCTGGTCGACGGCTACCGCACCCGCCTCACCGGGTTGACCGCTGGCGAGGCGGAGGCGCTGTCCCTGGCCGGCATGCCCGGCCCCGCCGCCGAGCTGGGCCTCGGGTCGGTGCTCGCCGCCGCCGAGCTGAAGCTGCGCGCCGCCCTGCCGGCGGAGCTGGCCGACCGGGGCGGCCGGATCCGGCAGCGGTTCCACCTCGACGCCCCCACCTGGTTCCGGGAGCCCGAACCCACGCCGCACCTGGCCGAGCTGGCCCGGGCGGTGTGGGAGGACCGGCGCGTCGAGGTGCGCTACCGACGGTGGAAGGCCCCGCGGGAGGTGACCCGGACGCTGGCCCCGCTGGGTGTGGTACTCAAGGCCGGCCGCTGGTACCTGGTGGCCGACGCGGACGGGCAGGTGCGCACCTACCGGGTCGCGGCGGTCCTGGCGCTGACCGTCCTCGACGAACGGTTCGACCGCCCGGACGGCTTCGACCTGGCCCGCTGCTGGCAGGAGCACGCCGACCGGTACGAGCGCGGCGTGTACCGGGACGAGGCCCGGGTGCGGATGACGACGGCCGCGCTGGAGCTGGCGGCGCACGTCCTGCCGCCGGCGATGAGCCGGGCGGCGCGGGCGGCGGCCTCCGAGCCGGACCCGGCCGGCTGGGTGCACACGGCGGTGCCGATCGAGTCGGTGAAGCACGGCCACGTGGAGCTGCTCAAGCTCGGCGCGCAGGTGGAGGTGCTCGCGCCGGCCGAGCTGCGCGACCGGCTCACCGCCACCGCGCACGCCCTGGCCGCGCTCTATCCGCCCGCGGCGCGCCGCCCGGCCTGTCCCGGGTCGTGACGCGGGGGCGGGGCGGCGCGCGCCGGCCGCCCCGCCCCCGGCGGATGCTCAGGCGTTGATCTGCTTGCGGCCGTTGCCGTCAGCGGTGGCGGTGATGGTGACGCGGCGGGGCTTGGCCCGCTCCGCCACCGGGATCCGCAGGGTCAGCACCCCGTTGTCGTAGCCGGCCTCGAGCTTGTCGGTGTCGAGGGTGTCGCCGAGGAACAGCCGCCGGGTGAAGGTGCCCATCGGGCGTTCGGCGGCGACGAGCTCGACGGTGTCGCCGGTGGGCCGGTGCCGTTGCGCGCGGACGGTCAGCACGTTGCGCTCCACCGTGCAGTCGATGCTGTCCGGGTCGACGCCGGGCAGGTCGAACGCCGCGTAGAACCAGTCACCGTCGCGGTAGGCGTCCAGCGGCATGACCGCGGGGCGCGCGGCGGTGCCGAAGAACTGCTCGGTGAGCCGGTCGATCTCACGGAACGGGTCGGTGCGCATCAACATGGTCCTGCCTCCTCGGTTCTCCTGGCCGAAGGTCCTAAGTTGAGTCCTGGTGACTCAACTTGCCACTTCTCTATTTAGCGCGTGGCGCGGACGTCGTCAACTGGAGGACCTTCTCGAACCAGTGCTCGGCGTAGACGCCGTCGTTGTACGCCGGGATCTCCCGGTAGCCGTGCCGGGCGTACAGGGCTCGGGCCTCGACGAGGTCGCTGCGGGTGTCCAGCCGGATCCGGGCGACGCCGGCGGCGCGGGCCCGTTCCTCGACGGCGGCGAGCAGGAACGCGCCACCGCCGCGACCGCGGTGCGCGGGACGCACGTACACCCGGGTCAGCTCCGCCCAGTCCGGCCGGAACCGCAGCCCGGCGCAGGCGGCCGGGCGTCCGTCGCGGTGGGCGACGAGGAGGAACCCGGTGGGGGCGGTCAGGTCGTGGCTCGGATCGTCGGCCATCGCCGCCGCGACCTCGCCCGGGCGGACCGGCCGGCCGTGGTAGCGGCGGACCATCTCCTCGTAGTACGCCTCGAGTAGGACCGCCGCGTCCGGGTGGTCGGGACGGGTCGGGGCCACGGTCCAGTCTGTCGTCGTCACCCGTCGATCATCACGGGCCGGGCAAGGGAATATCCGCCGCCACGGCGGGTGGTCCGGGGGCAGACGGTTCGCGGCGCGGACGATCAGCCGCCGATGCGCCAGTAGACGCCCTGCTCCCGGGCCAGCAACTGCTCGTCGACCAGGTACCGCCGCAGCGTCACGTGGTCGGAACCCCCGCCCTCGCACCACCGCCGCAGCACCTCGTCCACCGCCCGCTCCGGATAGCGCACCCCTGGCTCGAAGGACGTCGCGACGTGCGCCAGCAGCACCCGCCGCCGGCCGCGCTGCGCCGGCAACCCGACCAGGGCGCCGTCGCGCAGGAACGTGCGCAGCACCCGGTCCGCGGGCTCCCCCGCCGGTCGGGGCTCCGCCGGCGTGCGGGCGGCCTCCCGCAGCCGGTCGGCGTCCACCCGCAGCTCGCCGTCGTCGTCGGCCACCAGGCCGGCGTCGACGAGCCGCCGGACCGCGGTGACCACCTGCCGGGCGGGCAGCCCGGTGCGCTCGGCCACCGCCGGGGCGTCGGCGCCGCCCAGCACGATCGCCGCGAAGACCCGCCGTCGTACGTCGTCGGCGAGCGCTCCCGCCAGAGCCTGCGCTGTCATGCCGGTCACCCTGCCAGCCGGCGTACGCCCGCCGCCACGGCATTTCCGCCCGCTGGTCAGTCGCCCGGGGCCTCGGCGCGCAGCACGACCCGGCGCAGCAGGTCGGACAGCAGTCGCCGCTCGTCCGGGGCGAGGGCGGCCAGCAGCCGGTGCTCCTCGGCGCCTCCGACGTCCATGGCCCCCCGCCAGGCGGCCCGGCCCGCCTCGGTCAGCTCCACGTCGACCCGCCGCCGGTCGGTGGTGGACGGGATCCGGTGCACGAAGCCGCGCCGGACCAGCGCGTCGACGCGGGCGGTGACGGAGGCGGGAGCCATCGCCATGTCACGCGCCAGGTCCGACGGGGCGGCCCGGCCCCCTCGGCCGGCCAGGGCGTGCAGGGTGTCGTACTCGTGGCCCTGCAGGTCCAGGTCGACGAGGGTCCGCTCCTTGACCTCGCGCAGGTGCCGGGTGAGGAACTGCATCCGCGTCACCGCGCCTTCGACGTCGGGGTCGAGGGTCGGCAGGATCGGCAGCCAGCGCTCGACGTGGCGGTCGACGCGGTCGTGGTCGGTCATGGACCCACCCTATGTCGCCGCCAAAATATTCGTTGTCGAAAGATTCGATGTCGAAGTATGGTGGTGCGGTGACTCATCCCCTCCGCGTACGCCCGTTCCGGCTGCTCTTCCTCGGCCGCACCGTCTCCGCCGTCGGCGACGCCGTCGTGCCCGCCGCCCTGGCCCTGGCCGTGCTCCGCGCGACCGGCTCGACCGGTGCCCTCGCCCTCGTGCTGGCCTGCGCGATGGTGCCCCGCCTGCTCCTGCTGCCCCTCGGCGGCGTGCTCGCCGACCGACTCGACGCCCGCCGCGTCGCGATCCTCGCCGACCTCGTACGCTGCCTCGCGCAACTCGTCGTCGGCCTCGAACTCCTCGGCCAGGCGTCGCTCGGCGTGATCGCGGTGGCCGCCGCCGCCGGCGGCGCCGCCGGCGCGTTCGCCCTGCCCACCGCCTCGCCCCTGGTCGCCGGCACCGTCGACGCGACGCAACGGCAACAAGCCAACGCGCTGATGGGCGTCACCGCCAATGCCAGCCGCCTCGCCGGGCCCGCCCTCGCGGGCGCGCTGATCTGGGCCGCCGGCCCCGGCTGGGCGTTCGTCCTCGACGCCGCGACGTTCGCGCTCAGCGCGCTGCTGCTCGCGGTCGTCCGGGTCCGCCACGTCCCGATGCCGAAACGAAGCATCCTCGCCGACCTGACCCACGGCTGGCGGGAGGTCCGCAGCCGCGACTGGTTCTGGACCAGCCTGCTCGGCCACGGCGTCTGGAACGGCGCCGCCGCCGTCCTGACGACCCTCGGCCCGGCGGTCGCCGTGGGACGCCTCGGCGGCGAGGGCGTCTGGGTGCTGATGCTCCAGGCCGGCGCGGTGGGCATGCTCGTCGGCTCGCTGCTCGCCGCCCGGATCCGCCCCCGCCGCCCAGTGCTGGTGGCCAATCTCGGCCTCGCCAGCTACGCCGCGCCGCTGGCCCTGCTCGCCGTCGCCGCCCCCGCCCCGCTGGTCGTCGTCGCCTACGGCGTCGCGCTGACCGCCCTCGGCTACCTCAACCCCGTGTGGGAGACCGTCGTGCAGGGGCAGTTCCCGCCCCACGTCCTCGCCCGCGTCACCTCGTACGACTGGCTGGTCTCCCTCGGCGCGATGCCGCTGGGTTACGCCCTCGCGCCGATCGCGGCGCGGGCCTGGGGCGAGGGCATGCCGCTGCTCACGGCCGGCGCGCTGGTCCTCGTCGCCTGCGCCGGCACCGCCGCCGTGCCCGGCGTACGACGACTCACCACGGCACCGCGCGACGGCGCCCTCGCGACCGCCGCGCGGTGAACGGTCACAGCGGGTGACCCGTCGTGGCGTCCACGTGGTCGGGGACCGGGTCGTGCCGGTCCCCGACGCTGGAGGTGCCCGACGGCTCGAACATCAGGATCGACGCGCCACCCGGCGACGACGGGCGGTGCTCCACCCCGCGCGGCACCACGTGCACCGCGCCCCGGGGCAGCACCACCTCCCGCTCGGCGCCGCCGTCGCCGTCGCGCAGGGCGATGCGCAGCTCTCCCTCCAGCACCAGGAAGAACTCGTCGGTGTCGTCGTGCGCGTGCCAGACGTGCTCGCCGGCGACCTTCGCGATCCGCACGTCGTAGTCGTTGACCCGGGTGACGACGCGCGGGCTCCACAGCTCGGTGAAGCTGGCGAGCGCGCTCGCCAGCCCGATCGGCTCGTTTCTCACCCGGTCATCCTCGCGGCGGCGGCGACTCCTGTCATCCCCCGACGTCGCCCGCCGGTCAGCGGCGGATCAACCCGCGGGCCCGGGCGGCGGCGACGGCGGCGGTACGGGAGTCGACCCCGAGCTTGCCGTAGACGTGGACCAGGTGCGTCTTGACGGTGGCGTGGCTGACGTGCAGCCGCCTGCTGATCTGCTGGTTGGACAGCCCGTCGGCGACGAGCTGGAGGACCTCGGTCTCGCGACGGCTCAACGCGGTGCCCGGGGCACGCATCCGGTCCATCAGCCGGTGGGCGACCGCGGGGGCGAGAGCCGACCTGCCGGCGGCGGCGGCGCGCACCGCCGCGGCGAGCTCCTCGGGCGGGGCGTCCTTGAGCAGATACCCCGACGCGCCGGCCTCGACCGCGGCGAGGATGTCGGCGTCCGTGTCGTACGTGGTCAACACCAGCACGACCGGGCCGCCCGCGCGCGCGGTGATGGCGGCGGTGGCCTCGGCGCCGTGCATGCCCGCACCGAACTGCAGGTCCATCAGCACCACGTCCACCCGGTCCGGTTCGGCGAGCACGACGGCCTGCTCTGCGGTGGCGGCCTCGGCGACCACCTCGAGGTCGGGTTCGGTGGCGAGGACGGCGCGCAGGCCGGCCCGGACGACCGGGTGGTCGTCGGCCAGCAGCAGCCGGATCGGATCGCTCATGCGCCCACCGGTGCCCCGTCGTACGGGTGGGCGAAGGCGACGGTCAGCGCGGTGCCCCGGCCGGGCGTCGACTCCACGGTCAGCGTGCCACCCAGTTCCTCGGCCCGCGCCCGCATCGCCGCCAGCCCGAACCCGCCGTCACCGCGACCGGCGACGGCGCCGGGGTCGAAGCCACTGCCGTCGTCGACCACGGCCAGGACGACGCCGTCCTTTTGGTATCGCAGCGTCACCTCGACACGGGTCGCCCCGGCGTGGTGCACGACGTTGGCCAACGCGGACTGGGCGATGCGCAGCAGCGCCACCTCGTGGGGAGTCGGCAGGCGCACCGCCGTCCCGTCGAGGTCACAGTCCACCGCCAGCCCAGAGCGGGCGGCGGTCGTGGCGCACAGCCGCCGCAGCGCCGCCGGCAGCGAGCCGCCGTCGAGCCCGGGCGGCGCCAGGGCACGCACGAACCGACGGGCCTCCACCAGGTTGTCCTGCGCCGTCCGGCGGGCCTGCTCGACGTGGTCGCCGGCGACGTCCACCCGCTCCGGCAGGGCCCGCTGGGCGGCGCGCAGCAGCAGTTGGATGCTGGACAGCCCCTGCGCGAGGGTGTCGTGGATCTCGCGGGCCAGGCGTTCGCGTTCGGCCAGGACGCCGGCGGCGTGCTCGGCGGCGGCCAGCTCGCCGCGGGTGGCGGTCAGCTGCTCGATCAACCGCCGGCGGTGTTCGCTCTCCCGGTACAACGCCTGGTAGCCCAGCACCGTGCCGACGGAGACGGCGGCGCCGAGGACCGGCCCGAGCACCACGCCCGGTGTGACGGCCCCCTGGTGGGCGACCACGCCACCCACCGCCGCCGCCGTCGTCGCCGCCACCGCGACGATCCCCCACCGGACCGGCAGCAGGTGCAGGTGCAGCAGGAACAGGGGGAACGCGAGCCACACCCCGTCCGGGGTCAGGCCGAGCAGCACCAGCCACCCGACGGTCAGCGCCGCCAGCCACGCCGCCGCCGCGCGACGGGACCGGCGGACCGGCGGCAACGCGGCACCGACGGCGTAGCCGACGGCCAGCGCCGCCGACACGGCGAGCACGGCGGCGCGGTGCGGGGCCTGCCCTGCCAGGGCACGTCCGGCGACCACCACGAGCAGACCCCCGACCAGCAGGTGCAGGCAGACGCGCAGCACGCGCAGCGGCCGGGTGAGCGATTCCGGGTTCACGATGACTCCAGGCTAGGGCGTGCACGGCCGCCGCCATCAACCAAAGGGTTGATCCTGACGTGCGCACTTCGACGCCACCGGCACGATCCGCAGCGCGATGCCGACCGGCGTGGATCGGGCGAGGGTTGGTGCCGGGCCGCCACCGCGGCCCCGCCCACCAACGGAAGGTTGCTGCGCTCGTGTTCGTCGCGTGGAGAGATCTGCGGTTCGCCAAGGGCCGGTTCGCCCTGATGGGAACGGTCGTGACGCTGATGACGCTGCTGGTCGTCCTGCTGTCCGGCCTGACCGCCGGGTTGGGCCGGGACAGCACCTCGGCCATCACCGACCTGCCCGCCGACCACCTGGTGTTCTCCGCTCCGGCCGACGGGCAGAAGCTCTCCTTCACCGAGTCGACCGTCACCCGGGAGCAGTGGCTGCGCTGGCGGGCCGTCCCGGGGGTGCGCAGCGCCGCCCCCCTCGGCATCACCACCACCAGGGTCAGCGCTGGCGACCGCACCGCCGCGCTGTCCGCGTTCGGCGTCGCGCCCGACTCGCACCTGGCCCCCGGCGCCGTCGCCGCCGGGCAGGCCGTGCTGTCCGAGGGGGCGGCCGAGGCCCTGGCCGCCCGGCCGGGCCAGGACGTGGTCGTCGGCGGTCGGCGACTGACCGTCGCCGCGGTGGCCGGCGACGCCTCCCACAGCCACACCCCGGTCATCTGGACCGACCTGGCCGACTGGCAGCACCTGGCCCCCGGCGCCGCCGACGACTCCGCCACCGTCATCGCGCTGACCACCGCCCCCGACGCCGACCTGGCCGACGCCGACCGGCAGCTGGACACCCGCACCGTGACCCGTACGGCGGCGCTGTCCGCGATCGGCTCGCACACCGCCGAGAACGGCTCGCTCCAGCTCATGCGCGGCATGCTGTTCGCGATCTCCGCCCTGGTCATCGGCGCGTTCTTCACCGTGTGGACCATCCAACGCGGCCCCGACATCGCCGTGCTGAAGGCGCTCGGTGCCACCACCGGCCACCTGCTGCGCGACGCCCTCGGGCAGGCCCTGGCGCTGTTGCTCGCCGGCACGGCCGTCGGCACCGGGCTCGCCGTCGCGATCGGCGCCGCGGCGGCCGGCGCCGTGCCGTTCGCGCTCACCGCCGGATCCGTCCTGCTGCCGGCCGCCGTGACGATCACGCTCGGCGCGGCCGGCGCCGCCCTCTCCGTCCGCCGCATCACCTCCGTCGACCCGCTGACCGCCCTGGGGAGTGCCCGATGAGCCTCGACCTGTCCGACGTCACGCTGACCTACCCCGACGGGGACACCCGCCTGACCGCGCTCGACCGGGTCAGCCTGAGCGTGCCGGCCGGCACCACCACCGCCGTCATCGGCCCGTCCGGATCCGGCAAGTCCAGCCTGCTGGCGGTGGCCGCCACCCTGATCACCCCCGACTCGGGCCGGGTCGTCATCGCCGGCACCGACACCACCGGCCTCAGCCGTCGCCAGACGACCGCCCTGCGACGCGCGAAGGTCGGAATCGTCTTCCAGCAGCCCAACCTCATCGCCTCGCTGACCGCCGCCGAACAGTTGCAGGTGATCGCCCACCTCAGCGGCGGTTCCCGCCGCGCCGGACGCGACCGCGCCGCCCGGTTGCTGGCCGCGGTAGGGCTGACCGGGCAGGCCGACCGCCGCCCGCACCAGCTCTCCGGCGGGCAACGCCAGCGGGTCAACATCGCCCGCGCCCTGATGAACGACCCGGCGGTGCTGCTCGTCGACGAGCCCACCAGTGCGCTGGACCACGAGCGCGGCGCGGCGATCATCAACTTGCTCACCGAGCTCACCCGGCAGCGCGGCACCGCCACCGTCCTGGTCACCCACGACCGGGGGCATCTCGACCGCGTCGACGAGGTCGCCGAGATGGTCGACGGCCGACTGCGCGTCCCGACGCGGACCTGACCCACCGCGGGAAGCCGGCGCCGCCGGGGGCGGATGCGGACCGCCGAGCGGGTACGGCCGGGTTCGACGAGGGCACGGACCCACGCGGGATCCACCCCCGACGGGGCAGCGCGGGCCGGCCGTGCGGGGCGATGATGTGCGGATGGCCGATCCCGTCGCCGATGTCGCCGCCCGGACACCCCGCCGCGCGACGCCCGCGGACGACCGTCCCCGCCCACGTGGTCCCCAGGCCACCGGCCCCTGGGCGGTCGCGGCGGCCACGACGGCAGTGCTCCTTCTGCTCTCCGGCCGCTACGGCTACCACCGCGACGAGCTGTACTTCCTGCTCTGCGGCCAGCACCTCGACTGGGGCTACGTCGACCAGGGCCCCCTGGTCCCGGCGCTGGCCCGGCTGACGGACACGATCGCCCCGGGCAGCCTGGTGGCGCTGCGCACCCCGTCGGCGCTGATCGGCGGCGCGGCGGTCCTGCTGGTCGCCGCGATCGCCCGCGAGTTCGGCGCCGGGCGAGGCGCGCAGACCTACGCCGCGTTTCTCGCCGCGACCGCCGGCATCGTCCTCGCCGGCGGTCACCTGCTCAGCACCACCAGCGTCGACCTGCTGGTCTGGTTGGCGGCCGCGCTGGGCACGGTGCGGATGCTGCGCACCGGGGACAGCCGTTGGGCTCTTGGCGTCGGGCTCGCGCTCGGCGTCGGCATGCTCAACAAGCTGCTGCCGGCCCTGCTCGCCGTGGGCCTGCTGGCCGGGCTCCTGATCGCCGGGCCGCGGCCGCTGCTGCGCGACCGGTGGGTGCTCGCTGCCGCGGCCGTCTTCCTGCTGCTCGCCGCGCCGACCGTGGCATGGCAGGCGGCACACGACTTCCCGCAGCTGTCGGTGGCCGCCTCGATCGCCGGCGGCGACAGCTCCTACAGTGGCCGGCTCGACGCGCTCGTCCTCCAGGTCGCCATCATCAGCCCCTTCACGGTGCCGATCTGGGTCGCCGGGCTGGTGACGCTGCTGCGCCGGCCGGCCTGGCGGGCTTACCGGGCCGTCGGGTGGGCCTGGCTGGTGGTGGTCGCCATCGTGCTGCTCGCCGGCGGCAAGGGCTACTACGACGCCCCGCTGCTGCTGGTGCTCACCGCCGCCGGGGCGATCGTCACCGCCGGCTGGGCCGCCCGGGGTCGCGTGCTGCCGCGCCGGGCCCTGCTGACCGTGGGCGCCGTGCTGACCGCTGTCAGCAGCGCGGTGCTGCTGCTGCCGGTCCTGCCCGCCGACCGGCTGCCCGGCTTCGTCGTCGCGGCCAACTACGACGCCGGCGAGACCATCGGCTGGCCCGCCTTCGCCGACTCGCTCGCCACCGTCCACCGTGGCCTCCCCGCCGACCAGCGGCAGCGGGCCGTCATTCTCACCGCCAACTACGGCGAGGCCGGCGCCGTGGCCCGGTACGGCCCGGCGCGCGACCTGCCGCTCGCCTACTCCGGCCACAACAGCATGGCCGCCTTCGGCCGCCCGCCGGAGACCGCGGACGTGGTGCTCGCGGTCGGGTTCACGCGGCCGGACCGGCTGCGCAGCTGGTTCTCCGAGGTCACCCTCGCCGGCCGGGTGGACCAGCGGGTCGAGGTCGACAACGACGAGAACGGCGGGCCGATCTGGGTCTGCCGCGGCCTGCGGCGTCCCTGGGCCGCGATCTGGGACACCGAGGTACGCCACCGCGGCTGACCGGCGACCGGGGCCCGCTCCGGCGACTCACGGCCCGTACGCCCGCGTCGGGCCCGCTCTGCGCCGCGCAACCGGGTAGGGCAGAGTGGCACCCGACGACCGAGGACGGCCCGACGGGCCGGGCGGAAGGATGGTGGCCGTGGAGGGTCCGACCGGGGTGGTGTTCCCCAAGACCGACGCGGGGCGCAGCACCTCCGCGCTCGGGCGGGCCGTCGTCGCCGACGCGCTGCGTGCCGTCGACGCGGTCGGCGCGCGCTCGGCCGAACACGAGACGAACTGGCGGCACGGATACCTCGGGCACTTCCGGCGGCTCGTCGAGGCCGGACTACTCTCCCGCGACGCCGCGGTCACCATCGCCCGGGACGGGCTCGCCGCGCTGCACCGCCGGATGACCGTGGTCCGCGCCGACGGCACCGAGATCGGCCTCGGCGAGGTGTTCACCACCGCCACCGACGTCGCGCCGCTGCACACCGCGACGGTCGCCGGCACCGGTGAGGTCGAGCGCGAGCTGTCCCTGCCGTACCGGGGCCAGCGGCTGCGCGGCGACGACCTGCGCCGCCGGCTCGACGCCTGGGTCACCGCCGGCGTCGTCGAGCCGTCCTGCGCCGAGGCCGTACGCGCCGTCATGGCGAACCCCGACTGGCTCGACCTGCGCGACCAGCGCATCGTGGTGCTCGGCGCGGGCGCCGAGATGGGCCCGCTGCCGTCCGTGCTGCGCTGGGGCGGCGACGTGATCGCCGTCGACCTGCCGCGGCCGGAGATCTGGCGGCGGCTGCTGCACACGACGCGCCGCTGCGGCGGCCGGCTCCACCTGCCCGTGCCCGCCGGGACCGGCCCCGACGACGAGGCGCTGGCCGCCCGCGCCGGCGCCGACCTGCTGCACAACCTCCCGCAGGTGGCCGACTGGCTGCTCGGCGTCGACGGCCGGCTCGTGCTCGGCAACTACGTCTACGCCGACGGCGCGACCAACGTCCGGGTCGCCACGGCCGTCGACGCGCTCACGCTGCGGCTGCAGGACCGTCGCGACGACGTGGCGCTCGCCTTCCTGGCCACCCCCACCGACGTCTTCGCCGTCCCCGGCGACGCGGTACGCCACGCCGAACGGGGCTACGCGGCGCGCGGGATCGTCCGCCGGTCGCTGCGGGTCGCCTCCGGGGGCAGGCTCCTGCACCGCAACTACCCGCCGGGCGTCGACCCTGGCGTCAACGACAGCCTCGTCCCCCAGCAGGGGCCCAACTACGCGCTGGCGAAGCGGCTGCAACGGTGGCGGGCGACGGTGGCCCGTGACGCCGGGTCGACCGTGTCGTTCGCGGTGGCGCCACCCACCCGCACCCGCTCGGTGCTGCGCAACCGCGCGCTGGCCGCCGCGTACGCGGGCGCGCACCGGTTCGGCATCGAGGTGTTCGAGCCGGCCACCAGCAACACGCTGATGGCCGCGCTGCTGGTGCACGCCCTGCGCACCGGCGGGCCGTCGCTGCCGCACCCGTGGCAGGACGAGGCGTACGCCGCGGCGCACGGCGGCCTGTGGCGGGTGCCGTACGCCCCGCGCAGCGCCCTGGGCCTCGCTGTCCTGCTGGGCTTCGGGGGCGCGCGCCCCTGACCGCTTCCCGCGGCGGCCCACCGCTCCTGGAACCGCGACCGCGAGCGGCGCGGGGAAATCATCCGATCCGGGTGATGCGGCCATGCCTCGCTCCCGGTCAGGGTGGGTACGCGGCTCATCCTGGCTCGGCACCACCGGAGGGAGGCGGACGTGTCGGATCCCACCACGAGCTTCTTTCAAGCGCTCGCCCGTCGCGGCCACGAAACCCTCGTCGAGGAAGCCACCGCGACCATGCGGTTCGACCTCACGCACGAGCACGGCGTCGACCGCTGGTTCGTGGCGATCGAACAGGGCGATGTCCACGTTTCGCGGGATGGGGGCGAGGCCGACTGTGTCTTCTACGGCAGCCGGGCCACCTTCGACCGGATCATCGATGGCCAGTTACAGATATACCCTGCGTGGTTGCGCAACGAGGTCAGAACGGAGGGCGATGTCCGGCTGTTCCGCATCTTCAATCGGCTCCTACCGGCACCGCCCGGAGCCCGTCACCCTCGGGATTTCGGCCGTGAGCGGAGACGTGCGGCATGAGCGACGGTCTCGTCCGGCTGCTGGACGGCAACACGTTCGTGGTCAGCGAGGAGACGGGCGACATCGACGCGTCCCCCACCTTCCCGACCGGTTTCTTCTCGTTCGACACGCGTTTCCTGTCGAAATGGATCCTGTCCATCAACGACGAGCGAGTCAAGGCGCTCACCGTCGAGGAGGTCGAATTCTTCGAGAGTCGAATGGTCGTCGTCCCGGCCCTCCCCAATCCGCTCGTCGACGTCGGTGTTTCGGCCGTTCGCGACCGCTCCATCGGTGGAAGCTTCACCGAGCGGCTGACGGTGATCAACCACGAACCCGAGCCCGTCGACCTGCGGATCCGGATCGACGTCGAGAGCGACTTCGCCGACCTTTTCGAGATCAAGGACGTGCGGAACAAGTCCGGGACGTACTACACCCGGGTTGATGCCGGGTGCCTACGTCTCGGCTATCAGCGGGAGGGGTTCTGCCGGGAGACCCTGGTCTCGTCCACTGTGCCGGCCCGACTCGACGAGCAGGGGCTGACGTACCACGTTCGCCTCGGACCCCACGGTCAGTGGACCACCGAGCTGCACGTGCAGGCGCTGGGCCTGGGCGGGCGCGACCTTCGGGAGAGCCTGGAGGGCAGACCCGGTCGGGCCCGAGCGGAGATCCGGCAGGACCTGGCCGACTGGCTCGCGGAGGCACCCCGCCTCACCTGCGACTCCCCCACGTTGGCGATGACCTACCGGCGCAGCCTGGCCGACCTCTCCGCGCTGCGTTTCGCGCCGCTGACCGCCGGCGCACATGCCATCCCCGCCGCCGGCCTGCCGTGGTTCATGGCGATCTTCGGCCGGGACAGCATCCTCACCAGCATCCAGGCGCTGCCGTTCGCGCCCGACCTCGCCGCCACGACGCTACGCATGCTTGCCCTGAGGCAGGGTGTCGTCCTGCACGATTTCCGGGAGGAGGAACCGGGGAAGATCCTCCACGAGTTCCGGTACGGGGAGACGACCGCGTTCGAGGAGCAGCCCCATTCGCCGTACTACGGCAGCGCGGACGCGACGCCTCTCTACGTCATCCTGCTCGACGAGTACGAACGGTGGACCGGCGACTCCGCCACGGTTCGGCGTCTCGAACGTTCCGCGAGAGCCGCCCTGAACTGGATCGACGAGTACGGCGACATCATGGGCGACGGCTACGTCTGGTACCAGCGCCGCAACGAGCTCAACGGGCTGGAGAACCAGTGCTGGAAGGACTCCTGGGACTCGATCTCGTTCCGGGACGGCCGGCTGGCCGGCCTGCCCCGGGCGACGTGTGAACTACAGGGCTACGCCTACGACGCCAAGATCCGCGGCGCCCGCCTGGCCCGCCAGTTCTGGCACGACCCCGCGTACGCCGACCGCCTCGAACAACAGGCGGCCGAACTCAAGGAACGCTTCAACCGCGACTTCTGGGTCTCCGACGGCGAGTACTATGCCCTCGCCCTCGACGGCGACGGCCGCCAGGTCGACGCCCTCTCCTCCAACATCGGCCACCTCCTGTGGAGCGGCATTGTCGACGGATCCCGAGCTGGAAAGATCGCCGAACACCTGCTCGGCCCCCAACTGTTCTCCGGCTGGGGCGTACGCACCCTCGCGCAGGGGCAGGGACGCTACAACCCGATCGGCTACCACGTCGGCACCGTCTGGCCGTTCGACAACTCCTTCATCGCCTGGGGGCTACGCCGCTACGGCTTCCACCGGGAGGCCGGGCACATCGCCGAGGGAATCATCGACGCTGCGGAACACTTCGACGGGCGGCTGCCCGAGGCGTTCGGCGGCTACGAGCGGACGTTGACCAGATATCCCGTGCTGTACCCCACAGCGTGCAGCCCACAGGCGTGGTCCACCGGCACCCCCCTGTTGCTGCTGCGCACCATGCTCGGCATGGAGCCACGCGGCGAGCACCTGGTGACCAGACCGGCCGTGCCCCCGAGCATGGGCCGGATCGAACTGCTCCACATCCCCGGGCGGTGGGGCAGAGCCGGTGCCCTCGGACGCGCCCACCCGAATTGACCCTGACCCGCGGCAGGGCGCCCGCCGGGCCGCCGCCGACGACAACGCCCGTGGCGCTGGTCGACACCCGCTACGTCGGGCTCACTCGACGCGCTGTCCGACACGCAGGACGCTCAGGTGACGGCGTGCTGCCCGGCGTCTATCGCTCTCGATCCAGGGCGGCGAGGCCAGACCACGCGCGGCGTGGGATGGTGACAGTCAGGGGGGCAGCGACATGTCCAGCGGGCAGTTGTACGACACCATCGGAGCCACTTACACCGTGACGCGGCGCACCGAGCCGCGGATCGCCGCAAGGATCTGGGCCGCGCTCGGCGATGCGCGGACGGTACTGAATGTCGGGGCCGGCACCGGCTCCTACGAGCCCCCCGACCGTGACGTCACCGCGGTGGAACCGTCGGCGCTCATGCGGGCGCAGCGCCCCGCCGGCGCAGCGCCGTGCGTGGCCGCCGCGGCGGAGAGCCTCCCGTTCGAGGACCAGTCCTTCGACGCCGCGATGGCTGTTTCCACCGTTCACCACTGGCCGGACCCGATCGCCGGGCTGCGCGAGATGCGGCGCGTGGCCCGCCGCGTGGTGGTGTTCACGCATGACGCCAGTGACACCGGATGGCGCCGCCGGTTCTGGCTCACCCGCGACTACCTACCCGAGGTCGCAGACCTTCTCGCCGGCCGACCTTCGCTGACCGAGCAGGCCCGCGCGATCGGAGCCCGCGTGGAGCCGGTGCTCATTCCGTGGGACTGCGCCGACGGCCTCTTCGAGGCCTACTGGCGTCGGCCCGAGGCGTACCTGGATGATCACGTACGCCGCGGAGTATCGGTATGGGCCAGAGTCGGCACGGAGGCCGAGCAGCGGGCCGTGCGCAGCCTCCGTGCGGAACTTGTCTCAGGCCGGTGGGCCGAACGCAACCGCGACCTCGTCGCTCTCGACGCAGCAGAGCTCGGCCTTCGCCTGCTCGTAGCCTGAACCCCGCCGCAGACTGGCGGTCGGCTGGGTTTCGAGCCATGAGCGGGCTGCTGCACTGCAATGGCCGTCTTGCGTGGCACCTGCATCTGGCGGTCCTCGGGCGCCGAGTCGGCGGTCTGGTGCTGCGCCTGTCGCTGCGCGGGCCCAGCCGCGGATGCGGCCGGGGTGATGTCGGGGCCGAGGGCGGCGGCGATCTCGGCCGCCGTCCCCCAGTGCGTACCGCCCCGCCAGATCACGCTTCCATCGCTGGGCTCGATTCCGGCATGAGCGACGCGTCCCGTGCGAGGAGGTAGCGGGCAGCCGCCATGAGTTCCTCGGGCGAGTCCTGGAACGCGCCGAGGCCAACGTTGCACTCGGTGCAGAGCAGGCCGCGCACCCGCCGGGAGTCGGGGCAATGGTCCACGACGAGGCGGAACGGCTCGGAGTTCGGCGTCCCGTCAAGTCTTGGCCGGCCTCGGGACCTGACCCTTAGTTCGCTCTCGTGTTTGCCGCAGATGACGCACCGGTAGCCCTGGGCCTTCTGTTACACAAGAACAGTCATTATGATGTGCGTCCGGTTTGCCGGCCTTGTCCGCATGGATTATCGGATTGCCATTACCGATAATCCGATAATCCGACCCGGGCGGCTCTGCGACGGGCGCAGGCGCTCGACCTCGTCGGCGGTCTTGGTCCAGACGAACGGGCGTGGATTGCTGTTCCAGTCGGTGGTCCACGCCCGAATGTCGGCCTCGAGGCTCTGGACGCTTCTGTGGGCGCCGCGGCGGATCTTCTGTTGCGTAAGGTAGCCGAACCAGCGTTCGACCTGGTTGATCCATGAGGATCCGGTCGGGATGAAGTGCAGGTGGAAGCGTGGGTGCCGGGCGAGCCAGGCGCGGATGGTCGCGGTCCCGGTCCGCCTCGGGAGCAGCCAGGATCAGACCGTCGACCGTGACCGGAACCAGCCGGACCGCCACGCCGGATTCGCCCTGCAACCGCACTGGCCCGTTCGGAGTCGTGATCACGTGGCGGGGAAAGGACTGGACGGGATGATGCTCGGCTTGTAGCTTGCAATTGCCCGTGACACCGCCCGAGGAGGTGAGACCCCATGAACGCTGTATCGATGTGGGTGCTCCCCCTTCCCGTCACGGTCGGGCGATTGACGTAGGTGTCGCCGGGAGCGCCTTGCCAACAAGGCACTCCCGAAGGGCAAAACCGATGCACTCTTCGCAGTTCACCGCCGAGCCGTCGTCGACCGATACGGTCGAGCGCGACTCCACCGTGGGCGACGTCCCCGGACTCCCATCGCCGGCCGCCGGCGCCGATCGCGCGCCCCTCATGTTCGACGTGATCATTGCCGGGTGCGGGCCGACTGGTGCGGTGCTGGCCGCCGAACTGCGGCTGCACGACGTGCGGGTACTCGTCCTGGAGAAGGAAACCGAGCCCGTGTCGTTCGTCCGCATAGTCGGTCTGCATGTTCGCAGTGTCGAGCTGATGGCAATGCGCGGACTGCTGGAGCGCATTCTCGAACGCGGAAGACAGCGTCCGGCCGGCGGCTTCTTCGCCGCCATCAACAAACCCGCGCCCGAGGGCCTGGATTCCGCGCACGCCTATCTGCTGGGCATCCCGCAGCCGGTCATCGTTCACCTGCTCGAGGAGCATGCGATCGAACTGGGTGCGCAGGTCCGGCACGGTTGCGCGGTGGCCGACTTCGAGCAGGACGACGACGGTGTGACCGTCGAGCTGGCCGACGGGGAACAGCTGCGTTCGCGCTATCTCGTCGGCTGCGACGGCGGGCGCAGTACGGTGCGCAAACTGCTCGGCGTCGGCTTCCCCGGCGAGCCCTCGCGGACCGAGACGCTGATGGGCGAGATGGAAGTGGGGGTGCCGCAGGAGGAGATCGCCGCCAAGGTGACCGAAATCGGCGAGACCGACAAGCGATTCAGCCTCAGGTCCGCAGGTGTTGGGGTCTATCGCGTCGTAGTCCCTGCCGCGGGAGTCAGCGATCGTGCGGAACCGCCCACCCTCGAGGATTTCAAACAACAGCTGCGCGCCATCGCCGGAACCGATTTCGGCGTTCACTCCCCACGCTGGTTGTCCCGCTTCGGGGATGCCACCCGGCTAGCCGAACGTTATCGGGTCGGGCGGGTGCTGCTGGCCGGCGATGCGGCACACGTCCATCCACCCACCGGCGGACAGGGCCTCAACCTGGGCGTTCAGGACGCATTCAACCTCGGCTGGAAACTGGCCGCACAGATCCGCGGCTGGGCGCCGGAGACACTGCTGGACACCTACCAGGCCGAACGTCATCCGGTCGCCGAGGACGTGCTGGACAACACCCGCGCCCAGATGGAACTGTCGTCCACCGAACCGGGCCCGCAGGCCGTGCGCAGGCTGCTCACCGAACTGATGGACTTCGACGAGGTGAACCGCTATCTGATCGAGAAAATCACCGCGATCGGCATCCGCTACGACTTCGGCGCAGGCCCCGACCTGCTCGGCCGCCGCCTGCGCGACATCGACGTGAAACAGGGCCACCTCTACGGTCTGCTGCATCGCGGCCGCGGCCTGCTGCTGGACCGCACCGAACGCCTGACCGTCGGCGGCTGGTCGGACCGGGTCGATTACCTCGGCGATCCCACTGCGGGACTGGATGTTCCGTGCGTCCTGCTACGCCCCGACGGCCACGTCGCCTGGATCGGCGACGATCAGCAGGACCTGGACGACCACCTCTCCCGCTGGTTCGGTAAGCCCGCCAACTGATTACGCCTGCGCAACCGAAATGAAGCCGACGCTCCCGTCGGCTCTGCTGGGCTGCCGACGTGCGTTCGGTCATACCGCGTTCGAGGCCGCGCGTAATCGGCCTCGTGCAGGTAGGGAGAGGTCGTGTCACGAGCGAGCACCGGTCGGGTCCTTCGATCCGGCCGAGCGCCACGGCTACCGCGTCAACGATCCGGAACTGGTGGCAAGTCGGCCTGGCTCCGGGCGGGGTCCGGTCGGCAGCCGAGGTAGGCGTCCAGTGCTGCGGCACCGGTGAGCATGGCGCGGCTGCGGGCCGAGAGGCGGGCATGCCAGTCGCGCAACATCGATTCAAGGGGCGCGACGCCTCCGGCGGAGCGGACTTGAACGATCAGCGGGGCGATCTGCTCCAGCAGGTAGCCGCCTCGTCTGAGCTGGTGGACGAGTAGGGCGTCACGCACGTCGGCCGCGCTGTAGACCCGGTAGCCCGTCTGCGGGTCGCGGCGCGGTTGCACCAAGCCGGCGCGTTCCCATTTACGCAGGGTGGCTGGGCGGATGCCCAGCCTCCCCGCCAGGGGCCCGACGAACGTGTCGCCGCGTTCCTGCGGTACGGGACTGAGGTCACGAAGCGCGGCTTCGACGGCCTGGAGGGTGCGGCGGTCGTCGAGAAGCTGGGCGTGACTTTCGTCGACGAGCCGCAGCGCGTCCTCGGTCGCGTCCCGGTTGATCGCCTGCATGATCGCCGTGGCGGTCTGGTGGCCGTGCCCGGCCACGAGGGCGAGGAACGCGCGCAGGGCGTGCGCGTGCAGTGACGTGTAGGTGCGGTAGCCGTGCGGGGTGCGTTCGGCGCCCGGAAGGATGCCGGCCGCCTCGTAGTTCCTGATCGCCTGCGTGGACAGACCGTGCCGGCGCGCCAGGTCAACCGGCCTGAGCTGTCTGCCGTTTTGAGGGTTCTGCCGCACTGTCCTGCCGATGTCGCGCATAACTTTCAACCGTCGGTTCAACGATACCGTCAAAGGCATGATCACCGGTATCACAGACACCGCTCATGTCGTTGACGCTGCCGCTGTCATGGGGCTGCTTCCGGCTCGGCCCCGACTGCTCGCCTTGGGCGAGCCCACCCACGGCGAGGACGCCCTGCTCGACGTGCGAAACGAGCTCTTCCGGCAACTCGTCGAGCGGGAGGGCTACCAGACGATCGCTGTCGAGAGCGACTGCCTGATGGGCCTGGTCGTGGACGACTACGTCACCTCGGGCACGGGCACCCTCGACGAGGTCATGGAGCGCGGCTTCAGCCACGGGTTCGGCGCGTCCGCGGCCAACCGCGAGCTGGTGAGCTGGATGCGCGCGTACAACGACGGACGGTCCGCGTCCGAGCGGCTGCGCTTCGCCGGTTTCGACGGCCCGCTGGAGATCACCGGCGCCGCGAGCCCCCGGCAGGCCCTCACCGCACTCCACGCCTACCTCACCGCCTGGGTTGACGCCGACCTGCTTCCCTGCACCCCGGAAACGCTCGACCGCCTGATCGGCGCCGACGACCGGTGGACCAATCCCGCCGCGATGCTGGACCCGTCCCAGTCCGTGGGGCAGACGCCCGAGGCCAGACAGCTGCGGCTGCTCGCCGACGATCTGGTAGCCCTGCTCGACGCGCAGACGCCACACCTGATCGCGGCGTCCTCGCCCGACGACTGGGACCGGGCACGCATCTACGGTCGTACCGCCACCGGGCTGCTGCGGTACCACTTCTGGATGGCCGACACGTCACCGAGCCGCATGGCGCGGCTGCTGGGCGGGCGGGCTTCGATGATGGCCGCCAACCTGCTCGCCATCGCCGAACGGGGCCCGGCGCTGGCGCACGCCCACAACGGGCATCTCCAGCGGGACAAGAGCAGGATGCAGATGGGCGGCCGGCCGGTGCGATGGTGGAGCGCCGGCGCGATCGTCAGCGCCCGACTGGGCGAGGGGTACGCCTTCCTGGCCACGGCCCTCGGCACGATCCGCCACCGCGGTGTGGACACCCCACCCCCGGACACCGTCGAAGGGCTCCTGTACGCGCTCCCGGAGGACCGATACGTCGTCGACGCCCGCCGGCTGGTCGTCGCCCTCGACGACGTGACGCCCGCTCCCCGCGTGTCCCCCTGGTTCGGCTACGCCCCGCTCGACCCGGCCCACCTGGCAAGCAATGACGGGATCGTGTTCGTCAAGGACGCCCCTGCGGGGCAAACGTGGTGGCCGGTGGCGTGAGCGTCGGCAGGTTCTTCCGGAAGCCGTCCAGCTAGGTCTCGATGGTCTGCGTGTTGCGCGACATGTGCGGTGTCCCCTCGTCCTCGGCGGGCCTGCCCCTACGGCAGACCCGCCGAAGCTGGCCCCGCGGTGCGACACCCGAGGCGGAACGCGCCGGCCGGCCCGGAGACCGTCCGGTCAGGACGGGGTGCGGCGGGCCCGGTGGTTGGCGTGCTTGCGGACCGCGAAGTCGTACGCGTCGGCCAGCAGCGTTCGCACCGTGTCCAGGGTCGCCTCGCCGGGGTTCACCACGCACACCCAGTGCTGCGCCGCGTAGACCGGATGCGGCAGCACGACGTCCGTCGCCGCGTGGTCGACGCGCGCGTCCGTCTCGCCGTGCTCACCCCGCGTCGACGGGGCCCCGAACAGGGCCGCGTACCCGGACCGGGTCAACCCGATGTTGAGCCGCCAGAAGCCCGGTCGGCTCAACGCGGAGGCGGTGTCGTAGTGGTCGCCGGTCACGATCGTCGCGAACGGCAACTGCCGCTCGGCCGGCAGGTCCCGTTGCGGGTCGTAGAGGAAGAAGGTGTCCCCGTTCGCCTCGGGTGCGGTCACCCCGGCGAAGGTCCGGCAGATGTAGTGCTTCATTTCGTCGACGTCCATGCCTCAAGTTTTTCATTGAAATGCTTATTGAGGCCTGCGTGCCATTTGTCTAGGTTCAGAGGCGCTAACCCTCAACTCGCGGCGTAGCCCGCCCGGGCGCCGCAGCGACCGCGCGCCCCCGGCGGCGGGCGAGGCCGCCGGGGGCGCGCGCACCACGGGCGGCCGCTAGCCGGTCGCGTCGAGGACGGGGATGAGCTGCTCCTCCTCGTACGCCAGATGGGCCTCCAGCTCGATGGTGAGCCGCGCGACCTCCCGGCGGACCTCGGCCGGGTCGGCGTCGGGAGCGCCGACGACCTGCTGGAGGCGTGCGACGCGCGCCGCGATCCGTTGGTGTTCCTCGCGCAGCCGCGCCAGGGTCGGGGCGAGGTCGGGGCGTTGCCCGTCGAGGGCGGCGAACATGCCGTCGTCCTCGTTGGTGTGGTGGTGGTGCAGGCCCTGGCAGACGGTCAGGCAGTTCACCCGCAGCTGCGCGCCCAGGCCCGCACCGGAGCGGTCGACCTCGTCGCGGATCAGCGCGAGTTCCCGCCGGAACGCGTCGTGGACCAGTTTGAGCGCCGCGCCCCAGGACGGCGCGTTCGGCGGCCCGCCCGCCACCTGGTGCAGCGCCAGCACCGGGATCACCCGCGACGTCTTCGCCTGGTACGCGGCCCAGCCCGGGTCGGCCTCCACGGCCCTGGCGAAGACCGCGTCGCGTTCGTCCCCGGTCAGCACCTCCGCGCGCGCCTGGTAGGTGAAGACGCCGTCCTCCACGGTGGCGAGCGGGTCGGCACGCAGGTTGTGGTACCAGTCCGGGTGTTTCGGGCCGCCTCCGGCGGAGGCGATGACCAGGATGCGGTCCGAGTCGGGCAGGTAGCCGACCGGGGTGGTGTGCGGGGCTCCGGAGCGGGCCCCGGTGGTGGTGAGCAGGATGAGCCGGGCGCCCTCGAAGGGGCCGCCGACGCGGCCGGCGTTGGCGCGGAACTCGTCGATGATCTGCTGGTTGAAGTCGTTGGGCATGCTCTGCTTTCTGTTGGGCAGGAGGAGTGCGGCCACAGTGGATCGCCCGCCCGGCGACCGGTGGCGGCGAAGGTGGGTCGCGCCGGCGTACGGCCGGCGTGGACGGTGGGAAGGGCGCGCGAGGCGGTGGACGCGACGTCGACACCGGAAGATGTGGCGCATCGGCGGGCCGCGGGCCCGCCCCCGGCTCACCGGATGGCCGGGTGCCCTGTCCGCTCGTGGCCCATGGCCGACCCGGCAGTCACGGGTCCGACCCTAGCGGCCCGCGGCGGCCGAGGGCAACGATGTTCGGTTGCGCCGTGCGTGGGACGCTGGCACGGTCGGGGAATGATCGAACTGACCGGCGCCGACGTGGACCGCGCGGTGGCCGAGATGACCGCCGTCCTCGGCCCGCACACCGGACGGGACTGGAGCGTGCCCGCCGGCGGGTTGGAGTGGAGTTGCTGGACCACCGCCGCGCACGTGGCGCACGACCTGCTGGCGTACGCCGGTCAGGTCGCCGGGCGACCCGAGGCGGCATACCTGCCGTTCGACCTGGTCGTCTCCCCCGCCGCCGGGCCGGCCGAGGTGCTGCGGGTCGTCGCGGCCTGCGGTGGGCTGCTGCGGGTGGCGGTCGACGCCGCCGCGCCGCAGACGCGCGCCTGGCACTTCGGCCCGTGCGACCCGGCGGGCTTCGCCGCGATGGGGGTGGCGGAGACGCTGCTGCACACCGACGACATCGCCCGTGGTCTCGGCGTGTCGTGGCAGCCGCCGGAGCGGCTCAGCGCCGGCGTCGTGCGTCGGCTCTTCCCGGACGCCCCCGCCGGGCCGGCGCCGCAGGTGCTGCGGTGGCTGACCGGCCGCGGTGAGTTGCCCGGCCGGCTCCGCCGCACCTCGTGGTCGTGGCGGGCCGCGGTGGCGTGACGCGGGCTACGCCGCCCGGCGGCGCCAGGGCAGGCGCCAGGCCCGCCGGGGCCTGGCGCGCGGCGGGGCGGGTGGCGCGGGCGCCGGTGCCGGCGCGGCGGCGAGGTGCCGCTCGGCTCGCCAGCGGCGTACGACGTCGTCGGCGTTGACCGGCCGCACGGTGACCCGCGGGCCGGTGGGCATGCGCAGCCAGGAGATGATCTGGGCGTTCAGGTCGGCGACGAAGGCGCGCACCGACTCCTCGGTGGGCAGGTCGCGCACCTCGTCGGGCACCTGCTCGACGCGGCGGCGCAGTTGCAGCGGGGTCGGCAGCAGCAGGTCCGTCGGGAGCTTCTCCCGTTCCAGGAAGCTCTTGATCCACCACGACTCGTCGTACGGCTCGCCACGGCCGGGGATCGGCTTGCCCGCGCCGGGCAGGTTGTCGAACTCGCCCTGCTCCTGGGCCGCGCGGATCCGCGCCTCGACCGTCGCTTCCCAGCTGTCCACCCGCCGACACCTCCCCGGCCCACGGTAACGCGGCCCCGGCCCTCGGGGCCGCCGGAAGGGACAGCGTGGTGGCGGTGCCGGGCATTCCCGGCGGTCAGGCCCAGCGGGCGTGCCGGTGGCCGTCGCGGGGAAACGGCGGGCGGGCCGCCAGCACCTCCTGGAAGCGGTAGCCGGCCTTCTCGGCGACGCGGCAGGACGCCGGGTTGTCGACCTGGTGCATCAGGTCCAGCCGCCGCAGGCCGGCGAACCGGGCGAACGCCCAGCCGGTGACCGCGTCCAGGGCGTGCGGGGCGATGCCCCGGCCCCGGGCGGGCGCGGCCGTCCAGTAGCCGACCTCGGCGTCCCCGCGCCCCGCGGCGACGTTCTTGAGCACCACCTGGGCGACCAGCGTCTCGCCGGCGGGGTGCGGCTCGACCACGGCGAAGCTGAACCGGCACCCGTCGTCCCAGTCGCGTCGGGCCGCGGCCACGAAGCGGCGCGCCTCGGTGGTCGTGGTCACCGGCGCCCGGGTCCAGCGGAGCAGCACCGGGTCCCGGTACGCCGCCACCAGGGCGTCGGCGTCGTCGTCGCGCCAGGGACGCAACGACAGTTCCGGCAGGGTCGGGGTGGCCGGTGCGCGCAACATCGGCCCAGTCTCCCCGCTGCGGCCGCCGCCGTGGGGCGCGGGTCGGGCACCCCCACGCGCTGCCGGCCCGGTCGCCGCCGTCGTCGGGCGGCGGGCTCGGCCCGGCCGTACCCCCGGTTTTGCCGTTCCGGCAACGATGTTTGCCACCTTCTTCGCTTCCGGTGGACAGTCGGGTCGGCGGCGGGCGTGGGGACCCGCCGACGACGGAGGGAGAGTTCCGTGCGTGAGACGTACGACGTGGTGGTGGTGGGCGGCGGCGCGGCCGGGCTGAGCGGGGCGCTGGCCCTGACCCGGGCCCGCCGCTCGGTGCTGGTCGTGGACGCGGGCGAGCCGCGCAACGCGCCGGCCGGGCACGTGCACAACTACCTGGGCCGGGAGGGCACGCCACCGGGTGAGCTGCTGACGGCCGGCCGGGCCGAGGTGGCCGGCTACGGCGGGGAGTTCGTCCACGGCGCCGTCCGCTCGGCGGCGCCGCGCGACGGCGGCGGGTTCCGTGTGGCCCTCGCCGACGGCCGCACGGTCGACGCCCGGCGGCTGCTGGTGACCACCGGCCTGGTCGACGAGCTGCCCGACGTGCCGGGGCTGGCCGAACGGTGGGGCCGCGGCGTGCTGCACTGCCCGTACTGCCACGGGTGGGAGGCGCGCGACGAGCCGCTGGTGGTGTTGGCCACCGGTCCGCTGGCCGCGCACCAGGCGCTGCTGTGGCGGCACTGGAGCGCCGACGTGACGGTCGTGCGGCACGGCGGGTGCGCGTTCACCGCCGAGGAGGACGAGCAGCTCGCGGCCCGCGGCGTGCGGGTGGTCGACGGCCCGGTCGCCGCGCTGGAGGTCGCCGGTGACGCACTCACCGGTGTGCGGCTGGCCGGCGGCGAGGTGCTGCCGTGCGGGGCGGTGGTGGTGGCTCCCCGCTTCCACGCCCGCGCCGACGTGCTGACGTCGCTCGGCCTCGCGGCGGTGGAGCAGGAGATGGGCGGCCAGGTGATCGGCAGCGTCGTGCCGTCCGACCCGACGGGGGCGACCGCGGTCCCCGGCGTGTGGGTGGCCGGCAACGTCACGGACCCGCGCGCCCAGGTGGTCACCTCCGCGTCCGCCGGTTCGGCGGCCGGCGCGGCGATCAACGCCGACCTGGTCGCCGAGGAGACCCGCGCGGCCGTCGCGGCCCGCCGGGTACCCGATGCCGGACGCCGGCCGGCGGAGGTCCGGGCGTAGGGTCGGCGGCAGCCGAGTGGGACGGGACGGGGGTCGACATGGTCGGTACGGGTGCGCTCGTGGGCATCGTGCTGGTGGCGTTGGGGCTGGTGCTGACCCCCGGCCCGAACATGGTCTACCTGGTCTCCCGGTCGGTGACCCAGGGCCGACGGGCCGGGCTGGTCTCGCTGCTCGGTGTCGCCGCCGGCTTCGGCGTCTACCTGGTCGCCGCGGTCGCCGGCATCGCCACGGTGTTCGTGCTGGTGCCCGCCCTCTACACGGCGGTCAAGCTGGCCGGGGCGGCGTACCTGCTGTGGCTGGCCTGGCAGGCGCTGCGCCCCGGCGGGCAGTCGCCGTTCACGCCGGCGCCGCTGCCGCCCGACCCGGCTCGGCGGCTGTTCGCCATGGGCCTGGTCACCAACCTGCTCAACCCGAAGATCGCGATCCTGTACGTGTCGCTGCTGCCGCAGTTCATCGACCCGGCCCGGGGCCACGTCGCGGCGCAGAGCCTGGTGCTGGGGCTGACCCAGATCGCGGTGGCGCTGACGGTGAACGCGCTGATCGTGCTCACCGCCGGCGCGCTCGCCGGGTTCTTCGCCCGCCGGCCGCTCTGGCTGAGGGTGCAGCGGCTGCTGACGGGAACGGTCCTGGCGGCGTTGGCGGTGCGGATCGCCGCCGACCGGTCCCGCGCCGCCGTCGCCATGCCCTGACGCCGCCGCCCGACATCGCCGTGCGCGCCGACGCGGTGGGCAGGTAGCCGGGGCGCTGACGGTCCGTTCAGAGCGCGTCGGGCTGGTCGAGCGCCGGGTGCCGCTCGCCGGGCGGGACGTGCCAGGTGGGGGCGTCCTCGCGCAGGGTGGTGTCGATGCGCAGCCGCGCCCAGTCGTCGAGCTCGGGCAGGTCGGCCGGGTCGAACCAGCCCACCTCGAGGGACTCGTCGTCGTTGACCCGTGGTTCGCCGCCCACCGCGTGGCACCGGAACCACACGTTCAGGTACTCGCAGGCGTCGCCGTTGGGGTAGACGACCGGGTGGGTGGCGACGCCACCCACCCGGTCGATGCGTACGTGCACGCCGGTCTCCTCGTACACCTCCCGCAGGAGGGCGTCGGCCGGCTGCTCGCCGGGGTCGATGAGGCCGGCGGGCAGGGACCAGCGGCCGTTGTCGGCGCGCCGGGCCAGCAGCACCCGGCCGGCGTCGTCGCGCACGACGGCGCTGACCCCGGGCAGCAGGAGCAGGTCCGTGCCGACGTGGGCGCGCAGCTTCGCGACGTACGGGGAGACGGCCACACCGGACACGCTAGTCGGCGTCGGCGCGGTGCCGGCGGACCATCCCTCACCGAGGTCGGTCGCCGCGCCGGCGGGGGCCGGGCAGCGCAGTAGACTCCGCCCTCGATGGACGCCCAGCCCGCCGCCGCCGACACCCGCCCCTGCGCCCACTGTGGTCGGGAGGTGCCGCAGCGCGTCGGCGCCGGCCGGCCGTTCCGCTACTGCCGCGACAACGACGGCGCCTGTCAGCGGGCCTCACGCAACAGCCGGATGCGGCACCGCAACGCCCCCGGCCTGCCCGGCCAGGTGGCCCGCACCTGGGAGGCCGTGGACCGGCTGGAGCAGGTCGCGGAGACCCTCGCCGAGGCGCTGCACGCCGAGCTGTCCCCGGTCGGCGTGGAACGACAGCTGGCGCAGGCCCGCGCCGACGCGGCGACCCAGGTGGCGGCGGCGCAGACCGAGCGGGACGAGGCCCGTCGCGACGCCGAGGACGCCGCCGCGGCGGCCGTCCGGGCCCGCGAGGAGGCCCGCTCGGCCGCCGCCGAGCGGGATGCCGCCCGCGTGGAGGCCCGACGCGCCGCCGAGCAGGCCACGACGGCGGCCGAGCGCGCCGACCGGGCCGAGGCGGCCCGCGACGAGGCCCGCCGGCAGGCCAGCGCCGCGGAGGCGCTGCGGACGCAGGCCGAACGCGACCGCGACGCGGCCCGCCACGAGCTGCGTGCCCTGCGCGCCGACCTGGACGCGGAACGCCGCCGGGCCGCCGACCTGACGGGCGAGCGGGACGCCGCCCGCGGCGACGCCGACCGGGCGGCCCGCGCCGCCACCGAGGCGCTCGACCGGGCGCAGCGCCTGCACGCCGACGCCGACGCCGCCCGGGACCGGGCCGACCGGGCGCGTGAGCAGGCCGACCAGGCGCGGGCCGAGGCCGAGGCGGCCCGGACGGCGGCCGCCGAGGCGGCACGGGCCCGGCAGGAGGCCGAGGCGGCCCGCGCGCAGGCCGGGGCGGAGGCCGACCGCGCCCGCGCGGAACTGGCCGCGCTCGCCGGCCGCCACGACACGCTGGGCGCGGAGCTGGCCGCCGCGCGGGACGCCGCCACCGCCGCGCAGGGCCGGCTCGACGAGCTGGCGGTACGGCTGCGCGCCGCCGAGACCGACCGCGACGAGGCGCACCGGCGGGTGGCCCAGCTCGCCGAGCAGGTGGGCCACCTCGCCGCCGCGCTGGCCCACCTCGGCCCCCGCGACGCGGGCCCGCCGACCACCTGAACCGTCCCGGGGTTCCGGTAGTCCTGGCGGAAAAATCAACGGATATGGCTGGCCAGGACAAACGCGTTTAGCCGGTCGGCGTAGATCCGGTACGCCTTGCGGTCGGCGGAGGACGCGCCGTCGGTGTCGAGTGCGGCCGCGGCGGCCAGCAGCGTCTGGTGGACGTGGGGCGGTGCGGTGACGTGCAGGCTGTAGCCGTGGCCACGCCGGACCATGCGCCCGCGTCGCAGAGCGTGCCGCTCGGCCTCGCCGAGATCGGTGCGGTCGGCGAGGTGACCGGCGACCTTGCCGGGGACTTCCACCCGCACCGGCTGCGCCGTCGTGGTGGTGGCGGCGGGTCCGGGCTGGTTGGGTAGCAGATCGGCGATCGCGGTGCGGATCGCGCCGCGGCTGACGCCGTGCTCGCGGGCCAGGGCCGCGATGCTGGCCCCGCCGCGGTAGCCGTGGCGGATCTGATCGGTCACGCCGAGTTGGGTGTGCCGGGGGCGCCGGCCGGAGGTGCTGCCCTTGGCCCAGGCGGCGGCCAGGCCTTCGCGGGTGAGCTCGTTTTGCAGGTCGCGCTGGAACTGACCGACCGAGACCAGCACGTTGACCAGCATGTTGGTGGTGGCGTCGGTGGCGGCCAAATCGGTGATGTTCGACAGCGCGCCGGACAGCACTCGCAGTTTCACCTGATGCTGCTGGCACCAGGCGCGTAGGGCGAGGATGTCGGTCAGGTCTCGGCACAGCCGGTACAGCTCGGAGACGGTGAGTCGGTCCCCGGGCCGGGCAAAGCGGGCCAGTTCCCGGAAGCCGACACGCTCCAGCGCCGGGATCTTCGAGGAGGTCGCCGGATCACTGAAGACCCGCACACCGTCGGCGCCGTCGGTGAGGCCGGCCTCGGCGAGCACGTGTGTCTGACGCTGGGTGCTTTGCTCGTCGGTGGAGACCCGCGTGTAGACAAGATCCGCCATGCCGCTGTCTCCTTCGTCCGTTTATTGTCGACACCCAAAGGGTCTACCTGTCAGTAAACCCTGTCGTCAAATCTGATTGGCCTGGATTGGATCGGCGGGCCGATTTTCCGGTGCTCGCGGCGGTCCAATGGACGGATGAGACGCCTGTCATCAAAGGAGCATTTGACGACAGCAACGGAGCTGCCACTACGACAGTTTGTGCCCCGGAGTCGGGGCAGTGCCAGCAGATCGGTGCTGTCCGGGCAGGCCAGCCAGATTTTCACGGCCCCAGCGTCACGCGCCAGGACGGGTGCCGGGAGGGGTAATGGCGGCGACGGCCAGGTCGACGATGCCGTCGGCGTAGTCGTCGGTCAGTGGGCCGTTGCGGAGTAGCCAGCGGTGGTAAAGCGGGCCGAACAGCAGCTCCACCACTTGGTCCAAGGGGGCGTCGGGGCGGACCTGGCCGGCCTCGCGGGCGGCCTCCAGGCGGGTGCGGACCGCGTTCAGCTGGGGACGGAGCAGGCGGTCGCGCGCCTGGTCGGCCAACTCCTCGTCGGCGAGTGTCTCGATGGTGATGGCGCGGGTGGTGGCGGACAGCCGTGGATCGGCGAACTCGGCTACCGTGGCCCGGAGGACCTGGCCCAGATCAGCCCGCAGGTCGCCGGTGTTGGGCAGGGCGAGGACCTCCGGCATATTGTCGGCGAGCGCGTCCAGGATGACCGCGCCCTTGCCGCGCCACCAGCGGTAGATGGTCTGCTTGCCGACCCCGGCGCGGGCGGCGATCGCCTCGATGGTCACGGCCGAGTAACCGGTCTCGGTTAACAGCTCCAGGGCGGCGGCGAGGATCGCGCGGCGGGACTGCTCGTTGCGACGGGCGGGCTGTGGAGTCACACCAACAGCTTACAACGAGACGAAACGTTTCGTCTTGACGCGCCCGTGGCGCTGTGCTCTTCTTGTCGCGAGACGAAACGTCTCGGCTCTCTAAACCTCAGGAGATTCCGTGCCGCACATCGCTATGGTCAGCATTCCGTTCCACGGCCACGTCAACCCGAGCTTGGAGATCATCCGGACCCTCGTGCAGCGCGGTCACCGGGTCACCTACGCCAATGACCCCGCCTTCGCCGAGGTCATCGAGGGCACCGGCGCCGAGCTGAAACCGTATGAATCAACGCTGCCCAGCGACGGTGGCTCCGGAACCGACAATCCGATCGAGCAGCTTACGCTTTTCCTCGACGATGCCATCGCCATGCTGCCGCAGTTGCGGGCCGCCTATGCCGGCGATCGGCCGGATCTGTTCCTCTACGACATCGCCGGCGCGCCGGCTCGGCTACTCGGCGAGCAGTGGGGGATTCCGGCCATCCAGCTGTCCTCGACGTTCGTGGCCTGGGACGGCTACGAGCAGGAGATGGCGCCCGTCGTCGAGGCGATGCGGGCTGATCCGCGCGGGGCCGACTATTACCAGCGGTTCAAAAAGTGGCTGACCGCGGAGGGTTCGTCGGTCACCGACAGCATGGCGTTCCAAGGCCGGCCGGTGCGCAGCCTCGTTCTGCCGCCGGAGGCGCTCCAGCCGAACGCCGACCGGGTGGACCGGTCGGTCTACAGCTTCGTCGGCCCGGTTCTGGGCGACCGCTCCCACCAGGGTCCCTGGGTCCGTCCGGACGGCGTCGAGAAAGTGCTGCTTGTCTCCCTCGGCTCCGCCTTCACCCGGCAGCCCGAATTCTACCGCCGCTGCATCGTCGCGTTCGGTGACCTGCCCGGCTGGCACACCGTTCTGCAGATCGGCAGCCACGTCGATCCCGCCGAGCTCGGTCCCGTCCCGGACAGCGTCGAGGTCTGCCCATGGGTGCCGCAGCTGGCCGTGCTGGAGCAGGCAGACGCCTTCGTCACCCACGCCGGTATGGGCGGCAGCAGCGAAGGCCTTTACTGCGGGACCCCGATGATCGCCGTTCCGCAGGCGGCCGACCAATTCGCGAACGCCGAGCAACTGGCCTCCCTCGGCGTCGCCCGGGTCGTCGACTCGGCCACCGTCACCGCCGTGGAGCTCCGCGAGACGCTGCTCGCCCTCACCGCAGACCCCGCCGTGGTGGCCCGCAGCGCCGACCTGAAGCGGCAGGCCCGCGAGGCTGGGGGCGCCGACCGGGCCGCCGATCTGATCGAGGCCGAACTCACCGCGGCGCGCGGCCGTACCGGGCAGCGTTCCGCGAGCGGCGGGTAAACCGCCGTACCTCACGCCCCTGACCAGCCCCGCTGTCAGGGGCGTGAGGTGGCGCGGTTGCCGGGCGGCTCGGGTGCTCGTGCGGCGACCAACCGGTCGATCGCCTCGACCATCGACCGCACGCTGCTCACCAGACCGCGATGTTGGCGGCGCGGGTCCTCGAACGTCGCGCTCGTCCGGTAGGTAAAACGGCCTTGCCCCGGCGGTCTTGCCGACCCTCAAGAGCCGCCGTCACGGCTGCTCGAAGCCGAACGGCCGCAGCGGGCGCAGGCCCTGCTCGTCGAGTTTGGCCAGCTCCGCCTCCACGTTCGACGGTGATGGTGCCGAAGAAGTTGACGTTCTCGCTGTGCGCCGGCGAGATGTGCGCCAGCAACTCGTCGGGGATGTCGCGGCCGGCGGCACGCAGCCGGCCGACGGCTATCGCGTAGTACTCGGTGGTCCAGGTGATCACGGCGTTGGTCAGCACGGTCAGGCACCACGCCTGCTCGGTCTGTTGCTCCAGGTGCCGGCGGCGGACAGTGCCGTGGTTCGCGTAGTGCAGGTCACGGCGCAGCGCGTGCAGCGACTCGCCCTTGTTCAGCTGCCGGGAGATCTTGCGGCGGTACACCGGATCCGACAGGTATTTCGCCGAGTGGATCGTGCGTCGCAGCGTTCCCCACTCCTTCAGCGCGGTGGCCAGGGTGTTCTGCCTCGACGCCGCCGACCACTTTCCGACGATCAGGGAAGCGGTGGCTTGGCCGAACTTCAGCGATCCGGCCATGCGCAGCAGGTCCGGCCACACCTCGATGATCAGATCGGCGTCGAGGCGGTCGGTCAGCAGCGGCCCGGCGTGCGGAAAGCGGGCGTTGACCACCGACGGGGTGTCGTCACGGCACAGTGTGACCTTTCCCAGGTCCCGGATCCGCGGGGTGAGTGCCTTGCCGACCAGGTCGAACAACGCGAAGTTGATCAGCGTGACGCCGTGGGTGTCGGTGGCGTGCTCGGCGATCGGCAGATCGGTGGCGTTGCCGAGGAAGTCGTCGAGCACGTAGTGGGCCTCGCGGGTGGTCGGCACGATCACCTTCGTGCCGTACGTGGAGTGCTGATCCGACACGTGCGTGTAGGTCGACAGGCCCTCGTCGGCGAAGAACGTGTTCATCGCCCGTGCGGTCAGCGACTTGCCCCGGGTCGGGAACCGCTGCCCGTCCGACGACGACATCGTGCCCCCGCCGAACACCCTCGCGAACTCCAGCCCGTGATGGTGGTTGACGATCACCGTGTTGGCCTCCCGCAGCGTCTCCTCCCGCACATACCACTCCTGGGTCCAGGCGAGCACGTCGTAGGGCACCCCGCACGCTTCGGCCATCTTCACCAAACCGAGGTTGGTGGCGTTCGCGATCAGGACCGCCAGAATGTTGCGTTTGACCTCGGCCGACAGCGTCCGCTTACGGCCACCGGCGTGAGTGAAACAGCCCAGGAACCCGGTGCGGTGATCCAGCTCGATCAACAACGACGCGATCGGCGCGAACGGCAGCATCCCCGCCAGTTCCTCCTTCACCGCGGTCGCCTCGGCCGGCACGTCCTCGGCCCACAACGGCGGGATGACCAGATTGCCCTGCTCATCCAGACGCACCGACCCCACCTCATCCGGACCCGTCGACGCGAGCGCCCGCTCCAGCTCGCCCAGCGTGGTATGCAACTCATCCAAGCCCTGCTCCAGACCGGCCCGCCCGTCGGCGGGCTTGCCGACCAGCGCGCAGAAGTCGTCGCGCCGCGGCTGCCACGCCTCGGGGGTGAACAGGTACGAGCCCGGGTCGGCGTACCGGCGGCTACCGGGCACGAACACATCACCCGAGCGCAGCCCGTCACGCACCCCGAGCAGCACACACAGCTCCCAGTAGTGCCGATAGGACACGTCGTCCTTCTGCCGCTGCGCCCGGTTCAGGTAGTCCCGGAAGCGGGCTGGCACGAACCCGTCCGGCGCCGACGCCGGCACCTTACGGGTCCCGGTCTGTGACAGCTCGGCCAGCACGGCCAGGGCCTGCATCAGCTCGTCGGCGCCCGGACCGCCGTGAAAGTCGATCGCGGCCAGCACGTGCGGCACGAACTGCCGCAGATAGTTGTAGGAGGCGTTCATCTCCGCCAGCCGGCCGTTGTCGCGCGGCAGCGCCGGCCAGCCCACCGCGGCGGCCTCCCGCAACCGCCCCATCCCGATCTGCCCCCGCAACAGCCCGCCGACCTGCTCGTCGGGGATACCCGGGTCGGCCAGCACCGGCAGGATCATGTCCAGCAGCGCCTGCCGCGACTCGCCGCGCTTGCCCCGCTCGGCCAGGGCCTTCTCGGTGCGCCCCTTCGCCCGCGCCGAGACCGCCTGGTCAAACAAACCCACCACCTCATCCAGCAGATCCGCCGCCGACTGCGCCACCAGGGTCAGCAGGATCGGATACCGCCGCTCAGGCTCGCGTCGTTCCAGGCCCTGCCCGGTCGACCGGCGCCCGATCGTGGCCAGGAACCGCCGCCGCTCCGCGGCCAGCATCGACAGGTCGATCAGGTGCCCGTCCATGGCCCGCACCCAGGTCAGCTTCTCGATCGACGTCTTGATCGACGTGGCCGTGGCGTCCACCGCGGGTTTGGTCAGCCACGCCAGCCGGGTCATCCCCAACCCCGCATCCACCTTCGGCAGCAGGTCCAGATCAGCGGTCATCTGCCCGGTCAGCAGCGGGGCGAGCAGATCATGGGTCACCGTCGTGGCCGTCGTCCGGGCGGTGGCCACCATCTCCAGCAGGCTGACCACCCCGGGCCGGACCGTCCGGTTCGCGATCAGATACTCGCAGGCCAGGTTGAACAGTGTCGTCGGCGAGTCGTGCTCCATCGCCCGCCCCAGCAGGAACTCCTCCAGCTCTTTCAGCGCGACGCCACCGGTCGGCGCGGTCCTCCACCCCAGGTAGTCGCAGACCAGCCGCAGATGATCCGTACGGGTCTGCGGACGCTCTCCGTAACGGGCCAGCACCACCGGATCGATACCGAGTCGTCCGGCCAGCCGCGCCACCGCCACCGGCGGCGCCGACCGCACCTCATCCGGCACGAACCCCAGCCACGGCAGCGTGCACAACTGCACAGCCAGCCCGAGCCGATCCGCCGGACCCCGGCCCCGGCCCGGGTCGACGAACGCCACATCCGCCGCAGTGAGCGTGAAGAACCGGATCAACTCGTCCATGCCGATGTCCGGGTACGACCTCAGCCGCTCCATCTGATCATCGGGAAACAACCGCGTCGCCATCGAACACTCCCTACAACCACCGGCCAGACGCGGTGAACATAGTGGAGATCATCACTGCGACGATCATCGACCCCTGCATTTTCGCAGGCCAGCCAAATCCGTTGATTTTCCGCGGTTGCTAGATCCGCAGGTCAGAGCCCTGCAACCCGGCTCCGCGCGGCCAGCGAGCTGCCACCGACGAATCCCCGGCGCCGAGTCCCGACGCGGGCCGTTTGCCCTGGTCAGCCATATCCGTTGATTCTTCCGCCAGGACTACCGGAACCCCGTCCCGACGGGCCGACGGTGTGGGGCCCGACCCGCCGACGATCTGGGCTGGCCCGGCCCGCCGACTATCTGGCCGGCCCGACTCCGGCGGGGCCGGCGGGCCGGCACGCCCTGCCCGGGGCGAAGGCCGCCCCCGTCGTCCGGGGTGTGGGACGCCACCGAGGGCGGGACGGCGGCGACAGTCGCGGCGGGACGATGATGGCCGGGTGGGAAAGACACACGAACGCATCGAGGGCCGGCTGCGCACGTTCATCGAGGAGCAGCCGCTGTTCTTCACCGCCACCGCGCCGCTCTCCGGCGACGGCACCATCAACCTGTCCCCCAAGGGCCTGCGTGGCTCCTGGGCGGTGCTCGACGCGCACACCGTGGCGTACCTGGACTTCGCCGGCAGCAACGCCGAGACGATCGCGCACCTGCGGGAGAACGGCCGGATCACGCTGATGTGGTGCGCGTTCCAGGGGCCGCCGAACATCGTCCGGGTGCACGGGCGCGGTGAGCCGGTGTTCCGCGACGACCCCCGCTGGGCCGAGCTGACGGGCCACTTCCCGGACGTCGACACCAGCGTGCACGGCCTGCGGGCGATCATCGTGGTGCGTGCCGAGCTGATCCGCGACACCTGCGGCTACGCGGTGCCGTTCATGACCTACGACGCCGACCGCGACCTGCACGGCAAGCGGTTCGCCCGCGAGGACGACGCCTCACTGAGCGACTACTTCGCCGGCAAGGAGCACATCGCCCGCAGCATCGACGGGCTGCCCGGCCTGCCGCTGCCGCTGCCCCCGACCCCGGCCACCTGACCCGGCCGCCGCACGCCCGGTCCCGGCCGCGCCGGGCCCCGGCGTGTGGCCTGGCCGTCCGGCGGCGCCCAGCCGGCCTGCCGCGGCGGCCCGGGCATGGCCCGCCGCCCGGGTCAGTGGATGCCGGCCATCAGGCCCCGGATGTGCCGGGCGAACATCACCGCGCCGAGCCCGAGGGCCGCCGAGGCCAGGCCGAAGGTGAGGAAGTACGTCGGCTCGGGCCAGGTGTCGGCGAGCCGGGCCACCTGCCCGCCGATCGCGTCGCCGACGGCGGTGGCGAGGAACCACAGCCCCATCATCTGGCTGGCGTACTTGACCGGCGCCAGCTTGGTGGTGGCGGACAGGCCGACGGGGCTCAGCGACAGCTCGCCGGCGACCTGGATGGCGTACACGGCCACGAGCCACCACGGCGAGACCAGGTCGCCGCCGACGGCGGCCTGGGCGGCGGCGGCCATCAGCACGAACGACAGGCCGTTGAGCACCAGGCCCACGGCGAACTTCACCGGTGTGGAGACCCGGTGGCCCAGCCGCAGCCAGAGCAGCGCGAACAGCGGCGCCCCGATGATGATCAGGATCGGGTTGACCGACTGGAGCCACGACGCGGGGAAGGTGAACCCGGCGACGTCGCGGTCGGTGTTGTCGGCGGCGAAGATGTTCAGCACCGACCCGGCCTGGTCGTAGATCAGCCAGAACGCGGCGGCGAAGACGAACAGCCACACGTACGCCTTCATCCGGCTGCGTTCGGTGGCGCTCAACTCCCGGTCCACCATGATCCGCACGAAGTACCCGATGGTGATCAGTACGGTGGCGGCGGCGAGCAGGTTGACCACGGTGTCGACGGTGAACGCCCCGGCCACGGCGAGGACGACGACCGCGAGCACGATCAGGGCGGTGACCGCGCCGACGCGGGTCAGCGCGCGACGGCGGTCGGCGCCGAGCAGCGGGTCGGCGGGCCGCGCGCCCGCGTCGCCGAGGTTGCGCCGGCCCAGCACGTACTGCAGCACGCCGAAGGTCATGCCGATCGCGGCGGCCCCGAAGCCCAGATGCCAGTTGACCTTCTCGCCGAGGAAGCCGGTGACCAGTGGGGCGGCGAACCCCCCGATGTTGATGCCCATGTAGAAGATCGAGAAGCCGGCGTCGCGGCGTGGGGAGTCCCGGTCGTAGAGGTCGCCGACCATCGTCGAGATGTTGGGCTTGAGCAGGCCCGTGCCGACGACGATCAGCGCCATGCCCGCGAAGACGCTCCACCGCGTCGGGATCGCCATCACGTAGTGCCCGGCGGCGATGACCACCCCGCCCCACAGGACGCTGCGGCGGGCGCCGATGAGCCGGTCGGCGACCCAGCCGCCCGGCAGCGCCATCAGGTAGACCATCGCGTTGTAGGTGCCGTAGACGGCACTGGCGCTGGCCTCGCCCATCGCCTGCCCGTCGTCGGCCACGGACGCGGTCAGGTACAGCACCAGGATCGCCCGCATGCCGTAGAAGCTGAACCGTTCCCACATCTCGGTGAGGAAGAGGGTGGACAGCGCCCGCGGGTGCCCGAAGAACGTCCGCCCGGAGGGCGGACGGGACTGCACCGGCGCGTCACCCACCATCGCAACCTCCGCTCCCCTCGGGCGGTTAACATCCCCGTTGGCAACGGAAACACTCCACCCAACCGACCCGGCCGGGGACGACCCCGCCGGGCGGCTGGCATGGCCGGCTACCCTTGTTCAGGCTCGCCCGGCGGCGCGGCAGCGCCCGGGGCGGGAATGGCCCGGCGGGAACGGACCGTTACACCAAGAAGACCAGCACCACCAACGAGGGGAAGTCGATCATGGGCGAGCGTATGCTGCGCGGAAGCCGTCTGGGCGCGGTGAGCTACGAATCCGACCGCAACACGGAGCTCGCGCCGCGTCAGACCCGCGAGTACCTCTGCGCCAAGGGTCACCAGTTCGAGGTGCCGTTCGCCGTCGACGCCGAGGTCCCCACGACCTGGGAGTGCAAGTTCGACGGCAGCGTCGCCCGGCTGGTCGACGGCAGCGAGCCGGAGCAGAAGAAGGCCAAGCCGCCGCGTACCCACTGGGACATGCTGCTGGAGCGGCGCTCCATCGCCGAGTTGGAGGACATCCTCGCCGAGCGGTTGCAGGAGGTTCGCACCCGCCGCGGCCGCGCCTGACCCGCACCGCACACGCCACGGCGCCCCGGGAGCCACGCTCCCGGGGCGCCGTCGTGTCTGGGCCGTTACGGCCGCCGCGTCCGCCTCCGGCCCGTTGCGGGCCAGGCGTCCCGGCGACGATGCCGCCGGCCGTCCTCAGGCCCGTTCCGGCCGTCGTGTCCGGGACAAGTCCGCTGCCCGGATCAGTTCCGGCCGGGCTCGACGATCTCGCCCTCGATGGCCCGGCCCCCGTCGACCACGGTCGGCGGCTCGGCCGTCGGGCGCGGCGCGGGCTGCGGGGCACCCCGGCGCACCCGCACCCGGCGGGGCCCGAACAGGTCACCGGCGACCATCGACGACACCCGGCGTTCCGCGGCACGCTGCACCCCGCCGCGGGCCAGCCGACGCACCGGCGGCACCAGCAGCAACAGCCCCACCAGGCCACTGACCAGGCCGGGGGTCGCCAGCAGCAGCGCGCCGACCAGCCCGACGAGACCGTCGGTGACCTGCCGTCCCGGCGGCTGGCCGGCCTCCGCGGCGGCCCGGAAGCCACGCCAGGCGCGCATCCCCTCCCGGCGCAGCAGCACCAGCCCGAGCAGCGACACCGCGAACACCGCCAGCAGCGCCGAGCCGAACCCGATCGCCCGGCCCACCACGACGAACACCGCCAGCTCCAGCAGCACCGCCAGCAACAGGCCCAGCGGCACGTACCTCAGTCCTCGGCGCATCTCACCTCATCCGCCATCCGCGGCGCGGTCGGTCCGCGCAGGCACTGCGTCCAGCATGACACGCCGACGCTCAGGGCCACCGCACCTGACCGTCGGGGGTGCCGTGCAGGCCCCGCCGCACCGCCAGCCGCCGGTCCTGCAGACCCCACGCGGTGATCCGCCACAGCGCCTCCGCCACGATCAGCGGGCTCATCTTGCTGCTGCCGCGTTCCCGCTCGGCGAACGTGATCGGCACCTCGACGATGCGCGCCCCGGCCCGGTGCGCCAGCCGCGACAGCTCCACCTGGAACGAGTAGCCCTGCGAGCACACCGACCCCAGGTCGATCTCGTCCAGGGCGGACAGCCGGTACACCCGGTAGCCGCCGGTGGCGTCGGACACCGGCATACCCAGCGCCAGCCGCGCGTACAGGTTGCCGCAGCGCGACAGCAGCAGCCGCCGCAGCGGCCAGTTCACCACCCGCGCGCCGGTGGTCCACCGGGAGCCGATCACCACGTCGGCGTCGCGGGCGGCCGTCAGCAGCGTGGGCAGGTCCTCGGGGGCGTGCGAGCCGTCGGCGTCCATCTCCACCACGGCGTCGAAACCACGCTCGCGGGCCCACGCGAACCCCGCCAGGTACGCCGCGCCGAGGCCCTGCTTGCCCTCGCGGTGCAGCACGTGCACGTGCGGGTCGGCGGCGGCCAGGGCGTCGGCGACCGCCCCGGTGCCGTCGGGGCTGTTGTCGTCGGCGACGAGGATCTCCACGGCCGGGGCGGCGCGGCGCACACGCGCCACGATCGACGCCACGTTGTCGGCCTCGTCGTAGGTCGGGATCACCACGAGCACCCGACCCAGCCCGGGGTGGCCGGCGCGTGGCCCTCGGGTGTCGGTCGTCTCGCCCACCGTCGCTTCCCCTCCGCCGGATTGCCGGCTGGTGTCATCCGGCGCGGTGCCGGCGGCGCAGCACGGCCGCGCCGACCAGGGCCGCCACCGCCAGGGTGGCCAGCGCCGCCTCCGGCCACAGGCCGACCCGGGTGGCCAGGGTGCGCCCGTCGTCCAGGCGCAGCTGCCGCACCACGACCGCGCGGGTGTTGAACCCGGTGGCGTCGCTTACCCGCCCGTCGGGGGCAACGAACCCGGACACTCCGACCGTGGAGGCCATCAACGCCGGCCGGCCGTGCTCGATCGCCCGCAGCCGCACCATGGCCAGCTGCTGCCGCGCCTCCGCCACGTCGAAGGTGGCGTTGTTGGTCTGCACCACCAGCAACTGCGCCCCGCCGGTGACAGTGTCGCGGACCACCTCGTCGTAGGCGACCTCGAAGCAGATCACGTCGCCGAGCACGGCCGCGCCGGCACGCAGCACGCCCGGCTCGGTGCCGGGCACGAAGTCGGCCCGCACCCGGTCCACCTGCTTGCTGACCATCCGGGCGAGGTCGCGCATCGGCACGTACTCGGCGAACGGCACCGGGTGCCGCTTGACGTACACCTGCTCCAGGTCGGGGCCGGTGCCGGGCCGCCAGAGGATGCCGGCGTTGCGGACCTCGCCGTCGCCGGGGCCGCGCAGCACCGCGCCGACCAGGATCGGCGCGCCGATCGCGTCGGCGGCCCGGGAGATCAGGGCGCCGGCGTCGGCGTCGCGCAGCGGGTCGATGTCGCTGGCGTTCTCCGGCCACACCACCAGGTCGGGGCGGCGCTGGGCGCCGTCGGCGACCTGCTCGGCCAGCTCGACGGTGGCGTCGACGTGGTTGCCGAGCACCGCCTTGCGTTGGGCGTTGAAGTCCAGCCCCAGCCGGGGCACGTTGCCCTGCACGATCGCCACGGTGACGGTGTCGCCGCCCCCGGCGGCGGCCACCGGCACCAGCAGCCCGGCGACGGGCACCGCGACCGCGCCGGCGGTCAACCCGGCGATCGGCGCCCACCGCCGCCGCCCGTCCCACGGCCGCCACAGCGCCGCGACGAGCAGCCCCCCGGTCAGCGCCACCGCGAACGTCACCAGCGGCGCGCCGCCCAGCGCGGCCAGCCGCAGCAGCGGCGAGTCGTCCTGACTGAACGCCAGCCGCCCCCACGGGAACCCGCCGAACGGGGTACGGTCGCGCAGCGCCTCCTGCCCCACCCACAGCACGCCGGTCAGCGCCGGCCAGGCCCACCGGAGGCGGTCGGCCAGCGGGGAGGCGTACGCGCTCGCCGCGCCCAGCAGCGCCAGGTAGGCGGCCTGCAACAGCGACAGCAGCGTCCACGGCAGGTAACCGGTGTGCAGGTTCGTCCAGCTCAGCAGCGGCGCGAACAGCGCCACCCCGGTCAGGAAGCCCAGCCCGGCGCCGGCCCGGACGCGGCGGCGGTGCGTCGCCGCGGCCAGCAGCGCCACACCGACCGGCGCGAGCGGCCACACCCCGTACGGGGGGAACGCCGCCAGCAGCGCCAGCCCGGCGGCCACCGCCATCGGCGCGGCCACCCGCAGCGGCAGCGCCCGCGGCGCGACGTCGGGCACGCGCGGGGCGTCGGCGCGCGGCTGGCTGCTGTCCACGGTCGTCACGGGCATCTCCACCTCGATCACAGAGCGGAAGGCTACCCGGCGGCCGGCGCGGCACCGGCGTCGCCGGCGGTCACCGGGCGGGTGAAGCAGCCGAGGAATCGTTCGGCGACCCGCCGCTCGCCGGTGACGCGCAGCGCGCCGTGGTGTTCCGCCTCGTCGCGGGGGCGGTAGCCGAACACGACCTCCAGCAGGGTGCGCGGGTCGGTGTCGACGACGGCGGCGCAGCGCTCGCCGCCGCCCCGGCTGATCCGCAGCCCGGCCCGGTCGGCCTCGGCGACGAACCGGTCGGCGCCCAACCGCAGCGCCACCGGCGCCGCCGGCCCGCCGGCGGGGCCCGGGTCGTACGTGGTGCGCAGGGCGAGCATCAGGGCGTCGACGCTCAACCGACCGGTGGCGGGCAGCGGCTGCCGGCTGCCCCACCGGCCCAGCGCCAGCAGGCTCTCCTCCAACTCCCGGCCCCGCGGGGTGAGCTCGTACACGCGGGCGCTGGCCGGGGGGCCCAGGGTGCGGCGGGTCACCACGCCGGCCCGTTCCAGCTCGCGCAGCCGCGCGGACAGCACGTTCTGACTCATGGTGGGCAGGCCACGGCTGAGGTCGGAGAAGCGTTTCGGGCCGAGCAGCAGCTCCCGGACGACCAGCAGCGCCCAGCGTTCGCCGACCACGGCCAGCGCGCGGGCCAGCCCGCACAGATCGTCGTAGGAACGCACCCGCCCAGCGTAGCCGTGGCGCTTGCCCAAACGAAGCGAGCACTCCTAATGTAGGAGCAGTCGGTTCGAGGGAGGCCCCATGACCGCGACCACCGCCCTGCCGCAGGGCGACGTACGACTGCTCGACCATCCGGTGGCCCGGCGCCTGGGCGACGGCACCGCCGAGGACTTCGCCGCCCGGGGCCGGTCGTGACCTACGTGCTGATCCCCGGCGCGGGCGGCAGCGCCGACTACTGGCACCTGCTCGTCGACGAGCTGCGCCGCCGCGGCCGCGAGGCGATCGCCGTGGACCTGCCCGCCGCCGACGACACCGCCGCCCTGCCCGAGTACGCCGCCACCGTCCGCGCCGCGATCGGTGACCGGAACCGGGTGGTGCTGGTCGCACAGTCCCTCGGCGCGTTCACCGCCCCACTGGTCGCCGACGACCCGCGGGTGACGATGGTCGTCCTGGTCAACCCGATGATCCCCGCCCCCGGTGAGACGGCCGGGCAGTGGTGGGCGGCCACCGGCCACGCGCAGGCCCGCGCCGACCACGCCGTCGCGCAGGGCCGCACCCCCGACGACCACGTCGACCTGGCGGTGGACTTCTTCCACGACGTCCCCGAGCCGGTGGTGGCGCGCCTCACCGCCGCCGACGCGCCCGACGAGTCGCCGGCGGTGTTCACCCGCCCCAACCCGCTGCGCCGCTGGCCCGACGTGCCCACCCGCGTGGTCACCGGCCGCGACGACCGGTTCTTCCCCGCCGACTTCCAGCGCCGCCTGGCCCGCGAACGCCTCGGCGTCGACGTCGACGTGCTGCCCGGCGGGCACCTGATCGCGCTGAGCCAGCCGCGACGCCTCGCCGACCAACTCGACGCCTACCACACCCCGGCCCCACCCGCCGACCGCTGAGACGCGGCGGTCAGATCGAGCCGTTCGCCGTTTGTTCATCGCCCACGGGGAAGCCCGTCCCGGCCGGCAGGCGACACCGCGCCGGTGGAACACGCTCCGCCCGCTGAACGGAGCCTGGCCGCAGAGACGAAAATCGGGGCGCGGCTTGCGCCGCGCCCCGATGCTCCCAGGCCCTTCCCGGCCGGTGGGGCGAGAACGAGCTACGCCGACCTTCGGACCGACCCGACGCGGACTGGCTGCCCCCGCCTGGCCGTTGTCTACTGGCCGTGCACCTCACCCTGCCCGTACACCGGTAACCGCGGCCGGTTCGCGCCGCCCCGCCGACCCCCGCCCGCTGGACCTGGCCGCCGCGACGCACTGCACATGTCGCTCGGCCAGCGGACGAAGGGACGAAGCGAACAACAGCCGCTTCCCGTAGTAGGACTCAAAGACGGTACGGCGTGGACCCCCGCCGCTGTCAACCCACCCGGGCCTGTCGTGTGTTGCAACACGGCGTGTCGCGTCGGCGAGTCTCAATCCGTGGCCAGGTGGCGGCGCAGCAGCGCCCCCGCCGCCGCCGGATGCTCGGCGGCGAGCAACCCACCGGCGGCCAGCACGTAGTCCACGTCGACGACCGGCCGGGCGGCACGCGGCAGCGGCCACCCGCCCGCGTGGTCGGTCAACACCGCGGAGAGCACACCCGCCGCGTCGGCCGGCGCGGCGTGCCGCAGCACCCCACCGGAGCCGACGAGCAGCCGCACGTCCCGCAGGTCCCGGCCGGCCCGCTCACCCGTCGCCGCGCCCCGGGCGTGCCGCCGCAACGCCACCGTCGCCGCCAGGGCCGCGATCCGGGCGTCCACAGCCCGGTCGACGTCCCCCGCGGGCAGGAACCCCGGGTCGTCGGCACGCACCACCGCCGCGGCCGCCAGATCGTCGCCCTCGACGTCGCTCAGCAGCCGCTCCTCGACGGCGGCCCGCACCACCCCCGGCGCGCTCCACCGCATGCCCAGGTCCCCCTCCACGGTCCGGGCCCGCCACAGCGAACCCGCCACCTCCCGGCCCGGCCCCGTGGCCCGCTCGTCGGGCGTCAGCACCGAGTACACGTCGGTGGTGGCGCCACCGACATCCACCACCACCAGGTCACCGCCGAGGGCGTCGGCGAGCACCTCCACGCCGGTCAGCACCGCGTCGGGCGTGGCAGCCCGCACCAGCCGCGCGAACCGGGGCCCCCGCGACAGCCGCTTCCCGCCGATGACGTGCCGCAGGAACACCTCCCGGATCGCCGCCCGCGCCGACGCCGGCGCGAGGACCCCGATGCGGGGCAGCACGTTGTCGGCCACCGTCACCGGCACTCCCGCGCCGGCCAGCAGGGCGTACAGGTCGTCGCGGACGTCGACGTTGCCCGCGAGGACCACCGGCACCCGCCAGCGGGCCTTAGCCAGCCGGGTCGCGTTGTGCGTCAACGTCTCGGCGTCACCGCCGTCGGTGCCGCCCACCAGCAGCACCACGTCCGGGCGGGCCGCCCGCAGCCCCGCCAGCTCCGCCGCGCCGAGCCGCCCCGCCGCCACGTGCACCACGTTCGCGCCCGCCGACAGACCCACCCGCCGGCCCGCCTGCGCGGTCACCAGGTGCTCGTAGCCCACCACGGCCAGCCGCAACCCACCACCGGCCGACGAGCACACGTACCACGGCACGTCACCCACCGGCAGGCCCGCCGTGGCCGCCCCGACCGCGGCGTCCAGGCCGTGCAGCACGTCCGTGCCCACCGTCGTGGGCGCCGCCGCCGCCGCGACCAGCGCGCCGCCGTCGAGGTCCACCACCGCCACCTTCGTGTACGTGGACCCGACGTCGGCGCAGACCGCGTGCCTCACGCCGCCGGCGGGACGACCACCGTGCCGGTCGCGGTGACCGCCACGATCGGTTCGTCGAGGACCTCCGCCGCCGACTCGCCCCGGTCCGGGCGGCCCCGGCACACCACCCGCGCCTCGAAGTCGATGGTGCGGCTGCGGGTGCCCACCCGGGTCACCGTCGCCGTCACCTCCAACACGTCCCCGGCCCGCATGGCACCGCGGAACTGCACGTCCGAGTACGACGCGAACAACCCCTCGTCGCCGTCGGTGCGGATGCACACCTCCGTCGCCACATCCCCGAACAACCCCAACGCGTACGCCCCGTCGACCAGGTTGCCCGCGTAGTGCGCGTGCGAGTAGGGCACGTACCGCCGGTGGGTGACGGTCAGACCGACCCGGGAATCACTCATGCCTTCGCCTTCTTCTCCGTGATCAACGCGTGCACCAGATAGCTCGCCACCTCGCCCGGCGTGGTGCCCCGGCCGAAGATCCGGTCCACGCCCAACTCGCCGGCCATCGTCTCGTCGAACCGCGGCCCACCCACGATCAGCAGCGGCCGGCGTCCCGCCGGCATCGCCTCCCGGAACGCCGCCGACATCTCCCGCGTGTTGTGCAGGTGCGCGTCGCGCTGCGTCACCACCTGCGACACCAGCACCGCGTCGGCCTTCTCCACCCGGGCCGCCTCCACCAACTCCGGCACGCTCACCTGCGCACCCAGGTTCGTGACCTTCAACTCCCGGTAGTACTCCAGGCCCTTCTCCCCCGCGATGCCCTTGACGTTGAGGATCGCGTCGATGCCCACGGTGTGCGCGTCCGTGCCGATACACGCCCCCACCACCGACAACTTGCGCCGCAACCGCTGCTTCACCACCGCGTTGACCTCCTTGGCCGACAGCAGCGGGAAGTCACGCTCCACCACCTGCACCGCCGACAGGTCCACCAGGTGGTTCACCCGCCCGTACACCACGAAGAAGGTGAAACCGTCACTCATCGGCTTGGCGTGCACCAGCATCGCCGGGTCGATGCCCATCTTGTTCGCCAACTGCACCGCCGCGCCCTCGGCCCGCTTGTCGTGCGGCACCGGCAACGTGAACGACACCTGCACCATGCCGTCGCCCGTGGTGTCCCCGTACGGCCGCACGATCTTCTTCTCGGCGGCCCCGCCGCCCGGCGCCACCGCGCCGACCTCGACGGCGCTCACGCCGCATCCCCTTCCAGGATCTCCGTGGCCGGGTTGAAGTAGTCGGCCTCGTGCGCGGCCACCCCCGCCAGACCCTTGCCCCGGTCCGCCGGCCGCTTCATGATCCCGAACGTGCCCTCGGCGATCGCCGTCAACAGCGACTGCTCCCCGATGCGCTCCAGCAGATCCACCGCCTCACCGAGCACCCGGTTGGCCCGCTGCTGGATGAACCCGCCCGGCGCCGGCACGAAATCCTCGTGCAACCCACCGGCCGCACCCAGCACGTACCGCACGTTCTGCAGCGCGATGTCCCGGTCCGACAACCACGGCGTCACCACCGCCTCGGTCATCATCCCCACCAGCAGGATCCCCTGACCCGTCATCGTGCCCACCAGGTTGAAGAACCCGTCCAGCAGGTTCCCCCGGAACACGTCCCCCGTCATGTGCTTCGTCGGCGGCATCCACTTCAGTGGCGCGTCCGGGAACAACTCCCGCGCCAGCAGCGCGTGCGCCAACTCCAACCGGAACGACCCCGGCACATCCGGGTTGATCTCGAACGCGTGCCCCAGGCCCAACTGCCAGTCCTGCAGCCCCGCCTCGTGCGCGAAGAACTCGTTCAGCAACTGCGACACCGTCACCGTGTGCGCCTCGTCCACCGCGTCCGCGGTGGTCAGGTAGTTGTCCTCACCGGTGTTGATGATGATCCCCGCCCGCGCGTGCACCTGCCGCGAGAACCGCTGGTCCACGAACGTACGGATCGGGTTGATGTCGCGGAACAGGATCCCGTACATCGAGTCGTTCAACATCATGTCGAGCCGTTCCAGGCCGGCGAGGGTCGCCATCTCCGGCATGCACAGCCCCGACGCGTAGTTCGTCAGCCGCACGTACCGGCCCAACTCCTTCGACGACTCGTCCAACGCCGCCCGCATCAGCCGGAAGTTCTCCTGCGTCGCGTACGTGCCGGCGAACCCCTCCCGGGTCGCGCCCTCCGGCACATAGTCCAGCAGCGACTGCCCCGTCGACCGGATCACCGCGATGATGTCCGCACCCGCCCGCGCCGCCGCCTGCGCCTGCGGAATGTCCTCGTAGATGTCCCCCGTCGCCACGATCAGGTAGATCCACGGCCGCTGCTTCGGATCCCCGTACCGCTTGACCAGACGCTCCCGCTCGACACGGCGCCGGTCGACCAGCCGGATACCGGCCGCCACGGCCTTCCGCGCCGCCTTCCGCGCCACCGTGGCCGCCTTCCCCGACGGCACCTCGAACCGCACCGACCCCGCCGCCGCCTTCTGCGCCAGCAACGTCACATCGGCGATCTGCTCCCGCGCCATGGCGTCGAACACCGGCACCGCCACCCCGTGCCCCAACCCCACGTCCGCGACCACCGCGTCGACGAGCCGGTTCACCCACGGAATGCCATCCGGGTCGGCGCCGGTCACCCCCGCCAACCGCAGCACCGCCCGCTCCACCGACACCGTCGTGTGGCTGCGCGCCAGATCCACCACCGGCTGCCCGGCACGGCGCGCCAACTCCCGCGCCCGCGCCACCAACCGCGGATCCAGGTCAAGCTTGCCCGTCACACCGTCACCTCACTCCGGCCCGCGACGACGCGACCCGCGCCCCCACCGAACCACCCGCCACGCTCGCTCACGCCGACCCTTCCTCGTAGATCACGTCACCACGCAGCACCGTGCGCCGACACACCGGCAACGGCGTCGGATCCTCCGGACCCCGCGCCTCCAGGTCCTCGGCCAACAACACCGGCAGACCCCGCTCCACCCCCGCCGGCGTCGACCACACCGCGAACGTCGCCGGCGCCCCCAACGCCAGCACACCCTCGTTGTCCAGGTGCACCGCCCGCCACCCGCCACGCGTGTGCGCCGCGAACGCCGCCCGCACACTCATCCGCTGCGTCGGATTGTGGTGCCACACCGCCGCCCGCACCGAACCCCACGGATCCAACGGCGTCACCGGCGAATCCGACCCGAACGCCAACGCCACCCCGACCCCGTGCATCGCCCCCATCGGGTTCGACTCCAACGACCGGTCCAGACCCAACCGCGACTCGTACATCCGGCCCGCACCGCCCCACAACCGGTCGAACGCCGGCTGCATGCTCGCCACGATCCCGTACTCCACGAACCCGGCGATCAGCCGCTTGTTCATGATCTCCGCGTGCTCCACCCGGTGCCGCGCCGCCCGCACCCGATCCGTGCCCAGCTTCTCCGCCGCGCCCGCGAAACCCTCCAGCACCGTCGAGATCGCCGCATCACCGATCGCGTGGAACCCGCCCTGCATGCCGTGCGCCGCGCAGTCCAACAGATGGTCCCGCACCTGCTCCGCCGAGACGTACCCGTGCCCGCAGCCCCCGTCGCCGTCCAGGTAGTCCCGCGACACATGCGCCGTACGCGACCCCAACGCCCCGTCGGCGAACAGGTCACCCCCCGCCCCGACCGCGCCCAACTCCCGGGCCCGCGCCGCACCCAGCAGCTCACCCCAGTACCCGTACACCTCCGCCACGCCGTCGCCCGACAACGCCAGCAGGCCCGTGAAGTCCTCCTCGTCGGAGATCTCCGGACCACCGCACTCGTGCACCGCCGCGATGCCCAACGACGCCGCGTGCGCCAACGCCGCCCGCTGCGCCGCCACCCGCTGCGCCCGCGTCACCGACCCGAACGCCGCCGCCCGCACCACGTGGTGCGCGTCACGCCGCAACCAACCCGACGGGTCGAACCCCACCGCCGACGCCGCCTCCGGACACGCCGCCAGCAGCGCCGCCGACACCAACGCCGAATGGATCGACGCCTGCGACAGATAAACCCGCCGCCCCCCGGCCGCACGATCCAGCGTCGCCGCATCCGGCAGATCCGGCACCGGCCAACTCGACTCGTCCCACCCGTGCCCCAGCACCACCGCGTCCGACGGCAATCCCGCCACGAACGCCGCCACCGCGTCCAGCAACTCCCCCGCCGACCGCACCGCCGACAGGTCCAGCCCCGACAACGCCAACCCCGTGTCGGTCGCGTGCACGTGCGAATCCACGAACGCCGGCGTCACCAACGCCCCGTCCAGGTCCACCACCCGGTCGGCCGCCGGCGCGTCCGCGTCCGCCCCCAACCACGAGATCCTGCCGTCGGTCACCAACAGGGCCGTCGCGCTCGGATCGGCCGGACAGTGCAGCACGCCGCCGCGGTACAGAGTCGAGGGGTTCGTCATGACAATCAGTCTGCCGCCAGCCGCGACTCGAACAGCGCCCGGACCCCCGGCTCCGACCGCAACAACCCCAACGCCAACTCCGCGTGCCCCGGCACGTAGCCGTTGCCCACCAGCATCGTCACGTCCGCCGCCAGACCCTCCGCGCCCAACGCCGCCGCCGCGAAACTCGTCGCCATCGAGAAGAAGACCACCGTGCCGCCGTCCGCGGTCGCCAGCACCGCCCCGTGCTCACAACCCGGCACGTCCACGCAGACCACCGTCACGTCGGCCGGCGCACCCAGCGCCGTGGTCACCGCCGACGACAACGCCACCGGATCCCGCGCGTCCGCCAACGCCACCGCGTCCGCCAGACCCGCCGCCGTCAGCGCGTCCCGCTCCGCCGCCACCGGCACCACCCCGACCGTACGGCCGGCGCCCGCCCGCCGCGCCGCCGCGAGGGACAACGACCCGCTCTTGCCCGCGCCACCGATCACCGCCACCCGCACCGGCGACGCGTCCCCCGCCCGCTCCCGGTCCGCCACGTGCCGCGCCACCACCCGCGAGGTCAACGCCGGCGCCCCGCACACGTCCAGCACCGCCAGGGACAACTGCGGATCCAGGTCCGCCGGCAGCACCGCCGCGATCGACCGGGCGAACAGGATCGCGTACCCGTCGCACGGCACCTGCTCGCTGCGCCCGTCCCACCGCGCCAGCCCGTCGAGGATCGTCAGCGGCGTCAGCGTCAGCGACACCAGCGTCGCCACCCGCTCCCCCGCCTTCAACCCCAGCGGGGAACGCCGCCCCGCCTCCTCCACCGTGCCGATCAGCATCCCGCCGGAACCGGTCACCGGGTTCTGCATCTTCCCCCGGGTCGACACGATCTCCAGCACCTCGGCGCGGACCGCGTCGCCGTCACCGCCGTGCTTCTCCCACAGTTGCCGGAAGCTCGCCGCGTCCAGGTTCAACCGCTCCACCCGGATGCGGACCTCGTTCGCCGCGATCTCCGGGCTCGCGTCGAGCCGCCACGCCGCCTGCGGCAGCACCCCCGCCGGTTCGACAACGCGGTGCAGACCCACCGGTGACGTCACGCCGACCACCCCCTGTCAAGCCGCCCGAAGCCCCGGCCAGGGCTCGCGTAGCGGGAAAACTTCCGGCAGACTAATTTCTTCACCGGATATTTTCCAGTAGCCTTCGGAATCGCTGATCAACCGCACCACCCGAGGAGGGGCCGTGACCCAGACACAACCGGTGGAGACCATCCCAGCGTCCCGCCCCGCGCCGGTCGCGGTCCCCACCGCCGGACAGCCCTACGAATACCGCCGCGCACCCCTCGTCGAACCCGACTGGACCCGCTTCCCCGGCTGGCGCCACGTCACCCGCGACCAGTGGGAGAACGCGCAGTGGCAGCGCGTCAACTGCGTCAAGAACATCAAGCAGCTACGCACCCTGCTCGGTGACCTCGTCGACGAGACCTTCTACGCCGACCTCGAGGCCGACCAGAAGGCCCTGGCCACCATGTCCATGCTGGTGCCGCCGCAGATGCTCAACACCATGGTCCCGTTCGCCCCGATGACCACCGAGGCGCTCCTCGCCGACCCCATCCGGCGCTACATGATCCCCGTCGCCTCCGACCGGCGCACCGACTGGCCCTCCCACCCGTACGCCAGCCGCGACTCCCTGCACGAACACGACATGTGGGTCGCCGAAGGCCTCACCCACCGCTACCCCACCAAGGTCCTCGCCGAACTGCTCTCCACCTGCCCGCAGTACTGCGGCCACTGCACCCGCATGGACCTCGTCGGCAACTCCACCCCCACCGTCGACAAGCTCAAGCTCACCCTCAAGCCCGTCGACCGCTACGACGCCCACATCAGCTACCTCAAGGCCCACCCCGGCGTCCGCGACGTCGTCGTCTCCGGCGGCGACGTGGCCAACGTCCCCTGGAAGAACCTCGAGTCCTACCTGATGCGGCTGCTCGAGATCGAGACCATCCGCGACATCCGGCTCGCCACCAAGGCGCTCATGGGCCTGCCCCAGCACTGGCTCCAGCCCGACGTCGTCGAGGGCCTCGAACGCGTCGCCCGCACCGCCGCCCGCCGCGGCGTCAACCTGGCCATCCACACCCACGTCAACCACGCCCAGTCGCTCACCCCGCTGGTCGCCAGGGCCGCCCAGACCGCCCTCGACGTCGGCGTCCGCGACGTCCGCAACCAGGGCGTGCTCATGCGCGGCGTCAACGCCACCGCCCCCGACCTGCTCGACCTCTGCTTCGCCCTCCAGGGCGAGGCGGGCATCCTGCCGTACTACTTCTACATGTGCGACATGATCCCCAACGCCGAACACTGGCGCGTCCCGGTCTGGCACGCCCAGCAGCTCCAGCACGACATCATGGGCTACCTGCCCGGCTACGCCACGCCGCGCATCGTCTGCGACGTCCCCTTCGTCGGCAAGCGCTGGGTGCACATGCTCACCGAGTACGACCGCGAGCGCGGCATCTCCTACTGGACCAAGAACTACCGCACCTCGATCGAGTCCGCCGACACCGAGGCGCTCAACAAGCGCTACGCCTACTACGACCCGATCGACACCCTGCCCGAGACCGGGCAGAAGTGGTGGGCCGACCACCGCGTCGACGACTGACCCACCCGCACCCCACCACCCCCGGCGCCGACCACCGGCTCCGGGGGTGGCACGTCTCCGGCCCACGGCGACACGTCCGCACGACGGTTCACCCGGTTTGCCGTAGGCGGCGGCCACCTCGATCAGTACATCACTGGGTGTACTATCCGCAGCGTGGAGACGTTGACGCACGGGCAGGTGTTGGCCCGCTTCGGTCATGCCCTGTCGGACCCGACCCGGGCGCGGCTGCTGCTGGCGCTGCGCGACGGGCCGGGATACCCAGCGGAACTGGCCGAACTGCTGGGCACGACCCGGCAGAACCTGTCGAACCACCTGTCGTGTCTGCGCGGCTGCGGCCTGGTCGTCGCGGCGCCGCAGGGCCGCCGCACCCGGTACGAGCTGGCCGACGCCCGGCTGGCGCACGCCCTCGCGGACCTGCTCGGTCTCGTGCTGACCGTAGACCCGGCCGCCTGCCCGGATTCCGACGAGCAGGGCTGCTGCTGATCAACCTGACGCCGGTGGCGCCATCGACCGTCAGCAAACGGATGGCACGCTACGGGCCGGACACCACCCAGATCCAGGCCGCAGTCCTCAGGCCGCGTTCTGGGCTGGAAGCTGCGACCGGGCCCGTTCCCCGTGCGCGATGACGGACCCCGGCATGCGCGCCAGGGTCCGTCATCGCGCACGGGTCACCGGGTGAAGGCGTCCTTCGCGTCGCGGCCGGCTTCCTTCATGCGCTCGCCGGCCTGCCGGGCACGCGCGTCGCTCTGCTGCGTGGCGCCCTCGCCCCGCATCCGCTCGTTGTCGGTGACGTCGCCGATCCGCTCCTTGGCCGCGCCGGTCAACTGCTCGACCTTGTTCTTCGCCTTGTCGGTGAAGCTCATGTCGCCTCCCCTGCCTCTGCGCCGGGCCGGCCCCTCCGTGCCCTCGTCCGACTGCGTGCCCGCACCCGGCAGCCGGAAACCTCGGCTGTGTCGGGTGGTGGGGCGCACACCCTCCATGGCGTCCTAGGAAGCTAGGTGAACGGGAGTGACGGGCTTCTGGTTGACTGGACGAATGGGAGAGATCCTGCTGATCCGGCATGGCGAGACCACCTGGAGCGCCAGCCGCCGGCACACCTCGTACACCGACCTGCCGCTCACCCCCGACGGCGAGCGGCAGGCCCGCGCCCTCGGCGGGTTCCTCGCCGGCCGGCACGTCGCCGCCGTCCTCACCAGCCCCCGGGCCCGGGCGCTGCGCACCGCCCAGCTCGCCGGCCTCCCCGTCACCGGCACCGACGACGACCTCGCCGAGTGGCACTACGGCGACTACGAGGGCCGCACCACCGCCGACATCCACGACGACCACCCGAGCTGGAACCTCTGGGCGGACGGCTGCCCCGGCGGGGAGTCCCCCAGCGAGGTCGGCGAGCGCGTCGACCGGGTGCTCGCCCGGGTCCACCCGCTGCTCGACCGGGGCACCGTGGCCCTCGTCGGGCACGGCCACAGCCTGCGGGTGCTCGGCGCCCGCTGGGTCGGCCTGCCGCCGTCGGCCGGCGGGCTGCTGCGGCTGGACACCGCCACCGTCAGCGTGCTCGGTCATGAGCACGGCCGGCGGGTCATCCAGCGGTGGAACCAGCCGGTTCCCCCGCCGAGCGGGAACGCGCCCGAGCCTGGAGCTCGGCACTGATCTTCGGCGGCCGGTTCTCGTACGGGGTCGACAGCACCACCGTCGTGCGGGTGGTCACGTTCGCCGCCGTCCGGATCTCCTGGAGCACCCGCTCCAGGTCGGTCGGGCTGGCCACCCGCACCAGCAGCAGGTAGAAGTCCTCCCCCGCCACGGAGTAGCACGAGTCGATCTCCGGCAGGTGGGCCAGCCGCTCCGGGGCGTCGTCCGGCTGGGACGGGTCGAACGGCCGGATCGCCACGAACGCGGTCAGCGGCAGGTCCAGAGCCTCGAAGGAGACCCGGGCGGCATACCCCTTGATCACGCCGCGCTGCTCCAGCCGGCGCACCCGCTGGTGCACCGCGGACACCGACAGGCCCACCTTCTCCGCCAGATCCGTGTACGACAGCCGACCGTCAGCGGTCAGTGCGGCGACGATGGCGCGGTCGATCTCCTCCACGGCGTGCAACCTACCGGGAAAACCGCCCGGCTGCGACGACGCGCCCCCGCCGGCACGACGCGGCGTACGCGTCGTGCCGGCCCGTCGGGGCACCGTCAGCCCTTCGCGAGCGCCCGGGAGATGACCAGCCGTTGGATCTGGTTGGTGCCCTCGACGATCTGCAGCACCTTGGCCTCACGCATGTAGCGCTCCACCGGGTGGTCGGTCACGTAGCCGGCGCCGCCGAGCACCTGCACCGCGTCGGTGGTGACCCGCATCGCCACGTCGGTGGCGAACAGCTTCGCCTTCGCCGCCTCGATCGAGTACGGCCGGCCGGCGTCGCGCAGCCGGGCCGCGGAGAGCATCAGCGCCCGGGCGGCGGAGATCTGGGTGGCCAGGTCGGCGAGGGTGAAGCCCAGCCCCTGGAAGTCGATGATCGCCCGACCGAACTGCTGCCGTTCCTTCGCGTAGCCCACCGCGTAGTCCAGTGCCGCCTGGGCCAGCCCCACCGCGCAGGCGGCGATGCCGAGACGCCCCGAGTCCAGGGCGGACATGGCGATGGTGAAGCCCATCCCCTCCCCGCCGATGAGCCGCTCGGTCGGCACCCGGGCGTCGTCGAAGGCGACCTGTGCCACCGGCGAGGCGTGCAGGCCCATCGTCCGCTCGGCGGCCTGCGGGGCGATGCCCGGCGTGCCCCGGTCGGCCAGCAGGCAGGAGATGCCCTTCGGGCCGGGCCCGCCGGTGCGGCAGAAGATGTTGTAGAAGTCCGCGACCCGGGCGTGGGTGATCCACGCCTTGGTGCCGGTGACCACGTAGGAATCGCCGTCCCGCACGGCCTTCGTGGTCAGGCTGGCCGCGTCCGACCCGCCCTGCGGCTCCGAGAGGCAGTACGCCCCGAGCAGTTCCCCGCCGACCATGTCCGGCAGCAGCTTGCGCTGCTCGTCGGTGCCGAACTGGGCGAGCGGGTAGCAGGACAGGGTGTGCACGCTGACCGCCTCGGCGACCGCGAGCCAGCGGCTGGCCAGGATCTCCAGCACCTGCAGGTAGACCTCGTACGGCTGGGCGGCGCCGCCGTGCTCCTCGGCGTACGGCAGGCCGAGCAGGCCCGCCCGGCCGAGGGTGCGCAGCACCTCGCGGGGGAACTCGGCGCGCTCCTCGAACCCGGCCGCCTTCGGGGCGAGCTCCCGGTCGGCGAGTTCGGTGGCGAGGTCGAGCAGGTCGTGGGCCTCGTCGGTGGGGAGGATCCGGTCGACAGTCATAGCGCGATGAGCTCCGTGGGGGTGGTGTTGAGCCGTTGCACGCCGTCCGTGGTGCAGACGACGATGTCCTCGATGCGGGCGCCGTGCCGGCCCGCCAGGTAGATGCCCGGTTCGACGGAGAACGCCATCCCCGCCTCCAGCGGGCGGGCGTTGCCGGCCACCACGTACGGCTCCTCGTGGCCGTCCAGACCGATGCCGTGGCCGGTGCGGTGCAGGAACGCCGCGCCGTGGCCGGCGGCGGCGATCGGCTCCCGCGCGGCGGCGTCGACGGCCTCGGCGGTCACTCCGGGGCGGACCGCGGCCACCGCCGCCGCCTGGGCGGCACGCAGCACCTCGTAGTACTCGGCGAACTCGGCCGGCGGCGGACCGCCGGCGACGTAGGTGCGGGTGCAGTCGGAGCGGTAGCCCGAGGGCATGGTGCCGCCGATGTCCACCACCACCGGCTCGCCGGCGCCGATCGGCCGGTCGGAGGTGCCGTGGTGCGGGCTGGCGCCGTTCGGGCCGGCGGCGACGATCACGAAGTCGACGGTGACGTGGCCGGCGGCCCGGATCGCCGCGCCGATGTCTGCGGCGACCTCCGTCTCGGTGCGCCCCGGCCGCAGCCACTCCCCCATCCGGTCGTGCACCGCGTCGATCGCCGCGCCCGCCTCGGCCAGCGCCGCCACCTCCGCCGGGGACTTGCGGATGCGCAGCTCGCGCAGCGCCTCGGAGGCCAGCCGCTGGGTGGCGCCGGGCAGCGTGGCGCGCAGGGCGAGAAGCTGCTCGGCCCACATCCGGTCGGCCAGCCCGACCGCCGCCACCGGCCCGCCGAGGGCGGCGGTGACGAGAGGGTACGGGTCCGTGCCGTCGGCGTGGTCGACGATCCGCACGCCGGTGGCCGGGGCCGGGGACGCCTCGGCGGCCGGCCGCTCCAGGGCGGGCACGACCAGCGTCGGCTCGCCCTCGGCGGGCAGCACCAGGCAGGTCAGGCGCTCGCCGGCGTGCGCGTCGTAGCCGGTCAGGTAGCGCAGGTCTGAGCCGGGGGTGAGCAGCAGCGCGTCCAGCCCGGCGGCGGCGGTGGCGCGCTGCGCGGCGGCCAGCCGCTGCGGCGGGTACAGCTTCTCGGATCCCACACCGGTCAGCTTAACGGTCGTTCGGGCGCCGACCCAGCCCACCCGACGCTCCGGCGGGCGCTCCCGGACGAGGCGCGGGCGGCGGCCCGGCGCGCCGACGGGCGCTGCCCGGCCGGACGCTCAGAGGGCGGCCCGGCGGCGGACGAGGGCGAGCATCTCGTCGACGGAGCCGGCGGGGTCGGTCACCGGGAACTGCACCGCGCGGACGACGGCGTCGGAGCCGACCAGCAGGGTCAGGCGCTTGAACCGCTCGACGCCGCCGGCGCGGAAGGTGGGCAGCGACAGGCCCGCCGCGAGCCGGCCGTCCTGGTCGGACAGCAGCGGGAAGGGCAGCTCGGCGTGCGCCACGAAGTCGGCGAGCTGGTCGGGCCGCTGGGTGCTCACTCCGAGGACCCGCGCGCCGGCGGCCCGGAAGTCCGCGTGCCGGGCGGCGTAGCTGGTGGACTCCAACGTGCAGCCGGCCACGCCGGGGATCTCCCCCCAGCCCGGCGGAAGGGCCCGTGCCCCGGGCGCGAACGCCCCGGGGAAGAAGTAGAGCACGTTCCAGCCCCGCGCGTCGGCCGGCGCGACCGGCCGGCCGTCGTGCCCGGGCAGGACGACGTCGGGCAGCCGCCGGCCGACCAGGTCGTGCACGCGGCGCGCCTCGGCGGAGGCGGCGTCGGCGGTCGCGGTGAGGTCGCCGTCGCCCATCACGTACCGGGTGCCCCAGTCCTGCAGGGCGATGAGCACCGGCAGCAGGCCCTCGCCCTTGGCGGTGAGCAGGTAGTCGAAGCGGGGCGGGTGCGCGGAGTAGGGCCGTCGCTCCAGCACGCCGTGCGTGACGAGCCCGGCCAGGCGTTCGGTCAGCGCCCGGCGACTGACGCCCAGCTCGCGGTGGAGCGCGTCGAAGCGGGTCGTCCCGCCGGCGACCTCGCGCACGATGAGGAACGTCCACCAGTCGCCGAGGACGCCCAGCGCCTGCGCGATGCCGCAGTCCGCGTCCGCCAGGTCGGCCCGCCGCACATCCCACCCCCGCCCGCTCCGTCGCCCTCGACTATAGTCCGTTTCAAATTGGAACTCACTGGCTCGCGGACGGGGGCGGACGACATGGGCGTCGGGCATGCAGCCGGGGTGTTCTGGCGGTGGTGGGCCGCCGGCACGACCAGCGCGGTCGGGTCGGCGGTCGGCGCCGTGGCGCTGCCGTTGACCGCGCTGACGGTGCTCGACGCCACCGCGTTCGAGATGGGCCTCATCGCGGCGGCCAGCTACGTCGCCTGGCTCGTGATCGGGCTGCCGGCCGGCGTCGTCACGCAGCGGCTGCCGCTGCGCGGGACGCAGGTGGGCGCCGACCTGGCCCGCGCGCTGGCCGTCGCGTCGGTGCCGGTCGCGTGGTGGTCCGACCGGTTGACCGTCGCCCACCTGGTGGTCACCGCGCTGGTGGTCAGCTTCGCCACGGTGCTCTTCGACGTGGCCAACTCGACCTTCCTGCCGAGCATCGTCGACCGGGACCAACTACAGTCCCGCAACAGCCTGACCTCCGCCACGCACGCCACCACCCAGCTCGGCGGGCCGCCGCTCGGCGGCCTCGCGGTGCAGGCGCTCGGCGCGGTGCCGACCCTGCTCGTCGACGCCGCCGGCTATCTCGTCTCGGCGGCCCTGCTCCGTTCCCTGCCCGCCCGCCGCGTCGACGCGCCGGACCGCTGGCCGCCGGTCGGGGAGATGATCCGCGAGGGCTGGCGCTTCGTGGCGTACCACCCGGTGATGGGCCCCGGCATGTGGGCCGCGACGGCGGTGAACTTCGTCTGCGGGGCGCAGCTCGCGCTCTACCCGCTGCACCTGGTGCGCGAGCTGCACGCCCCGGCGGGTCTGGTCGGCCTGCTGCTCGCCGTCGAGGGCATCGGATCGCTCGTGGGGGCCGCGCTGACGTCCCGGATCACCGCCCGGATCGGGACCGCCCGGGCCCTGGTCGTCGCCGGCTTCGTGTCGGTCGGCGGGGCGTTCGTCGTCCCCTGGGGCACCGGCTGGCCGGCGTACGTCGCCTTCGCGGTCGGCAACGTCGTCTTCGCGGCCGGCGTCGTGGTGCTCAGCGTGACCACCCGGACCTACCGGCAGATCGCCAGCCCGCCCGAGCTGCTCTCCCGGGTGATGGCGACCGTCCGGTTCGTCTCCTGGGGAGCCATCCCGGTTGGCGGCCTGCTCGCGGGCGCCCTCGCCGGCGTCGCCGGGACCCGCGCCACCCTGCTGGTCTTCGCGTTCGCGGCGGCCTGCGCGCCCCTGGCGCTGCTGCTGTCCCCCGTCCGGCGCCTGCGCGACCTCACCGACTACGACCGGGCGGCCGACGACCGCCGGGCGAGCCCCGCACCGGCGGGCCGCTGACGGCCCGACCCCGCGCTCAGCCCGACCCGTCCGGCACGACGGGCAGCGCGCCGGCCAGCCGGCGGGCCCGGTCGGCGTGGGTCAGCAGGTCCACGCTGTCGACGAACTGGTCGACCGCACCGACCGGCGGCCGCCCGCGCAGGGCCGGGTCGGTGACGGCGGCGTGCAGCGCGGCGGCGACCCGGCCGGCGTCCAGGACCAGGAAGGGCCGGCGGTGGAAGGGGCGCGGCCGGGCGCCCACCGGCGCCGCCAGCCCGGTGTCGTCGGTCCAGGCCGCGACGGCCTCCAGCGCCCGGACCAGCCCGTCCTCCCGGCGCGGCCAGTCGCCCGGGCCCAGCGCGTCGGCCAAGGCCGCGACCACGGGCCCCGCGCCGGGCAGCCGGCCGAACACCGTGCCCAGCCACTTGTCGTACGGCGGCCAGCGGCGGCGCAGCAGCAGGCCGAGCCGCATCACGTCCCGGGCCAGCCCGGCGGTGACCATCCGGCTGCCGACGTCGTCGCCGACCTCGGCACAGCGGCCGGGCAGGTGTTCCGCCTGGGCGACGCGGGTCCACCCGGCGGCGAGCACGTACCGCCACACGTCGTCCGGGTACCACCGCAGCGCCGCCCGCGCCCCGGTGAGCGCCCCGTCGAGGCCGTCGTGGAAGACCTCGCCGCCGGTCACCTCGGCCAGCCGCTGGGTCGGGATGGCCAGCCAGTCGGCTGTGGTGACCCCGGCGGCCGGGTCGAAGCCGAGCCGGTCGCGCCACCAGCCGACCAGCTCGTCGATCTTCACCCCGTGCCGGACGCCCGCCGGGTCGACCACGCCGAGGCGGCCGTGGCCGGCGAACCGGGTCGGCCAGCCGAGGAAGTCGGCCGGCAGGTCGGCGTCCAGCGCGGCGTGCAGCCGCGGGATCCGCCACGCGTCGGCAGCCGCCACGAAGAGCTGCGCCCGCGGCCCCCAGTCGTGGTCCGTGGAACGCGCGGTGTCCAGCCCGAGCAGCTCCGAGCCGCCGTCGAGCAGGCCGGCCGCGTAGCGCAGGCCGGGAAGGCGCCGGCGCAGGATCGGCGCGAGCACCTCGTCGTGGAACCGTCGGCCGAGCGTCAGGCCGGGAACGAACGTCACACCGGCCAGTCTGCGCCCCTCGTCGGGGCGCTCGCAGCACGGTTCCGGCACGACCGGCCGGTCGCGCCGATAGCCTGGAGCCGCGAGCGCCTCGCCGGCGGAGAGGAGCGACAGCCGTGGCACCGAACGACCCGGCCCGCGCCGCGGCGCGCCGCCGCCGCCTGCTCTGGTCCGGGATCCTCGCGGTCGCCGGCCTGGTGCTGCTGATCGTCGGCCTGACGATCGCCGACGGTACGGCGGCCTGGATCGAGGTGGCGCTCGCGGTCGCCCTGCTGGTCACGAGCTACGCGGTGCAGTACCTGGCCCGCCGCGAGACGCTCTACTCCGGCGACGAGCGCCCCTGACCGCCGGGCTGTCCCCGCCGTGCCGTACCCCCCGAACGTCGGTGCGGTGTGCCAGGCTGTCGGGCGTGGCACAGCGACCCCCGATCATGCTCATCGACGCGCCCAGCCTCTACTTCCGGGCCTTCTTCGGCATCCCCGAGTCCGCGGCCCGCGCCGCCGACGGCAGCCCGGTCAACGCGGTGCGCGGCTTCCTCGACATGCTGGCGGCCCTGATCCGCACCCGCCGGCCCGACCGGATGGTCTGCGCCATGGACCACGACTGGCGACCCGAGTGGCGCGTCGCGCTGCTGCCGTCGTACAAGGCGCACCGGCTGGCTCCCGAGGGCGGCGAGGTGGTGCCCGACACGCTCAGCCCACAGGTGCCGCTGATCCTGGAGGTGCTCGACGCCGTCGGCATCACCCACGTCGGCGCGGCCGGCTACGAGGCCGACGACGTGCTCGGCACCCTGTCGGTGACCCAGCCGGCGCCGGTCGAGGTGGTCTCCGGCGACCGGGACCTGTTCCAGCTCGTCGACGACGCCCGCCCGGTGCGACTGCTCTACGTCGGGCGGGGCGTGGCCAAGTTGGAGGACTGCGACGACGCCGCCGTGCGGTCCCGCTACGGGGTTCCGGCCGCCCGGTATGCCGACTTCGCCGCCCTGCGCGGAGACCCGAGCGACGGGCTGCCCGGGGTGCCTGGCGTGGGCGAGAAGACGGCCGCCCGGCTCGTGGAACGCTACGGCGACATCGCGGGCATCCTGGCCGCCCTGGACGAGCCGGGTTCCGGCTTCGCCCCCGGGCTGCGCACCAAGCTCGCCGCCGCGCGGGACTACCTGGCCGTGGCGCCGAAGGTGGTCCGGGTCGCCCTCGACGTGCCGCTGCCCGAGCTGGCCACCGCGCTGCCCAGCGCCCCGGCCAACCCGGACCGGCTGCTGGAGCTGGCCGGCGAGTGGAACCTGGCCGGCTCGGCACGCCGTCTGGTCGACGCCCTCGCCCAGCGCGCCTGACCTCGTCCGCGAGGGTCGGGGTCTCCACGCCGGGGATGTACGCCTCAGCAGGCGTTCGTTCATCGCCATCTCGGTGTTGACCATCCCCGGATTGACGGGGTTCACCCGGATGTCCTCAGTTCGTTCGCGAGGGTGGCGACAGCCGCGGCGGCGCTTGCCGAGAGAGGGCCTACGGATCGGCCACCACCTCGATGCGCTCACGCGTCACCGAGCCGATCAGGACCACCGCCAAGGCCGATCGGAAACGGCGGTCGGTGCGACCGTTGCCGGCGCCCCCGGTGTCGCCAATCCGTCGGTGTCTATGCGGCGTGCGGCACGTAGCGTCGTGGCAACCGATCGGATGCGTGGAAGGGGTTCTCGTGACTGAGCTCACCGCACCGCAGCTCGTGGTGAACAGCCGGATGATCTATTTCGGTTGGGTTCCGGCCGACCCCGACGCGGTTGCCGCGTTGGTGCCGGAGGGCCTCAAGCCCGCCCCGAACCGGCAGGTCTTCATGAACCAGTACGTCGTTGACGACGCCGCGCAGACGTCCGGCTTCGGCGCATACTCGCTGACGTATCTCGGTCCGGACCTGTCTGGAGTCGACGCCCCGGACGGGGTGACCCCCGGCCGCTGGTGGACGCACTACTTCAACTCCAGCCCGGTGGTACGCGACTACGCCGCCGCCCGGGGCGCGCCGGCGAGCGCGGGCACCACCACGATCGAGGTGAGGGGGCACCGGCTGGTCGCCACCACGGAGGCGGACGGCGTACCGGTGATCCGCACGACGGCCCGGGTCGGCCGCACCGGTGATGCCGTGAACCGGGGACAGCTCCGCTACCTCACTCAACTCGGCGGCAGGCTGGTGAGCGGGAACTACCCCTTCGTGGCGGAGCCGGTCGACCCCTTCGAGATCGAGTCGGTGGAGTTCCTGGCACCCGGCCACTCGGTCTACGCCCTGCGCCCCGCTGAGCCGCTCGAAATCGTCTGGGGCTTCTATTCACCACGCTCGTCCTTCGCCTACCCTGGCGGTGAGTCGGCGCTCGACTGAGCGGGACCCGCGCTGCGACGGCGAGGGCCTGCGGATCGGCAGCCAGTGTGGCGGCGCCGGGTGGTCGAGGTGGTCCGACGTCACCTCCTCCAGCTCCGGCAACAAATCAGTGACCTGCCGAGCGCGATGATCAGCACCATGCCGTGGCCGAACCACCTCGCATCGGGTGTCATCATGGCCGCAAAGATCCTCGGTCACGTCGGAAACATCAGGCGTTCCCCGACATAGCGGCCACCGCACTAGCGGGCGGCCTTGTCACGGATGGATCGCGCGTGCTGAAAGGCACCCAGCAGGGCGGTGACGAGGCCAGCCACCAGCAGGATCCTTACCACGTTGAACAGCACCGCGTCGGCCGTGGAGTGGGGCGGGAAGATGTCCTTGACGAGCCAGCCGACGCCCACCCCCAGCCCCAGGCAGGCGTGCATCGTGGCCCGCAGGCGCGGGAAGGGCTGCGGGCGGCCGAAGATCCGGGGCACCGCCGTGCCGCCACGGCTCCTGGCGAGCAGCACGGCGGCGACGGCCAGGTTGGCCACGGCGGCCACGACGGCCAAGACCAGGTCCACGGATCCCATGGGGCCGCACGCTATCGTACGGATGCTCGCGGCTGGGATCAGCGGAAGTCGAACTCCTCGTGGTGGATCGACGTGGCCGGCACACCCATCCGACGGAAGGCGCGGGACAACGCCCGCGTCATGCGCGGCGGGCCAGCCGCCACCGCCGCGCGGACAGCTCGTCCATCAACCGGCATCTACATAACGAACCCGGGCGGTCATATTAGACTCCGCAGGTGGGTGTCGATGTTGAACTGATCCGAGTCGAACAGCAGGGCACGAGCCCGCGAAGACGTCGCGAGTCGCGGGTAGCACTGATCGGCGACGTTCAGTTTCGCCTCGCATCGGCGCTGGAGCGGGTCCAGCATCGCGGGAGGACGCCGATGCTGGACCGGATCGACCCGTACGGTCTGCTGGAACTCACGTCGGTCGAGATGCCTCAGTTCCTCAGCGAGTTGGATTTCCTTGCCGAGCGGGCAGAAGGTGCGGGCGAGGAGCAGATCCTGAGTGAGGTACGACGCGTGGCCGAAACATGTCGGGACAGCGAGGCCCTGTGCCTCCGCTTCCTCGGTGATTAGGATCGACATCGACCCAGGTCCGCCGTGCCGGCCAATGCCAGCCGAAGGCCGCCAGCAGGCCGAGTGTGGCGGATCTGCGCAGCGCAGATCCTAGAGGGATTTTCCGGCAGCGCCGGGCGTAGACCCTGTGCCATGACCTGCGCCGTTACGAGTCGCTCCCCCGGCACTGGTCATTGGCCTGGTCCGCGTTGCCGGCACGGTGTCCCGGTCCGCGACCTGTCGCACATGCTCGCCGACTGGCTGCTAGTTTGGCCGCTGCCCTGTCTCTCGCTGGGATCATTCGGGTTGCTGCGACAGGGATGGCTGGCTATGACGGACGAGATGGTCTCCACCGGGACGGCCATAACTGGCCCCACCCACGGGCTGACTGTCGCTGTTCCCGGTTAACGAACGTAGTCGGCGCTGGTGCTTACCGAGCGGCGATTGGCGCCGACCCGCGCGTTGTCTGCGGCAGATCCGGTAAACGACAGATCGAGAACGGTTCGGGAGGCGAACACGCTGTAGTCCGTCCGCGGGGCTCGTCGCCGCGGTCCAGCAAGGTCTCGGGGCATCTTGGTCATCAGCAGGACAGGGACGTGGCAAATGTCCTTCACCCGTTGGGGTAGGTGACAACCGGCTCCGCTTCCGGATCGGAATACGCCCAATGGGCGCCCGGCTGAGCCTGACGGGTGAGGACCGCAACTGACGGCTCCGACAGCGGCCGGTAGGGCAACTCATGAAGCAAGCGGCTTGCTTCTTCGACGGGGAACCAGCGGGCCTCCTGAACCAGACCATCTGGGTCGCGGACGTGCAGGGTCGGATCCACCACGTCGACGGTGAAGTTCCACACCCGGCTGACGGTGACTGCTCCGGTCACCGCCGCCGTGCCATGAAGAACGAGGTCCGCGGTTGCGACCACCAGACCTGTCTCCTCGGCCAACTCTCGACAGGCGCCCTCAAACGGCGTCTCGTGGTCCTCGATCCGCCCGCTCGGGATGTTCCAGTAGGGGCCGCCCCACCGTGGGTACTCCTCGTACACGAGAACGACTTTGTCGTCGTGATGTGCGAGAACGCCGGCGTACCGGGACCGACTCATGCTTGGCACGGGGGCCATTCAACCTCACCTCAGCACCGCGCACGGGCACGGGCACGGGCACGGGCACGTCACAGCTTTCACTATCTGCGGCATTTCAGTGCGTTCCACCGCACCAGTCCCTGGCGCTGATCGCGAACCGTCGGTAGTGGGTCGGCTGGCCGAGGAAAGTACCCTCGTCGCCTCTGCCGGTTTCGACCAGACCGAGGCGCTGAAGGATGCGGACGGAACGCCGGTTGGCATCCATGGCCTCAGCCCAGACCAGCTGCAGCCCTAGGTGGTCGAACGCGTAGTCGAGAGCTGCAGCCCCGGCGAGGCGCCCAAGCCCCCGACCCCAGCGACCTCGCTCGCCGATTACGAACCCCAGTTCACGTCGGTGGGGCTCGTCGCCGTGGAGATCGACATAGCCGACGAGGAGGCCTCCGTGGATCGCCCCCAGTCTGATCAGGCCGGGGGGAGGTGACTCGATGAGAGTCTGGTGAAAGCGCTGGCGCTCGGTGAAGGGCAGGTCGGCAGTCCAGTCAGCAGTTCGACAGAACTCGGGGTCTGCTGCCCACTCTGCGATCACATCGGCGTCCTGCAGTTCCAAGGGGCGCAGGGTCACGGGATCTTCTGATTCATCCACATCGCGGAGCCTAGGAGGACGCTGCCCATGCAGCCACCCAACTTCCGGTCATCGGCAGAGCCGTGAGCGGCTGATCATGTTCCAGAGGCCATGTAGGCAGCGAGGATGTAGTTGGGGTGCCGGTCGAGGTTCTTACGGGCGCGGTCGTAGCGCATGGTGGTTCGCGGATCGGCATGGCGGGCGGCGATCTGCACGTCACGCAGGCTGACGCCGGCGTCGAGCATGGTGGTCACGAAGGTGTGCCGCAGCATATGTGGGTGCATCCTCGGCATCCGGATCCCCGCCGTGTGGGCCAGGTGCTTGAGCCGGCGGGTGGCGGCATGCCGGTCCATCCGAACACCGAGGGTATTGCGCAGGATCGGCCCGCTGATGCGCTCGTCGACGGCCCGGTCGATGGCTCGGGCCACCGCGGGTGGCAGCGGGACGAGCACGACCTTGCCTCCCTTGCCGTGCACGCGTAGGACCCGGTGCCCGTGCTCCTCACCCAGGTCGGCGATGTTCGACCGCAGGCTTCGAAGATCCGCAGCCCGAGCAGACCCAGGAGCGCGACCAAGGCGAAGTCGTTCGGGTTGGCCGACAGCCGGGCGGTAGTGATCAGAGCCTCAAACTGCAGGTGACCCAGCCCAAGGGTCGGCGACTCAGACGGCACCGTGGCCGACGGACGTAGTCGGCCGGCGAGTGCTCCAGGATCGCGTCGATGACGCAGACCCGATAAAACCCGACCACGACCGACAGGCGCCGCGAGACCGTCGAAGCCTGGTACAGGCGTACGTCCTGCAGCCAGCGCACGTACCGCTCGACGTCCATCCGCGCCGCAGCCAGCGGGTCAAGGCCGCGCTCGGCGCACCAGCGCAGGAAGACCCGCAGGTCGGACTCGGTGTGGACGCGAGTCTGGCCACGGTAACGGCCGAGGAAGGCCGACACCGCGGCGCGCACAACGAGTTGATCGGCCAGCACGACAGGGGAAGCGGAAGCAGGAGAGATAGCCATACATCACCGTGCGTCACCACCTGCGATGAACACCAGCCCACCTGAAGCGGCATGAACGAGCACCTGATCGAGCGCGCGCTCGCACGGTCCCTCGGTGCGAGCCTGGCGTGCCTGAGAAGTTGTTCGACCACCCAGGCCTGTCGGTGCCCGGGAAGGCAACCACAGCGTGAGCCGGGATGTACTCAACGGCGCCACCGGCCAACTGGCGGAAACTGCTGACCGCCGGCCCGGCACCCCACCGCCGTACGGGCTCCGGTCGACTGACCGCCGGCCACCGGCGCCCGTCTGTGACCGCGCGGACAGCCGGAAACGCGTTTCTCCGATTGGCGTTCGCTGCGTAGGATCTCCGGCGATCAAGGGGGATGAAACGGTGGGTGATTTCCAGCAGTTCGTGACGGATGTGACTTCGCGTCTGTCCACGATGTCCAGGGGTGAGTTGTACGCCGTCGGCGACGGTCTCGACCGGGACTCACTCTGGCTCACCTTTCTCGATTCCTTCCCCGCCGGCACCAATCTGCGGTTCCGTGAGCGATCCGAGTACGACTGCTCGACCTGCCGCAGTTTCATCAAGCACTTCGGCAACGTCGTCGAGATCCACGACGGGCGGGTCCGTACCGTCTGGTCCGGGGTGTCGGCATCCGACCCGGTCTTCTCCGTCGTCGCCGCCGCTCTGGACGAGTTCGTTCTTTCGCTGCCGTTGTCCACCATCTTCCGGTCCACTCAGGCGCAGTACGGGACGAAGACCACCCGAACGCTGCGCGACGGCCAGGTCGAGGTGTGGCACCACCTGCACGGCCGGGTGGAGAAGCGGCATCGCATCGAGGACGTCGGCGCGGCACAGGGCAACTTTGACGCCGCGGTGCAGGTCTTCCAGCGTGGCCTGGCCGAGCTGACCCGGCACGCTCTGGACACCGTCGTCGACCTCGTCGACGACAACGCCCTCTACCGCGGCGCGGAGCATCGCCGGGCGGTGACCGAGTTCCGCTCGCTGCAGAACCGGTGGACCCAGGCGACCGACCGACGTGCCTTCGTCTTCGCCAACGCCATGAACCCGGCGGCCCGGTTCCGCAACACAGTGATCGGCACCCTCGTCCAGGACCTCTCCGCGGGCGTCGACCTGGAGCAGGCGGTCCGGTCGTTCGAGGCGAAGGTGGCGCCGCAGAATTACCAGCGCCCCACGGCGTTGATCACCCCGGGCATGGTCAAGGCCGCCATGAGGACCATTGCCGAGCTGGGTATCGAGGAGTCGTTGCAGCGACGGTTCGCCCGGCTGTCCGATGTGTCGGTCACCAACGTGCTGTGGGTCGACAACGACACCCAGGCACGGATGAAGGACGGCATCGAAGGGCTGCTCATGCAGGCGGCCACCACCCGGTCGTCAGGCGGGCTCCTTCGCGACGCCAAGCCGGAGGAGATCCCCGTGGTCTCCTTCATGAAGGACATCCTGCCCGGCGCCGCCACCATCGACCTGTGGGTCGCCAACACCTACGAGCCGCACCTCGTCAGCCTCACCACCGGCCGGCGCCCGGCTGCTCCGCGGTTGTTCAAGTGGGACAACGATTTCGGCTGGTCGTACGGCGGCAACGTCACCGACTCGATCAGGGAGAAGGTCAAGCGGGCCGGCGGCAACGTCACCGGCAAGCTGCGGGTGAGCCTGTCCTGGTTCAACCACGACGACCTAGACCTGCACGTGTACGAACCCAACGGCGACCACATCTGGTACCAGGAGAAGCGCAACAAGCTGGACGTCGACATGAACGCCGGCGGGACGCTCTCCCGCGAGCCGGTGGAGAACGTCACCTGGACCGACCGTGTCCCCGACGGTGAGTACCGGATCGAGGTGAACCAGTACCGCAAGCGGGACAGCACCCAGGTCGGCTTCGTGATCGAGACCGAGAGCAACGGGAAGATCGAGCATTACAGCCACGAGCGCGCGGTCAGCCACAAGGAGACCGTCGAGGTGGGCCGGATGACGGTTGCCGGCGGGGTGATCACCGCTTTCCGGCCGGGTAAGGACGTGCAGCCGGGCAGTGCGGGCAAGGAGTTGTGGGGCATCACCACCGAACAGTTCGTACCGGTGTCCACCATCATGTACTCGCCGAACTACTTCGACGACAACGAGGTCGGGAACCGGCACTACTTCTTCATCCTGAAGGGGTGCGTGAATGACCAGCCGACGCGGGGGATCTACAACGAGTTCCTCCGCAGCGACCTGCAACCGCACCGCAAGGTGTTCGAGGTTCTCGGCGACCGCACTAAGTGCGAGCCGTCTCCGGATCAGCTGTCCGGCCTCGGCTTCAGCTCCACGGTCCGCAGCTCTGTGGTCGCCAAGGTGACCACGACCGGCGGCCGGCGCCGCCTCATCAGCATCCAGTTCTGATTCCCTACCCAGATATCCCAGAGAGGCTACCGTGACCATTTTCGAGAAGGCCACACGGGAGAAGTTCCGCTATCCGTCGGCCAAGGGACTGCTGACCACTGAACAGCTGTGGGAGCTTCCGCTGACCGCCAAGTCCGGCTTCAGCCTCGATGATGTGGCCAAGGCGGTCAACGCCGAGCTCAAGGCCGTCGACACCGAGTCGTTCGTGGCCACCGAGGCCAATCCAGCCAAAGCAACCTTGGAGACCAAGCTGGAGGTCGTCAAGCACGTCATCGCCGTCCGCCTCACGGAGGACCAGGCGGCGAAGGCGGCGGCGACCAAGAAGCTGGAGAAGGAGAAGCTGCTGGCGGTCCTGGCCCGCAAGCAGGACGCGGCCCTGGAAAACCTGACTGAGGCAGACCTACTGGCCCGAATCAACAACCTGTAGCCCGCCGACAATCAGCGTCTGCCAGCGGACCCGCACATCGCCGAGAAGTACGGTCGCCATGCAAGACCTGTGCGGCCAGGCCGGCGCTCACGGCCACTTCTCGGCGAACTCACATCGGTACAACAGCGACCGCGACGCCCTCTCGTCGGCAGATCCGCACCGCGAGCCGCGAGCGGTCACGTAACCCTGCGTAGCGCGCGGATCGCGGCATGAGAGTGCGTGGGTGCCTACGCAGATGTGTTCCATCAGCTCCCGAACTGTCGCGGCATCGGCGGCGCTGACACGGTCATCGGCCCTGCCCGATCCGCCACGTAGGTGGCGTAATCGACGAAGTGGCGTCGACGACCGAGGTAGTGGGGATAGTGATCGAAGTGCCACCGACATTGTTCGATGAACTCCTCGTGATCAGTCAGTTGAAGCCGACTGCACAGGGAAGCGAAATCGTCCAGGCCATGGAGCATCTCGGCGCATTCAGCCGCCGTCGCGGCGTTCGGACCCCACAGCACGCCAGCTGGAAGCTCGTGCATGGCGTATAGCAGCCACCCACGCGCTTCGCGATACGCGCGCCGTTCGTCGGCGAACCCGCGCCCCTGGCCATCCGATGCTGCCCCCACACGCGCAGGATAGGACACCCCATGTGTTCGACGGCCTGGAGCGCGCTCATCGGCAGATCCGCGCACTGCCGCGCAGCCGCACCAGCAGTCTTGGCCTCACGCACCGTTACTTGACTCTTGGCGAGATCGGCCCCGCGGGTGGGGCCAGTGGTGAACCGTCACGCCAGCTCCACGTCAGGGTTGAAACAGCTCACTGGCAGGCTTGCGGCTCAGGCACGTTCCAGGGGTTCTTGGCCTGCGGCGCGAAGCCTCCTGAGACACTGAGCGCGTGCGACAGGCGTTCGCTCATGAGGCAGTCCTCGTCATGGAGGCGGGGGCAGATCTGCGGGCCCCGGGGGCAGCGATCACGGCGGCGTTGTGCGGACGCTGGGATCATGAGCCGCCGTGCCCCCTGGCGCCGCACCACAGTCACGCGGACTGGGTCGATGGCGAGTTGCATTTGAGGATCTTGTTCGCTGTCGAGCCCGACATGGAACCTGTCGTCCGTCAACGCATCGACCTGGCGCTGTCCAGCGGCGAGCTGCGGGGCCCGGACGACACAACCACTCGGTGGCGGCTGCACCGCAGTCGACACAGCGACGTCTCAACGAAGGAAACTGAGCACGCTGAGCGCCTGACGCGGGATTGAACCACTGATCAAGGTATCTCCAGGACGGGACGCACCGGAGTCTCTCCGGTGAGGCCGCCGTCGTAGACGGCCTCCGCCAGGTCCGGGTCGCGGTAGGCGGTGGCGAGGGTGAGCCAGGTCAGAAACCTGCCATAGCCACCGCACAGTGCCGCGCCGCCGTCTCCGCCGCACAGGACCGCTGGGTCGGTGGTGAACTCGGCCCGGTACGGGTCGTCTCCGATGACCAGGCCGAACAGGTTCGGTTCTTGGATTAGGGGCACGTCGCCGTAGGGTTCGCCCTCGGGATACTCGTCGCCCCAGCGGAACAGGTGGGTGGCCCCGGCTGCGCAGGCGTACTCCCATTCGTCGGGAGTCGGCGGTCGCAGGCCGCGGCGATCGAGTCCGGCCATCAGCCAGGCGTGGTCGTACTCCTCGTCGCTGTCGTCGAGATCGGCCTCGTCGTCGGCTGCCAGCAGCGCGTCGGCTTCCTCGGCGCGAACCGCGACGAGCCGGGCCGGTAGAAACACGTGGCGCGGCGGCGAGGTGGCCTCGGCTACGAAACGGCCGAGCGGCCTGGTCAGGTCGTACTGTGCGGTGGCCGTGGTGAAGTCGGTGAGCTGCCGGGCGCTGGGAACGAAGCGGTCGGCGTCATGGCCGAGCTGTACGGTGCCGCCTGGCACCAAGGCGTAGCGGATGCCGTCGCGGTCGAAAAATGCGACCCGCCCGGTCCGGCCAACGTACGCATGCGGGCCCATGCCAGCGAGACGGACCTCGGTGCTACGCGCGATGGCAGCGGCGGTGCGGCCGGCGGCCTCGTCGGACAGGTCCAACCAAGCAGACAACGTGAGATCGGCGTGCGACACGTAGGCATTATGCCGGCGTGCCAGGCTCGGCGCCGGGGCGGTGCACGTGCACCCCCGCGGCGCCGACGGGGCCGTGCTCTGGACACGGGGCGACAAGCAGGGCCGCCCAGACGGGACGCCACGGACCTCGGCGGCTCGGCGCGCACCATCAGCTGGTGGAGGCGCAGGCGCGGCACGAAGACCAGGCGCGGAATGATCGGGGTCACGGTCACGTCGTCGCGCTACGCGAGCGGTTCATCGCAGCGCGGATGCTGCGCCTGGCCGCGGCCGGCATCGGGTCACCACTGGGCGATGAGCGGCGTGTCCGGTTCGTGCTGCCGCCAGGCTTCGGCGAGGCGGGCGAGGCGGGTGGGGGCGGCGATGCCGCGCACGGTTGCGATCTTGCCGTTGGTGATGTCGAACGCCACGGCCCCGAGGACCTGGTCGCCGAGCACGAAGAGGATGGCGGGGCTGCCGTTGACGAGCGCGTAGTGGATGGCGGGCGTGCCGCCGGCAAGTCGCCGTTTCGCGGGTGTGGGTTTGAAGCCGGCCCGTACGACGGCGGCGACGCGCTGCGGAGTGTCGTACCGCTGCAGCGTCTCGGTCAGGCCGGCGCCGTCGGAGATCGCGGTCGCGTCGTCGGTGAGCAGCGCTACCAGCCGTTCGGTGCGGCCCGAGGAGGCAGCGGCGAGGAATTCCTCGACGATCCTGCGGGCGGACGCCGGGTCGACTTCGCCGCCGCCGCGTCGGCGCGCGGCGGCGATGTGGCGCCGCGCCCGATGGAGGTGCTGCTGGCTCGCGGACTCGGTGATGTCGAGGATCTCGGCGATCTCGGCGTGGCTGCAGGAGAACGCCTCGCGCAGAACGTAGACGGCCCGCTCGAGGGGTGACAGGCGCTCCATGAGAGTCAGCACGGCCAGGGAGACCGATTCGCGCTGCTCGAACGTGTCGGCCGGGCCGAGCATCGGGTCGCCGGCGAGGAGCGGTTCGGGTAGCCAGGCGCCGATGGTGCGTTCACGGCGTGCTTGTGCCGAGCGGACCCGGTCGAGGCACAGGTTGGTGACGACCTTGGTCAGCCATGCTTCCGGCACCTTGATCCGCTGCCGGTCGGCGGCCTGCCAGTGCAGGAACGCATCCTGCACGGCGTCTTCGGCGTCGGCGGCGGAGCCCAGCAGCCGGTACGCCAGTGAGGCCAGCCGGTTCCGGCTGGCCTCGAACCGACTGGCATCGAAGCGATCGGTGGTGGTGCTGTCCACGCGGATCACCCTAGGCGGCTACGCCGACCGCCTTCGTGGCGGACGCATCCGGCGCGGCGGCCAGGCGGTGCTTACGCTTGGGCAGGCCGAAGGTCGGGTGCGAGGTGGCCCACAGCGAGACCTTGAGGATGCCCGACTTGATCCGCGCGGCCTTCCGGCCGCCCACGTACTTCGGCTTTGCTTGCGCTTCGTCGTCGACCAGCTGCAGGATCCCGTCCCGCCGCCCGAGGCTGATGTGGTTGCCCGGGTAGACCAGCTTGGTGTTCGCGATCTTACGGCCGGTGAGGCGTCCCACGATCGCCTCGATGGCCTGCTGACCGGTGAAGCCGGCCGAAGCGCAGGACATCGGCAGCGGCCGGCCGTTGTCGCCGATGGCGTAGGCGCTGTCGCCGGCGGCGTAGACGTTCGGGTGCGAGACCGACCGCATGGTGCGATCGACGACGATCCGACCGTTCTCGGTGACCTCCAGCCCGCTGGCGGCGGCGATGGGGTTGACGGCGAACCCGGCCGTCCACACGGTTGCGTCGGACGCCCGGGCGGTGCCGTCGGCGCACAGCACCCGCGTCGCTTCGACGGCTTCGACCTTGGTGTGCTCCAGGACGGTGATGCCCAGCCGGGCGCAGGCCTGGCGCAGGTGTCTGTGGGCTCCGGCGGAGAGCCGGGCGCCCAACTCGCCGCGGGCGACCAGCGTCACCGACAGGCCGGGCCGGGCTTCGGCGATCTCGGTGGCGGTCTCGATGCCGGTCAACCCGTCGCCGACGACCAGCACACGCCCGCCTTCGCCCCGCCTGCCCAGGCTGTCCAGGCGCTCGCGCAGGCGCAGGGCCGAGGGCCGGGCGGCGATGTCGAAGGCGTGCTCGACCACGCCGGGGACGCCGTGGTCGTCGCCGTGGCTGCCAAGCGCGTAGAGAAGCGTGTCGTAGCCGAGCTCGCCGCCGCCGTCGGCGTCGGCCACGGCGACGACCTGGCGCTCGGGGTCGACGGCGGTGACACGGGCCAGGCGTAGCCGTATCCCCGTGCCCGCGAAGACGTCGGCGAGTTTCGGAGCCTTGATCTCGTGGCCGGCCGCAAGCTCGTGCAGCCGCAGCCGCTGGACGAAGTCCGGCTCGGCGTTGACCACGGTGATCTCGGTGTCCGCCGGGGACAACCGGCGGGCCAGGTTCCCAGCCACGTGGGCCCCGGCATAGCCGGCGCCGAGGACGACGATGCGGTGCTTCATGTTTTGCTCCCGTCGGTTCGCTTGCTTCCGCGAGTTGAGCGGAACGGCGCCCCGATTGCTGACAGGAACTGCATGTGGCTTGGGTCACAGAGCGGCAGGGGCCGCCCCCAACGATGCACGGCGCAGATGCAGGCTGAGCTGAACGAGGTGATCTGGTGCCGATCACCACTTGACCCCGCCCGCATAATGCCAGGATGACTGGCGACCGCGTGATGTTGGACGACTCGCGGCCCTTCCAGGAACGCGTCCGGCACCTCCGTGACGCCTGGGTCCGGGACGGACGCGGTCGCGCTTTCCTGGTCACCGGCACGGCGTTCTTCGCGGTGTACTGCTGGAGCTTGAACTGCAAGATCGGCGACCCGACGGCTCCGGCGTACGATGCCGAGCTGGCCGAGTTCGTCGCCGCCTCGTACGAACTCAATGGCGGGTCCGTCGGCTGGAACGCCATGCTCACCAGCCGCGAGATCTGTTCCACCTGCCATGACCGGTACCGGCTGGAAAACCTCGGGATCTGCACCGACTGCATGCGATACACCTGCTATGGCTGCGGCGATCATGAACGCTGCGCCGGCGAACTGCTTTGATCGCGCGGGTGTCTGGTCAAGCGACGCGCTCTCATCGGCTACCTGGGTGGTCGACGTAAGGCCGGTCAGTCCCCGGTGGTCTTTCCCCCGTTGGCCGCGAGGAGGCGGCGGAGCCTTCGGATCTCACCGATCAGGCGTGGGATGTCGCGGCGGGCGCTGGCGATGAACTGGGCGTTCTCGTCCCAGCGTTCGTCCGCGATATCGACGTAGCGGGGGTGCTGGACGAGGGTGGCGGCCACCATCTCGTGATGGTCGAAGTCCGGCCAGCGTTCAGCGAGCCCGGTGCCCGGGATTGTGCTGATGGCGACCAGGCTCATGGCGAAGTCATCGTCGAGTTGACGCACGTGCCATGGACCCGGAGTCGCTGCGTCGGCAAGCTCCTCGATCTCGGCGAGTTCCTCGTCGGTCATCGGCTGGGGGGCGTCCATCAGGCAGCGCGGCTCCTCACGTTCGGCCAGGGAGTCCGTTGGTAGACCGCGCGCCAGCGCGGACGAGAGCGACGAGGTGGGGTGCGTCGACCGCCCGCCACCGGTCCTCGGCGGCCTCGATGAGCTTGAACGCTATCGCGAGGCCGGCGGCGCGGCTGCCTGGCCCCCCTGGTGACGCGGGTGCGGTGCCGGACGGTGGCGAAGGTGGACTCGATCGGGTTCGAGGTGCGTAGGTGTACCAGTGCTCGGCCGGGAAGTCGTAGAACCGGCCAGCTGCCGCTGTGCGGCTACCTCGCTGGCGGGCGGCCCGCGTGCCGGCGGTCGAGGTGGAGCGGGCGGCGGCAGTGGTAGACCAGGGCCGGCGGCAGGTTGGTCCAGACGGTCCGGCCCACGGTCACCTCGTCGAAGGCCCTGGTCAGCAGCGAGTGGAAGCGCCGCGCCGGGCGGGTCGGCAGCGCGTGCCGGTACGCGAAGGTGGTGAACACTCCGCCAGCGCCGAGCGATCCGACCACGGCGTCGAGGATCGCCCGCTGCCGCCCGGCGGGAAAGGCGGCCCAGGGCAGCCCGCTGATCACCACGTCGGCGGACACCAGCCGGCGTTCCGCCAGCAACTCCCCGAGGGTGGCGGCGTCGGCGCGTACCACCTCGATGGTGGGGTGCCGACGGGCCAGGCCGGTGGCGAACGTCGGATTGAGCTCGACCGCCAGGTGGTGGCCGCGGCCGGCCAGCCGTTCCTGGATGGTCCGGGTGAATGCCCCGGTCCCCGGCCCGAGCTCGACCACCAGGGGATGCCCCACCCGCGGTACCGCGGCGGTGATGTCCCGGGCGAGCGTGGTCCCGCTGGGCAACACCGCGCCGGTGGTGAGCGGGTGTCGGATGAACTGGGCGAGGAAGGTCGGCGCGTCACTGGTCACGCCGGTTGACGCTAGGTACGGGACGGCGGGGCGGGGCTCGTGCCGGGGGTCGGCGTATCGGCCACCTGGAGGAGGCATGGCGGCCGATGGGAGGGCCGGCGGGGACGCCGTCCCTCCGTATGGTTGGCCAGGTGATGGGTGGGCGACGCGGCTGGTGGCGGGAGCTGCTGCTCGGGCTGGTCACGGCTGGCCTCGGGCTGGCCAGCACCTGGCTCGCCCGGCCCGGGGTGGCCCGCGAGGAGTGGGCGGGGGTCTTCGCGGTTCTCGCCGGGCTCGCCCTGGTGGCCGTACGGCGGTGGCCCTGGCCGGTGCTGTTCGCGGAGTCGGCGCTGCTGCTCGTCGCCGACGCGGTGACGCCGGCCGGGGCGGGCACCGCGCAGCTCGCCGCGGCGGTCGCGCTGGGCTACGTCGCGTACTGGTGCGGCCGGGCCTCGACGGCGGCGGCCTACGTCCTCTTCCTCGGGGTGACGCTGGTTGACGTCCTGCGGCACGGCGACGCCGGGGTCCTCTCCGGCGGCACGGGGATGATCCGCCTGATCATGCTGGCCGGGGTCGTTGCTGCGCCGGTGGCGTTCGGTCGGTACCTGCGCGGGGTGCGGCACGCCGCGGTGGCGGCCGAGGAGCGTGCCCGGGAGGTGGAGGAGCGCCGGGCGGCGGAGACGCGGGCGGCCCGGCTCGCCGAGCGGGCGGCCATCGCCCGGGACCTGCATGACATCGTGGCCCACCACATCGCGGCGATCGCCCTGCGCGCCGGCGCGGCGCGGTACGCCGTGCAGCACACGGGCCGGACCGAGGAGGCGGTCTCCGCCCTCGGCGAGCTGCGCGACACGGCCGGGCAGGTGCTGGACGAGCTGCGGGAGCTGCTGGAGGTGCTCCGGGACCCGGAGGCGGTCGAGCCCGCCGACCCCCAGGTGGAGCCGGCGCAGGTGATCCGGGACGCCGCCCGACGGGTACGGGAGGCGGGCGTCGCGGTCCAGATGAGCGACCCGGCCGCGCTGGACCGGGTGCCTCTGGTGGTGGGGACGACGGCCGCGCGGGTGGTGCGGGAGGCGCTGACCAACACTCTCAAACATGCCGGGCCCGGGGCGATCGCCTCGGTGGACGTCCGGGTGGTCGACGGTGGGCTGCTGCTGGAGGTGCTGGACAGCGGGCCGGTGAAGCGGCATCCCGTGCTGCCCGCGTCCGGGTACGGGTTGAACGGGATGCGGGAGCGCGTCGGCCTGCTCGGTGGCACGCTCGCCGCGACGGCCACGGACGGCGGTGGCTGGCGGGTGCGGGCCCGGCTACCGATCAGGGAGAACACATGATCAGGGTGCTCGTGGTGGACGACCAGACGCTCGTCCGGGCGGGGGTCGGTCTGCTGCTGCGGACGGCCGGTGGCTTCGAGGTGGTGGGTGAGGCGGGGGACGGCCACGAGGCGGTCCGCCTCGCCGAGCGGCTGCGGCCGGACGTGATCCTCATGGACCTGCGGATGCCCCGGATGGACGGTATCGAGGCGACCCGGCGGATCCTGGACCGGCAGCCGTCCGCTCGGGTGGTGGTGCTGACCACGTTCGCCGACGACGTCAACGTGTACGGCGTGCTCGGTGCGGGCGCGATCGGCTACCTGGTGAAGGACGGCGCCCCGGAGGAACTGGTGGACGCGGTACGCCGGGCGGCGCGGGGGGAGGCGCTGCTGGCGCCGCCGGTGCTGGCCCGGGTCCTGCGCCGGGCGCTCGCCGCCCACGACCGGGAACGCGAGCCCGACCGGTCGGCGGCGGCGCTGCGGCTGCTCAGTGTCCGGGAGCGGGAGGTCCTGGCCCTGGTCGGCGCTGGGCTGTCGAACGCGGAGATCGGCGCGCGGCTGCATCTGGGGGTGACCACCGTCAAGACGCACGTGTCCGCGGCGATGGAGAAGCTGGTGCTGCGCAACCGGGTGCAGGCGGCGGTGCTGGCGCACCGGCTCGGCCTGGTCGATGACGACTTCAACCCCGTTCCGGGTGCGGGGGGACCCTAGGGAGGCGTAGACCCGCCGCGCCGGCCACGTCCTCGACGTGGAGTCGCGTTACGTGACAGACGTGCGGGCGCTCGACGTTCGATCGTGCCGATACGCGGATGGCTGATCACGCCGTTTGTCGGACGCCGTGGCGATCGCCGGGTCAGCGGATTGTGGCGGTGAGGCGTTGCAGGGCGGCGTGCGCGGGTGGGCCCCAGGTGGGCTTGCCGCCGGGACGGCCGTGGACACCGTCGTCGCCGATGAGGATGCCGCTGAGGGCGCGTACGATCGCCCAGCCGCGGGCGCGGCGCGTGGTGGCGGTGTCCGGGGTCGGCTGGTAGGCGGCGTAGAAGTGTTCGGTCGTGTCGTCCGGGAGCAGGAGCCACCCGGCGGCGAGGTCATATGCCGGGTCGCCCGCGCAGAGGTCGCCGAAGTCGATCAAGCCGCAGAAGGTGCCGTCGGTGGTGAGGACGTTGGCCGGGTGCAGGTCGGCGTGGAGCCATAGCGCCGGGCCCGTCCATTGAGGCGCGGTGACCGCGTCGTGCCAGACGGCGCGGACGGCGTCCGGGTCGTCGATCAGCCCTCGCGCGGTGGCGGAGGTGAGCGCCTTGGCGAATCCCCCGGCGTGGTCGGTCAGTGGCCCGCCGCGGTCCCGGCCTGCGGGCGCGCCGTTGGGGGCGGGTTGGTGGAGAGCCGTCAGGAAAGTGGCCATGGATCTGGCCGCGTCGGAGGCTCGCGTGACGGGGGTCCGGTCGGCGGGGTGTGCCCGGAACCCAGGTGGTGATGAGCCAGGGCCGAGGGAAGCTGGCGTACCTGCGTTACGTCGAGGCGCAGCAACAGCGGGTGGTGAACTGGCTGCTGCCGGCGATCCCGAGCGCGCGCTGGAGACGACGATCGCGTACGAGCAGGTGGCGGTGGACCTGACCGCGCGGGTGGCGCGGATGGAGCCCGACCCCTACCTGAAGCAGGCGTACGAGTTCGGGGTGCTGGAGGACTTCGACCACCTGTACCGCTACGCCAACCTGTTCGAGATGATCGAGCACCGCAAGGCGGAGAAAGGTGGTGGACGAGCTCACCGAGGTGATGCCCGGCCGCCCCACGCCGCCGGCTGAACCGGTTGGCAGCCGTCGCGAGCGTAGCGACGCACCCTCATGCCAACGAGCTGAGGTTCCGCGAAGCGAGGCTGACGGCTATTCGCTGTGACGAGGTAGAAACCCGTGTCAGTGGCCGTGTCAGGGTCGTGTCAGGCGGCTGACAGGCCGGGCGCCCATGGTGGTCGCATGACAAGTTCAGCGATCGCGGCCTCAGCATTGCGCAAGGCATACAAGGACAAGGTCGTGCTCGACGGCATCGATCTGGATGTCCGCGCGGGGACGATCTTCTCCCTACTAGGTCCCAACGGGGCGGGTAAGACGACCACGGTGAACGTGCTGACCACGCTGGTGAAAGCCGACGGTGGGACGGTACGCATCGCCGGACACGACGTCGTGACCGAGGCCAAGGCGGTGCGCGCGGCGATCGGGGTGACCGGCCAGTTCGCGGCGGTGGACGAACTGCTGACCGGGCGGGAGAACCTGCAGCTGATGGTGGACCTGAGCCAGGTGCCCGCCAAGGGCGGGAAGCGGCTCGTGACGGAGCTTCTGGAACGGTTCGACCTGGTCGAGTCGGCGCAGAAGCCGGTCTCGACCTACTCCGGGGGTATGCGCCGGAAGCTGGATCTGGCGATGACGCTCGTCGGCAACCCGCGGATCATCTTCCTCGACGAGCCGACGACCGGACTCGATCCGCGCAGCCGACGCACGATGTGGTCGATCATCCGTGACTTGGTGGCCGACGGTGTGACCATCTTCCTCACCACCCAGTACCTCGAGGAAGCCGATCAGCTCGCCGACCGGATCGCGGTACTCGATCAGGGCCGGCTGGTCGCTCAGGGCACCCCCGACGACCTCAAGCGCCAGATCCCCGGGACTCATGTCCGGCTCCGGTTCACCACCGTCGCCGAACTCGACGCGGCTGCGCGGGTCCTCAGCGACTCCACCCGGGACGACGAGGCACTGGCCCTGCGGGTTCCCAGCGACGGCGGGACGAGGTCGCTGCGGGCTCTGCTGGACCGGCTCGACGAGTACGCGATCAGTGCCGAGGGACTCTCCGTGCAGACGCCGGACCTCGATGACGTTTTCCTCGCCCTGACGGGCCGTACCACGGAGGTGGCCGCGAAATGAGCACCAAGTCCCACTCGATGGTCATGTTGCGTCGCAACTTCAAGCACATCGCCCGGAATCCGACCTCGGTGTTCAACGCGGTCCTGATGCCGGTCGTGATCATGTTGATGTTCGTGTACATGTTCGGAGACGCCTTCAACGTCGGTGTCGACTACATCGACTACGCGACGCCGGGGCTGATGCTGTTGGCTGTCTGTTACGGGCTCGGGTCCACCGCGACGGCGGTGAACTCCGACATGACGAAGGGCATCATCAACCGGTTCAAAGTCATGCACGTCTCCCGCGGTGCGGTGTTGACCGGTCACGTCATCGCCACTGTGCTGACCAACCTGGTCGCCATTGCGGCCCTCATCGGGGTGGCCTTCCTGCTGGGGTTCAGCCCGTCGGCGAGTTTCTTCGACTGGCTCGGCGCGATCGGCATGGTCGTGCTGCTCGGTTTTGCGGCCGGCTGGCTCACGGTGGCCCTGGGATTGTCGGCGAAGTCTCCGGAAACGGCGGGTCTGGCCTCCGTGCCGCTGGTCATGCTGCCGTTCTTCAGCAGCGCGATCGTGCCGGCGGACAAGATGGGGCCCGGGCTCCGGGAGTTCGCGGAGTATCAGCCCTTCACGCCGATCATCGAAACCCTGCGCGGGTTCCTCAACGGTGCACCGTCCTCCGGTGACGTGATCCCGGCCCTCGCCTGGTGCGTCGGCATCGCTCTCGTCGGGTACCTGTGGGCGCGTTCCACGTTCACGAAGCGAGCGTGACCTCGACCAGCTGACTCCAGCTCGTCTCGGTGCCCTCCCGAGCCGCCTCGGCGAACCGCGCTTCGCCGAGGCGGCGCCGCACTGTCTGCTCGATCCGGGCCACATCCGGGTGGGAGCGATCCGGCAGTCCACGCACACCAGCGCTCGCGGCGAGCAGCCGCGCGGCCTGCTCGGGCTCGTCGCGACGCAGCGCCAGGTCCGCGACGCCGACGAGCACCTGCGCGATCAACGGTGCGTAGCCGGCCTCGATCGCCGCCTGACACGCCGCCACGCGATGCGTACGGGCCTGGTCGACATCGTCGGTCAGGTAGCCCAGCAGGTCGTGGGTCCCCGCGCGGATGCCGGCCAGCTCCGCGTCGTTGCCCAGCAGAGCTGTCAGGACTCCGAGCTGCTTGTACGCCTCCTCGGCGTCACCGCTCCAGCGCGCGAACTCCGCCTTCGACAGCGCCAGCTCGGCCAGCGCGCCCGGCCACGTGACCCGTTCCGCGAACCGTTGCGCCTCGGCTGTGGCGGCCGCGCTGGCATCCTCATCGCCCAGCAACCAGTACAGCCGCGCCTGTCGCGATCGCATCCGGATGACGTCCTCGATGGCGCCGACTTCGGTGACGACCGCGATCGCCTCTTCGTAGTGCTCGCACGCAGCGGCGAACTCACCGCGTACGGCGATCAGCTCCGCCAGCTCGGTCAGGGCGAACGAGATCCCGAACCGTTCGCCGAGGGCCCGGAACTCGGTGAGCGCACGCTCGAAATGCGCGTCCACATCCCGCCCGTCCTGGCCGAGGATGATCCGCATCTTGCCGAGGTGCAGCCGGGCCAGTGCGCGTACCCAGGCGTCCTCGTGGTCCAGCAGTGTTTCCCAGGCGGGCAGGAGCGCGTCCGGCTCCCGCAACATGCGTTCCAGCGGGACGACGAGCGCCATCCCCGGGTGGCTGCCTCGACTGCGCCGGCTGAACTCGTACGCCTTGTGGATCCACTCCGCCGCATGGTGTGCGTCGCCCGGCCCGGAGTTCAGGAACAGCACCACGAGCGCGTACACCGTGGCCCGGATCTCGTCGGGCACCTCACCGGGCGTCTCGGTGGCCGCGGTGATCAGCTCCATGCCCTCGGTCCGGTGGCCGCCGAGCCACCAGTACCAGCCGGCGCCTGCGGCCAGCCGCATCGCCGCATGCGCCTCGCCGGCCGCGAGCGCACCGCGCATCGCCGAAGCGATGTTGTCGTGCTCGGCCTCGAGGAGGGCGAGCCATGTCACCTGGTCGGCGCGGCGAAGCTGCGGCTCCGCCTCCTCGGTGAGTTCGGTGAAGTGGACGAGATGCGCGTGGCGCGCCAGATCCGATTCCCCCGCCTCGGCGAGCCGGTGCGCGGCGTACTCCTTGATCGTGACGAGCATGCGGTAGCGCGGAGCGCCCTCGCCCTCGGCGACCAGCAGCGACTTCTCGGCCAGCGCGGTGAGCAGATCGAGCACCTCCTCCTGCTCGACCGCGTCGCCGGCGCAGACCCGCTCGGCCGCCTCCAGGCTCGCCCCGCCTGAGAACACCGAGAGCCTGCGCAGGACCGCTCGCTCGGCGTCGGTCAGCAGCTCCCAGCTCCAGTCGACCATCGCGCGCAGCGTCCGGTGCCGGGGCAACGCGGTACGGCTGCCGCCGGTCAGCAGGCGGAACCGGTCGTCGAGCCGGTTGGCGAGCTGGTCGACGGACATGGTGCGCAACCTGGCCGCGGCCAGTTCGATCGCCAGCGGCATCCCGTCCAGCGCCCGGCAGACGCGCGCCATCGTCGACAGCGTGAGGGCGTCGACGCCGAGATCCCTGCGCACCGCGCTCGCCCGGTCCCGCAGCAACCGGACGGCGGGAGAGGACGCGATCTCGCCGGGGCTGGCGTCCCCGTCCGGCAAGGCCAGCGGCGCGACCGGCCACAGCGCCTCGCCGGTGATGCCGAGCGGTTCCCTGCTCGTCGCCAGGATCCGCAGCCGCCGGCACTCCCCGAGCAGCCGATGGGCGAACGCCGCCGCCGCCTCGATCACGTGCTCGCAGTTGTCCAGGATCAGCAGCGCCTCCCGCTCCCGGATCGCGGCGATGAGCCGGTCGATCAGCTCCACGTTCGGCGCCTCGCCGAGCAGAGCGTCCCGGAGGCCGAGCCCGGTGAGCGTCGCCTGCACCACGTCGCCGTCGGCGCCGACGGCGGCGAGCTCCACCAGCCAGACGCCGTCCGGCAGGTCGTCGAGCAGCCTACGCGCGGTTTCCGTGGCCAGCCTGGTCTTCCCCGAGCCGCCCGGCCCGATCAGGGTGGTGAGCCGGTGTTCGGCGACGAGTGCGCCAACCGCGGCGACCGCGTCGTCCTTGCCGATGAAGCTGGTCAGCTCGGCACGCAGGTTGGTCCGCCGGCTTTCCTCCCGCCGTCCCAGCTCGCCCCGCAGCAGCGCGACGTGCAGTGCCGACAGCTCCGGTGAGGGGTCGACGCCCAGCGCGTCGGCCAGGGCTTCGCTCGTGCGCTGGTACACGAGCAACGCCTCGGTATCGCGACCGGTCGCGGCGAGGGCACGCATCAGCGCAGCGACGAGTCGTTCTCGCACCGGGTGCACGGCCACCAGGTCGGTCAGTTCCGTGACCAGCTCCGCACCGTGACCGAGGCTGATCTCCGCGTCGAACCGATCCTCCATGGCGGTCACGCGTAGCCTCTCGAGCCGGGTGGCCGCCGCGTCGAGCGCCGCGCTGTCGGGCAGACCGACGTCCTGCATGGCCGCACCGCGCCACAACGCGAGGGCCTCGCGCAGCCGCCGTACCCGCTGCGGGTCCTCGCCGTCGCGGGCCCGGCCGACGAGACGTTCGAACCGTACGGCGTCGACGGCGTCGGGCTCCACCGTCAACCGGTAGCCGTCCGTCTGCCCCTCGACCAACCCTTCCGGAAGCACCTTCCGCAGCCGGGAAACCAGGCGTTGCAGGGCGTTCGCCGCGTCAGAGGGCGGGTGTCCACCCCAGATCCAGTCGACGAGTGTCGCCTTCGGGACTACGTGACCTGGCCTGAGCGCGAGGGCGACCAACAGCCCGCGCAACCGCGCGCCCGGCACGTCGGCCAGGACGCCGTCGTCCGTGCGGACCTCGAACGGTCCAAGCATCCCGATCTGCACCTGGCAGATCTTGCCACGGGCGATCGACAGGCTCACACCGCTGACACGGCGCAGCAGTCATGGAGTGCCGGCACGCCGACCTACCTTGCTGACACCCCCTCGGGCCAGCCGAGGAGTCGGGCGCCGAGCACGGCGGCGTGGAGTGTGAAGCGTTGGGTGGGTTCGTTGGGGTGGTAGCCGGTCAGGTGGTGGATGCGGTCGAGGCGGTAGGTGACCGCGCGTACGGAGAGGTGCATCTGACGGGCGGTGGCGGTGTGGTTGCCCTGGTTGTCGAAGAGCACGGACAGGGTGTCCAGGTAGGGCTGCACGCCGCCGCGGGCGGTGGTGAGGGGACCCAGGACGGTGGTGACCAGGTCGGTGATCGCGTCGCGGTCGCGCAGCAGGACGGGGAAGACCAGCAGGTCGGCGGCGTTGAGGACGGGTGCGGTGAAACCGAGTTTGGCGGCGTGGTCGAGGGCGTTGCGGGCCTCGTCCAGCGAGGTGGCCAGGCCGCGCACGCCGGGGTGGGGGCGACCGACGGCCACCTGCCAGCCTTCGGCGCCGAGTTCGGCGAGGAGCAGGTGTGCCAGTTCGGCGTCGATGCCCCGTAGGCCCCCGGCGCTGATGCACACCAGGTCGCCTTCGCGCAGGGTGGTGAGGGTGTTACCTGCGCCGAACCGGGCGGCGAGCGCCGCGTCGACGCGGTGGATGAGGTCGGCGGTGAGGCGGGGCGTACGGGCGACCAGAACGGTGTGGGTGGCCGACAGGCGGATGCCGTAGCGGTGAGCGCGTTCGGCCAGGCTGCCGGGTTCGGCTCGGCCGGTGAGCAGGTCATTGACGAACGCGGCACGTTCGGTGTCGTGACGAACCAGCTCAGCGCGGGCCTGGTCGAGGTAGCCGTCGAGGGCGGCCGACAGCACCGAATGTGCGGTGTCCAAGAGTGTCGCGACGCGGCTGTACACGGCGGTGGGGCTGTCGGCGGGGTCGAGGGGCGACGTGTTCCAGCAGACGCCGGCAGCGGCGAATACGCGGTCGACGAGGTCGTGCGGTTGCAGGTCCTCATCTGCGGCACGGGCGCCCAGCCGGGCGGCAGCCTCGCCCCGCTGGTCGGCGGCCGGGGCGCGCAAGAGGTCTTCGAAGCCTTGGGCCAGCCAGGTGTGGGCGCCCCTGGGCTGTTCCTTCTGGGCGTTGTGGTGGCCGCCCCGATACTGCTGGCGGCCACCACGGTCCGCTTCAGACACCGACGTCGCGGCGATCGAACATGAATACCCCGACGATCGTGGTCACGGCGCCGAAAGCCACGAGGGCGAGCAGTGGCACCGGGTGCCAGCCGGTGTGCAGCGGATCGGTGCCGATGAAGTAGTGAAACGGGGACAGCCAGCGCACCCATTGCCAGCCATCGGACATGCCGCCGATGGCGTTGGCCATGTACGTGGTGACGGCGAGCACACCGGTGACCGCCAGAACCGTACCCCGCTTTCCGGTGGCCGCGCCGGCGAGGAAGGCGACACCGGTGAAGCACCACACCAGGGCGATCAGGCCGACGCCGGCAGCCGCGACCTTGGACAGGGGAATGTCCATGCCCACCTGGGGAACGATGATCATCAGGAGGATCACCGGGATGGCCGCGACCAGCGTGATGGCGCTGCCCGTGGCCGCGAGGCGCTGTCCGGCGAAGGCGGCACGGGACAGCGGGTTGGCCAGCAGCAGTTCCATGCCCCCGTCCTCCTCGGGCCGGGCGATCGTGCGGGCGGTCAACGTGATCGCGCACATGAGGACCAGCAGCGGCCCGATCAGGCTGAAGATCGTCGCCTGCAGGTAGCCGGCCGGCGAGAGCATGTCGGCGATGCCGAGGAAGTCCAGCATTCCCTGGGGCAGGGCGTCCTGTTTCAGTTCCGCGGCTCCCTGGAACTGGCTGTAGAAGGAGGTGTAGATGACGGTGAAGAGGGCGACGCCGGCGGCCCAACCGATCAGCGCCCGGCGGTCGTCGCGCCAGGTCTTACGCACCAGCGCGGGAAGCATCGCCGGCTCCTTCCGAGTGGTAGTAGAACGACAGGAACGTCTCCTCCAGGTCGGGCTCGGCCGACAGCATGTCCACGACCTCGTGTCGTGCCGCCGCCTTGATCACGGGGTCGAGGCGGCCATCCACCGTGCACCGGAGCACCGGCCCGGACACCGCCACGTCACTGACCCCGGGGAGGACCCTGAACTCCGCCGGATCCACGGGATCGTCGAAGTGGATCTCCACCGATCGGACGGCCCGCTTGCCGAGCGACTCGACGCGTTCGACCGCGGCCAGCCTGCCGTCGCGGATGATGGCCACCCGGTCGGCGGTCTGCTGCACCTCGGCGAGGACGTGGGAGGACATGAAGACGGTCTGGCCGGCGTCGCGGGCGTCGCGGACCATGGCCAGGAACTCCTGCTGCATGAGCGGGTCCAGGCCGCTGGTGGGCTCGTCCAGGATCAGCAGCGCCGGTTGGTGCATGAACGCCTGCACCAGGCCGACCTTCTGCTTGTTGCCCTTGCTCATGGTGCGTACCGGGCGGGACAGGTCCAGGTCGAGCCGCTCGGCCAGATCGGTCACCCGCGACCAGGCCACGCCGCCCCGGGCGTCACCGAAGAACCGCAGCAGGTCTTCTGCCTTCTCCCTGCCGGGAAACGCCAGTTCGCCAGGTAGGTAGCCGATCTGCCGGTGCAGGGCGGCCTTGTCCCGGCGCGGGTCGAGCCCGAGCACGGTCGCGCGGCCGGAGGTCGGCCGCAGGAAGTCCAGCAGCAGCCGGATGGTGGTGGTCTTTCCGGCGCCGTTGGGCCCGAGGAAGCCCATCACCTCCCCGACGCGGACCTCAAGGGTGAGACTTTCGATGCCGCGGCGTTGGCCGTAGAACTTCGTCAAGTCCTCGGCGAGCAGGGCAAGGTCGTTGGTCATGCTCCACATCGTGGCGCTCACGCCCGTCCGGCATCCAGGGCCGCATTCGGCCGACATCGGGCAGGACAATTGCCGACACTCGGCAACCAGGAGGGGAAAGGCAACTCGGCGGGGATCCACAACCCACCGGAGACCCGGTGAACGTTGCCGGACGCAGCACCAACTGTCTGCTCATCCACCTGGCGACGAACGGCGACCTTCCACGGGCAGCGCGATCATGTGGGCCGACGCCCATTCCTGACCGGCTTCTAGTCACTGGTGGCGAAGCGTTCGACGTTGTCAACGGTGCCGACGACGAGGATGAGGTCGCCGTAGGCGAGGACCGTGTCGGGCGTGGCGTAGGTGAAGACGCGTGGTCTGCCGCCTGGTACGGCCGCCTCTGGCTTGACGGCCACGACAGTCACGCCCCACTTGCCACGGACCCGGGACTCGCGCAGTGGTACGCCGACGATGTCGCGGGGTGGGGTGGTCTTGACGACGGCGAAGTCGGCGTCGACTTCGACGTAGTCGAGGATCCGTCCGGAGAGCAGGTGGGCGACCCGTTCGCCCATGTCGTGTTCGGGTGCGACGACGTGGTGGGCGCCGACGCGCGTGAGGATGTTGCTGTGCTGGGCGCTGATGGCCTTGGCCCAGATGTCAGGGATACCGAGTTCGGACAACAGGCTGGTGGTGAGGATGCTGGCCTGGATGTCGGTGCCGATGGCCACCACGGCGCGGTGGAACTCGGCGACGCCGAGTTGCCGCAGGGCTTCGATGTCGGTGGAGTCGGCGGTGATCACGTGCGGAAGCTGCCCGGAGAGAGCCTGCACGACTTTCGGGCGGTGGTCGATGCCGAGCACCTCGGTGCCCCGATTGACCAGCTCCAGAGCCAGGGCGGTGCCGAACCGCCCCAGCCCGATCACAACGACCGGTTCGGTGGGTGCCTCAGCCAACGATCGTCCTCTCCTCGGGTAGCTCGAAGCGGCGGTTACGGTCGCGCAGCGCCAGCGCCGATGCCAGGGTGAGCGGACCGACGCGGCCGGCGAACATCAGCACGATCAGCAGTACGTCGGCCTCTGGTGGCAGGTTAGCGGTGATGCCGGTGGACAAGCCGACGGTGGCGAACGCGGACACCACCTCGAACAACACGATGTCCAGCCGGTACGGGGTGATGGCCAGCAGCAGGAACGTGGCGGTGACCACGGCGCCGACGCCGAGCAGGGCGATCGCGAGGGCTTGGCGCTGGTTGCTGGCGGAGATGCGCCGCCGACCGACGTTGACGTGGATCTCGCCGCGCATCTCCGACCAGAGCACGAACGCCAGCAGCCCGAAGGTGGTCACCTTGATGCCGCCGGCGGTGCCGGCGCTGCCGCCACCGATGAACATCAGCACGTCGCTGGCGAGCAGGCTCTCCGGTCGCATCCCGCCGATGTCGACGCTGTTGAACCCGGCGGTGCGGGTCATGGCCGAGGCGAAGAATCCGGCCAGCAGCTTCTCCGGGCCGGCGAGCGGGCCGAGGGTGCGCGGATTGGAGAACTCGGTGAGGGTGAGAACGGCGGTGCCGAGAACGAGCAGCACGGCGGTCAGGCCGACGGTGATGCGGGTCAGCACCGACCACAACGCCGGGCGGCGCCAGCACTTGAGGAGTTCGAACACGACGGGGAATCCCAGCCCGCCCAGGATGACCGCGGCGGCGATGGTCAACGAGATCCAGGGGTCGGTGACGTAGCCGACGAGGTTGTCGGCGTTGGTGGAGAACCCGGCGTTGTTGAACGCCGACACCGCGTGGAACACCCCGTCGTACAGCGCCTCGCCGAACGGCATGTGGTAGGCGGTGGCGAAGCGCAGGGTCAGCACCACCGCGACGACGGCTTCGCTGACGAGGCTGAACAGCACGATCCGGCGGACCACCGCACGGATGTCGGTGAGGGTGAGGCTCTTCGTCTCGGCTTGGGCCAGGAACCGGGCCCGCAGGCCGAGCCGGCGGGACAGCAGCACGGTGAACAGCGTCGCGAGGGTCATGATCCCCAGCCCGCCCGCCTGGATGAGCAGGAGGATCATCGCTTGGCCGAAGCCGGACCAGTAGCTGCCGGTGTCGACGGTGGCCAGGCCGGTGACGCAGACGGCGGAGGTCGCGGTGAACAGCGCGTCCACCAGGTCGGCCCGTTCGCCGGATCGGGTGGCCACGGGTAGTGACAGCAGGCCGGTGCCGACGGCCACCGCGACGCCGAAACCGACAGCGATCACCTGCGCCGGATGCCGCAGCCCGCTGCTACGCCGCTGCCATGTCGGTCGTCGGTTCAGCATGCGCCCGCCGCGCAGGTACGACGGCCATCCGCGGTACGTGCCCTCGGCGTTGCCCTCGGACGGGTCAGGGTCATGAACCGCATGCTCTCACGGCGCGGTTGCCAGCGACGTGGGACGGTCGCGGCGTCGCGTCCTGCCGGTTCAAGGCTGGTAGCGGTAGCCCATGCCGGGTTCGGTGATGAGGTGGCGGGGCCGGGTGGGGTCGGGTTCGAGCTTGCGGCGTAGCTGCGCCATGTACTGGCGCAGGTAGCTGGTCTCGGTCTCGTATCCCGGGCCCCACACGTCGTGGAGGAGTTGGCGCTGACTGATCAGCTTCCCGGGGTTGCGGAGCAGTGCTTCGAGCACCCCCCACTGGGTGGGGGTCAGTCTGATCTCGGTGCCGTCGTCGCGGGTTACGGTGTGGGCGCCGAGGTCGACGGTGTGCCGGCCGACCCGCGCGGTGGGGCTGGCCGCGTCCGCGCCGGGTCCGTGCCGGCGGGTGACGGCACGGATGCGGGCGAGGAGTTCGTCGACGCCGAAGGGTTTGGTGACGTAGTCGTCGGCACCGGCGTCGAGGGCGGTGACCTTGTCGTCGCTGCCGGCGCGGCCGGAGAGCACGATGATCGGGACGGTGGTCCAGCCCCGGATCCCGCGGATGACGTCGACGCCGTCGAGGTCGGGAAGACCGAGGTCGAGTACGACGAGGTCGGGTGGGTGGCTGGCGGCGGCCCTGAGCGCGGCGGCGCCGGTGGCCGCGACGTCGACGTCGTAGCCGCGGGCGCGCAGGTTGATGCGCAGGGCGCGCAAGATCTGCGGTTCGTCGTCGACGACGAGGATCCGGTTCATTCCTGCGGGCCCTCCGTGGGTTCGGCCGGTGTGGCGGCGGGCAGCCGCAGCACCATGGTGAGTCCTCCGCCGGGTGTGGTCTCCGGGGTGATGCTGCCACCCATGGCCTCGGCGAGGCCGCGGGACAGGGCGAGGCCGAGGCCGACGCCGGTGGTGTTGTCGCGGTCGCCGAGGCGCTGGAACGGCAGGAAAACCTGTTCCCACTGGTCCTCGGCGATGCCGGGGCCGGTGTCGATGACGCGTAGTTCGACCTGGCCGGAGTGGGCGCTGGCGGTGATGGTGGGTGGCCGCCCGGGCGGGCTGTGGCGCAGGGCGTTCGCGACGAGATTGACCAGGACCCGCTCCAGCAGGCCCGGGTCGGCGGTGGCGGCCGGCAGGTCGGCGGGGATGTCGGCGGTGACATCGGCCGCCTGCGGGCCGAGTTCGTCCAGGGCCCGGGGCACGACGTCTTCCAGGCCGATCGCCGCGGCGGTGATGCCGAGGGCCCCGGCCTGCAGGCGGCTCATGTCGAGCAGATTGGCCACCAGCCGGCCGAGCCGGTCGAGTGACTCGTCGGCGGTGGCCAGCAGTTCGTCCCGGTCCTCGGCGTCGAAGTCGACGTCGCGGCTGCGCAGGCTGGACACGGCGGCCTTTGCCGATGCGAGGGGGGTGCGTAGGTCGTGGCTGACCGCGGTGAGCAGGGCGGTGCGCATTCGGTCGGCCTCGGCCAGGGGCCGGGCGGCGGCGGCCTCCTCGGCGAGGCGTTCCTGCCGGAGCGCGACGGCGGCCTGCGCGGCGAACGCCTCGATGATGCGCCGGTCGGCGGCCTCCAGCCGTCGGCCGGAGAGCACGACGGTGAGCCGGTCGTCGACGGGTACCGTCGTTTCGCCTGCGCTCGGGCTGCCGGCCGGCGCCTCGCCGACACTGGCCACGACTCGCCAGGCGTCTTCCTCCCGGTCCCGGCCGGGGCGCCCGGCGGCCTCGGCGACCAGTTCCAGGACGCTGACCGCGCGCAGCGCGAAGGTTTCCCGGAGCCGTTCCAGCAGCGCCGGCAGCGGGCGTTGCCCGCGCAGGACGTTGCCGGCGACGGTGGCGAGGGTCTGCGCGTCGGCGGACGCGCGGGCCGCCTCGCGGGTGCGCCGGGCGGCGAGGTCGACCACCCAGCTGACCGCTACGGCGACGCCGACGAAGACGCCGAGGGCGAGCAGGTTGTCCGCCTCGGCGATGGTCAGCGTGTAGAAGGGCGGGGTGAAGAACCAGTTCAGCAGCAGGGATCCGCCCAGCGCGGCGAGCAGCGCCGGCCAGAGCCCGCCGACGAGCGCGACGCCGACGACGGCGGCGAGGAAGATCAGGATGTCGTTGGTGAGGGTGAGGTCGGGCAGCGCCCTGAGCAGTGCGGTCAGGGCGGGCATGCCCGCGACGGTGAGCGCGAAGCCGTACAGCCGGCGTCGCCGGGACAGCGCGGCCGGCACCGTCGGTCCGGGCCGTCCGCGACGGACCTCGGCGTGGGTGACCAGGTGTACGTCGATGGGCCCGGACAGTGCGGTCGTGGTCACGCCGACTCCGCGGGAGAACAGTTGCGCGAAGCGGCCGCGGCGGCTGGCACCGAGCACGAGCTGGGTGGCGTTAACGCCCCGGGCGAAGTCGAGCAGCGCAGCGGGGATGTCGGTGCCGAGGACCTGGTGGTAGGTGCCGCCGAGGCTCTCCACCAGCACCCGTTGCCGGGCGAGCTGCGCCGGGTCGGCTCCGGCGAGCCCGTCGCTGCGGGCGACGTGCACCGCGAGGAGGTCGGCACCCTTGCTGCGGGCGGCGATCCGGGCCGCGCGCCGGATCAGGGTCCCCCCCTCGGGTCCGCCGGTGAGCGCGACGACGACCCGCTCGCGGGCTTCCCAGGTGGCGGAGATGCCCTGCTGGGCCCGGTACGCGTCGAGTTGCTCGTCGACCTTGTCGGCGAGCCAGAGCAGGGCCAGCTCGCGCAGGGCGGTGAGGTTGCCGACGCGGAAGTAGTTGCCGAGCGCGGCGTCGATCTTGTCCGGGCGGTAGATGTTGCCGTGGGCCATCCGCCGGCGCAGCGCCTCGGGGGTCATGTCGACCAGTTCGACCTGTTCGGCGGCGCGCACGATCTGGTCGGGGACGGTTTCGCGTTGGGTGGTCCCGGTGATCTGGGCGACCACGTCGTTCAGCGATTCCAGGTGCTGGATGTTTACCGTGGTGAGGACGGTGATCCCGGCGTCGAGGAGTTCCTGGATGTCATGCCAGCGCTTGGAGTTGCGGGAGCCGGGCACGTTGGTGTGAGCGAGTTCGTCGACCAGGGCGACCTCGGGGCGGCGGGCCAGAACCGCGTCGAGGTCCATCTCGGTGAACTCGGCGCCGCGGTAGGTGATCGCGCGGCGGGGGACGATTTCCAGTTCGCCGATCATGGCGGCGGTGTGCTTGCGGCCGTGGGTCTCGACGAACCCGATCACCACGTCCGTGCCGCGCTCGGCGCGGCGCTGCGCCTCCTCGAGCATGGCGTAGGTCTTGCCGACGCCGGGTGCGGCACCGAGGTAGATGCGCAGTTCCCCTCGTGGCACAGCAGGATTCCTCTCCACAGCGTGACCGGCGGGTCGGGTGACGGGATGCCGGGCCGGGACCGTGCCAGCGTCCCAGCCCGGCGCCCTCGTGTTCAGCGTGCCGGGAATTGTTCGTCCAACGCGAGGTTCAGCTCCAGCACGTTCACCCCGGGCGAGCCCAGGAAGCCGAGCGACCGGCCGGTGGTGTGCTCCTGGACCAGGCGCCGGACCGCCGCCGGGTCCGCGCCGCGCTCCCCCGCCACGCGCGCCACCTGGAGTTGCGCGTACGCCGGAGAGATGTGCGGGTCGAGGCCGCTGCCGCTGGCGGTGACCGCGTCGGCGGGCACCGCGGGCTCGGCGGGGGCGTCGCCCCGGATGGGGACGATGGTCGCCCCGGCGGCCCGGTGGTCCTCGCCCGGCGTGGCCGGCTCGACCGGCACACCTTCGTAGCGGGCGAGGAACGGGGTGGCGGGTGCGGTCTGGTTGACGCTGACCACCCGGGTGACCGGGCCGGTCAGCCCGTCGCGGCGGAACACCGCCAGCACGGCCCCGACCCCGTCGGTCGTGCAGTACGGGCGGCTTCCGTCGACGCCGTTCAGCTCCCCGACGGCCCTGCTGCGTGCGCAGACCTGGGTGAGCAGGCTCCGCGTGCTGTCGTCGGGGTTGGTGGCGATGGTGTCGACGATGTCCTCCGGGCCGAGGTTGCTGGCCGAGGTGGCGGTGGGGTCGTAGCCGTCGCCGGCTGCCGAGGGGCGGGACTGGAAGTAGCGCGGGACGGGGTTGCCGTCGGCGTCGGTGAACGACTGCCCGATGAGCGTGCTACCGACAGGCCGGCCGTCCACCTCGATGAGCGATCCGTCGGCCTTGTGGGCGAGGACCGGGATCCGACCGACCGCGACCAGGGCCAGCGGATAGGCCAGGCCGAGCAGGACGGTGAAGACGAGCACCGCGCGCAGCGCGGCCAGGTGCTGGGCGAGCCAAGACGGTAGGCGCATCACAAGATCCCCGGGATGAACTGGACGAGCAGGTCGATGAGCTTGATGCCGATGAACGGCACCACGATGCCGCCGAGGCCGTAGAGCAGCAGGTTGCGGCTGAGCAACTGCGACGCGGCGGCGGGCCGGTAACGGACGCCGCGCAGCGCCAGCGGGATCAGCGCGATGATGACGACCGCGTTGAAGATGACCGCGGACAGGATCGCCGACTCGGGGCTGGAGAGCCGCATGATGTTCAGCGCGTCCAGGCTCGGGTAGATGCCGGCGAACATGGCCGGGATGATCGCGAAGTACTTCGCGATGTCGTTGGCGATCGAGAAGGTCGTCAGCGCGCCGCGCGTGATCAGCAACTGCTTGCCGATCTCCACGATCTCGATGAGCTTGGTCGGGTCGGAGTCGAGGTCGACCATGTTGCCGGCCTCCTTCGCGGCCGACGTGCCGGTGTTCATCGCCACCCCGACGTCTGCCTGGGCGAGCGCGGGTGCGTCGTTGGTGCCGTCACCGGTCATCGCGACCAGCCGGCCGCCCTCCTGCTCCTTCCTGATCAAGGCGAGCTTGTCCTCCGGCGTCGCCTCGGCGAGGAAGTCGTCCACCCCGGCCTCGTCGGCGATGGCCTTCGCGGTGCGCGGGTTGTCGCCGGTGATCATGACCGTGCGGATGCCCATCCGGCGCATCTCGTCGAAGCGCTCCCGCATCCCGGCCTTGACCACGTCCTTGAGGTGGATGACGCCGAGGGCGCGGGCCGGCTGGCCGTCGAGGTGTTCGGCGACCACCAGCGGGGTGCCGCCGATGCCGCTGATCTCGTCGACGATCTGGCCGACCTGCTCGGTGGGGTGGCCGCCGTTGTCGCGGACCCACTTCATGACGGCGGCGGCGGCGCCCTTGCGGATCCGGCGCGCCGGCCCGGCGACACCGCCGTCGGCGGTCGCGTCGGGAGTCAGGTCGACGCCGCTCATCCGGGTCTGTGCGGTGAACGGCACGAAGGTGGCGTGCGGAATGAGCCCGGGTTCGCGTTGCCGTAGGCCGAACCCGTTCTTGGCCAGCACCACGATCGATCGGCCCTCGGGTGTCTCGTCGGCGAGGCTGGACAGCTGCGCCGCGTCGGCCACCGTGGCGACGTCCACCCCTTCGACGGGGACGAACTCGTCCGCCTGCCGGTTGCCGAGCGTGATGGTGCCGGTCTTGTCCAGCAGCAGAGTGTTGACGTCACCGGCCGCCTCGACGGCCCGACCGCTCATCGCGAGGACGTTGCGCTGCACGAGGCGGTCCATGCCGGCGATGCCGATCGCCGAGAGCAGCGCCCCGATGGTGGTGGGGATCAGGCAGACCAGCAGCGACACCAGCACGATCCCGCTGACGCCGGCGTCGGTGATCGCCCGCGTGTCCGGTGCGGCGGCCTGGTGGCCCATCGAGAAGATCGCGAGAGGCTGGAGGGTGACGACGGCCAGCAGGAAGATGACCGTGAGCGCGGCGAGCAGGATGTTCAGCGCGATCTCGTTCGGAGTCTTCTGCCGGTTCGCCCCCTCGACCAGGTTGATCATCCGGTCGAGGAAGCTCTCGCCCGGCTTCTGTGTGATCATCACGACGATCCGGTCGGAGAGGACCCTGGTGCCGCCGGTGACCGCGCTGCGGTCGCCCCCGGACTCCCGGATCACCGGGGCCGACTCGCCGGTGATGGCCGACTCGTCGACACTGGCGATCCCCTCGACGACGTCCCCGTCTCCGGGGATGATCTCCCCGGCCTCGACCACGACGACGTCGCCCTGCTTCAGTTGGGGTGCCGGGACGCTCTCGGTGCGACAGGTGCCGGGGGCGGCGCCCGGGGTCCAGCCGAGGGCGCGGGTGGCGACGGTGTCCGCCTTCGCCTTGCGCAGGGCGGCGGCCTGCGCCTTGCCGCGCCCCTCGGCGACCGCTTCGGCGAGGTTGGCGAAGATCACGGTCAGCCACAGCCACCCGGTGATCGCGAGGGCGAACACCGACGGGTCCGCGACGGCGAGGACGGTGGTGAACGCCGCGCCGATCTCGACGATCAGCATCACGGGGTTGCGCCACAGGGTGCGCGGGTCGAGCTTACGCAGCGCGTCGGGCAGTGATTGGACGAGCTGCCTCGGGTCGAGCAGTCCCCCGCCCCGGTCGCCCTGGGTGGCGGGTGTGCCGGAGGTGGGGGCGTCCGCCGTACCGTGCGGTGCCGGCGTGGAGGTCGTCATGTCTTTCTCTCTCATCGGTGTCACAGCCCCTCAACGAGGGGACCGAGCGCGAGCGCGGGCAGGAAGGTCAACGCCACGAGGATCACCGTGACGCCGACGACCATGCCGACGAACAGCGGCCGGTGGGTCGGCAGGGTGCCCTCGGAGGCGGGCGTCGGCTGCTGGCGGGCCAGCGAGCCGGCCAGGGCGAGCACGAGGATGATCGGCAGGAACCGGCCGAGCAGCATGCACAGCCCCAGTGCGGTGTTCCACCACGGCGTGCTCACGGTCAGGCCGGCGAACGCGGAGCCGTTGTTGTTGCTCGCCGAGGTGAACGCGTAGAGCACCTCGGACAGAGCGTGCGGGCCGGTGTTGAGCGCGGTGGAGTTGTTGCCGGTGGCGAACGCCGCCGCCGTGCCGGTCAGGACCAGCGCGGGGGTGACCAGGAAGTACAGCGACGCCAACTTGATCTCGCGGGCGCCGATCTTCTTGCCGACGTACTCCGGTGTCCGGCCGACCATCAGGCCGGCGACGAACACGGTGATCACGGCGAGGATCAGCATCCCGTAGAGGCCGGCACCGACGCCGCCGGGGGCGACCTCGCCGAGCATCATGTTGACCAGCGGCATCATGCCGCCGAGCGCGGTGTAGGAGTCGTGGAAGGAGTTCACCGCGCCGGTCGAGGTGAGCGTGGTCGCGGCGGCGAAGGTGGCCGAGTTCGACACGTCGAACCGGATCTCCTTGCCCTCCAGCGCCGCCCCGGCCGCCTGCGGCACCGTGCCGTCGCCGGCCAACTCGAAGACGTTGGTCAAGGCGATGCTCGCGACCGCCAGGACCGCCATCACGGCGGCGATCGCGTACCCCTGCCGGTTCTGCCCGACCATCCGGCCGAAGACCCGGGGCAGGCTGAACGGAATCACCAGGATCAGGAAGATCTCCAACCAGTTCGTCCAGGTGGTCGGGTTCTCGAACGGATGGGCGCTGTTGACGTTGTAGAAGCCGCCACCGTTGGTGCCCAACTCCTTGATGACCTCCTGGCTGGCCACCGGCCCGCCGGTGATGGTCTGGCTGCCACCGGTCAGGGTGGTGACCTCGGTGCCGGCGGAGAGGTTCTGCACCGCCCCGCCGATCATCAGGGCGAGGGCGCCGAGCACCGAGATCGGCAGCAGGATCCGCAGCGTGACCCGGGTCAGGTCGACCCAGAAATTGCCCAGGTCACCCGTGCGGCGGCGGGCGAACCCGCGCACCAGCGCGACGGCGACCGCGATACCGACGGCAGCGGAGACGAAGTTCTGCACCGCCAGCCCGGCCATCTGGACCAGGTGCCCCATGGCCGACTCACCCGAGTACCACTGCCAGTTGGTGTTGGTCACGAACGACACGGCCGTGTTCCACGCGCCGTGGGTCAGCACCGGGTCGAAGCCCAGCGAGAGCCACAGGTGGTCCTGCAGCCGCATGAACGCGTAGAGGAACAGGATCGAGATGGCGGAGAAGGCAAGCACGCTGCGGGCGTACACGCCCCAGGACTGCTCGGCGCCCGCGTCGACCCCGACCAGGCGGTAGATACCCCGCTCGACGCGGAAGTGCCGCCGGCCGGACACCACGCGGAACATGTGGTCGCCGAACGGCTTGTGGACGGCGACCAGCGCCACCACGAGCGAGACGATGAACAGCACGCCGGCTGTCGTCACGGCCATCAGAAGCGCTCCGGGAACAACAGGGCGACCACCAGGAACACGGCCAGGCCGATCGCCAGCACCAGACCGATGACGTTGACGGCGCTCACAGCTTCTCCACTCCCCTCACCACCAGGGCGAGAGCCGCGAACAGCCCCATCGTCAACACCACGAACACCACGTCAGACACGTCTGACTCCTCATTCCGGACCAGCTCGACACGGCCGCCATCCGGCCGCGCCGAGCAATCACAACGCCACCCGCCCCGCACCGACAGGGGCTATAACGCGACCATCACGGCGATCCGGCGTTTCTTAACGCCCTTTTCACACCACCCCTGGATCGGGTGATCCCGACCACCGTCGGCAGGGCGGATCACACCGCTTGCCCCCCAGGAAGCAGTGGTGGCAGATCCGCGGCATCGCCGCCGAGCGGCGGACCGGGCAGGGGCGACGGCGCGAAGACCCCGAACTCACCCCGACGGTCGACAAGCTCACCGAAGACCGCCAGCCGCACAGCGAGGCTCCCGGTCGGGGCATCGGATCCTGGCCGACTGCCGCCCCACCCGGAGCTTCGTCCAGTGTCGACACGGCTCCCCGCGCCTACCCTGGCGGGGCTATCACGAAAGGCCTCAGTGGACCCCAGCATCTCCCCATGCCTCGGCCCGGGCCGCTCGCCCTGCCTCGACCAGGACACCGCACGGCAGCCCGACGCGACGCGTGCCCGCCTCGTCCGCTGAACAGGCCGTACCGATCGCCGGCCCGCTGCGGCAGAATGCCAGGCAGGCGGCCCCGGCGGCGCAGGCCGGGCGGGCAGCTCCGGCCGCCCTCAGCCGCCCGATCCCTCGGGGAGGACGACCATGCCGCACCATCGCCACTCCGCCCGCCGGCAGGTCGCCGGGAGCGCGGGTTCCCCGTGTCGGGCGGCCCGACGGCCGCGCGCCTAGCTCCGGTACGCCAGGCGCTGACGGTTGACATCCTCCCCCGCCTAAAGGCGAGGGATTCCCACCCTCGCGGGTTGGGGTTCCTGGTTCACCGCAGACCGCACGGAAGGTTGCCCCTCGTGTCTGACGTCCGCTCCGCAGGCGTTTTGTGTCTCGACCAGCCCGGCCGCGACAGCGATGTTCTGGGCGGCGTTGACGTCCCGGTCATGCCGGGTGCCGCAACCCGGACACGACCAATGCCGTGTGCCGAGGGAAAGCTGGGCGAGCAGATGCCCGCACGCCGAACACGTCTTCGACGACGGGTACCAGCGATCCACGACGGCGAGGGTGCGGCCGTCGCGGTGCGCCTTGTAGGTCAGCAGGGTGCGGAACTCGGCCCAGCCGGTACGGGCGATCGCTTTGGCCAGGCAGCGGTTGCGGACCATGTTCGCCACCGCCAGGTCCTCCACCGCGATGGCGGCGAACCGGCGCACCAGGGCGGTGGACTGCTGGTGGAGGAAGTCCCGACGGGCGTCTCGTACCCGCGAATGCGCCCGCGCCACCCTTTGCCTGGCTTTGGCGCGGTTGGCGGAGCCCTTCTGCCGGCGGGCCATCATCCGCTGGTACCGCTTGAGTCGGCGCTCGCGCCGCTCCATGTGCCTCGGATGCGGAATACGCTCGCCGGTGGACAACACCGCAAAATCGGTCAGGCCGAGGTCCACCCCCACCGCCCCGTCCGTCGGTTCGGGTGCGACGGGTGCCTCGACGTCGACGGCGAAGGTCACGAACCAGCGGCCGTCCGGGTCACGCGACACCGTCACCATCGTCGGATCCAGCCCCGCCGGGTCCACGTCTGGCCAGGACCACACGAACCGCAGCACACCCGGAGTCTTTCCCAGCGACAGGTTCCCGCCGCGCAGCCGGAACGCCGACCGGGTGTAGGAGGCCGACTGGCGGCCGTGCCGCGACTTGTACCGCGGGTACCGGGCTCGTTTCTGGAAGAAGGCAGTCATGGCGGTGTGCTGGTGCCGCAGGGTCTGCTGCAACGGCACCGACGACACCTCACCCAGAAACGCCAGATCGGGCCGCCTCTTCATCTCGGTCAGCGCCCGATCCGTCTGGGCGTACGAGGTCGCTCTGCCCTCAGCGTGGTAACGAGCATGACGGGCGGCGAGAGTGCGGTTCCAGACGACACGTACACACCCGAACGTGCGGTTCAGCACCGCCGCCTGCTCCGGCGTCGGATACGCCCGACACCTGTACGCCGTCCGCGCACGACCAGTCCTACCACAAGGGACAGTCATGGTTGACGACGCGTCCGCCATTCCTCCCCGCCCGGAAGGACGGGGCATCCTGGCGGTGATCCGGTGACGGGGATCCCGGTCGCGCGGCCTGGGCCGGCCCCTGGCCAGCGGCGGATCTCCTCCCCCAGGCTCATCGGGCGCATCCGGGAGCTCGATCTGCTGGTGTCGACCCTGGCGACGCCGCCCGCCGCGGTGGTGCTGGAGGGAGAGGCGGGAGCCGGCAAGACCCGGCTGATCACCGAGGTACGAGCCCGGCCTGAGCTTGCGGGACTGAGGTTCGTGCTCGGGGCGAGCCGGCGGATTCGCGAGCCGTTCCCGTTGGGCCCCATCATCGACGCGGTCCGCGGGCTCGACACGGAGCTGGCGGAAACCCGGCTGTCCCCGCTGGCCGGCGCGCTCCGGCCGTTGCTGCCCGAGCTCGCCGAGGCACTGCCACCGGCGCCCGAGCCACTGGCCGACCCGGCCGCCGAGCGCCATCGGGTGTTCCGTGCGCTGGCGGAGGTGCTGGGGTCGGTGGGTCCGGTGGTGCTGGTCCTGGAGGATCTGCACTGGGCCGACGAGCAGACCCTCGACTTCACGAGCTACCTGCTGGGCGATCTGCCAGCACAGCTGTCGGTGCTGCTGACGTTCCGCAGCGAGGAGGCGGCCCCGGGCGTACGGGCGTTGACCGCACGGTTGCCGGCGTCGACGAGACACGCGCAGGTCGTGCTCGCCCCGCTGGACGCGGGGCAGACCGGTGCGCTGGCTGCGGCCATCCTCGGGCTGGCCCGGGTCTCCGAGGAGTTCGCCGACTACCTGTGCGAGTGGGCCTCCGGGCTGCCGTTCGCGATCGAGGAGCTGCTCGCGTTGCTGCAGGCGAACGGCCAACTGGTCCGCCGGAACGGCGGCTGGGCACGCCGGGAGCTGGGTGAACTCAACGTGCCCACCGGAGTCCGTGACCAGGTGCTCGAACGCGTGGCGCACCTGTCCGACGAGGCCAGGGCGGTTGTCGAGGCGGCTGCCGTGTTGCACACGTCCGCACCGATGTCGGTGGTGGTGGCGACCTGCCGGATACCGGCGGCCCGGGCGTTGCCGGGTCTGGAGGAGGCGCTGGAGTCGGGCCTGCTCGTCGAGCATGGCGAGTTGGTGGGGTTCCGGCACGTGCTGGCCGCGCAGGCGGTGGAGGAGGCGTTGCCCGGCCCGCGCCGGCAGCAGCTGCACGGCCGGGCGGCGGCCGCGCTCGGCGCGCTCGATCCGATACCGCTGGGGCAGCGGGCACACCACCTTCGCCACGCTCGCCTGCTGGAGGAGTGGGTACGCGCGGCCGAGCAGGCGGCGGACCAGGCGGCGGCGCTGCGGCACGACGCGGAGGCGGTCCGGCTGCTCGAAGACGTCGTACGCCATGGGCCGTTGTCCTCACAGGAGCGCGCGCGGCTGGCGGTGAAGCTGGGCTGGGCCGCCCTTGAAATGGTGCGTACGCACGAGGTCGTCGACCTGCTCTGGGCGGTGCTCAACGAGAACGGGGCGCCAGCGACGCAGGGGGAGCTGCGGTTCCTGCTGGCCTCGGCGCTCAACGTGGCTGGCGAGGATCCATCGGTGCAGCGCACGTTGTTCGCCACCGCCATCGAGCAGCTGCCGAGCCGGCCGGACCTGCGAGTGCGAGCGACAGTCGCGGTCGGGTTGCTGACCGCGTCCATCGGCACGGTCACCCGGGGTCGAGACTGGCTCTACCGCGCGCTGGAGCTCCTCGCGGAGGTCCACGACCCGATGGTCGGCGTGTTCGTGCTGGGCAAGGTCGGGATGGGGCTGGTGACCCTCGGCGACCCCCGCTGGCGGCAGGTGCTCGACCGCATCGAAGCTGCCACCGGAAGCTCACCCCGGTCGCTGGCCGAGGTCAACGCGTACTTTTCGGTCGGCACCCAGTGTTGCTACTTCGGGCACCACGAGGTCGGGCAGCGGCTGCTGACGAATGCCCTGACGGGAGCGGTCAGGTGCGGCAGCCGCCGGCTGGAGCTGCTCACCCGCTCCGCGCTGGTCCTGCTGCACTATCTCCGGGGCACCTGGGAAGCGCTGAGCGACGGCACCGACGCCCTGCTCGACGCCCTGTCCGACTACCCGCTCGGCCGGATCGAAGCCGAGCTGGCGCTCGGTGGCCTGGCTCTCGGTCGCGGCCAGCTCGACGACGCCCAACACCGACTCGCCAGTGCCCGGCAACTGGCCGAGGATCTGGGTCTGGTGGAGTCGCTGGCGTTCCCGGCGAGCGGTCTGGCCCGCATCGCGCTCGCCCGGGGGGACGTCGACGCCGCGTTGACCGCGACGCAACGATGTCTCACCATGTTGACCGGCAAGGAGGCGTGGGCGGCTGCGGCACCGGTGCTGCCGGCCGCCACCGAGGCACTGGTCGCCGCGGGCCAGCTGACCGACGCCGACGTCCTGCTGACCGACTACGAACACCGGCTGGGTGACCTGGACGTCTCCATCGCCCCGGCCGTTCTCCAACACGCCAGGGGCCTGCTGGAGACGGCTGCCGGCCACCCGCCGCGAGCGGCCCGCCACCTCGTCGAGGCGGCTCACCGCTACGACCGGCTGCCCTATCCCTACCAGGCGGCCCAGGCACGGGAGCTGGCGGCGTTGGCGCTGCTCGGTGCGGGTGACCACGAGGCCGGTGCCGCCGAGCTGTCGGCGGCCCTGGCCACGTATCAGCGCCTGGGCGCCACCTGGGACTACGCCCGCGCGATCGGCGCGGCTCGGCAACGCGGCCTGTCGCTGCCCGGTCGCCGCCGGACCGGGCGGCCCAGCTACGGCAACGAGCTGTCACCGCGGGAGCGGGAGGTGGCCGAGCTGGCCGCCGCGGGTCGCACGAACAAGGAGATCGCCGCGGAGCTGTTCCTCTCCGTGTACACGGTCGAGCAGCACATCACGTCCGTACTGCGGAAGCTGCACATCCGTTCCCGAGCGGCCATCGCGAGCCGGTTGAGCTGAGTGGCAAGCCGTTAGTTGCCGGGTTTCCGGGATTGTTCCCGTGCTGCCTCGCGGCCAGGCTGCTGCCATGCATCATCCTGAGCCCGACGAGACCCCTGGACCGTCCGGGTCTCCCAGCGAACCAGCGTCACCTGCCGGTGCGGTACGGCCGGCTGCGGGCGCACCGTCGAGCCCGGCCGAAGACGAGAACGCACCGGCGGGCGAGACGGCGGAGGGGACCCGGCACGAGGGCGGATGGCGGTCGGTATGAGCCCTTCCGCCGCTACGGACTCAGGCCCGACAAGGGACAGCGGGCGAGACCGCACCGCGAGGACAGAGGAGAGTTCCTTGAATGGATTGGCGACGGGTTCCCCGACGCTCGTGAGCGCCCCTCGGCGGCGAAGGCTCCGACTGGGTGCCGTCCTGGTCACGGCCGTGCTGCTCGTCCTGGGGATGCCAGGAACGGCGGTGGCCGCACCCACCCGGACGGCATCGGTCGAGCCGGCGCTGCACACCACACTTGCCGCGGACGGTACCGCCACCTTCTGGGTGTACCTGCGGGACCGGGCCGACCTTTCCGGCGCAGCCAGGATCACTGACCGCGCCGCGCAGGGCCGGTTCGTGTACGAGAGGCTGACCGGCACCGCCAGGGCCAGCCAGGCTGGTCTGGTGGCGATGCTGAAGGCCGCGGGAGCGAGCCACCAGCCGTACTGGATCGCCAACACGGTTCGGGTGACCGGCGACGCGGCGCTGCTGAAGCGGATCGCCGCCCGCCCAGAGGTCACCCAGATCACCGCCGACCAGGTCTACCAGCTCCCCACGCCGGAAGCAGCCGGCGAGGAATCGCAGATCACGGCCGTCGAGTGGAACATCAGCCGGGTCAACGCCCCGCAGGTGTGGCAGCAGTACGCGGTGACCGGTGAGGACATCGTGATCGGCAGCATCGACACGGGGGTGCGGTACAACCACCCGGCGCTGGTGAAGCAGTACCGGGGCAACCTGGGCAACGGCGCGTTCGACCACAACTACAACTGGTGGGACCCGTCGAGCGTGTGCGGCGCGCCGTCGTTGGTGCCGTGCGACAACAACAACCACGGCACCCACACCGTGGGCACCATGGTCGGCAACGATGGCGGGGCCAACCAGATCGGGGTGGCGCCCGGGGCGAAGTGGATGGCCGCGAAGGGCTGCGAGTCCAACTCCTGCACGTCCTCCGCGCTGCTGTCCAGCGGCCAGTTCATGCTCGCCCCCACCGACCTGCGTGGAAAGAACCCGAACCCGGCGCTCCGCCCGCACATCATCAACAACTCCTGGGGTGGCGGCGCCACCACCTCCCCCTGGTACCAGCCCACTGTCCAGGCCTGGGTGGCGGCCGGGATCTTCCCCCAGTTCTCCAGCGGCAATCCGGGGTCAGCGTGTGGGCAGGCGGGCAACCCCGGCAACCTGCCCGAGGCGTACTCGGCCGGTGCGTTCGACGTCAACGGCGCCCTGTACGTCAACTCCGGCCGCGGCCCCTCGGCTTGGGGCGCTGACCAGGTGAAACCGAACATTTCCGCCCCGGGTGTCGCGGTACGCTCGGCCTTCGCCAATGGCGGATACGGCGCGCTCACCGGCACGTCGATGGCTTCCCCGCACGTGGCGGGCGTGGTCGCGCTGCTCTGGTCCGCCGCGCCCGCGCTGGAGCGCGACATCGCCGCCACCCGGTCCATCCTGGACGGCTCCGCCGTGGACACCGCGGATCTCACCTGTGGCGGTACCAGCGGCAACAACAACGTGTGGGGCCAGGGCAAGCTGGACGCCCTCGCCGCCGTCACCCAGGCGCCGCGTCCGGCGAAGGGACAGCTGACCGGCACGGTGCTCGCCGCCCCCACCAACACGCCGATCGCCGGTGCCACCATCACCATCGCCGGGTCGGTGAACCGGACCCGTACCACGGGGCCGGACGGCCGGTACGCGATCACCCTGCCCGCCGGCAGCTACACCGTGACCGCCTCGGCGTTCGGATACCAGGCGGCGAGCGGCCCGGCGACCGTCGTCGAGGGCGGCACCGCCGCCCGGGACTTCGCCCTGGTACCACCGGACGGACGACAACTGAGCGTGGCACCCCGCTCGCTGGACTTCGGCGTGACGAAGATCGGCGACACGGCCGGGCCGTTGACGGCGACGCTGACCGGCACCGGCGCCGAACCGGTGACGGTCAGCGCGATCACCGAGCCGGGCGGCGGGTTCGCGCAGTCCGGCGGCACGTGTGGCGCGCTACCGGTCACGCTCTCGCACCTGCGGAGCTGCACCGTGGCGTACACGTTCACGCCCACCGTTGAAGAGCCGGCGACGGCGACGGTGACGGTGACCAGCGACGCGGTCGACGGTCCGCACGCGATCACTCTGGAGGGCACCGCCATCCGGGTCCCGCTGCGGGTCGACGCCGCGACGTTGGCGGCCGGTGAGAACGTGCTCTTCTCCGGGTTGGTCGATCCCGCCGGCCGGTACGCGTACTTCGGTACGCAGACGTCGCCGGGTCGGGTGGTGAAGGTCGACCTGGGCACCTTCCAGCGGGTGGGTGCGATCACGCTGGCCGAGGGTGAGAACTACCTCAACTCGGCGGTGATCGACCCGGCCGGCAGGTACGCCTACCTCGGCACGGGCACCGCACCCGGGCGCATCGTGAAGATCGACCTGGCCACCTTCCAGCGGGTCGGCACGATCACGCTCGACAGCGGCGAGAACTACCTGCGGTCGGCGGTGATCGACCCGGCGGGGGCATACGCCTACTTCGGCACCGGCACCGCGCCGGGACGGGTGGTCAAGATCGACCTGAACACCTTCCAGCGGGTGGACGCGGCCACGCTGAGCAGCGGCGTGGACAACCTGCGCTCCGCCGTGATCGACCCGGCGGGGGCATACGCCTACTTCGGCACCGGCACCGCGCCCGGGCTCGTGGTGAAGCTCGACCTGACGACGATGGCGGAGGTCGGGGTGATCGCGATGGTGAGCGAGAGCCTCTTCTACTCGGCGGTGATCGACCCGATGGGCAGGTACGCCTACTTCGGCACCGGCACGTCACCGGGACGCATCGTGAAGATCGACCTGGCCGGCTTCCAGCGGGTCGAGGCGATCGAACTCGCGACCGGCGAGAACTCGCTGCTGACGGCGGCGATCGACCCGGCCGGTCGGTACGCCTACTTCGGCACCGGCACCGCACCCGGCGGCGTCGTGAAGATCGAGCTCGCCGGCTTCCAGCGGGTCGGCGCGGCCACGCTGGCCGAGGGCGAGAACTCGCTGCTGTCCGCGGTGATCGACCCGCAGGGTGGCTTCGTCTATCTCGGCACGGTGAGCTCGCCGGGTCGGGTGGTGAAGGTGAAGGTCGACACGGCGATCCAGCTCAGCGCCGCGGCACACCGGGTGCGAGGGAACGCCGTCGTGAATCTGGCCTGGGACGGAGCTACCTCGACCGACGTCGACGTCTTCCGCGACGGCACGCTCGTCGCCACGGTGCCCAACAACGGCACGTACGCCGACGCCGTCGACGGCTCAGGCGCCGTCACGTACACCTACCGGGTGTGCCACGCCGGCACGCTGAAGTGCTCGAACAGGACCACCGTGCGGTTCGCAGGCCAGCAGGGATGACCGGTCACGTCGGCGCCCACCCCCAACGAAGGAGACAACGAGTCATGAGTACGAGTCGACTGCGACGTGCTCTGGGTGCCCTGCTGGCGCTCGGCCTCACCGGCGGCACGGTGCTGGCAGCCAGCACGGCCGCCGCCGATACGGCAGCCAGCGACAGCCAGTGGACGGACAGCTCGGGTCTGACCGCGGACGCGTACGGACACCACCCGGACGGCGCTACCGTGACGCCCACGGCGGGCGAGACCGCTTCCGCGGTGACGTCCACGGCGGCGGCCTGGTCGCTGCTCGGGCCGCCCGGTGGCGACATCTACGACACCGCTGTGTCCCCTGCGGATCCGAAAATGGTGCTGGCCGGCTACGCACCGGGCGGTGGATACAACGGAGGTCTGTACCGCTCCGGCGATGGCGGCGCCACCTGGTCCGAGGTGCCGGCGCTGCGCGGCAGGAGCGTCTTCGCCATCGAGTTCACCGCTGGCGGAACGGCCTACGTCGGCACCCAGGACGGCGTGTGGCGCAGCAACGACGGTGGCCTGACCTGGGTCGCCGGCAACCTCAACATCGGCCTCAACGACCAGGTCCTGAGCGTCGCGGTCGACCCGGTCAACCCGTCGGTGCTGTGGGCCGGGATCGCCAATGCCCTGGGCTCCCAGAAGGTCAACCTCATGCGATCGGCCGACGGCGGCGTGACCTGGACCAACCGGACCCCGGCGATGGGTGCCGCGCTGTCCGGCAGGGCGATCGCGATCGACCCGAACGACCCGAACACGGTGATCGTCGCGTTCGACGCCGGCCAGGTGTGGGTCACCCGGGACAGCGGGGTCACCTGGACGAAACGCTCCGCCGGCCTTCCCACCAGCCCGTTGTTCGACATCGGGTACGACGGAACGCGGCTGCTTGTCGGTGGCGGCCAGCTCTTCTCGAACCAGTACCTCGGTCTCTACCAGTCGACCGACCTCGGTGTGACCTGGACCCCACTGCACAACAGCAGCTGGCCGACTCCGGTGGTCCACGGCATCGCCGTGGATCCGCACGACCGGGACACGATCCTGGTGACCACGGCCGGTACCGGTGTCCACCGCACCACCGACGGCGGCGCGACCTGGGAGATCAGTGTCGGCGGCACCAACACCCTGACCGGGCGGTCGATCCGCTTCGCGCCCGGCAACTCGCGGCAGGTCATCCTCGGAACCGACGCGGTGGCTGTCTTCCGCTCCACCGACGGCGGCACGTCGTTCGCCCAGTCGTCGAACGGCATCGCCGAGATCGACCTCCGCTCCATCCACGTCAACCCGCGTGACCCGGACGAGATCGCGATCGCCTTTCAGGGACAGAACACCGGCGGTGTCTACTCCACCGTCGACGGTGGTGCCAACTGGAAGCGGGAGCCGCTGCCGCCGACCCGGTACGGCACCGTCCGATTCGCCCCGGACGGCACGCTCCACGCCCTCTCCAACGGCCCCTCGACAGTGGCCCAGGAGGGGCTCTACCGGCGCGGAGGTGACGGGAACTGGACCGTACTCGGCCCCGACCAGGGGGCCTACTACGAGTCCGACCTCACGACGATCCGGTTCAGCCGCACCAACCCGGACCTGATCCTCCTCACCGGCGCCGACTTCGGGTACGCCGGCACCGAGGCCACGATCTGGCGCACGCTGGACCGCGGCCAGACCTGGACCAAGGTCCACGAGGGAACGTCCGGCCAGGCGGCGCTCGACGTCGAGATCGTGGAGAACGGCACCGACCAGGAAATGATCGCCTCGATCAACGACCGGAGCGGCGCCTACGCCAGCAGCGTCCTGCGCTCGGAAGACGGCGGCACGTCGTGGTTCACGTCGATGATCGGCCTGTCCGGAAGGTACATGAATCCATACCTGTGCGCGTCGTCCCACGACCCGCGCGTCGTCTACCTGGCGGCCTGGTTGGCCTCCAGTTCCACCGGCGTGTACCGCAGCCTGGACGGCGGCGTCACATGGGAATCCACCGGCTGGACGAGCAACGCCACCGTTGCCGACCTGGCCTGTGACCCGGCCGACGGGCGGACGCTGTACATGTCGCTGAACACCGACCCCCGGGTCGTCCGCTCCGCGGACGCCGGCACCACGTTCTCCCCGTTCGACAGTGGCATCGAATCGGTACGGCAACCTCGGACGCTGACCTTCGCCGGTCCGTCCCGCCTGCTGCTGGCGACCGCGAAGGGAAGCTACGCGACCAACCTCGACCGCGACATCATCACCGTCGGCACCTCGGTACGCCGGGACAGGGGCCAACTCGCGGTGGATCTGACCTGGCAGGGGGCAACCTCCGTCGACGTCGACATCTACCGCGACGACACGCTGGTCGGCACGGTGCCGAACGATGGCGCCCACACCGATCCCCTCGACGTCCAAGGCCGCGGCACCGCTACGTACCAGGTGTGCCGGGCGGACAGTTCGACCTGCTCAGCCAGGACGACGGTGACGTACGGCGGGCCACCGGTCTGAGCCGTCCGGGTCGCGAACAACCGCGTGGTGATGGCCAGTGCGGGCCATCACCACGCGGGGCGGCCATGACCCAACTGTGACCTGCATAGATGAGAAGCCGCAGGAGGGCGGGCGCAGTTGAGCGCCGTCACGTGCTGTTGGTTGCGGTTCGACGCCGTTCAGCGCACCCGACTGCTCCCCACGTGCTCCCCGATCCACGGCGCGACAGCGGCGTCGCCCGGCGCCTCGGGCACTTCGCTGCGGCACGTCTCCGAGGAGAAGCACCGAGGTTGACGTCTACTCGGTGACCGGTGCGCTGAGACACAGCGCGCCCAGCCGGCGGCACGGGCGAATGCGGCTGTCCGCCGGAGAGAGGCCACGACTACGGTGATGCTGTGGCGGTGTGGGAGCTCTGGCGGCAGGACGACAACGGCAACCGGGTCCGGATGGGCACCTTCGCTGACCGAATCGAGGCGCTGGCCAAGGTCCTGGCGCTGGAGTCGGGTGTGGCGCACAAGCAGACCTACTGGGTCGACGGGCCACCCGGGCCGGTCTGCCGCACAGACCGCGACCTGTACCGGCGCCTTGTCCGGGATGGCGAACGCATGAACGCGGCCGCGCTTGGTTTGGACGTGTTCCTGCGTTCGTGGTGGCGGGTAGCCCGGCCGCTGTCGGGTCGGGTCTCGCTGGACCTGGACACGGTTGCCGCGATGGTCGTGGCGGCGGGCATGGTCGAGCCGGCGCCACCGCAGGCCTCCTGGCGTTCCGCCTCGTTTCGCTACACGGACGAGCCGACATCGTATGCCGACTGGGAAGCCATCGTGCTGTCTCAGATCGCGGACCTGGCCGACTTCGCCGATCAGGGACCCCTGGACGAGTACGCCCGGTTCGGCATTGACGCCCCCCGCACGACGGGATGTGTGCGAGCCACGGGCATCCGCTGGTACAACTTCGATCCGCAGGCGTACCTGGAATGCGGGATGGCCGGGGCACTGGGCGGCTGGAGCGAAGACGACGGCCTACGGAAACAAGTTCCTGGCCCCGTCGTGCCGTTGGTGAACGAACCGGAGCCGGGCGAGCACACCATCGGCTTCCTCGGCTGGGCCGATCTCGCAGAACTGGCCCGGTGCGGGCAGGAGTACGAGTAGCACCACCGCGGCCGAGGGGTTGGCAGCCGATGCTGCTCGACGTCAGAAAACCGTTTGAGGCTTCCTTCCGCGTTCCCTTAGGTTGCCTGCGGCCCGTCGCTGTGAGGACAGAGGACAAAACGCGTGACCCCGCCTGCTCTTTAGACCTGACACCTTCTTCCGCTCACCTGTAGCCGACGCTCCCGTCGGTTCTGCCGGGCTGCCCTTGTGCGCCCGGAAATTGCAGCGTTGAGGCCGCGCGTAATCGGCCTCGTGTCAGGTCTAGAGAGATCAGGTCTAGAGAGATCATGTCTTCACAACCTCATACCGTGCTGTCCTGGGTCGTTCGTCGGGCCAGGCTGCCTCTGCTGTCGTTGCGGTGCGTGGACTGCCGGTCGGAGTCGGCCACCACCGGCGCGGGCAGGTTCCGCGTCAACGCCAACGGCAAACTGCTGGACGTGTGGCTGCTGGTCCGCTGCGCATCCTGCGATCGGACGAGCAAACTCACCGTGCACGAGCGAGTGCCAGTCAGATCCTTCGACCCGGCCGAACTCCACGGCTACCGTGTCAACGATCCGGACCTGGTGGCGTCCAGGCTGTTGGATCCGCTGCTCGCCCGGCGCAACCGCTTCACCCTGGACTGGACGGGGGCCTGGCGGCTGGACACCCCGTCGACATGGCTCGACGAGGCGTGGCCGGTCCAGGTGGAGGTCGTCTTCGAGGATTCGGTACCGGTGCGCCCGGAACGGCTCATCGCGCAAGGGCTCGGCCTCAGCAGGAACGAGGTACTGCGCCGGATCAAGTGCGACATTCCCCTGCGCCGTCCGACGAGCGCCGGATTCACCTTTACCGTGATGGCTGGGGCTTAGCGGGGATGTAGCCGCGGCGGGCCACCCGGCCCGCCCGGCTTCACCCCCGAACCCATGCCAATACCGGTCGCACAAGCACGATCGCGGTGAGGACCAGGCCGAGCGCGGCGATCTGGTCCTCGATGCCCTGGGTGATCCGGCCGTCGCGCGACAGCATCCGGATCGCGTCCGTGCGTGGATCGACCCGACGCTCCGCAGGTCTTTCAGCCATCGGAACTTTCTGACATCATCCGGCAGAGGGATCGAAGATTATGACCGTGGAGGTTCGGATGCGCTCCCGCCTGACGAGTTCCCTCAGCGTCGCCCTGCTGGCGACCGCCGCGTTCCTGGTTCCGGCGTCACCCGCCGCCGCCGCGCCCTCGTTCCGAACGCCTTTCCCGTGCAACCAGACGTGGTCCGGTCAGACCCGCACCACGCACAGCCCGCAGTACGCAATCGACTTCAACCGGACCAACGACCACGGCGATCCGGTCAAGGCCAGCGCCCCGGGCACGGTGGACGTGGTCGCCAACCTCGGTGACACCAGCTACGGCCGGTACGTGCGGATCAACCACGGCAACGGGTATACCACCTACTACGCCCACCTCAGCGGGTTCAACGTCTCGGTCGGCCAGTCCGTCGGCTACAGCACCACCATCGGGTACGTGGGCAACAGCGGCGGCTCCTCCGGATCGCACCTGCACTACGAACAGCGCCTGAACGGCAACGACATCAAGGTGCGCTTCAGCGGCAACCTGGCTCTCTACTTCGGGACGCGGAACTACACGCGTACCGCCGGCTGCTGATCCCCCGATCGACTGCCCCGGTTCTCGGGCACGGGCGACGGCCCTCCGGTTGGATCCGGCCGTCGCCGCTACCCCGGCAGGGGAGTTGTCGGCCCGGCACGTGACCGGCCAGCGAACGGGTGGCCGCGGGAACCGGAGGGCCCGCTGGCCGAGACGCAAAACGCCTGCGGTGCGGACGTCAGACACGAAGGGCAACCTTCCGTGCGGTCTGCGGTGAACCAGGATCCAACCCGCGAGGATGGGAACCCTCCGCCTTCAGACGGAGGAGGAAGTCAAGCCCGGTAGGTGTACCAGCGAGCCGAAGGGGTACCCGCGCCCAACATCCCGCCAGAGAGGGAGGCTGTGTTGGAAAGTCGAGCCAAGGCGATGGGCCACGGGATCCACCCCATGCTGATCGTTTTCCCGCTGGGGCTGCTCGCCACGGCGGTGATCTTCGACATCCTGTATCTGATCACGGATCGGGCCGGATTCCAGATCTCCGCCGGGTACATCATCGGCGCCGGCATCATCGGCGGCCTCGTCGCCGCGGTCTTCGGATACACCGACTGGCGGGCCATCCCGTCCGGCACCCGCGCCAAGCGGATCGGCGCGATCCACGGCATCGGCAACGTCGTCGTCGTGCTGTTGTTCGCGGTGAGCTGGCTGGCGCGGGCCACCGCGACGAACTGGGAGCCGAATGCCCTGGCCCTGATCTGCAGCTTCGCGGGCATCGTCCTGTCCGGGATGACGGCCTGGCTCGGCGGCGAACTGGTCGAACGGCTCGGCATCAGTGTCAGCGACGGCGCCGGCGTCAACGCGCCGAGTTCCCTGTCCCGCCGCCCCGCGCGCCGCTCCCGCGCCTGACCGGACCGGGGCGGCATCACCACGGCGCCACCGGCCCGTCGACCCACGTGCCGACGGAGGAACCCATGACCGGGTTGCGTACCGACCTGTACGAGCTGCGGATGGCGGCCAGCTACCTGCGCCGGGACATGGTGGAGCGCGCCACGTTCAGCCTGTTCGTCCGCCGCCTGCCGCCGCAGCGCGGCTTCCTGGTGGCCGCCGGACTGGCCGAGGCGCTGGCCTTCCTGGAAGGCTTCGCGTTCGACGAGGACGACATCGGCTATCTGCGCGACACCGTCGGGCTCGACCAACCGACCATGGCGGCGCTGGCCGGGCTGCGGTTCACCGGTGACGTCTGGGCCGTACCGGAGGGTCGCCTGGTGTTCGCCGACGAGCCGCTGTTGGAGGTCACCGCGCCGATCGCGGAGGCGCAGCTGGTGGAGACCGGCGTGCTGAACCTGATCACCTTCCACACCACGGTGGCCAGCAAGGCGGCCCGATGCCGCCTCGCGGCCGGCGGTGCGCAGTTGGTCGACTTCGCGTTCCGCCGGACGCACGGGATCGAGGCCGGGGCGGCCGTGGCGCGGGCGTCGGCGATCGCCGGCTTCGCCGCGACCAGCGACGTCGAGGCCGCGCGACGCTATGGGCTGCCGCCGTCCGGGACGATGGCCCACTCGTACGTCGAGGCGTTCCCCGACGAGCGTGCCGCGTTCCGCGCGTTCGCCACCGACTTTCCCACCAACCCGGTGTTCCTCGTCGACACCTACGACACGCCCGCCGGAGTGCGGGCCGCCGTCGAGGTCGTCGCCGAGTTGGGCCTGACCGGCCCGGTGGCCGTGCGACTCGACTCCGGGGATCTCGCCGCACTGGCCGTGCAGGCCCGCGCGATCCTCGACGACGCGGGGCTGACCCGGGCCCAGATCGTGGCCAGCGGCAGCCTCGACGAGGACGTCATCGCGGCGCTCGTCGCCAAGGGCGCACCCATCGACGCCTACGGCGTCGGCACCCGCATGGGCGTCTCCTTCGACGCGCCGTCCCTGGACAGCGCCTACAAGCTGGTGGCCGTCGGCGACCGGCCGGTGCTCAAGCTGTCGCCCGGCAAGGCCACCCTGCCCGGTCCCAAGCAGGTCTTCCGTGATCCCACCGGTGCCAGCGGCGACGTGGTGGGGCTGCGCGACGAATCGCCGCCGGGCAACCGCGAGCCGCTGCTCGTGCCGGTCATGCGCGGCGGTCGTCGCCTCGACGCCGCCGACCCGGCCGGTGAGGTACGCGCCGCGCGTCGCCGATTCGACGCGGACCTCACCTGGCTACCGGAGACGGCGCGTCGGCTGGCGGACCCGACGCCGCTCACCGCCACCGTCAGCCCGGCCCTCACCGCGCTGCACCACCGGGTGGCGGCGCAGGTGGCGCGGGGCGCGACCTACTGAGCTGTCTCAACCTGAGTAGCGCTGTTTCCTCCGCGGTGAAGAGCCAACCATCTGCCGGACCAGGTCTCTCCCCCGCCTGAGCGATCGCACGGGCGTGCTGGACCAGGCTCGCCGGGGTGGAACCACGCAACCGTCGAGCGGCGCTGGTCCTGCTGCTGGGGGCGGCGACCGTGATCGGTGCCGGCGCGGCCACCGGAACCCTCTTCGGCTACGGGTTCGCGTTCGCCTGGGTCGTGCACGTCGCGCTGATGGCCTGGATCGCCGGCTGGATGCAGCAGGCGCAGCCTGCTGCATCGGGCGTTGTGGGCCCGCGTCGAGCGTATCGCCACCGCCGCCGAGCGGGTCTGACAGCCTGTCCGACCGGGCCCGCGCCGACTCGCACGTGGTCTCGCTTCCGAGCTTCCGGCGAGAGCCCGAGTTCGTCGAGTTCAGGCTGCGTGAGCGCGCAGACAAGAATGACGACACCGGTGATGCGTAGCCCTGCCGAAGCACGCGTGTGCGGAGGACGGCGACGCGCCGCCGGCGGTCTGAACGGGCAACAGGAATACGGAGAACGGCGTCGGCCGGTGTCCCCACCCGGCCGACGCCGTTCACGCGGGACGTCAGTGCTTCTCCAACTCCACCTTCGGCAGCAGCCTCGCCAGCGGCTCGGGCATCCACCAGGCGCGCCGGCCCATCAGCTGCATCGCGGCCGGCACGATCAGGCAGCGGATGATGACCGCGTCCACGAAGATGGCCACCGCCATGCCGAAGCCGGTCTGCTGGAGCAGCCGCTCCGGGCTGAGCATGAAGGCGCCGAAGACGACGATCATGATGGCGCCGGCGGCGCTGATGACCGAGCCGGTGTGGCCGAGGCCCTGACGGACGGCGAGTGCGTGGTCCTTGGTGTGCACCCACTCCTCGTGGATCCGGGAGACCAGGAAGATCTCGTAGTCCATGGAGAGACCGAAGACGACCGCGAAGATCATCACCGGCAGGTACGCCTCGATCGGGCCGGGCTCGATGCCGAACCAGCCCTCCTGGAAGACCAGGGTGATCGCGCCGAGCGCCGCGCCGATGCTGAGCAGGTTGAGCAGCGCCGCCTTGAGTGGGATCAGGACCGAACGGAACACGGCCATCAGCAGGATGATGGACAGTCCGACGACGATCGCCATGAACAGCGGCATCCGGTCGGAGACCTTGGCGGAGTAGTCCTCGGCGGCCGCGGTCGAACCGCCGACCAGGTAGCTGGCGCCGGTGAGCTCGGAGACGCCGGGCAGTACGTCGTCGCGCAGGTGCGCGACGAGCGCGGAGGTGTCCTGGTCCTGCGGCGACGACTCCGGGAACGTGATTATCGTGGCGACGCCGGGGTTCTTGGTCGGCATGGCCGGGGAGACGGCCTGGACGCCGGGGGTGCCGGCCAGGACGCTGCTCGCCGCCTCGGCGGCCTCGGCCGCGTTGCCGCCCGTCGTGTCATCGACGACCACGATCAGCGGCCCGTTGAAGCCGGGGCCGAAGCCATCGGAGAGCAGGTCGTACGCCTGGCGGCTCGTGCTGTCGGGGTTGTCGCTGCCCGCGTCTGCGAAGCCCAGCCGCATGGTGAACGCCGGCAGGCACAGGGCGCCGAGCGCGACCACGGCCACCAGCATGGCGGTGAGCGGACGGCGCTGGACCGCGGCGGCGAGCTTGCGCCAGAGGGTGCCCTCGGGCGCCCTGCCCTTCGCCTCGCGCTTGGCGGCGCGGGCGGTGAACTGGCGGGCGAAGCGCGCGCCGAAGATGCCCAGCAGCGCGGGCAACAGGGTCAGCGAGGCGGCCATGGTGACCAGCACGGTCAGCGCCACGGAGAGGGCCATGCCCTTGAGCGAGCCGAGGCCGAGGGCGACCAGGCCCAGCAGGGCGAGAATGACGGTGCAGCCGGCGAAGAACACCGACCGTCCGGCGGCGTCGAGGGCGTCTACCGTGGCCCGCTCAGGGGAGGCGCCCTTGACCAGTTCGGCCCGGTAGCGGGCGAAGATCAGCAACGCGTAGTCGATGCCGACGCCGAGGCCGACCAGCATCATCACGTACGGGGTGTAGGCGGCGATGGTGAACAGGTGCGAGGCGAGGATGATGATGCCGAGAGTGGAGCCCACGGCGAAGACGGCCGTGATGATCGGCAGCCCGGCGGCGATGACGGTGCCGAACATGAAGACCAGGATCACCAGTGCCGCGAGCAGTCCCGCGCCTTCGGCCGCGCCGCCCGAGCTCTGCCCGAGCAGCCGGGCCGGCCCGCCGCCCAGCTCGACCTGGAGGCCGTCGCCGGCCGCCTCCTGGGTCACGTCGTAGACGCGCTTGGCGTCCTCCTTCTCCATGTCCTTGGCGGGCACGTTGAGCATCACCGTGGCGTAACCGATGGTGCCGTCGGGCGCGATGGCGGCCGCATCCGCGTAGAGGCTGCGTACCTGCGCGACGTGGGGCTGCTCGGCGACCTCGGCCAACATCGTCTCGACGCGCTGCCGGACGGCGGGGTCGCGCAGTCCGCCCTTGGCGTGCAGGACGATCTCCATGGTGTCCCCGGCGCGGGCCGCGCCGCTGGCCGCCAGCAGGTCGGCGGCGGCCTGGGACTCGGTGCCGGGTAGGGAGAAGTCCTCGCGGTAGTCGTTGCCGGCCATGACGGCCGAGGTCCAGACGCCGATCATCACGGCGAGCCAGAGCAGCAGGGCGAGCCAGCGGCGGCGGTGGGAGAAGCTGGCGACGCGCGCGAACACGCCCGGCCGGCCGCGTGAGTGCGGTGTTGCCTGGACGGTCTCTTCGGTGAGGGTCATGGTCTCTTTCAGGGTCGGATCAGCAAGGGGAGTCGGTCCGTGCGTTCACCACGGGGTGGTTCTGTACGGCAGGTGCGCGGCGGACGCGTCCTCGCGGGCCTGACAGCCCGCCCGGGGTTGTGCGGTCCTGACTCGGAGCCGTGTACGGGGCGGCAGCGGGCGTAATCAGGTGGTGGTGAAGTCGGCCATCATGGCCATGTCTTCGTGTTCGAGGTTGTGGCAGTGCAGCATGAAGGTCCCGGCGTAGTCGGTGAACCGGATGGCGATCTCGACCGCTTCGGACGGGCGTACGTCGACGGTGTCCTTCCAGCCGGCGTCGTACGGGCCGGGTGCCCGGTTGTTGCGGCTGATCACCTGGAACGGGTCGAGGTGCACGTGTACCGGGTGGTGGAAGTCGCTGATCAGTCGCCAGACCTCGGTGGTGCCGAGGCGCGGCCGGGCCAGCGGGCGGCCGGGCCGGTAGGGCTGGCCGTTGATGGTCCATCCGTGGTCGGGACGCAGCTGGAAGTGGAACGTCCGCGTCGCTGCGGCGCGGGCCGGGTCGAGGGGCTCGATGTGGCCGAGTCGCTCGGGCAGGCCTGGGTCGTCGTGGGTCGCGCCGGTGATGTCGAAGGCCATCACGTGGGCCGTGCGGCCGGTGCCGAGGCGGTTCACCAGCCGTACGCGTGTGCCGGGACGGTAGCGAGAGAAGTCGATGACCACGTCGAAGCGTTCGGCGGGTGCGATGTCGATGGTGTGGTGGGTCAACGGGCGATGCAGCAGACCACCGTCGCCGCCGATCTGCACCAGGCCACCGCCGGGAGCCGGCGGGTCGAGTGCCAGCCGGTATCGCCGGGCGTTGGAGGCGTTGAGCAGCCGCAGCCGGTACCGGGCCCGGTCGGTCCGCAGCACCGGCCAGGGCGCGCCGTTGACCAGGATGACGTCGCCGAGCACGCCGTTCATGTACGGATCGGTGACGCCGGGGCTGCGCAGGTCCGGATCGATCAGCGGATAGCGGAGCGAACCGTCCGCGGCGAACGACCGGTCGGCGATCATGATCGGGATGTCGCGGTCGCCGGCGGGTAACCGCAGCGCGTCCTCCTCGTCGTCGTGCACGAGGTGGAAGCCGGCCAGCCCACGCCAGACCGCCACGCCGGTGTGCCCGTGCCGATGGTCGTGATACCAGAGCGTCGCCGCCCGCTGCCGCATCGGGTACGTGTAGTCCCGCTCGCCGACGCTGATCCGCCCCGGATCGTGGCCGCCGTGGTGGCCGGCGTGGTGGCCGACGTGCGCCGGGGTGCTTCCTCCGGCCGGCATGATGAGGTCCGCGGGGTAGCCGTCGCTGTCGGCGGGGGTGTGTCCGCCGTGCAGGTGGACCACGGTCGGGTGGGGCAGGGTGTTGCGGTGCCGGACGACGGTGCGCCGGCCGGCGCGGGAGCGGATCGTGGGGCCGGGGAAGCTGCCGTGGTACGTCCACGCCTCGGTGGGCAACCCCGGCAGGATGCTCAGCGTGGCCGGCCGTTGGGTGATCTCGTGGTAATCCGTCGTGGCGTCGGAGCGTACCGGCGCGAGCACCGGAGGAACGGGCAGCGGCACCTGGTACGGCCGGGGCAGCGGCGCCTGGCTCGGCAGCAGCCGGCCCGGTTCGCCGGGGCCGAGCAGCCCGCTGCGGGCGAGCCAGCCACCGCCGGCGGCCGCCGCCACGGCGGCCGCGCTCGTGCCGAGCAGTCGACGGCGGGTGATTCGTGGACTCATGCGGCCTCTCCCGTGGTCAGGTCCGGCGTCGGCGTGCCGGTCGCCGTCCGCCGGGGACGGGTGGGTGCCGCGCCCCATGACTTGACGAGCAGCAGCGCCACGCCCACGGTGAGTCCGACGGCGACGGGAACGTGGACGGTCAGGACCCGCTGCTCGCCGAGGGGGATCAGCGCGCCGGCGATCAGGAGTTGGATCAGGCTGGTCCGCACCGGCCAGGACGGGCCCCTGCTGGACCGCCACCAGACGATGGCGGTGATGCACTGCACCAGCAGGGCCAGCGCCAGCAGCCCGCCGTTGAGGCCGTGGGCGGCGAGGGCGTCGTAGTGCCCGGAGAGGAACCCGCCGGCGAGGGCGGCCTGACCGAGGATCAGCACGGCCACGCAGGTGGTGATCGCGCGGAAGACCAGCCACGACCGGGAGCGTGCGGCCCCCGGAGTGGCGTCGGGTGCGTGATGGTCGAGGATCGTCACGTCACTCGTCCTCAGATCTGGGCGTCGGCGACGGCCGGCTGCCGGTTCTGGCGTACGCCGCGACGCCAGACGTCGACGGCGGCGCTGACGGCGGTGATGTCGGTGGTCGGATCCCCGTCGACGAGCAGCAGGTCGGCGCGGAGCCCGGGCGCGATGCGGCCCCGGTCGGTCAACCCGAAGTGCCGGGCCGGCACGCTCGTGGCCGCCGCCAACGCTTCGGTCCGGGTCAGTCCGGCCTTGACGAGCAGCGCCAGCTCGCGGTGCATGGCGGTGCCGTGCTGCGGGGCGAACGGGGTGGCATCCGTGCCGGCCAGCAGCGTGACTCCGGCCCGGTGCAGCACGCCGGCGGCGTGCACCGCGTTGGCGGCGCTGCCCGCAGCGACGTGGTCCAGGGCGGCGCCCTGGCTGATCGCTTCGAAGTAGGCGAGCGTGGTGACCACGAAGACGCCGTCACCGGCGATCCGCTCCGCGAGTCGCCAGCCGGTCGGGTCGTCCGACCCGGCGTCGGCGTAGACGTGCGCGAGCCCGTCGACACCGCCGTCGAGGGCGATGGTCACCTCCCGGGTCGTGATGGCGTGTGCGATCACTGTCAGGCCGGCGGCGTGTGCCGCCTCGACCAGGGCGGACACGACGTCGGGGGCCAGCACGGGCAGGTCCGCGCCGTGCATCGCCCCGTCGTCGACGACGATCTTGATGTAGTCGGCGCCCTCGGCGACCCGGGCGGCGACGAACGGCGCCGCGTCCGCCACCTTTGCGACGGTGGGGAACGGGCCGGCGGCGTCGCCGAGCGCCGCCATCGCCTGCGGGTCGAGACCGGTCATCAGTTGGCTCGGGTGGCCACCCGGGGCCGTGGCGAGCAGGCCGGCGCTGCGCAGGTCGGCCACGTCATCGCAGTCGGCCGCCAGCCGACGCTGGCGGGCCAGGTTGTCCGGCAGACAGAACATGTCCAGCTCGGTGGTGACGCCGGCGGCCAGGGCCTGGGCGAGGCTGCCGTCGAAGGTGTGGGTGTGGGCGTCGATGAGGCCGGGCAGCAGGGTCCGGCCGGCGCCGTCGACCTGCACGTCGGCCGGTCGGCCGTCCGGTTCGGCAATCCGGTCGCCGTCGATGAACACGTCGGCTCGTTCCACGGTGTGCTGCCCGTCGAACACCCGCACGTCACGGATCACGGTACGCATTGCGGCCTCCAAGGCGATGGGAGTGGCTCGGCCGGGACGGGATCGTCCCGACTCGGCAACCAGGAGGGCGCTCGCGTCGCCAACTGTGACAGCGGTGGTGCTCGGCTGCGGAATGGATCACATTTCCCCACCGGGGATGTCACACTCCCGGGCGCCGGTGTCCTCTCAGAGGTGAACCCGACCGGAGGTGACACCCGTGTCCGACGACGTACAGCCGGCGCCGACCGCCGACCCGACGACTACTTTCCTCGCCCACCGGGAGCTGCTGTTCTCGGTGGTCTACGCGATGCTGGGCAGCGTCGCCGACACCGACGACGTGCTGCAGGAGACCTGGCTGGCCTGGGCGGCGAGAAACCACACCGACGGTGCGTCGATCGAGAACCCACGCGCCTATCTGACGCGGGTCGCCGTCAACCAGGCCCTCGCCCAGCGCGCGGCCCTCGAGCGGCGCCGGGAGTCCTACGTCGGCCAGTGGCTGCCCGAGCCCCTCGCCACCCTGCCCGCCAAGGACGGCGACGCGGGCGACGCCGTCCTGCGCGCCGAGTCCTCGTCGATGGCGCTGCTGGTGGTGCTGGAGACCCTCACCCCGGCGGAGCGGGTCGTCTTCGTCCTGCACGAGGTGTTCGGCTACCCGCACACCGAGATCGCGACCATCATCGGCCGCTCACCGGCGGCGGTGCGCCAACTCGCCCACCGGGCCCGTGAGCATGTGCAGGCCCGCCGCCCCCGGTTCCAACCCGATCCCCGACTCCAGCAGCAGGTGACCGAGCGGTTCTTGACCGCCGCGCTCGGCGGTGACGTGCGCGGCCTGCTCGCCGTTCTCGCCCCGGACGTCACCCTGTGGACCGACGGCGGCGGCAAGGGACCCGCCACCAGCCTGCACCCCGTGCACGGGCGCGACGAGGTGGCCCGGCTGCTCGTCGCGGTCGCCGCCGGTGTCCCGGCCGGGCTCGACATCCGCTACCGGCCGGTCAACGGCGATCCCGCCGCGATCCTGTTCGAGCGCGGCGTCCCGTTCGCGGTCCTCGTCCTCGACCTCGACCCCGAGCGGGAGGCGGTGCGCCGGGTCTTCTCCGTCACCAACCCCGACAAGCTCTCCCGGGTCGGCGGATGAGGCAGCGGAACGCGAGCCGGCCCGGTCGTGCCGACGAGCGGTCGTCGTACCGACCGAGTCCTTGCGTCCGTTGAGGAGCCTTTGCCAATGGCGCTCCTGCCACAGGTTTCGGCGCGGCGCGCAGTGCTCCGGCTTCGGCTTTGGTGTGATCCGTGCGGACCCGGCTACCTGGCGACCTCGAAGATACTCAGCCGCCTCGTGCAGCGCCCGGAACTGGCGCAGTTCCAGCCACGAGGCGGCACGACCCGACCGGCGCTCAGTGGGGCGGCGCTTCGGCCGCTGCCGCCAAGGATCGTCACCGGGCTGCCGATCCGCGCCGCCGCTCAGGATTCCGAGGCGCCACCACGGAGAGTGACCGGTCAGGCCGGGGCGTGGTAGGCCAGCACGCCCCGGTTGACCGCGGCGATCGCCTGCCTGGCGGTGGACCTCAGCTCCGACGAGGCGCCGCCGGAGTCGGCGAGCTGACCGAGCAGGTCCACCACCTGCCGGGCCCACCGGACGAAGTCGCCGGCCGGCATCTCGCCGTCGATCTCGTGGCCGCTCGCGAGCACCTTCGCCAGGGCCTCGCCCCGGGCCCAACGGTAGACCGGCCAGGCGAAGCCCAGATCCGGCTCGCGGGTGACCGCCAGGCCACGGGCCGCCTCGTCCGCCTCGATCTCGCTCCACAGCTTGAGCGTCTCGTCGACCGCCTCGGCCACGGGGCCGCGCGGCAGCGACGCCCGCTCGTCGACGTCGCGGCGGGCCTCGAAGACCACCACCGACACGGCGGCGGCGAGTTCGGCCGGGGAGAGCCCGTCCCACACCCCCCGGCGCAGGCACTCGGCGACCAGCAGATCCGCCTCCGTCCAGATCCGGCCGAGCATCCGGCCGGCGTCGGTCACCGTGCCGTCGGGCGCGAGGTAGCCGCGGGCGGTGAGCAGCGCGACGATCCGGTCGAACGTACGGGCCAGCGAACCGGTCCGGCCGGCCACCCGCTGCCGCAGCTCCTCCGTGTCCTTCTCCAGGCGGCGGCGCCGCTCCGCCCAGCGGGCGTGCTCCTCCCGGTCGGGGCAGGCGTGGCAGGGGTGGCGACGCAGCTCGCCGCGGAGCTGGCTGAGCCGGTGGTCCTCGCCGACGGCCTGGCGGGAACGGCCGCCCCGGCGCCCGCCGTGCCGGTCCAGCCCGGTGCCGCTGACCTCGGCGGCCAGGTCTCGCCGGGCGGCCGGCGACCGGTGGTTGAAGTGCTTCGGCACCCGGATCCGCGCCAACACCTCGGCGGGGGTGGTGAAGTCGCCGGGGCTGACGCGGCCGGCCCAGCGGTCCTGGGTGAGCACCAGCGGCCGGGGCTCACCGAAGCCGCCGGTGGCCGGGTCGAGCACGACCGCCAGGCCGGCCCGCCGGCCCGACGGCACCCGGATCACGTCGCCGACGCGCAGCCGCTCCAGCGAGGCCACCGCGGCGGCCTTACGCTGGCTCTGCCCCTGCCGGGCGATGGCCCGTTCCCGGTCGGCGATGGCGACCCGCAGCGCGAAGTACTCGTCGAAGTCGCCGTGGTGGCAGGCCGCCTCCACGCCGTACGCCTCGATGGTTTCGGTGTTGCGCTGCACCTGGCGGGCCAGGCCGACCACCGAGCGGTCCGCCTGGAACTGCGCGAAGGAGGATTCCAGCAGCGCCCGGGCCGGCTCCGCACCCACCGTGCCGACCAGGTTGACCGCCATGTTGTACGACGGCCGGAAGCTGGATCGCAGCGGGTAGGTGCGGGTGGAGGCGAGGCCGGCGACGTGCCGGGGGTCGGTCTCCGGGGACCAGACGACGACGGCGTGCCCCTCGACGTCGATGCCGCGCCGGCCGGCGCGGCCGGTGAGCTGGGTGTACTCCCCCGGCGTCAGGTCGACGTGCGCCTCGCCGTTGTACTTGACCAGGCGCTCCAGCACCACGCAGCGGGCCGGCATGTTGATGCCCAGGGCGAGCGTCTCGGTGGCGAAGACCGCCTTCACCAGGCCCCGGACGAACAGCTCCTCGACGACCTCCTTGAACACCGGCAGCATGCCGGCGTGGTGGGCGGCCAGGCCGCGTTCGAGGCCGTCGAGCCACTCCCAGTAGCCGAGCACCGACAGGTCCTCGCCCGGGATCGCGGTGACCCGGGACTCGACGACCCGGCGGATCTCCGCCCGCTCCTCGGGCGAGGTGAGCCGCAGCCCGGCGGCGAGGCACTGCTGCACGGCGGCGGCGCAGCCGGCGCGGCTGAAGATGAACAGGATCGCCGGCAGCAGGCCCTCCCGGTCCAGCCGGTCGACGATGTCGGGGCGCATCGGGCCGCGCCAGCGGGGGCCGCGCCGCCCGCCGCCCGGGCCGGCGCTGCGCCCCTCGCCCAGCTCCAGCCGGCGCATGGTGTCGCGGGTGTAGCGCAGCAACTCGGGGTGCACGTCGTGCTTGCGGGCGGCGTCGGCGTCGTGGAACAGGTCGAACATCCGCTTGCCGACCAGCATGTGCTGCCACAGCGGCACCGGGCGGTGCTCGCTGACCACCACGGCGGTCTCGCCGCGCACGGTGACCAGCCAGTCGGCGAACTCCTCGGCGTTGGACACGGTGGCCGAGAGGGAGACCAGGGTGACGGAGGCGGGCAGGTGGATGATCACCTCTTCCCAGACCCCGCCGCGGAACCGGTCGGCGAGGTAGTGCACCTCGTCCATCACCACGTACGCCAGGCCCTCGAGGGTGGCCGAGCCGGCGTAGAGCATGTTGCGCAGCACCTCGGTGGTCATCACCACCACCGGGGCGTCGCCGTTGATGGCGTTGTCGCCGGTGAGCAGACCGACCTGCTCGGCGCCGTAGCGGTCGACCAGGTCGTGGTATTTCTGGTTCGACAGCGCCTTGATCGGGGTGGTGTAGAAGCACTTGCGCCGCCGGGGCGCGGCCGGGGCCGGAGCGGCCTCGCCGCCGGCCGCGGGCACCACCTCGTCACCCGCGCCGCCGGGGCCGCCGGCCTCGCGCCCCGGCGCGCCGCGCAGCGCCAGGTGTACGGCGAACTCGCCGACCACCGTCTTGCCGGCGCCGGTGGGGGCGCAGACGAGCACGCCGCTGCCCCGCTCCAGCGCCTGGCACGCCTCCCGCTGGAAGTCGTCGAGATCGAACCCCAGATCGAGGGCGAACTCGTCCAGCGCCGGGAACTGGGAGGCCTGCGCGGCCCGGCGGCGCGCCGCGGCGTACCGCTCGGCGGGGCTCGACATGTCCTCAAGATTAATGCGTGCCGAGGGCGGCCACGTGACAAGGCCAACCGACAGCGGGGTCGGGGGCGGTCGGTAGGGTGCACGGCGTGCCGGACCATGCCGAACCGCCCCACGCCTCACCCGGGGCCGACGACGCCGTCGTCCCGGGCCCGTCCCGCCGCCCCGTGGAGGCGGTCCTGTTCGACTTCCACGGCACGCTGGCCCAGGTGGAGGAGCCCCGCGAGTGGGTGCTCGCCGCCGCGGCCTCCTGCGGCGTGACGCTGGAGCGGATGCGGGCCACCGCGCTGGCCGACCGGCTGTTGACGGCGGGCCGGGCGGGCGGCCCCCTGCCGGCCCGGGTGCCGCCCCGGCTGGCCGAGCTGTGGGCCGACCGGGATCTCTACCCGCACGCCCACCGCGGCGCCTACACCGGGCTCGCCGAGACGGTCGACGCGGGCATCGAGGGCTTCGCCGAGGCGCTCTACGAGCGGGTGCTGGTCCCCGACGGCTGGGTGCCGTACCCGGACACCGCGCCGACCCTGGCCGCCCTGCGGGCCGCCGGCGTCCCGGTGGCCGTGGTCAGCAACATCGGCTTCGACATCCGGCCGATCTTCGCGGCGTGGGGGCTGGCCGACCTGGTCGACGCCTTCGCCCTGTCGTACGAGGTCGGGCGCTGCAAGCCGGACCCGGGGATCTTCCTGCGCGCCTGCGGGATGCTCGGCGTCGACCCGGAGCGCGCGCTGATGGTGGGCGACACGCCGGCCGACGCGGGAGCCGTCGCGGCCGGGTGCGGGGTGCTGGTGCTGCCGGCCGCCGAGGCGGGGCGCGCCAACGGGCTGGGCACCGTGCTGGACGTGGCCGGCGTCGACCAGCACCGCTAACGACGAGACGACAGCAGCGTTAGCAACCGCCGCTAACGCGAGGGCGTTATCGTCTTTGCCATGATCACCGAGACGTCGCCCCGGGACCGGATCGTCCGGGCCGCCGCCGCCCTGCTCGCCGAAGGCGGCCGGGAGGCGGTCTCGACCCGCGCGGTGAGCCGGGCGGCCGGGGTGCAGGCGCCGACCATCTACCGGCAGTTCGGCGACATGCGCGGCCTGCTGGACGCGGCGGCCAGCTACGGGTTCGCCGCGTACCTGCACGCCGAGGCGTCCCGGGACCTCGCCGGCGACCCGGTCGACGACCTGCGCCGGGGCTGGGACCTGCACGTCGGCTTCGGCCTGGCCAACCCGGCCTGCCACGCCCTGATGTACGGCGACCCGCGCCCCGGCGAGACCCCGACCGCGGCCCGGGTCGCGGCCGACATCCTGCGCCAGCTCGTGCACCGGGTGGCCGAGGCGGGCCGGCTGCGCGCGGGCGTCGACCAGGCCACCGAGATGCTGCACGCCGCCGCCTGCGGGGTGACCCTCGCCCTGATCCGCACCCCGCCGCCGCGGCGCGACCCCGCCCTGTCGACCCGGACCCGGGAGGCGGTGCTCGCCGCGCTGGTCACCGACTCCCCCGCCGCCCGGGCGACCTCCCGGGCCGGCAACCCGGTCCGGCACGCGGTGGCGCTGCGCGCCGCCCTCGACGGCCTGACCACCGACCTCTCCCCGGCCGAGCGCGCCCTGCTCGCGGAGTGGCTGGACCGCATCGTCCGCACCACCCCCGCCCCCTGACAGCGAGGATGCGGAAGCGGACCGACCAGGCCAGCCTCACAGTCAGCGGAGCAGGTGGACGGCGGCCGGGACGGCGGTCACGGTCACCGGAAGGTCCAGTGCCCGCTCGCCGTCGGCGTACGTGGTGATGCCCTCGGCGCTCAGCTCGACCGTGCGGGCGCGGTAACTGCGCACCAGCGGGTGCGCCACGTGGGTGCCCTGGTAGATGCGCGGCTTGACCCGCATCAGGGTGCGCCGGTCGAACCGGCCGCCCACCACCACGTCGAGCAGCCCGTCGGCGGGGTCCGCGTCGGGGCAGATCCGCATGCCGCCGCCGTAGCTGGCGCAGTTGCCCACCGCCACCAGCACGGCGTCCACCTCGTGCGCCACCCCGTCGAGCCGCAGCGTGTAGCGGCGCGGGCGCAACCGGGCCAGCTCCACCAGGATCGCCAGGTCGTAGCGGCGCGGCCCACGCGGCCGGCGCATCCGGTTGGCGCGCTCGTTGACGATCGCGTCGAAGCCGGCCGCGAGCACCGCGCCGTACCAGCGGCGCACGCCGTCGGCTCCCGTCAGCCGCGCCAGGTCCACCGGGTGGGTGCGGCCGTCGCGCAGCGCCGCCGCGATCACGTCGGCGGCGGCGAGCGGGTCGGCCGGGAAGCCGGTGTCGACCGCGAAGTCGTTGCCGGTGCCGGCCGGCACCGGACCGAACGGCACCGCCGTGCCGGCGACCGCCTGCAACGCCCGGTGCACCGTGCCGTCGCCGCCCACCGCGACCAGGGCGGACGCGCCGTCGCCGACCGCCGCGTGGCAGGCCGCCTCGGCCTCGTCGGCGCTGTGCGCGTGCAGCAGGCGCACCGGCCGACCGGCGGCCGCGAGCCGGTGCAGGACCTTTGGCAGCAGCCCCCGGTGCCGCCCACGGCCGGCGGTCGGGTTGGCCAGCACGGCGACGGGTCCGCCGGCGGCGGAGGGGTGATCGTCTGCGGTCACGGCGAGCACCGTACCGCCACCCACCGGGGCGGCCGCACCGCCCGCCCCGGCGACGGCGACACCGCCCGCCACCCGCCGCCGCGACCGACGAGCATCCCGGGCGCACCTGACATTTGTCACGGCCGGCCGTGCGGCATGCATTCACCGTCATGACTGATCGCACTGGATCAACCACGGCCCGAACGGACAGACTCAGATCAGCCAGCAGGGCCGAAGGATGGGCCGAACAGCGGAGGGAGTGGTCACGGTGGACGATCGCTACGACAGCTACTGCGCCGCCGACCGGCTCTTCTACGACTCGCTCGGCAGCGCGGTCGAACAGCCCACCTTCGCGGCGGCCCGGCGGCCCGTGCCCGACGGCTGGCGCTCGGAGCCACTCGACGACTGGCTCATCTACGCCCCGGAGGGCGGCACGCTGCCCCAGCAGGGCTGGAAGATCCACGTGTCGGCGACCCTGGCCAACGCCGAGCGGGTGCTGGACACCGTCTGGGACTACTGCGTCCCGCGGGGGCTGTCGTTCAAGTTCCTCCGCGGCCCACGCACCCTGCTGCTACGCAACTCCAAGTACGCCTCCCGCGGGGCCAGCGGCAAGTTCGTCACCGTCTATCCGCGTGACGACGCGGAGCTGGAGCTGGTCTGCAAGGAGCTGGACGAACTGCTCGCCGGCGAACCCGGCCCGTACATCCTCAGCGACCTGCGCCACGGCGCCGGGCCGGTGTACGTGCGCTACGGCGGCTTCGCGGCCCGCTACTGCCACTCCCCCGACGGCCAGGTCGTCCCGGCGATCGAGGACGACACCGGCACCCTCGTGCCGGACCGCCGCGACCCCGTCTTCCACGTGCCGTCCTGGGTGACGCTGCCCGACTTCCTCGGCCCGCACCTGGCCGCCCGCAACGCCACCAGCACCAACGAGGTGCCGTACCGGATCGAGAAGGTCATCCACTTCTCCAACGGCGGCGGCCTCTACGTCGGCCGGGACCTGCGCAGCGACACCCAGGTGGTGCTGAAGGAGGCCCGACCGCACGCCGGGCTGGACGCCGACGGCACCGACGCCGTCGCCCGGCTGGGCCGGGAGGCCGAGGCGCTGCGCCGCCTCGCCGACCTGCCGCAGGTGCCCCGGGTGCACGACGAGTTCACCCTCGGCGAGCACCGCTTCCTCGCGCTGGAGTTCGTCGAGGGCCGCGCGTTGAACAAGGTCCTGGTCGACCGGTACCCGCTGATCGACGCCGACGCCACGGACGCCGACCGCGCCGACTACACCCGGTGGGCGTTGGACGTCCACCGGCAGGTCGAGGAGGTCGTGCTGGCCATCCACGAGCGCGGCCTCGTCTACGGCGACCTGCACCTGTTCAACGTCATGGTCCGCCCCGACGACCGGATCGCGCTGGTGGACTTCGAGGTCGCCGCCCCGATCGACGGGCACCGCCGGCCGGGCCTGCGCAACCAGGGCTTCGCCGCGCCCCGGGACCGCACCGGTCCCGCCGTCGACCGGTACGCCCTGGCCTGCCTGCGACTGGCGCTGTTCCTGCCGCTGACCCAGCTGGTCCGGCTGGTGCCGGCCAAGGCCGCGCACCTCGCCGACGTGATCGCCGCCCACTTCCCGGTGCCGAGGAAGCTCCTCGACGCCGCCGTGGAGGAGATCACCGGCGCCCCCGCCGCCGCGACGGCCGGCACGACCGGCAGGACCGGCACGACGACCGACGAACGGGACGACGGAGCGGCGGCCGACCTCACCGTCGGCGTCGGACCGGCCCACCGCGACCGGCTCGCCCGGGCGATCCTCGCCAGCGCGACACCCGACCGGGACGACCGGCTCTTCCCCGGCGACATCGAGCAGTTCCGCAGCGGCGGGCTCAACCTCGCCCACGGCGCCGCCGGCGTCCTGTACGCCCTGCACGCCAGCGGCGCCGGGCGCTGGCCCGACCACGAGCAGTGGCTCGTGCGCCGCGCCACGGCGCCCGCCTCCGGCACCCGGTGCGGCTTCTACGACGGCCTGCACGGCGTCGCGTACGCCCTGGAGCTGCTCGGCCGCCGGCAGGACGCCCTCGACGTGCTCGACATCTGTCTGCGGCAGCCGTCGGACGGGCTGGACCACAGCCTGGCGAGCGGCCTGTCCGGGATCGCGCTCAACCTCGCCGAGCTGGCCGGGCGCACCGGTGAGACGGCCCTGCGCGACGCGGCCTGGCGGGCCGCCGAGCGGGTCGTCGACCGGCTCGCCGACGACCCGGGGCCGGACGTCAGCGGGGGGCGGCACCCGTACGCCGGGCTGCTGCGCGGCCGGACGGGCCCGGCGCTGCTGCTGGTGCGGCTGCACGAGCTGACCGGCGACCCCGCCCTGCTGGAGCACGCCGCCACCGCCCTGCGCCAGGACCTGCGCCGCTGCGTGGTCCGCCCCGACGGCGCGCTGGAGGTCAACGAGGGCTGGCGCACCATGCCCTACCTCGGGCAGGGCAGCGTCGGCATCGGGCTCGTGCTCGACCAGTACCTGCGGCACCGCGCCGACGAGCGGTTCGCCGAGGCCAGCGCCGGCGTGCGCCGCGCCGCCCGGTCCCCGTTCTACGCGCAGTCGGGCCTGTTCGCCGGTCGCGCCGGCATCATCGCCTACCTCGCGGCGTACCCGGACGACCCGGAACGGCGCCGCGAGCGGGACGCCCAGGTGCGGCGGCTGGCGTGGCACGCCCTGCCGTACGGGGACGGGACCGCGTTCCCCGGCGAGCAGTTGCTGCGGCTGTCCATGGACCTCGGCACCGGCACCGCCGGCGTGCTGCTGGCGCTGGCCGCCGCGCGGCACGACGCGCCGGTGACCCTGCCGTTCCTCGCGCCCCTGACGGGCGCCCCCGACCCCCTCGCCGACGCGAGGGCGACCGACCCCACCGACCAGCACGGAAGGAGGTGACACGACATGGCGCTTCTGGACCTCCAGGGCCTGGAGATGGCCCCCGCCGACCGCACCGGCGGCGGCAGCCGGGCGAGCCTGCTGCTCTGCGGCGACAGCTCGCTGTCCATCACGACCTGCAACTGACCAGGTCGCCACGCGAGGCCCTGGGCGGGTAGACGTACCCGCCCAGGGCCGCACGTCTTCGTGGGAGGTCCGATGCGGACGCTGACCGGCTCCGACCGACTGCTGCGCCGGGTGGTCCGCGACGGCGGCGGCTGGACGGTCCTGCTCGGGACGGTCGCGCTCGCCGGCGCGGCCGCCGAACTCGCGCTTCCCGCGACGCTCGGGCTCGCCGTCGACGCCGCCGTCGGCGGTCACGGCTCCTGGTGGCCCGCCGCCGCCTGCGGGCTGGTCGCCGTCCTCGTCGTCACCGACGTCCTCGGCGACCTCGCCGGCGGGTACGGCGCGGCCCGCGCCACCGCCCTGCTACGCCGGCGCCTGCTGCGTCACCTGTTCGCCTCCGACGTGCGCACCGTCCGCCGGTACCCGGTGGGCGACCTGGTCGGTCGGCTCGTCGGCCAGGCCGCCGACGCCGGACAGGCCGGCACCGCCGTGGTGCTGGGCGTCGTCGCGCTGCTCCCCCCGGTCGGCAGCGTCGTGGCGCTCACCCTGATCGAGCCGCTGCTCGGCGTCACCCTCCTCGGCGGGCTGGCCCTGCTGGCGGTGCTCATGCGCGCGTTCGTCACCGACGCCTCCGCCGCCGTCGGCGGGTACCAGCGGGTGCTGGGCGCCATCGCGGGCCGCCTGCTGGAGGCGCTGGGCGGCGCCCGCACCATCGCCGCCGCCGCGACCGTCGACCGGGAACGCGACCGCGTCCTGGCGGCTCTGCCGGAACTGCGCGGGTACGGTCTGCTCGGCTGGCGGCTGCTGGCCCGGGCGAGCGCCCGCACCGCCGCCGTGGGTCCGGCGCTCCAGGTGGCCGTGGTGGCCGTCGGCGGGTACGCGCTCACCGCCGGCTGGCTCACCCCCGGTCAACTGGTCGCCGCGGTGCAGTACGCCGCCCTCGGCGCCGGGCTGGGCGCGGTGCTGGCCACCCTCAACCGGCTCGTCCGCAGCCGCGCGGCGGCCGGCCGGATCGCCGAGCCGCTGGCCCATCCGGTGCGCCGCGACGGCACCGAACCGCTGCCGCCCGGCCGCGGCGAACTGCGGCTGCGCGCCGTCGGCGTCCACGCCGAGGACGGCAGAGCGGTCCTCGACGGGGTCGACCTGACCGTGCCGGCCGGCGCCACGGTGGCCGTCGTCGGACGCTCCGGCGCCGGCAAGTCGACCCTCGCCGCGGTGGCCGGCCGGCTGCACGACCCGGACTCCGGCGAGGTGCTGCTCGACGGGGTGCCGCTGCGCCGGTTGCGCCCCGCCGCGCTGCGGCGGGCCGTCGGGCACGCCTTCGACCGGCCGGCCCTGGTCGGCGAGACGGTGCACGACGCGATCGGGCTCGCCCTGCCCGACGGGTCGGCACGCCCGCCCGCCGGCGGCGCCCCGGCCACGCCGGCCGTGCTCGTCGCGGCGCGGGCGGCGCAGGTCGCCGACGTCGTCGCCCGGCTGCCCGACGGGTTCCGCACCCGGCTGGTGGACGCGCCGCTGTCCGGGGGCGAGGCGCAGCGGCTGGGGCTGGCCCGGGCATTCCCCGCCGAACGGCTGCTGATCCTGGACGACGCGACGTCCAGCCTGGACACCGCCACCGAACACCGGATCGCCCGGGCGGTGGCCGACGGCGCGCAGGGGCGTACGCGACTCGTGGTGACCCACCGCGCGACGACGGCGGCAGCGGCCGACCTGGTCGCCTGGCTCGACGGCGGACGGCTGCGGGCCGTGGCGCCGCACCGGCGGCTGTGGGCCGACCCGGACTACCGGGCGGTCTTCGCGCCCGGCGGTGCCGCCCCGTGAGCGGCGTACGCGGCACGACCTGGGGGGCGCTGCGCGCCCGCCGCCGGGCGCTGGGCCGGCTCGCCGCCTGGTCGGTGGCCGAGTCCCTGCCGGCGCTGCTCAGCGGGCTGCTCGTGGCCCGCGCCGTCGACCGGGGCTTCCTGGCCGGTCAGTTCGGCACCGGCCTGGCCTGGCTGGCCGGGCTCGCCGTGGCCGTGCTGGTCGGCGCGTCCGCCACCGGGCAGGTGTACCGCAGCCTCGGCGACGTGGTGGAGCCGTTCCGCGACGAGCTGGCGGCCAGGGTGGTGCACGCCGCGCTGTGCGACGCCACCCGGGCCGGTGGCCGGCCGGACAGCGCCGCCGTGGCCCGGCTGACCCACCAGGTGGAAGTCGTCCGGGACACCTTCGGCGGGCTGCTGCTGGTGGTCCGCGGGTTCCTGTTCACCGCCGGCGCGGCGCTGCTCGGCCTGCTCGCCCTGGCGCCACCGCTGGCGGGCGCGGTGGCCGCTCCGCTGCTGGTCGGGCTGGCCGTCTTCGCCGCGGCGCTGCCGGCGATGGTGGCGCACCAGCGCTCCCAGGTGGCCGCCGGGGAGGAACTCGGCCGGTCGGCGGCGTCCGCGCTGGCCGGGCACCGCGACGTGGTCGCCTGCGGCGCGCAGGACCGGGTCGTGGCCGGGGTCGCCCGGCGGGTGTCGGCGCAGGCCGACGCCGAGCGGACCCTCGCGCGGATGGCGGCGCTGCGCAGCCTCAGCCTCGGGCTCGGCGGCTGGCTGCCGGTGGTGGTGCTGCTGCTGGCCGCGCCGTGGCTGGTGCGGCACGGGCTCAGCACCGGCGCCGTGCTGGGCGCGCTGGTCTACGTCACCACCGGCCTGCAGCCCGCCCTGCACGCGGTCGTGCAGGGCGTGGGCGGCGGCGGCCTGCGTTACGCCGTCACCCTCGACCGGATCCTGCGCACCTGCCCGCCCCCCGGGCCGGTGCCGCCCCCACCCGCCGTCGCCGGGCCGGTGCCGCCCCCACCCGCCGTGCCCGGTCCGGCGCCGTGCCGCGCCGACCCGGCGGCCGCCCCGCCCGCGGTCCGGCTGCGCGGGCTGACCTTCCGGTACGGCCCGCACGCCCGGCCCGTCCTGGCGAACCTCACCCTGACCGTGGCCCACGGCGAGCACCTGGCGGTGGTGGGGCCCAGCGGCGCCGGCAAGTCCACGCTGGCCGCCCTGGTCGCCGGGCTGGTGCCGCCGGAATCCGGCACGGTGCACCTGGCCGGCACGCCCGTCGCCACCACCCCGCCCGAGGCGCTGGCCCGGCTGCGGGTGCTGGTGCCGCAGGAGGCGTACGTGCGCAGCGGCACCCTCGCCGACAACCTGCGCTACCTGCACCCCGAGGTGGACGACGCGACCGTGGCGGCCGCCGTGGACGCCCTCGGGGCCCGCCCCCTGGTAACTCGCCTCGGGGGGCTCGACGCCGAGATCGACCCCGCCGCCCTGTCCACCGGGGAACGGCAGCTCGTCGCCGCGGTCCGGGCCTACCTGGCCCCGGCGCCGCTGGTGATCCTCGACGAGGCGACGTGCCACCTGGACCCGACGCTGGAGGCGACCGTCGAGCGCGCCTTCGCCCGCCGCCCCGGCACGCTGGTGGTGATCGCGCACCGGATCAGCTCGGCGACCCGCGCCCGCCGCGTGCTGGTGTTCGACGGCGACCGGCCGCTCGTCGGCACCCACGACGACCTGCTGGTCCACTCCCCCACCTACCGCGAACTGGTCGGCCACTGGCAGGACGTCGCACCGCCGACCCGCGTGCCTCTCGGCCGGGAGTGACCGCCCGCGTGGCCGGTCACGCCCGGGACGCCACCGGCGATGCCGGATCGTGGTGAGCTGCGGCTCCGCGCCGAACGGTCCGTGCCGGGCCCGATCGTGGTGGGAGACGGCGCCGTCAGATCCAGCCGGCCTCGCGGGCGACCCGCACCGCCTCCACCCTGGTGCGCGCGCCCGCCTTGCGGGTGATCCGCCCGAGGTGGTTGCGCACGGTCCCCGGCGAGAGCCCGAGCGTCCGGGCGATCTCCACGACCGGCGCCCCGGCCGCCGTCAGGTCGAGGATCTCGGTCTCCCGCACGGTCAGCGGGCTGTCCCTGACCAGCGCCGCCATCACCAGGTCGGCGTCGATCACCGACTCCCGCCGGGCCAGCCGCCGGACCCCGTCCACCACCCGCTGCGGAGCGACGTCGTTGCCGAGGATGCCGACGGTCCGACCCGGCGTGAGGACCCGGTGCAGGCTGCGCGCGCGGCGGTGGTCGGCGAGCACCAGCAGGGGGCACTGCCCGGCCACCCCCGCCCCGACGAGATCGAGGTCGACGACCGCCACGTCGGGGCGCTGCGCCCGGACCGCCGACGGGAGGGCGTCCTCCCGGTCCAGCTCCGCCACCACACTGATGTCATCCTCGGCGGCGAGGACGAGTGAAAGGGCGCCACGGACCAGGGCACCGTCGAGGGCCAGCAGGGTACGGATCACCGTTGACCTTCCCGAGCGTCGTCAGACCGAGCACGGACCGTCCGCATTCAAACACGTACCGAGCGGCGCCGCTCGGCTCAGGCGCCGCACGCTGTTCCGCGCGCAGCGCGGAGAGCATCGCTGTCCTCCGGGGGCGGCGGAGAGAACGTCAGATCCACCCGTCGCGCCGGGCGCGCCACACCGCCTCCATCCGGTTGCGGGCCCCCGTCTTGCGCATGACCGCCGACAGGTGGTTGCGCACCGTGCCGTGCGCGAGGAACAGCCGGCGGGCGATCTCCTTGAGCGGCAGGCCCTCGGCGGCCACCCGCAGCACCTCCACCTCCCGACGGGTCAACGGGCTGGACGGGGGTAGCAGCGCCGCCACGGCGACCGCCGCGTCGATGACCTTCCCGCCGGCGGCGAGTTCCCGGACGGCCTCGACCAGCGCCTCGAGCGACGCGTCCTTGCCGACCAGGCCGCGTACCCCGGCGGCCAGCAGGTCCCCGACCGCGGCCTGGCTCCACCGGCGCCCCATGCCCAGCACGGCCGTCTCGGGCGCCGCCCCGATGATCTCGGCAACCACCTCGACCGGCTGCGGCGCGTCCGACGCCAGGTCCACCACCACCACGTCGGGCCGGTGCCGACGCACCACGACGGACAGCTCCGCCACCCCGGCCACCTCGGCAGCGACCTCGATGTCCTCCTGGCTCGACAGCGCGGCGCACAGCGCGGTGCGCAGCAGCCCCATCTCCTCGGCAACGACAACGCGGATCAACGCGTAGCTCCGATCTCGGGTACGTGGTGGCCACCGAGTCCCCTGAACGGGACTGTGCGGGCCGGCCGCGTGGACAGATTGGGATCGCGCCCGCGACGTCGGACGTGGCGACGCTCATGGGCACCGTGTGACCACGCACCGGACGGTGCGACCGGACGGGCCGGACGACCGCGCGGGCGGGTCCGCCGGAACTCAGCCGGGGTGTGCGCTCATACCGTGGAGCCGGTCGCCGGATGCCACCGCTGGCTCTGCGGAGACGGCCACGCCGGGCCGCGAGCAGCACGGGCGAACGGCGGCGCGCCCCGCCCGGCGGCCCCCATCAGGGCGGTCGAGCGGGCGACGGGCAGCCTGCGCCGCCCCGGCGAGGGGGCGGCCCCCGGCACGGCGACGGGCGGAGGACGGAAAGTCGGGCGACGCACTGGGCAGCGACCTCCCCGTGTCGGGAACGTCGACACATCGTAAAGACGCGATCACTCGACCGCAGCTTGTGAACGCCTGGTGACGGATTGCCGACTGGATCGCCCACAACGGGGGTGGCGTGCGCTAGGCGCGCGGCACCCGGCCGGAAACGACGCAAGCCCCCGGCGAAGGGGGCTTGCGTCGTACGCGGGTGGTGCGGTCGGCCGCGATCAGGTCATGTCGTCGTAGCGGCGGTCGATCGGGGCGGGCGCGGCGACCGGCTCCGGGGCCGCGATCGGCTCGCTGGCGTCGACCCGCTGCCCGGCCTCGACCGGGTCCGCGTCGAACTCCAGCGGCGACACCTCGTCGTCGTCGATGCCCGCGTAGGCCTCCCGGCCACGGCCCTTGCGCTTGTCGTTGAGGAACGCGACACCGACGGCAATGAAGTAGAGCAAGGACAGGCAGAGCGCCAGCAGCGTCATGCCGAACGGACCCGGGTCCGGGGTGGCCACCGCCGCGAACGCGAAGCATACGAACACCACGGCCCGCCACCAGCTGAGCAACCGGCGAGCGGTCACCACGCCGGTGAAGTTGAGCATCAGCAGCGTGAGAGGGAACTCGAACGCCACCCCGAAGAGCAGGATCATGTTGGTGACGAACGAGATGTACCGAGTCACCTCCAGCTGGGAGTCGGTACCGGTGACACCGGCCTCCAGCAGGAAGGCCAGGCCCTTGTCCACCACGAAGAACGCCAACACCGCGCCGGCGGCGAACAGGGGCGCCGCGATCGACACGAAGACGTACGCCCACTTGCGCTCGTGCCGGTGCAGGCCGGGCGCGATGAACGCCCACAGCTGGTAGAGCCAGACCGGGGCACCGATGATCAACCCGATCCAGAGCGCCAGCTTCAGCTTGAGAACGAAGCCGTCCGTGGGCGCAAGCTGGAGGAAGTTCTGGCACTCACCGTCCACCACCATGCCTGGGAGCCGACAGTACGGCTGCTTGAGCAGGTCGAACGCCGGCTGGGCAAGCAGCCAACCACCGATCAGCCCTACCATGATCGCCAGGGACGCCTTGAGCAGCCGGTCCCGCAGCTCGCGGATGTGCTCGACCAGCGTCATCGAGCCGTCGGCGGCCCGCTCGAAGTTTTTCCGACCGCGCTTCTTGAGGGCGAAGGCCACGGGTCTCGGGCCCTCGGTCAGTTGTCGCGGACGCGGTGCACCGGGTCAACGACCGGCTGCTGCTGCGGCGGGGCCTGATGGGGCGCCTGCTGCGGAGCCTGCTGACCGGTGTGCGGCGGGAGCGGCTGGTAGCCGGCCTGCGCGTCGGCCTTCTCGGCGAGGTTGCGGTCGTCGTCGTGCAGGCTCTTGGTCTCGGCCTTGATGATCCGCAGCGACCGGCCCAGCGAACGGGCCGCGTCGGGGAGCCGCTTCGCGCCGAAGAGCAGGATCAGCACGACCACGAGTACGGCGATGTGCCACGGCTTGAGGGCACCCATGGGAAGCTCCAGTCGCTCTGTGTCGTCGTGAGGGGTGTACCGCAGCCATCGTACGTGCGCCGACGGCCGTTGCCACCCGCCGGGTTCGTCCCGGCCGGTGAAGTCTTGACCAACCCGGGATGTCCCGTCAACACTCCCCCGACGGACCGTTCCTGCGCGGTACCGGACCGGATCGCGCAGGGACGCGACACCGATCGATCAACCGCCGCGCTTGGCCTTGATCAGCTCGACTCGCCGGTGGGTGACGTCGAGCTGCTGCTGGAGGGCCTCGGCCCGCTGCTGGAGGGCCTCCGCGGTGTCCCGCAGCGCCTCCGCCTCGGTCGCCCGTCGTTGCAGGGCGACGGCCGCGCGGCGCAGCCGGGGCAGCCGCGCCAGCACCGGCCGGACGGCCAGGGCCAACACGACGAGCGCGAACAGCACCACCGCGAGCACGATCCACTTCACCACGGCGGCCAGCCTACTGGGTGCCCGCGGTCACCGCCGGGTCGGCCGAGGGCACCGCCGGCGGCGTGTCCGACCCGTCCGCCGGGCGCCGGGGCGCGGCCGGGGTCGGCGTCGCGTACGCGTCGAGCGCGGCGGTCGCCGCGGCCCGGACCTGCTCGGCCAGCTCGGCCGGGGCGACCACGGCGACGTCCGGCCCCAGCCCCAGCACGAAGCGACGGGCCCAGCCCAGGTCGGTGACCCGCAGCGAAACCAACCACTGGTCACCGGTGCCGGCCTCGACCCGCTCGCACGGGTAGTACTCGGTGATCCACCGCTCGCCCCGGCCGACCCGCAGGGTGATCAACGGCAGGTCCGGCGAGGGCCGGAACACGCCGTCGGTGAGGTCGTGCGGGCGGGCCTGCGGCGGCACCATCGCCGGCTCGTCCAACTCGGTGACCGCGTCGATCCGGTCGACCCGGAACAGCCGCACCGCCTCCGCCCGGCGGCACCACGCCTCCACGTACGCCCGGCCACCGACCATCAGCATCCGCAGCGGATCGACGACGCGGTCCGTGGTCTCGTCCCGCGCCGCCGTGTAGTAGGTGATGCGCAGCGCCCGGCCGCTCTCGACGGCGGCCCGCAGCTCCTGCACCCGACGGGTGTCGGCGGGCAGCCGGACCTCGACGGGCGCGGCCACCAGGTCCCCGGCCGCATTCTCGATCTTGGCGAGGGCCCGCTCCACGGCCTCCCGGTTGGCCACCCCGGGCGTCTCGGCGAGCATCCGCAGCGCCACCACCAGCGCGAGGGCCTCGTCGGGGGTGAGCCGCAGCGGCCGGTCGATGCCGGCGTCGTAGGTGATGGTCACCCGGTCGCCGTCGAAGGCCATGTCGATCAGGTCGCCCGGGCCGTAGCCGGGCAGCCCGCACACCCACAGCAGTTCCAGATCCTCGCGCAGCTGCCGCTCGGTGACGCCCAGGTCACCGGCGGCCTCGGCGATCTCGATACCGGGCCGGGCGAGCAGGTAGGGCACCAGGTTCAGCAGCCGGGCCAGCCGGTCGGCCGACGCGCGGGAGCCGCCACGGGCGGCCGGCCGGGTCACCGGGCACCCCCGACGACGGCGAGGTCGTCGTGCCGGGCCGCGATCTCCTTGAGCCGCTGGATGACCGCCTCCCGCACCTCGGGCGGGTCGAGCACCCGCACGTCCGGACCGTAGCCGACGAGCTGGCCGGCGAGGACGTCCACGTCGGCGTACGGCAGGACGAGCCGGTCGCCGTCGGGCCCGGCGGTGACGCCGACCGCCCAGCGGCGCAGCCCGGCGGCGCGGCCCGGGGCGGCCAGCACGGTGGCCCGCCCGGTGCGCTCCACCGGCCCCGACCAGCGGGCCACGTGGCTGATCAGGTCGACCCCGGCCGGCGGCTCGTAGCCGCCCGGCGTGCCCGTCACCCGGACCGCGCCGACCACCCGCGACAGCCGGAAGCAGCGGGTCGCCTCGCGGTCGAGGTCGTGGCCGACCACGTACCACCGGCCCCGCCAGCAGACCACACCCCACGGCTGCAACCGGCGGCGGTTCGGCTCGTCGCGGTCGGGCACCCGGTAGTCGAAGGTGACCTCCCGCCGGTCCCGGGCGGCGGCGGTGAGCGGCGCGAACGCCGGGTCCACCGTCACCATCGGCTCCAGGCCCAGCGTGGCCTGCGGGTCCACGTCGACGCCGGCGGCGCGCAGCTTCGCCAGCCCGGAGGAGGCGGCGGCGGCCAGCCCGGCGTGCTGCCACAGCCGCGCGGCGATGCCCACCGCGGCGGCCTCGTCCGGCTCGAGGGGGATGTCCGGCAGCGCGTACTCGCGGTGGGCGATCCGGTAGCCGGGCTCCGCGTCGAAGACGCTCGCCGTCCCGGTCTCCAGCGGTACGCCCAGCTCACGCAGCTCGGCCTTGTCCCGCTCGAACTTGCGCTGGAACGCCTCGTGGTCGCGCGCGTCCTCCGGATCGTGCTCGTAGCCGGGCACGGTCGCGGCGATCTGCGCGGCGGTCAGGAACCGTCGCGTGGACAGCAGGCAGATCACCAGGTTGACCAGGCGTTCGGTGCGGGTCCGCGACACGGGTAGACGCTAGCAGCCCGCGCGTCGGGCACGTGCACCCACGCGGGCACCACGTGGGTCGCGTCGCACCGGCCCCGCGTCCGGTCCGCCCGCACGGCACGTCCGGCGGTCATACAGTGACCTGGTGGCGCGGCCGGAGGTCAAGACGGAGAGCGTCGGCACCGTCGTGGTCGCCGGGGCCGCCAACCTCGCCATCGCCGTCGCCAAACTGGTCGCCGGGCTGATCTCCGGGTCGGCGGCGATGCTCTCCGAGGCCGTGCACTCCGTCGCCGACACCACCACCGAGGTGCTGCTCTACCTCGCGCTGCGGCGCGGGGCGCGCCCGGCAGACGCCCGCCACCCGTTCGGGTACGGAAAGGAGAGCTACGTCTGGGCCTTCCTGGCGGCGGTGTTCACGTTCGTCGCCGGCGCCGGCTTCGCCATCACCCACGGCGTCACCACCATCCTGGTGCACGAGCACCGGAACGACTACCTGGCCGCCTACGTCGTGCTGGCCGTGTCGTTCGCCATCGAGTCGGTCTCGCTGGCCCGCGCCGTACGCCAGATCCGCACCGAGTCCCTGCAGTTGCACACCACACCACGCCGGTTCCTGCGGCTGACCGCCGACCCCGCCGTCAAGGCGGTGTTCTTCGAGGACGCCGCGGCCCTGATCGGCTTGGTGCTGGCCGCCGTCGGGGTGGCCCTGTCCCAGCTCACCGGCGAGGAGCTGTGGGACGGCCTGGCCTCCATCCTGATCGGGGTGCTGCTGCTCGTGGTCGCCACCGTCCTGGCCCGCAGCAACATCTCGCTGCTGGTCGGTCGGGCGGTGCCGGAGCGGGTGCACCGCGAGATCGCCGGCGAACTCGCCGGGCTGGCCACCGTGCGCCGACTCGACACGCTGCTGACCATGCAGCTCGGCCCGGCCGACGTCCTGGTCGCCGCGAAGCTGGACTTCGACGACGAGGCGACCGGCGCGACCATCGAGGCCGTTGCCGACGAGGCCGAGCGCCGCCTCACCGCCCGCTACCCGCAGATCCGGTACGTCTTCCTCGACCCCACCGGCACCCCACGCGGCGGCGCCCGGCGGCCGGACGACCCCGCCGGCTGACCCGCCCTGCCCTCCCCGGCCGCCCGCCCTTGCTCCCCGGGCCGGGCCGCCCTGCTCCAGCCGCCCCGCCCGGCGGCATCGCCCGGCCGCCCCCGGGCGCGGCCGGCCGGGGCGGCGACGCTAGCGTGCCGGGCATGGTGCGATGGCGGTCCGGAACGGTGACGGCGCTGCGGCGGCAGTGGACCGGGGCGGTGGAGCTCGACGTCGACCTGCCCGACGGCGCCACGGTCCGCGCCCTGGCCTACCCCGAACTGGTCGGCCTACCCGAGCCCGGCGATCGGGTGCTGCTCAACGCCGGCGCGCTGCTGATGGGCCTCGGCACCGGCGGGTACGCCCTGGTCGTGGCACTGCCCGACCGGCTGCCGCCGGACCCGCCGCAGGCCCTCGACACCCGCGACGCCGGTCACCTCGTCAAGGCCCGCTACACCCCGCTGCAGCCGATCCTGCTCGGCGTCGACGAGGAGGCGTCCCCACACCGCGAGGTCCTGGCCGCCGCCGACGACCTGGGCGGCCTGCCGGTCGTCACCGCCGACCTGCACTCCGCGCTGCCGGCGGTCCTGGCCGGCATCCACGCCGACGCCCCGGACGCCCGGGTGGCGTACGTGCTGACCGACGGCGGGGCGCTGCCCGCCTGGTTCTCCCGCACCCTCGCCGGGCTGCGCGACCACCTCGCCGGCACGGTCAGCGTCGGCCAGGCGTTCGGCGGCGACCTGGAGGCGAGCACCGTGCACAGCGGCCTGCTGGCCGCCCGCCACGTCCTGGGCGCCGACGTGGCGATCGTCGCCCAGGGGCCCGGCAACCTCGGCACCGGCACCCGGTGGGGCTTCTCCGGCGTGGGCGTCGGCGAGGCCGTCAACGCCGTCGCCACGCTGGGCGGGCGACCGGTCGGGTCGCTGCGGATCTCCGACGCCGACCCCCGGCCCCGGCACCGGGGCGTGTCGCACCACAGCCTCACCGCGTACGGCCGGGTGGCCCTCGCCCCCGCCGCGCTGGTGGTGCCCGCCGGACTGGACCCGGCGCTGGCCGGCGAGGTGGACGCCGCGCTGGCCCCCCTCGCGGCACGGCACACCGTCGTCCGGGTGCCCACCGACGGGCTCGACGCCGCGCTGCGGGCGGCACCGGTGCCGCTGTCCACCATGGGCCGGGGCCTCGACGCCGACCACGCGTACTTCCTGGCCGCCGCCGCGGCCGGCCGGCACGCCGCCCGCCTGCTGACCTGACCCGGCCCGAGCCCGACCCGGACGCCGGACGACCGACGTGCCCGGCGGCCGCCCTCAGGTCGCCAGGTAGCCCTGCCGCACGATGCGCTCGGCGGCCTTCTCGTACACCGCCGGGTCGTCCGGGACCAGGGTGCCCAACCCGTCCACGTAGCGGTTGTACATGCAGAACGCCGCCGCGATCAGGACCGTGTCGTGGATCTCCAGGTCCGTCGCGCCGGCACCCCGGGCGGCTTCCACCAGCTCCACCGTCACGTCGCGGCCGCTGCGCTGCACGGCCTCGGCGATGCGCAACAACGCCCGCAGCTTCTCGCTGACCTCCGCGTCCACCGGATCGACGAGGACCCGGTCCACCAGCGGCATGCCGGAGGGGAGCTGCGCCGCCGCGAAGGCGGAGTGCGTCGCGCAGCAGAACCGGCACTCGTTCAGCCCCGACACGTACGCCGCGATCAGCTCCCGCTCCCCGGGCGTCAGCGTCGGGTGCGGGGCGCGCAGCAGCGCCTCCGCCAGCGCGTTGAGGGGCTTGGCCGTCTCCGGCCGGAACCGCATCGGGCCCCGGATGCCCGGATGCTCCCGCTCGTCGATACCGAGGTCGATGTGTGCGATGACGTCACCATCCCTTGCCGCCGCGGCGGGGCGTGCCCGGTCCACGGACCGACAACGCCGAACGGGACGATCGTCCCAGCGTCGCCGGGCCGAGGCCACTTCGAGCTTGCGGTGCCGTCCGGGCCCGGTCAGGCCGTGCCGACCAGCGCCGCCCGGGAGGGTCAGGCCATGAAGATCAGGGCGAGCCAGGCGCCCACGATCAGCACCAGCGCGAGCGCCAACACCCAGGTGGGCACCGTGTACTCGCCGCGCCGGTTACGCTCGATCTCGGCGCGGATCTTCTCGCGGCGGCGCTCGACCCAGTTCTGCCGCGCCCGGCCGCTGTCGGGAGGTTCGGAAGTCGTCATGGCGCGGTCAGCCTACCGGGCCGGCCGACCCGGCAGGCGGTCACCACCACACCGGGCCGGCCCGCACCGTCACATGCTGGCGATCAGCCGCTCCACCCGCTCGTCGTACGCCCGGAACGGGTCCTTGCAGAGCACCGTGCGCTGCGCCTGGTCGTTCAGCTTCAGGTGCACCCAGTCGACGGTGAAGTCACGCCGCTTCTCCTGGGCGTGCCGGATGAACTCGCCGCGCAGCCGGGCCCGGGTCGTCTGCGGCGGAGTCTCCTTCGCCTCGAAGATCTCCGGGTCGGTGGCCACCCGGTCCACCTCGCCGCGCCGCTCCAGCAGCCCGTAGAGGCCCCGGCCCCGGCGCAGGTCGTGGTAGGCGAGATCCATCTGGGCGACCCGCGGATGCGACAGCGGCAGGTCGTGCTTGCGCTGGTAGCGCTCGATCAGCCGCAGCTTGGTCACCCAGTCGATCTCCCGGGCCACCGGTTCCAGGTCGCCGGTCTCCACCGCGCGCAGCACCCGACCCCACAACTCCACCACCCGCTTGGCGGTCTGGTCGCCGCCGCGCCGCTCCACGAACTCGGTCGCCTTCGCCAGGTATTCCTGCTGGATCTCCAGCGCGCTGACCTCCTTGCCGGAGGACAGCCGCACCTTGCGCCGGCCCGTGATGTCGTGCGACACCTCGCGGATAGCCCGGATCGGGTTCTCCAGCGTCAGGTCCCGCATCACCACCCCGGCCTCGATCATCCGCAGCACGATGTCGGCGGTGCCGACCTTGAGCAGCGTGGTGACCTCGTTCATGTTGGAGTCGCCGACGATCACGTGCAGCCGGCGGTAGCGCTCCGCGTCCGCGTGCGGCTCGTCCCGCGTGTTGATGATCGGCCGGCTCCGGGTGGTCGCCGACGAGACGCCCTCCCAGATGTGCTCGGCCCGCTGCGACAGGCAGTAGACCGCCCCGCGCGGCGTCTGCAACACCTTGCCCGCGCCGCAGATCAACTGCCGCGTGACCAGGAACGGGATCAGCACGTCGGCCAGCCGGCCGAACTCGCCGTGCCGGGAGACCAGGTAGTTCTCGTGGCAGCCGTACGAGTTTCCGGCCGAGTCGGTGTTGTTCTTGAACAGGTAGATCTCGCCCGCGATGCCCTCGTCGTGCAACCGCTTCTCCGCGTCGACCAGCAGCCCCTCCAGGATCCGCTCGCCGGCCCGGTCGTGCGCGACCAGGTCCACCACCGAGTCGCACTCCGGGGTGGCGTACTCCGGGTGCGAGCCGACGTCGAGGTAGAGCCGGGCGCCGTTGCGCAGGAACACGTTGCTCGACCGGCCCCAGGACACCACTCGGCGGAAGAGGTACCGGGCGACCTCGTCGGGGGACAGCCGCCGCTGCCCGCGGTAGGTGCAGGTGACGCCGTACTCGGTCTCAAGGCCGAAGATTCGCCGCTCCATGATGAGACATTAGCCGCCCGAGGCCCCAGATGGGCAGCCTCACCACGTCGTCTCACGCCAGGGACGCCCGCCGGCCCGCCGAGGGCCATGCCGCGCGCGCCGGCCCCGCCGTCACCCGGGCACGACCTCGCCGTACGCCCGCCGGCGGCGTCCCAGGTGGACCGTGCCGCCGCACGGGCGCACCGGCACGAAGACGGCGTCACGCCGGTGCGGGCGTCGTCCGGCCCGGTCGAGCCAGGCGGGCCGGACGGGACAGGCCCGCCGCGGCCGCACCGTCGACCCACGGGCGTACGACGACCCCGCGGGCGCCCGGGCCCACGGCCCCGACGCCCGCGCGACCGACTCCGCTACGCCTCGGGGGCCTCCGGCTGCTGGCCCTCCAGGTCCGCCGAGCCGGCCGACGTGGTGGGCTTCCCCGCCTCCTCGGTCGGCGCGGTCGGGGTCTCCGGACGGGCCGGCACGGCCGGCTCCTCGGTCTTTCCGCCGTCCAGCAGGGCGGTCAGCGCCGCCCCGGTGATGCGGCGGAACGTCCGTCCCACCCGGCGCCGGTCCAGGACCGCCACCTCCAACTGGTTCGCGGCGATAGTGCGGGACGCGCCGCCCTCGCCCCCGACGCTGCCCAGCGCCTGCACCGCGACCTTCACCGCCTCGCCCAGCGACATGTCCGGACGGTGGTGGGACTTCAGCACGCCGGTGATCGCCTCGGCCTGCCCGCCCATCGCCATCCGGCCCGGCTCGTCGTTGACGGAGCCGTCGTAGGTGAGCCGGTAGAGCTCGTCGTCCTCGGCGGTGGCGCCGACCTCGGCCACGCAGATCTCCACCTCGAACGGCTTCGACTGCTCGGTGAAGATGGCGCCCAGGGTCTGCGCGAACGCGTTCGCCAGGGCCCGGCCGGTGACGTCGCGCCGGTCGTAGCTCAGGCCGTTCAGGTCGGCCATCCGCACGCCGGCGCGGCGCAGGTTCTCGAACTCGTTGTAGCGACCGACGGCGGCGAAGCCGATCCGGTCGTAGATCTCACTGACCTTGTGCAGGGCGCTGGAGAGGTTCTCGGCGACGAAGAGCACCCCGCCCTCGTAGCTCAGGACGACCGCGCTGCGGCCCCGGGCGATGCCCTTGCGGGCCAGCTCGGAGCGGTCGCGCATGATCTGCTCGGGCGAGGCGTAGAACTGCATGGCCACGGCGGCGGTTCTCCTTCAGGGCGCTGTGCTGACGGCTGCTGACTGGTGCGGGCGGGAGCGGATCAACCGCCCGGATTCTCCATCCGGCCGGAGACCACGCTCTCGGCGATCGCCGACATCTCCTCGTCGGTGAGCCGGTGGGTGCCCTCCGCCGTCGCCGTCATCACCACCGGGTAGATCCGGCGGATCAGGTCCGGCCCGCCGGTGGCGGTGTCGTCGTCGGCCGCGTCGTAGAGCGCCTCGACCGCGAGCCGGACCGCCTCGTCGATCGAGAGACCCGGCTGGAAGCGCTTCTTCAGCGCGGAGCGGGCGAAGAGCGAACCGGAGCCGATCGCGTCGTAGCCGGTCTCCTCGTACGGGCCGCCGGTGACGTCGAAGCTGAAGATGCGGCCGGCCCGCGCCGGGTCCTTCGCGGCCAGGTCGAAGCCAGCGAAGAGCGGGATCACCGCCAGGCCCTGCATGGCGGCGCCCAGGTTGCCGCGGATCATCGAGGCGAGCCGGTTGGCCTTGCCGTCGAGCGAGAGCATCGCGCCCTCGATCTTCTCGTAGTGCTCCAGCTCCACCTGGAACAGTCGCATCAGCTCGATGCCGATGCCCGCCGTGCCCGCGATGCCCACCAGGGAGTACGCGTCGGCCGGGTGCACCTTCTCGATGTCGCGCTGGGCGATCAGGTTGCCCATGGTGGCCCGCCGGTCGCCCGCCATCACGACGCCGCCGACGGCCGAGATGGCCACGATGGTCGTCGCGTGTGGCGCCATGTCGGCGGCCATGCCCGGCGGCAGCGGCCGTCGGCCGGGCAGCATCTCGGGGGCCACCTTGCTCAGGAACGAGGTGAAGGAGGACGTCCCCGCGTTGGTGAACACATCTGGTAGACGCCCGGATGGATCAAAACCCGCTGCCACGTGGTTCCTCTCAGATATGTGATCGCCCCGGCCAGCCGCGACTGATCGTCACGGAACTGGCCGAGACCACCGTTGCAGTTGAAGCACAATATCCCGCGCACCCAGCCGGTGCGATGATCGTGGTCCAGATGTTGGGGGTCCGGCGTGCCGCAGATCGCGCAGACACCGCCCTGCTCGGCCAGGAGCTCCTGGAACTCCTTCTCCCCGATCCCGTAACGCCGCCGGAGATGGTATTCCCGCGTGCCGCCGTAGAGCCGCTGGGCGGTTTCCCTGCCCCGCGCGTTGTGGCAGGGCTTGCAGTAGCTGTGCCGCCCGCTGCCCTTGGTGGTCCTCGGGAAGTCGTCCATCGGCTTGACCTGCTCGCAGTCCGGGCACCACTTCAGGCCCTCTCCGACCGGCAGGGTGGAACGTTTCTGCGGCGCGATGCCGCGCTCGCGGCGGCTCGCCAGGGAGCGGGCCGCCGCACAGGACTTGCAGTAGTAGGCGAGGCCGTCCGCCCGCCGCCGGTTGCGATGAAACTCGGCGACGGGCAGCAACCGGTCACACTGGGGGCACACCTTGTCCGACGCGCTAGGCGAATCGGACATAAGGTATCACTCCCCCCCTTTCTGGACGTAACCGCGCACGAACTCCTCGGCGTTCTCCTCCAGGACGGAGTCGATCTCGTCGAGCAGGTCGTCGACGTCCTCGGTGATCTCGGCGTGCCGCTCGGCGACCTCCGGGTTCGCCTCGGTGGTGACGTCCTCGATCTCCTCGCCCTGCCGGGACTTGCCCGACTGCGACTGCCCGCCGCTGTCACGAGTGGCCATTGCTGCCTCCTCCACGATCGCCTGCGATCAACTTACCTCGCGGAGGCGACGAAAAGCCCGCCGCGCGCCGGCTTCGGCACGCGGCGGGAATCCGTCCACGCCGATCAGCCGCCGGTGAGGGTCTCGAGCAGGTCCTTCGCGCTGGGGCAGCGGTCGAAGAGCGCGCCGACGTGCTTGCGGGTGCCGCGCTCGGGCTCCATCATCGGCACCCGCACCAGCGACTCCCGGCCCACGTCGAAGATGACCGAGTCCCAGCTGGCCGCGACCACCTCGGAGGCGTACTGGGCCAGGCAGCGGCCGCGGAAGTAGGCGCGGGTGTCCTCCGGCGGCTCGGTCATCGCGGTGCGGGTCTGCTCGTCGTCGAGCAGGGTCTTCATCGCGCCCCGGGAGACCAGCCGGTGGTAGAGGCCCTTCTCCGGGCGGACGTCCGAGTACTGCAGGTCGACCAACTGGAGCTTGTGCGAGCCCCAGCCGAGCTTCTCGCGCTCCCGGTAGCCCTCCAGCAGCCGCAGCTTCGCCACCCAGTCCAGCTCGTCGGCGCAGAGCATGACGTCGCGGCCCAGCCGGTCCAGCACGCCCTCCCAGCGAGCGAGCACGTCCAGGGTCTGCTCGTCGGCGTCGGCGCCGTAGCGGTCGTCCACGAAGGACCGCACCCGCTCGTAGTACGCCCACTGCACGTCCAGGGCGGTGAGTCGCCGCCCGTCGCGCAGCCGCATCAGGTGGGTGAGCGACGGGTCGTGGCTGACCGCGCGCAGCTCGCTGACCGGGTCGGCGATGCCCAGGTCGGAGCCGAGCGCCTTCTCCTCGATCATGGTGAGGATCAGCGCGGTGGTGCCGACCTTGAGGTAGGTGGAGATCTCCGACAGGTTCGCGTCGCCGATGATGACGTGCAGCCGCCGGTACTTGTCGGCGTCGGCGTGCGGCTCGTCGCGGGTGTTGATGATCGGCCGCTTGAGGGTGGTCTCCAGGCCGACCTCGACCTCGAAGAAGTCGGCGCGCTGGGAGATCTGGAAGCCGCTCTGCCCGCCGTCCTGCCCGATGCCGACGCGGCCGGCGCCGCAGACGATCTGCCGGGTCACGAAGAACGGCGTCAGGTACGCCACGATGTCGGCGAAGGCCGTCTGGCGGCGCATCAGGTAGTTCTCGTGGGAGCCGTAGCTGGCGCCCTTGTTGTCGGTGTTGTTCTTGTAGAGGTGGATGGGCTGGGTGCCGGGGATGGTGGCGGCGCGGCGGGCCGCCTCGGCCATCACCCGCTCCCCCGCCTTGTCCCAGCGCACCAGGTCCCGCGGGTTGGTCACCTCGGGTGTGGAGTATTCCGGGTGGGCGTGGTCGACGTAGAGCCGCGCGCCGTTGGTGAGTATCACGTTGGCCAGCCCGAGGTCCTCGTCGGCGAGCGCCTCGGCCGGGTCGTACGCGGCACCGGAGTAGGTGAAACCGCGCGCGTCCCGCAGCGGCGACTCCTCCTCGTAGTCCCAGCGGGCCCGGCCGCCCCGGTTGAGTTCCGGGCGCGCCCCGTAGGCGTTGACCACCTGGGAGGAGGTGACCATGGGGTTGGCGCCGGCTTGGCCGGGCACGGAGATGCCGTACTCGACCTCGGTGCCCATGATCCGTCTTACGCTCATCGACCTACCTGCTTCGCTCGCCCGACCCGGTCCCCCGTCACGTCGAGCGTAGTCGGCCGCGCGGCGGATGGGGGCGCGCCGGACCGGGGCGGCAGGCGCGGGCCGGGCGGGGACGGGTGGGTCCGGACGGGACGGGGCCCGCGGCGCGTCGCGCCGCGGGCCCCGTGCGGGTGTGGGTCAGAGGTACTGACCGGTGTTGCTGGCCGTCTCTATCGACCGGCCGGCCTCCGCGCCCTTGCCGCCGGAGACGAGCGTGCGGATGTAGACGATCCGCTCGCCCTTCTTGCCGGAGATGCGGGCCCAGTCGTCGGGGTTGGTGGTGTTGGGCAGGTCCTCGTTCTCCCGGAACTCGTCGACGCAGGCGTCGAGGAGGTGCTGCAGGCGCAGGCCCTTGCGGCCGGAGGTGAGGAACTCCTTGATGGCCATCTTCTTGCCCCGGTCGACGATGTTCTGGATCATCGCGCCGGAGTTGAAGTCCTTGAAGTAGAGGACTTCCTTGTCGCCGTTGGCGTAGGTGACCTCGAGGAAGCGGTTCTCCTCGGTCTCCGAGTACATCCTCAGCACGACCGCGTCGATCATGGCCGCGACGGTGGCCTGGGGGTCGCCGCCGTGCTCGGCCAGGTCGTCCGGGTGCAGGGGCAGCCCGGAGAGGATGTACTTGGAGAAGATGTCCTTGGCTGCCTCGGCGTCCGGCCGCTCGATCTTGATCTTCACGTCGAGCCGACCGGGACGCAGGATCGCCGGGTCGATCATGTCTTCCCGGTTGGAGGCGCCGATGACGATGACGTTCTCCAGGCCCTCCACGCCGTCGATCTCGCTGAGCAACTGCGGGACGATCGTGTTCTCCACGTCGGAGGAGACACCGGAGCCCCGGGTCCGGAACACCGAGTCCATCTCGTCGAAGAACACGATGACCGGAGTGCCCTCGCCGGCCTTCTCGCGGGCCCGCTGGAAGATCAGCCGGATGTGCCGCTCGGTCTCGCCGACGTACTTGTTGAGCAGCTCCGGGCCCTTGATGTTGAGGAAGAAGCTGGTGTGCCGCTCCTTGCCCTCCCGCTCGGCGATCTTCTTCGCCAGCGAGTTGGCCACCGCCTTGGCGATCAGCGTCTTGCCGCAGCCGGGCGGGCCGTAGAGCAGGATGCCCTTCGGCGGGCGGAGCTGGTGCTCCCGGAACAGATCGGCGTGCAGGAAGGGCAGCTCCACCGCGTCGCGGATCTGCTCGATCTGGGCGTGGAGGCCGCCGATGTCGGTGTAGTCGACGTCGGGCACCTCCTCCAGGACCAGCTCCTCGACCTCGCTCTTCGGGATCCGCTCGTAGGCGTACGCCGAGCGGGGCTCGATCATGAGCGAGTCGCCGGCCCGGATCGGCGAGCCGATCAGGGTCTCGGCGAGGTGCACGATCCGCTCCTCGTCGGAGTGCGAGACCACCAGCGCCCGGTCGCCCGGGCTGCCGTCGGGACCCGCGAGGATCTCCTTGAGCATGACCACCTCGCCGACCCGCTCGTAGCCGAACGCGTCGACGATGTTGAGCGCGTCGTTGAGCAGGACCTCCTGGCCGCGCCGCAGCTCGGCGACGTCCAGCGAGGGCGAGACGGCGACCCGGAGCTTGCGTCCGCCGGTGAACACGTCCACCGTGCCGTCGTCGTGCCGCGCGAGGAAGACGCCGTAGCCACTCGGTGGCTGCGCGAGGCGGTCGATCTCCTCCTTGAGCGTCACGATCTGCGCGCGGGCCTCCTTGAGGGTGCTCACGAGCCGGTCGTTGTTCTCGGTCAGCCGCGCCAACTGTGCCTGGGTGGCCGCCAGCCGCTCTTCGAGCTGCCGGACGTGTCGGGGGCTTTCGGTCAACTTGCGCCGCACCAGAGCGAGTTCCTCTTGAAGGAACGCGACCTGCGTGGAGAGATCGTGGGCCTCCTTCTCCCACCGTGCGGCGCGCGAGTCCGCGTCGTCGCTGCGTGCCACGTCCCACCTCCCCGGGGGGCTTGAACGTTCTGCCCTAACACTAGCCGCTATGAGGCCGATTCGGTCCCACGCAACGCGCTCGTCACCGAACCTTGATCGCCAAGGGTGGCCCCGGGGGCCGGTCCGGGCGTTCGGGTACCGTCGGGGCGTGGGACGGGAGAACATGGGGGGTGCGCCGTGGCGGAGGTCATGACCGACCAGCTACAGGTCTGGGTGGACCAGGATCTCTGCACGGGCGACGGGCTCTGCGTGCAGTACGCGCCGGAGGTCTTCGAGTTCGACGTCGACGGGCTCGCCTACGTCAAGGGCCCCGACGGTGAGCTGCGGCTCGCGCCGGGCAGCCGGGTCGACGTGCCCGAGCACCTGCGCCTCGAGGTGATCGACTCGGCGAAGGAGTGCCCGGGCGAGTGCATCCACGTCGTACGCGGCAGCGACGGCGTCGAGGTCGCCGGCCCGGAGGCCGAGGAGGACTGAGCGCCCCGCCCTCCCGCGCCGCCGAGGGGGCGGGCGGGAGGGCTGCCGAGCGTACGCCTCAGAGCATCGGGCGGCCGACCACCGAGGCGACCAGGCGGGCGAACTCCTCCAGCCGGGCGATCTGCCCCGCGCCACCGTCGTCGAGGGTCTTGCCGAAGCGCAGCGCGTCGTGCCGGGGCGCGCCCACCGCCTCGTCGCTGGGCGGCGCCTCGTCGAGCGAGGTCAGCAGCAGGTAGACGTCGATGCTGTCGACCCGGATGCCGCCGTTGTCGTCGCGGGTGAGCCGGCGCCGGCAGCCGACCTCGGTGACCGTGGAGACCGGCACCACCCGCAGCGAGGACGTCATCGACCCGGGTGGCCCCTCCCCCGGCGGCACGTCCTCGCCGTGCCAGAGGACGAGCCGGCTGCCGTCGCAGACCACGACCTCCTGCCACACCCCGTTGACCTCGTTGACGAAGCGTTCCAGGGTGAAGCCGAGCACCGACGCACCGCGCAGCACCCCGCCCAGCGCCTCCAGGGCGACGTCGGGGTCGCGCAGGTAGGCGCGGGCCGCCGATTCGAGGTCCTGGTAGGGCGACCAGTCCGGGAACACCGCCGGCAGGTCTCCGCCGCCGAAACCCGGCCGGTTCATGCCACCTCCCCGTAGCCGTGCCACCGGCCCGCACCGGCCGGCAGGTTCCGTCCGCTCACTCCCAGCCGCCTCGTTCCACGGTCACGGCTGCGTCGTGTCCCCGGCCGCGGCCGGCTCCGCCGCGGCGGCCCGCGCGGCGGCGGCCTGTCGGACCGCCTCCGCCTCGCGCAGCGCCTGCCGACGTTCGGCGTACGCCTCGGCGCCCTTGCTGGGCTTGCGGCGTCGCGGCGGCGCGGTGACGCCCGGAGCGAGCTTACGCGCGGACACCAGGAACGCGGTGTGCGCGATCATGCGGTGGTCCGGGCGCACCGCCAGTCCTTCGGCGTGCCAGTCGCGCACCAGCGACTCCCAGGCGCGCGGCTCCGTCCAGCCGCCGCGCTCGCGCAGCGCCTCGACCAGCTCGGACAGCTGCGGGGTGGTGGCGACGTAACCGATGAACACGCCGCCGGGCACCAGGGCCCGCTCGACCATGTCGAGGGTCTCCCACGGGGTGAGCATGTCGAGGATGATCCGGTCGAAGCCCGTCTCGGTGCAGGTGGCGACGTCGCCGACGTGCAGGTGCCACGCCGGGTGCGGCCCGTTGAAGAACGCCTCGACGTTGCGCTTGGCGATCTGGGCGAAGTCGTCGCGTACCTCGAACGAGTGCAGCTCGCCCTCGGTGCCGACGGCGCGCAGCAGCGAGCAGGACAGCGCCCCGGAGCCGGCCCCGGCCTCCAGGACCTTGGCGCCCGGGAAGATGTCGCCCATGGCGACGATCTGGGCGGAGTCCTTCGGGTAGATCACCTGCGCGCCGCGCGGCATGGAGAGCACGTAGTCCGAGAGCAGCGGGCGCAGGGCCAGGAACGCGGTGCCGCCGCCGGAGGTGGTGACCACGCTGCCGTCGGGCAGGCCGATCAGCGTGTCGTGCTCCAGGATGCCCCGGTGGGTGTGGAACGCCTTGCCCGGCTCCAGGGTGACCGTGTGCATCCGCCCCTTGGGGTCGGTCAGCTGCACCCGGTCGCCGGGCCGGAACGGCCCGCGGTGCACGGGGGGCAGCGCCCGGGTGTCGGCGGGCACCGCGGTGCCCGGGTCGGCCGGGGCGGCGGGGGGAGTTGCGGTCACGTGTTCATCTTCCGTTGAGGTTCGAGGAGCTGAGCCAGATCCGCGATGTGCAGGATGCCGACGACATCTTCGCCTGAGGTCACCACGTACTGCGCGCCCGGGTGGGTCTGTACCGCCTCCATCACCCGCTCCCCGTCGAGCCCGACCGGCATGGCGGGCAGGTCGGCCAGGGACCGGGCGACCGCGTCGACGGCCAGCCAGGGGCGCCGTTCCGCCGGCACGGCCTCCGCCGCGGCGGGGTCGACCAGGGCGACCGGCCGGCCGGCGGAGTCGGTGACCAGGAGCGCGGCGCCCGGCGTGGCGCCGGTGGCCCGGCGCTGCGCCTCGGCCAGCGGCGTGCCGGTGGGCACGGCGAGCACCGGCCGGGACAGCCGGGACAGGTCGATCAGCGGGAAGCGGCGGCTGATCCGCGCCATCCGGATCGACTGCCCGGCGCCGCGCCAGAGGGTGAACGCGACGAGCAGCATCAGCGGCAGCGCCAGCGGCGCCAGGTCGCCCGTGAGGGCGAACAGGGTGACCAGCGCGGCGGTGCCGACGGCGACGGCGCGCCCCACCCACCCGGCGACCTCGGTGCCCCGGTGCCGGTCGTGGGTCACCGCCCAGACCGCCGCCCGCAGCGCCCGGCCGCCGTCGAGCGGCAGCCCCGGCAGGATGTTGAACAGCGCGACGATGACGTTGCTCACCGCCAGCTGGAACGCGAGCTGGTTGGCCAGGGTGCGGTCGGGCAGGGCGAGGGTGGCGGCGACGGCGACCGCGCCGAGCACGGCGGAGACGGCGGGGCCGGCGAGCGACACCAGCAGGTCGACGCGGGGAGACGGGGCGTCGCGGTCCATCTCGGTGTAGCCGCCGAGCAGCTCCAGGGTGATGCCGCGCACACCGATGCCGTACCGGCGGGCGGTCAGGGCGTGGCCGAGCTCGTGCAGGAGCACCGAGCCGAGCAGGGAGACCACGAAGCCGAAGCCGATCAGGTAGCCGGCGAGCTGGGACAGGTCGAGCTGGCGGCGGGCGAACTCCGCGTACAGCACGGTCACCAGCAGGGTGAGCAGGACCATCGAGCCGTTGAGGTGCAGCGGCACCCCGAAGACCCGGCCCACGGTCAGGCCGGGCCGCGGGTCGGGCCGGCGCCGCGGTTGCCTCGTCTGCTCCATCGGACCGATGCTACGCGGCGGGGGATCATGCGCCGGAGCGGCGACGGCGGAGGTGTCACACCGGTGCCCTAACCTTCCGGGCATGACGGCGGAACCGGTGACCACGCAGCAGCCCGCGACCCCGGCCGAGGTGCCGGCGACGGTGCGGGCCTCGCTGTCGCCGTCGCGGGCGGCGGATTTCAAGACCTGCCCGCTGCTCTACCGGTTCCGCAGCATCGACCGGCTGCCGGAGCGGCCGACCGTCGAGCAGGCCCGGGGCACGCTGGTGCACGCCGTGCTGGAGCGGCTGTTCGACCTGCCCGCCGGCGCGCGCACCCCGACGGCGGCGGGCGACCTGGTGGCCCCGCAGTGGGACCGGCTGGTCACCGAGCAGCCGGAGCTGGCGGGGCTGTTCGCCGACGGCGGCACCCCGGCCGCGGCCGAGTTCCTCCGCTCGGCCGCCGCGCTGTTGGAGGGCTACTTCGCGGTGGAGGACCCGCGCCGGCTGGAGCCGGCCGAGCGGGAGAGCCTGATCTCGGCGGTGGTCGACGAGGAGCTGCTGATCCGGGGCTATCTCGACCGGCTCGACGTGGCGCCGGACGGCGCGCTGCGGGTGGTCGACTACAAGACCGGCGGCGCGCCCCGGGAGGCGTTCGAGGCGCGGGCGCTGTTCCAGCTCAAGTTCTACGCGCTGGTGCTGTGGCGCACCCGGGGCGTGGTCCCCCGGGTGCTGCGGCTGCTCTACCTCAAGGACGCGGAGGTCTGCGACTACGCCCCGGACGCCGAGGAGCTGCTCCGCTTCGAGCGCACGGTGGTGGCCCTGTGGCGGGCGATCGAGCAGGCGACCGCCCGGCAGGACTTCCGTCCCCGGCCGAGCCGGCTCTGCGACTGGTGCAGCCATCAGGCCCTCTGCCCGAGCTTCGGCGGCACCCCGCCGCCGTTCCCGACGCAGGTGGCGACGGATCCGCTGCGCGACGCCCGGTCCCGCCCGGCGGCCCCCGGCGCCGACGAGTGACGCCGCCGCACGCGACCGCGGCCCCACGTCGTCAGGGGGATGCCCACGGTCGACCGGTGGCGCAGCGACCGCACGGACCGGTGAGCGACCGGGTGCGCGGGCCGGCGGACCACCGGGCGCACGGCCCGGGGAGCCGGCGGGCGCGAGGGCCGGCGAGCCGCCCGGGTGCCCGGACCGGGGAGCCGGCGGGCGGCGGGCGGGCCCTGGCGCGGTGGAGGCGGTCTCCTCCTCAGGGATGAGGCCGGGCTCACCGTCGGCGACGATCAATCCGGCGTGGCGGCGGCTAGCGTCGCGGTATGACTTCGGGCCCGAAGGCGTGGCTGCGCCGGCACCCGCTCGCCGCGGACGCTCTCCTCGCCGTCGGGCTCGTCGGGGCGGAGATCGTGTTCACCTTCCTCACCCCCCGCGATTACTGGCCGCCGCACCTGCTGGCGACGCTGGCCTGGAGCCCGGTCTGCGCCGCGCCGGTGGCGCTGCGCCGGGTCGCGCCGTGGCCCGCCGTCGCCGCGGCGGTGGCGACGCTGGCGCTGCCCGTCCTGCTCGACCTGACGCCGGCCGCGCAGGGCCTGACCTTGCTGGTGCTCACCTACACGGTGGCCGCGACCCGGCCGCTCCGGACGGCGGTCGCGGCGGCCCTGGCGCTCTGGCTGCCGGCCGCGGTGGTGAACGCAACCGCATCCCTGGACGGGGTGATGGAGGGCGTCAGCTCCGCGTACCTGGTGGTGAACAGCTTGCTGACGGGGGCGGTGTCGTACTCGGTGGGCCGGGCCGTGCACGGGCGCCGGGCCGCCACGGAGGCGCTGCGGGAGCGGGCCCGGGCCGCCGAGGAAAACCAGCGTTCACTCGCCGAGCAGGCGGTCGCCGACGAGCGCCGCCGCATCGCCCGGGAGCTGCACGACGTCGTCGCGCACCACGTCAGCGTGATGGGGGTGCTGGCCACCGGCGCCCGCCGGGTGCTGCCGAAGGACCCGGACGCGGCCGACGGGGCGATCGCCACCATCGAGGCGACCAGCCGGGCCACCCTGCGGGAGCTGCGCCGGCTGCTGGACGTGCTGCGTACCGACGCCGAGCCGGCCGCCGACCTGGCCCCGCAGCCGGGACTCGCCGGCATCGAGGCCCTGGTCGACCAGGTGCGCGAGGCCGGCCTGCCGGTGACGCTGCGGATCGAGGGCACCCCGGGGGCGCTGGAGGAGGGGGTGGCGCTGACCCTCTACCGGATCGCCCAGGAGGCGCTGACCAACGCGCTCAAGCACGCCGGCACGGCCACGGCGGAGGTGCGGCTGACCTTCGACGAGGGCGTGGTCGGCGTCGAGGTGGCCGACACCGGGCGCGGCCCAGGGCCGGGCGGCGACCGGATCGGGCACGGCCTGGTCGGGATGCGGGAACGGGTCGCCCTCTACGGTGGGGTCCTGCGCACCGGGGCACGCCCCGGCGGCGGCTTCCGGGTTTCCGCGCGGATCCCGGTGGAAGGCCGTGGCGCGGTGGCGGCATGACCGGCTCGGGGGCGTACGGGAGAATCGCGGCCGGGCCGCGGAACGGGGTGACGGCGTGGCCGGGGACCAGGGACGGGGGCAACAGGTGACCGAGGCGACGGTGCCGGCGCGGCGGCCGGTGCGCATCCTGCTCGCCGACGACCAGCCGTTGCTGCGTACCGGCTTCCGGATGGTGCTCGGCACGGAGGACGACCTGGACATCGTGGCCGAGGCCGGGGACGGCGTCGAGGCGGTGGACCTGTCGCGCCGGCTGCTGCCCGACGTGGTACTGATGGACATCCGGATGCCGCGGATGGACGGGGTCGCGGCGACCCGGGCGATCGTCGACGCCCGGCTGCCGGTGCGGGTGTTGATCCTGACCACCTTCGACCTGGACGAGTACGTGGTGGGGGCGCTGCGGGCCGGGGCGAGCGGCTTCCTGGCCAAGGACGTGCCGGCCGACGACCTGGTCACCGCGATCCGCACGGTGGCGGCCGGGGACGCGGTGGTGGCGCCCCGGATCCTCAAGCGACTGCTGGACCGGTTCGCAGACCTGCTGCCGGACCCGGCAGCTTCCCCGCCCAAGGGCCTCGGCGCGCTGACGGAGCGGGAACGGGAGGTGCTGGTGCAGGTGGCCCGGGGGCTGTCCAACGCCGAGATCGCCCGGGCGCTGTCGGTCAGCGAGACCACCATCAAGACCCACGTGGGGCACGTGCTGACCAAGCTGGGGCTGCGCGACCGGGTGCAGGCCGTGGTACTGGCGTACGAGTCGGGTCTGGTCCGCCCCCGGGCGTAGTGGCGCCCGCCCTGGCTGTTTTCGCAGGCGTACCCGAAGATTCCCCGCGGCCGGGAGGCGCCGTTGCCGTCGTCACCTACCGTGACCGGAGATGGCGCGGCGCGGTTGACCCTGACGTGGCGTCACTGTGCAGGATCGGTCCCCGACGGGCGGGAAATGCGATCGACCGGACGCCGGGTCAGGGGCAACCCTGAGCCGGGGTCGGGGGCACCCGCACCCGCGAAATAGGCACCGGCTCCGCCCGGAGTCGGACGGATCGGCGCCGACAAGCACCGATGATGGAGACTGCCGCGCCGGACCAGCGGGGGCGGCGCGGATATCAAAAACAGACGGAAGAGGTAGATGACGTGACCGCGACGGTAGGCCAGCAGGCGCAGGCCGCGGCCCGGGCGAACGACGTGTGGAAGGTGTACGGCAGCGGCGAGGCGCAGGTCATCGCGCTGCGGGGGGTCAGCGCGGAGTTCGAGCGGGGCCGGTTCACGGCGATCATGGGCCCGTCGGGCTCGGGCAAGTCGACGCTGATGCACTGCCTCGCCGGCCTCGACTCGGTCACCCGCGGCACGGTGTCGATCGGCGACACCACCGTCACGGGCCTGGGCGACGCGGGCCTGACCAAGCTGCGCCGGGACAAGGTCGGCTTCATCTTCCAGCAGTTCAACCTGCTGCCGACCCTGACGGCGAAGGAGAACATCCTGCTGCCGCTGTCGATCGCCGGGCGCAAGCCGGACCCGGCCTGGTACGACACGGTCATCGCCACGGTGGGGCTACAGGACCGGCTGGGCCACCGCCCGGCGCAGCTCTCCGGCGGGCAGCAGCAGCGCGTGGCCTGCGCCCGCGCGCTGGTCTCCCGCCCCGAGGTGATCTTCGCCGACGAGCCGACGGGCAACCTCGACTCCCGCTCCGGCGCGGAGGTGCTCAACTTCCTGCGCAACTCGGTGCGTGAGCACGGGCAGACGATCGTCATGGTCACCCACGACCCGACCGCCGCCGCGTACGCCGACCGGGTGGTCTTCCTCGCCGACGGGCAGATCGTCTCCGAGCTGATCGAGCCGACCGCCGACACCGTGCTGGACACGATGAAGAAGCTGGACACCCCCACCGAGGTGGCCCGCTGATGTTCCGGGCGACTCTGAAGAGCCTGCTGGCCCGCAAGGTCCGGCTGATCCTCTCCGGCCTGGCCGTGGTGCTGGGCGTCATGTTCGTCTCCGGCGCGTTCGTGCTCACCGACACGCTCGGCCGCTCGTTCGACTCGATCTTCGCCGACGCGTACGAGGGGGTGGACGTCAACGTCGCCGCCAAGCCGAAGATCGACGTCGCCGAGGCCGAGGGCATGCAGGCGGCCCAGCCGTTGCCGGCGGCCACCCTGGACAAGGTCCGGGCGGTGCCCGGCGTGGCCGAGGCGACCGGCGTGGTCGGCGTCGACGGGGCACGGCTGATCGGCAGCAACGGCAAGGTGGTCACCTCGTTCGGTCCGCCGCAACTGGGCGAGAACTGGACCGGCGAGAACGACCTGGTGCAACTGCGCGAGGGACGGGCGCCGCAGGCCGACGACGAGATCGTGGTCAACAAGGCGCTGGCCACGGCCGGCAAGGTGAAGGTCGGTGACCGGGTCGGCGTGCTGACCCTCCAGCCGAAGCAGGAGTTCACCATCGTCGGCGTCTTCGGCTACAGCGGCGGCCGGGACTCCATCGGCGGCGCCAACGAGATCATGTTCACCACGCCCGTCGCGCAACGGCTGATGCTCGGCGCGCCGGACACCTTCAGCAGCATCACGGTCACCGCCGCCGGCGGGATGTCGGACGAGGCGCTGCGCGACGCCGTGGCCGCCGCGGTGGGCGCCGACTACGAGGTCAAGACCGGCGAGCAGCTCTCCGAGGAGGCGGCGGCCAGCATGAAGGAGGCGCTGTCCTTCTTCAACCGGATCCTGCTCGGCTTCGCCGCGGTGGCGCTGCTGGTGGGCACCTTCCTGATCCTCAACACCTTCTCGATCATCGTGGCGCAGCGCACCCGCGAGCTGGCGCTGATGCGCGCCATCGGGGCCAGCGGCCGGCAGATCATCGGGTCGGTGGTGCTGGAGGCCATCGCGGTGGGGCTGATCGCCTCGGTGCTCGGCCTCGGCGCCGGCATCGGCATCGGCGCGCTGCTGGCGTACCTGTTCAGCACCTTCGCCGGCGGGCTGACCCTGGCCGGGGTCGGCGTGCCGCTGTCCGCGGTGATCGGCGCGTTCGCCGTCGGCCTGGTGATCACCGTGGTGGCGGCGCTGCTGCCGGCGCTGCGGGCGTCCCGGATCCCGCCGATCGCGGCGATGCAGGACGTGGCCAACCCGGACCGCCCGCTGACCAAGGTCACCGTGGCCGGCGGGATCGTCACCGCCGTCGGCGCCGGGCTGCTGGCCCTGGGGCTCACGGGCAACGCCGGGGGCAACACGCTGGCCACCATCCTCGGCGGCGTGCTGTTCGCCTTCATCGGCGTGGCGCTGCTGACCCCGCTGATCAGCCGCCCGGTGGTGAGCCTGCTCGGCGCGATCTTCGCCTGGTCCGTGCCGGGCAAGCTGGGTCGGCTCAACTCCGGCCGCAACCCGCGCCGCACGGCCATCACCGCCGCGGCGCTGATGGTGGGCATCGCCCTGGTCACCGGGGTGACCGTGATCCTGGACTCGGCGAAGAGCAGCATCAGCGCGCTCACCCAGGACACGCTCAAGGCGGAGCTGGTGATCTCCGGGGCACAGAGCGGCCCCCGGCCGCCGAGCTTCGACTCGGGGGTGCTGGAGAAGGCCGCGGCGATCCCCGGGGTGCGCCTCGCCGACGGCGAGTACGGCGACATGGCGGTGGTCGGCGGCAAACGCACCTGGGTGGGGGCGAGCAGCGACGTCGCCGCACTGCGCACGATCTTCGGCGCCGAGGCCACCGCCGGGAACATCGACCGGCTCGCGCCGGACGAGATGCTGGTCAGCTCGGACACCGCTGAGTCGCGCGGGCTCTCCGTCGGCTCCCAGGTGCCGGTGCAGCTGGCCCGGGGCGAGGCGCGGACCTACACGGTGACCGGCATCTACGCCAGCTCCGAGCTGACCAACCAGGTGGTGCTGCCGCCGCAGGCGGCGCGCGACTTCGCCATCCCGCAGCCGATCCAGGGCTTCATCCAGCTGGCCCCGGGCACCCGGGTCGCCGACGTGCAGCCGCAGATCGAGGCGCTGCTGGCCGACTCCCCAGAGGTGTCGGTGGCCGACCGGGAGGCGTTCATAGACCAGCAGGCCGGCCAGCTCGACGGCCTGCTCACGATGATCCAGATCCTGCTGGCGCTGGCCATCGTCATCGCCGTGCTCGGCATCATCAACACCCTGGCGCTGTCGGTGCTGGAGCGCACCCGGGAGCTGGGGCTGCTGCGGGCCATCGGTCTGCGCCGGGCGCAGACCATGCGGATGGTCACCGTGGAGGCGGTGGTGATCTCGGTCTTCGGCGCGCTGCTCGGCGTCGCCGTCGGCAGCGGCCTCGGCGCGGCCGTGGTCGAGGCGCTGCGGGACGAGGGGATCACCGACCTGGTGCTGCCCTGGTCCCAGATGGGGGTCTTCCTCGGCCTGGCCGCGATCATCGGGGTCATCGCCGCGGTGCTGCCGGCGGTCCGGGCCGCCCGGATCAACGTCCTGGGCGCCATCGCCCACGACTGACCCACCAGGCACGACGAGGGGCCCCGCCGACCGGCGGGGCCCCTCGTCGCGTCAGACGCCGGCCGGCGGCGCGCCGAGCAGGGCCGCCAGCAGCTCCAGGTCCGCGCCGGTCAGGCTCTCCAGCTGGTGTACGCCGTCCAGCCGCCCGATCGGCACCTCCGCCGGCACGGCCAGCACCGCCGCGCCGGCGGCGAGCGCGCTGGCCACCCCGGTCGGCGAGTCCTCGATCGCCACGCAGCGGGCGATCGGCACGTCGAGCAGCCGGGCGGCGGTCAGGTACGGCTCCGGGTGCGGCTTGGCCGCGTCGACCTCGTCGCCGCAGACCACCACGTCGAAGCTGTCCCGCCCGAGGGTGTCCAGCGCGACCTCCACCAGGGGCCGGACGCTGGAGGTCACCAGCGCCGTCGGGATGTCCGCCGCGCGGACCGCCCGCAGCAGCGTCAGCGCGCCGGGACGCCAGCGCAGCCCGGTGCGGAACAGCTCCAGGATCCGGGCGTTGATCCACGCCGCGCTGACGTCGGGGTCACGGTGCGGCTGGCCCAGGTCGTCGTGCAGAATACGCATCGACGCGGCCATGCTGGTGCCGACCATCGCCTTGCGGGCCGCCTCGGAGAGGGTGGCGCCGTACTCGGCCGCCAGCTCGCGCAGCGCGACGTCCCACAGCTTCTCGCTGTCGACCAGGGTGCCGTCCATGTCGAAGAGCACGGCGGCGGGGTGGTGGCTGCTCAGAACATCCTCCCTCGGGTGGCGTACCCGGGAATCCTCTCAGCCGGGACGCCGGCGGCGCGCCCAGGTGCCGCCGGCGTGACCTGGCCGACGGGTTGCGGGCGGCGTCGAGGCCGGACGACGCCGGTCGCCGTCGCCCCGGTGCCGGGCGAACTTCGGGTCCCGCTCAGCCGAGGCCGCAGGCGCCCAGGGACTGCTCGTAGCCGCGGAAGAAGGCCTCGGTGCGCTGCTCGGCGGTGCCGTGCGAGCCCTCGGCGAACCATGGCTGACCGGGGTCGTCGCCGACGGCGAGCAGCCCCTCGCGGAACTCCTCCAGGTCGCCGTCGTCGAGCTCCAGCGCCCCCGAGCGCACCGAATCACCCAGGTACGCCCCGGCCATGCAGTCGGCCTGGAGTTCCTGCTCGATGGTGAAGCGGTACTGGATGCCGAGCCGGGTCTGGATGCCGTGGGCGTACTCGTGGCCGAGCAGGTAGAACACGAACGCGTCGCCTACCTGGCGGAACGCCCCGACCGACCAGTTCACGTCATAGGCGATGAAGTCGCCGGCCGAGCAGTAGATCGCGTTGTTGCGCGGCAGGACCTGCCCGCCGCAGGACACCTCGCCGTCGCGCTGGTACGGGACGACCTGCCGGATCGGGCGGAACCGTTCCCCCGAGGCGCGGAACCGGTCGGCCCAGTACCGCTCGGCGATGCGCCGCGCGTCCGTGACGTCCCGCTGGAACTCCTCGACGCTGGTGGTGCCGTCGGCGCGGGTCTGCGCGGCGCCGGGCGGGGCCGTCCCGTCGGGGTCCTGCCCCGCAGGCTCGGACGTCCCGCCGACCACGCACCCGGCCGCCACGACGAGAGCCACCGCGAGGCCGGCGAGCGCGCTCGGCGGCCGGCGTCCCACGCGCGTCGTCACTGCGCCCTCCCGGCTTCGGCGATGCCGTGTGCAGTACCCCGGCGGTCCGCGGGTCATGCCCGGCCGCAGCCCGCGACGCCGGTCGGGCATGCCCGCGCCGCCCGCCTCGACGACGCCTGAGCCCCACCGCCGGGGCCGGGGTGGTCAGGGGCTGGCGGCCAAAAACACGAACGCGGCGAGCAGCACCAGGTGCACGCCGCCCTGGAGCACGGTGGCCCGCCCCGGCACCACGGTCAGCACACCCGTGACGACGGTGAGGGCGAGCAGGGTGAGCTGGGTGCCGCCGAGGCCGAGCAGGAGCGGCCCCTCCAGCCAGATCGAGGCCAGCGCTATCGCCGGGATGGTCAGCCCGATGCTGGCCATGGCCGAGCCCAGCGCCAGGTTCAGGCTGATCTGCACCCGGTCGCGGCGGGCCGCCCGGGCGGCGGCGATCGTCTCGGGCAGCAGCACCAGCAGCGCGATGACTACGCCGACGAAGGACTGCGGCAGGTTCGCCCCGGCGACGGCGGACTCGATCGCCGGGGACACCGCCTTGGCGTCACCGACCACGGCGACCAGCGCCACCAGCAGCAGGCCGAGGCTGAGCAGGGCGGCCCGGTTCGACGGCGGCGCGGCGTGCCCGTCGGCATCCACCACCCGCCCCTCGGTGGTGACCGGCAGGAAGTAGTCGCGGTGGCGGCCGGTCTGCACCATCACGAACAGGCCGTAGAGCGCGAGCGACGCCACGGCGGCGAAGGCCAGCTGGGCGGGGCTGAACTGTGGACCCGGCCGGCTGGTGGTGAAGGTCGGCACCACGAGGCTCAGGGCCGCGAGGGTGGTCACGGTGGCCAGCGCGCCACCGGTGCCCTCGGAGTTGAACACCGCCACCTTGCGGCGCAGCGCGCCGATCAGCAGCGACAACCCGAGGATGCCGTTGCACGTGATCATGACGGCGGCGAAGACGGTGTCCCGCGCGAGGGACTGCGTCTTCTCGCCGCCGCTGATCATGAGGGTGACGATCAGCGCGACCTCGATGACGGTGACGGCCACGGCGAGGAGCAGCGAGCCGTACGGCTCCCCCACCCGGTGCGCGACCACCTCGGCGTGGTGGACGGCTGCCAGCACCGCTCCGGCCAGGAACGCGGCCACCACCACGACGACAGGACCGGGTAGGTCGCGTCCCCAGGTGAGGATCAACGCCACGACCGCGAGCAGCGGTACGGAGACGGTCCAGTCGGTCAGACGTGAGCGGAGCAGCGCAGCCATGCCCCAACCCTGCCAGGATTCACGATCATGTGACCACCGACCGGTGTACGCAGTGGCGATCGGCCCACCGCCACGCTGTCCAGGTGCGCCGCCGGCCCGAGCCGTCAGCCGTAGGTGGGCTGCTGCGGCCAGCCGGGCGGGGAGTCCTCCCAGTCCTCCTGGCGGCCGTACGGGGTGAGGTCGAGGATGCTGTTGACGAAGACGAGCCGGTCGACGCCGCGCGCCGTCGTGTTGTACGTCCGGTAGACGTCCGCGCCGTCGCGCAGGAAGACGCTGAGCATGAAGCCGCGCTCCGCCCCGCAGTCCGCCGCGAACGACGTGCCGTGCGACGAGACGAACGGCAGGGTCCAGCCGCGACGCGCCTTGTACGCCTCGATCTGCGCCAGCGGCATGTCCGACACGGTCGCCCAGCTGATCCCCCGCTCCGCCAGCCGCGCCGGCCCGGTCACGGGGACGCTGTCGGTGAACCAGGTGCACCCGGGGCAGTGGTGGTCGGGGCCGTTGTCCATGAACTGGTAGACCACGAGCTGGCTGCGGCCCTCGAACAGGTCGAGCAGGGTGGCCGGGCCGGTGGGCGTGTGGAAGCGGTGGCCACTGTCGAACCTGACCATCGGGAGGCGACGACGCCGGGCGGCGAGCGCGTCCTGCGCGCGGGTCAGCTCCTTCTCGGCCTTCAGCAGGTCGTCACGGGCCTGCTGCCACTCGTCGGCCGACACTGTCCGGGGCTTCTCCATGAGGCGATTGTGCCCAGGGTGCCCGACGACATGCCGGTGCGACGCGCCGGCGGGGACGGGGCATGGCGCCGGCGGGGACGGGGCATGGCGCCGGCGGGAACGGGGCGTGGCCGCCTGCTGCCAGGGCGGGCGGTCGACGGGCGGCACCCGCTCGTCGGAGGCGCGCCGCGTCCCACCTGGACGGCGCCGGGCGGGGCCCGACCCTCCCACGGGAGAGCCGGGCCCCGATCCGGTCGGACGGTCAGTCCGTGCAGGACGGCTGGTCGAAGTGCCCCGGGGTGCCGGGGAACGCCACCCCGGCGCCCTGCTCGCGGTTGTCGCGCGGGTAGACGTACGACAACTCGAGGAACGCCGAGGTGCCGGCCGTGGTCACGTCGGTCGCGCTCCGACCGGCGCCGGAGGCCCAGGCCAGGCTGGTCAGGAACTCCTGCATGGCCGGGCTGTGCTGGCGGACGTCGTTGAACCCGCCGTAGGCCGAGTTGCAGTGGGTGAACAGGTTGTAGGCGCCGTTCCAGTCGAAGAGCCGGTCACCGTTGTTCGGGCCGTTCGCCGTCACGTCACCCTGCAACACGTCCCGGTCCCAGCCGCCGTACATCCAGTCGGTGCCGTGGTGGTGCTGGTTGTCGGCCACGGCGTCGTTGTCCAGGTTCGTCATCTCGAACCACAGGCACGGGTCGACCGTGCCCGAGGCCAGGTCCACGGGCCAGGCCCCGGCCGCGCAGTTGTCCGGGTACGACCCGCGGGGACGGAAGTCCAGCAGGTCGGAACTGAGCACCGCGGTCACGGCCGGGCCGTCGGTCGCCCCGGCGCCGCCGAAGAGGTGGTCGACGTACTGGTCGCTGTCACCTCGGGCGGCGGCGCTGAAGACGCCGTCCACCTGGCACTGCGGGTTGGCCGCGTCAAGCACCGGGTCGCAGCCCTTGCCGCCCCACAGCACGTCCGACCCCTCCGACCCGAACAGCTGGTCGCCGCCGCTGTCGCCGTTGGCGACGTCGTCACCGAACCCGGTGTGGATGTTGTCCGCCCCGGCACCGCCCCGGACGCGGTCCCCCGAGCCGGCGGTCAACCCCGAGTGCGGCATCGGCGCCGAGGTGGAGCTGCCGATCCAGGCGTCCCCGTCGGTGTCGTGCAGCAGATCCACGCGCCGGTCGTAGGCACCGGCCCGGAATCCGGTGTACGTCTCCTGCGGCACCGACGACAGCGTGGTGGTGAAGCCCAGCGCCGCCACGTCGTCGGGGTTGAGGTACTGGCTCACCACGCCGCCCCGGTCGCCGAGGATGGCGTCCCGGCCGTCGTCGCCGTACAGGGTGTCGGCGCCGAGCTCACCGAGGAGGTCGTCGTCGCCGTCGCCGCCGCGGATCGTGTCGTCGCCGTCCTGACCCCAGACGCCGTCGTTGCCGGCGTCGCCGTAGAGCTGGTCGCCGCCGAACGCGCCGGCCGGCTCGCAGGTGGCCTGGGCGGTGGTGCAGAACCGGGTGGACGGGCCGGGCAGGGCCGGATCGTGGGTACGGGCCCGGGTGGCGTCGGCCGGCACGGCGCCGGTCGGGTACCGCTCGGTGTAGACCCGCTCGGTCGGGCTGCCCTGGACCACGGTCACGGTCCGCAGCAGCGACCCGTTGTCGCCGAGGAGCACGTCGTCGGCGCCGTTGCCCTCGATCACGTCCCCGGTGTCCCGGAAGCCCGGGGCCGAGCTGCCGCCGATCAGGTCGTCCTGCCCGGCCGGCGTGCCGTCGCCGACGAGGTCGGCCACGGCCGCCGGGTCGCCCGGCCAGCCCGGGTCGGGCAGCGGGACGATCGTGGCCCGTCCCGCCGCCCCGAGGGCGCTGTCCCCACGCAGGACGTCCGCCCCGCCGTTGCCCTCCAGGTAGTCACCGTCGCCGTCACCGGTCAGGGCGTCGTCGCCGTCCTGACCCCAGAGCGTGTCGACGCCGTCGCCGCCGCTGATCCGGTCGTCGCCGTACCGGCCGGCGGTGGCCGCCGCCCGGTCCAGCAGCACCACGATCCGCGGGCCGAAGAGGGTGCCGCCGGCACCGACCCGGACGGTCGCCGAGGTCGGCTGCTCGCCGGCGAGCGGGCGCAGCACCGCGCCGTTGTCGCCGATGACGGCGTCGGACCCGGGGCCGCCGAAGACGGCGTCCGCGGTGTCCGGCTGACCCGTGGTGGCCGCTCCGGTTCCGTCGTACGCGGTGCTGGAACCACCCACGAGGTCGTCGTCGCCGTGGTTGCCCTCGACCCAGTCGGTGCCGGGACCGCCCTCGGCGAAGTCGGCGCCGCCGTCGGCGTGCACCCGGTCGGGCCCGCCCTGGCCGAAGATGACGTCGTCGGAGTCCCCACCGAAGATCAGGTCGCCGCCGCTGGTGCCGGCCGCCGGGGCGAACCCGAGGTCGAGCAGGGTCACCTTGCGCGGCGGGCCGGCCCGGCCCTGGGTCACCCGGGTCGCGTCGGCGTCCGCCGGCGCGAAGCGGGCGTTGTCCCCGGCGATCAGGTCGCTGTCGCCGTCACCGTGGAGCTGGTCGCCGACGTCGGGCCGGCCCGTGCCGGCGGTCGGCTCCTGGCCGGAGCCGCCGACGATCTCGTCCCGGCCGTGGTCGCCGTGGATGAGGTCGGCGCCGTTGTTGCCCTCCAGCCGGTCGTGCCCGACGTCACCGTTGATCCGGTCGTCGCCGAGCCCACCGTAGGCGAGGTCGTCGTCCCCGCCGCCGGAGATCACGTCCCCGGCGCCGGCCCCGGCCGCGTCGCCGGCCAGGTCCAGCGGGTACGGCCCGACGTCGCCGACGCGCGGGGTGCCGTTGTCGCCGACGATCCGGTCCGTCCCCTCCTCGCCGTAGAGGCGGTCTCCACCGTCGGCCGCGTCGGCGGTGCGCCCACCGCCGTAGAGCACGTCGCCGTCCCGGCCGCCGAAGACCTGGTCGCCGCCGGCGTTGCCCTCGGCGGTGTCCGCGCCGGTGCCGCCGAAGAGGCCGTCGTCCCCGGCGTTGCCGAAGAGCAGGTCGTCGCCGTCGTCGCCGTGCAGCTGGTCGACGCCCACCGCGCCCCAGGCCCGGTCGGCGCCGCCGCCGAGGTGCAGGGTGTCGTCGCCGAGCTGGCCGCAGGCGCGGTCGTCGCCGCCGCCGAGGTCGGCCCGGTCGTTGCCGCCACCGGCCGAGACCACCTCGACCCCGGCGCCGCCGAGGACGAGGTCGGCGGCGCCGGGGTCGGCGGGGGCCGGCTGGGCGTCGGCGAGGGTGGCGTCGGCGCAGGTCTCGGCGGGCAGGTGCCGGTCGCCGAAGACCGTCGCGCCGCCGTCGCCGCCGATCACGTGGTCGCTGCCGAGTCCGCCGACGAGCAGTTTGGTCTGCGACTGCGTGCCCGCGGGCAGCGGCTCGTGGGTGACCTGGCGGAACGGACCGTAGCCGTCCGACCCGTCCGGCTCGCCGACCTGGGAGGGCTCGGCGATCACGTAGTCGTCGTCGGGGCCGCCGAAGAGCTCGTCGGTGCCGTAGCCGCCGACCAGCACGTCGTCGCCGCCGTAGCCGTAGACGCGGCCGGTCTGGCCGTTGGCCGAGTGCGAGACGACCAGGTCCACGCCGGCGCTGCCGTGCACGACGTCCTGGCCGGCGCCGGTGTCGACCTGGTTGACCAGCCCGGCGTCGCCGGTGCCGGCCTGGTCCGCGTCAACGGGGACGTCGGTGTCGTACGTGTGGATGGTGTCGTCGCCCCTACCGCCGTTGACGGTGTCCGCGCCGGCTCCGCCGACCAGCGTGTTCGCGCCGTTGGGCCGGTCGTCGACGAGCACGCCGAGCACGTCGTCGCCGCCGTTGCCGTAGACGGTGCTGGCGCCGTGCCCGACGGTGACGTGGTCGTCCGCGCCGGCGTGGTCGCCGGTGGGGGCGTCCAGGGTCGTCCAGTCGACCAGCCCGTTGAGGGTCTTGTCGCCGGCCCCGGTGCGCACGGTGGTGGCGCCCCGGTCGGTGCCGCCGAGGCCGCTGTCGCCGGCGACCACGTTGTCCCCGTCGCCGGTGGTGATGCTGTCCTGCCCGGCGCCGCCGGCGACCCGGCTGACCGTGCCGGCCGCCTCGGCGGTGACGATCACGTCGTCGCCGCCGCGGCCGTCCACGTACGCCGGCCCGGTCCCGGTGCGGATCCGGTCCTTGCCGTCGGAGCCGAGCACCACCGCGGTCTTGTCGAACGCCGAGGTCCTCGTGCCGTCGCCGCTGGTGTCGCCGTCGCCGAGGAGCAGCACCGACAGGGACGTCTTGTCCGGGTCGGCGACCTCGTAGCCGCGCCCGTCGACGACCACCCGGGTCAGGGCCGGGTCGAGGAACTCCTGCCGGCGGCCCAGGGCCTCGACCGCGAAGCCGTCGAAGTCGTCCGTGGCGCCCGGGGTGTCCGCGTCGGCGTAGTGCAGCGCGTACACCTTGACCACGTCGCCGGCGTAGGTGTCGGCGCCGTTGTCCCACGCCTTGTCGCCGCGCTGGTCCTTGGTGCCGAACTTGCCGGCGAAGACGACCAGGGTGTCCCCGGCGGTGCCGGCGAGTTCCGGTGGCGGCGGGGAGCAGTCCGGTTGCGCCCGGAAGTCGAGCAGGGTCGCGTCGACCAGGGTGAAGGCGAATTTCTTCTTGAACAGGAACAGGTCGATGGTGACGTAGACCCGCAGGAAGACCGAGAGCCGCCCGCTGGTGGTGAACAGGCAGATCGGGTTGACCAGGAGCGCCTGGAGGAACTCGCTGGTGCGGAACTTCCCGTCGTTGTTCGGGTCGTTCCAGCTGAAGCCGACGGTGAGCTGGATGCCGCCCTCGATGCCGACCTTGACGATCAGCACGCTCACCTCGGCCCCGGCGGCGATCTCACCGCGCAGGGTGACCACCGGGACGGCCTTGCCGCTGCTGTCGGCGGTCTTGAAGTACAGCCCGTCGAGCAGGCTCACCGCGTCGACGGACGTGCCGTCGGTGGCCGCCTCGATCGCGTGCCGGATGCCGGCGGTGTCCAGGCCGGCGATGAACCGGGCGGTCACCGAGGCGCTGCCGGACAGCGTGACGAAGACCGGCGGCGGGGCGTAGACCGGGCCGAACGACTGCCGCCAGCTGAAGCCCAGCTCCAGCGGGCCCGAGTCGAAGCTGATCAGCTCGACGTCCTGGCCGAGCAGGAGCCCGAACAGCGAGCCCGGGTTGTCGAAGATCGGGAAGCTGAAGCCCGTCTTCTGAGCGTTGCTCTTGCCGTCGGCGGCCGGGGTGAACAGCTTCTCGCCGTCGTCACCCGCGGCGTCGTCGACGCGCGCCTTCACCTGGGCCCCGGAGGCCGGGTTGTACTCGGAGGTGCGGTCGATCAGGCTCTCGGCCGAGGCCGGCGAGACCTCCGTGGTCAGCGCCTTGGCGCTGTCCATCTTGAACCCGCCGAGCGGGATGGAGCAGCCGGAGTCGCAGTCGGGTATCCGGTTGATGAACGTGACCACGGCGCGGACGGTGTCGATGAAGTCGAGCTTCGGACCACCGTTGAGGGTGCTGAAGGTCTTGGCGAGCCAGACCAGGGTGATGTCGGGGCCGCCGGTGGCCTTCGACAGGTCCGACAGCACCGGGATCGGCGCGTACAGGGTGTCGATGACCGGCTGCAGCGGCCCGGTGACGGCCTTGAGCTTCTCCACCACCGGCTTGAGGATCTTGTCGAAGAAGGCGCCGGCGTCCAGGGCGATGTCGGTGAACGTCACCTTCAGCGGCGTGGTGACGCCGTCGCCCGTGGCGGTGAGCCCGCCCCGCTTGTGCTTCAGGCCCCACTGCAGGCCGAAGGTGGCGCTGATGCCGGGCAGCGCGGAGTCCTCGCCACCGGTGTCCACCGCCGCCGCCAGCTTCCAGTCGATCTTGACCTCGGCGGTGAGGTCGGTGGCGAGCAGCGAACCCAGGTCGGCGAACTCGGCCAGGGTCAGCCGGTCGTCCGGGTTGGCCGTGCAGTCGGCGGTGACGGTGGGGTCGAAGCAGCTCTTCTCCCCCGGCGAGCCCTTCAGGTCGATGCCGAAGTACGCCTTCACCAGCGGGTCGGTGGCCCGCTTCGTCGCCTTCACCTGGATGAAGGCGAGCTGGGCGGCGAGGTCGCCGGTCATGTCGAACTGGGCGCCGACCTGCACCTCTGGCGAGGTGTCCCCGTCGTGGGTGGGGACGTAGAAGCCCTCGTCCCGGTCCAGGACCAGGTCCAGGTGCAGCTTCCAGCCCAGCTTGGCCTGGATGCCGTCCGGGGCGCCCTTCTTCGCCTTCAGCGACAGGCCGGGGATGCCCAGGTCGAGCGGCACGTTGAGCTTGAGGCACTCGTCGGACGCGCTCGCGTCCTTACACCCGTCGGCCGCGGAGGGCGCGCCCTTGGAGGTGGTGAGCTTGATCCGGATCGCCTGGAAGTCCTCGGGCGCGCAGGGCGCCGTGACGCCGCTGCGGCAGCTGACCACCGCGCTCACGCCCGGGTCCAGGTCGGCGAGCACCTCGTTGAGGGCCGCCTGCACACCCGCGCTGTTGAGCGTGGCGTTGGCCAGCACCGGCCCGATCGCGGCCTTGACGTCCTCGCGCAGTTGCGCGACGAAGCGCTGGCCCTGCTGCAGGTCGTCGCCGACCAGGGGCAGCTTGCCGTCGAAGCTGGCCAGCCGCAGCGCCTCCTCGACCTTGGCCAGGTACCCGTCGATTCCGACGTTGAAGTCGGTGAGCTTGAGCGACAGGTTGGCGAAGCAGGAGTCGAGGTTCGGGATGCCGGCCGTGGGCGTCAGGTCCAGGCCGACGGTGAAGGTGAGCAGGTTGGTGTCGTCGTCCGGGTCGCAGTTGTTGACGAACAGCGGCGCCTTCGCGCAGAGCGGCACGTCCGCGCCGCCGATCCCGTCGCCGCAGTCGACGCCCGCGGTCGTGAACTTCGGCGTCAGCCCGAGCAGCCCGCTGATCGGCCCGTCCTCCGTCAGTCCGTTCAGGCCGACGCTCAGGTTGGCCTTCACGGTGGCAAAGTCGGGGTCCTTGCCAAGGTCGAGGGCGAGCGGCCCGACGCGCGCGGCGATCGCCGCGTCGGTGACCCCGCCCGCGACGGTGACGCTGGCCGAGGAGCTGCGGTCCAGCAGCGGCGCGGCGTTCAGTCGCAGGGGCAGCAGCAGGCCGAGCTGCGCCCGGGCGTCGACGTCGACCGCGAACGTGCCGGAGCTGTCCAGGGTGATCAGCTCGCGGTGGGCGTCCCAGGCGAAGTTGAGCGGCCCGCCGGTGTGGAACTTGCGCTTCCAGTCCAGCCCGAGCCGCAGGAACGGCCCGCCCGCGCGCTGGTCCAGGGTGAAGCTGATCCCGCTGTCCTCGCCGATCGCCGCGTTGAGCTTGTCGAGGGCGTCCTGGAGGTTGTCGGGGGGCGAGGCGAGCAGCTTGTCCAGTGCGTCGGCCAACTCCGGGCGCAGGGCGTACGCGCTGCCGTCGGCCGGCTTCGGCGTACCGGCCGCCTCGACGCGCAGCGTCTGCCCGTCGATCTGCTTCAGTACCCGGTACGCCTTGCTGCCGATCACGACGGTACGGCCCTCGAGCCGGGCGTCGAAACCGGAGTCGCCGTCGCGGGAGGCGTCCTTGAGCAGGAAGTTCGCCCCGTCGGCGACGAACGTGACGTCCTTGCCGACGCCGCTCTCGTCGGCGCCGAGCAGCTGCCGCGCGGAGCGGCCGAGCAGCGGGATCTCCTTGTCCAGCGGGCCGCTGCCGCCGGGCTGGGACAGCGCGACGTTGATCAGCCGCAGCGCCTCGACGACCACCGCGAAGAGCGCCTTCGGGTCGTCGGGGTTGAAGTCGACGGCGAACAACTCGGACAGCGCCGAGGTGTCCACCACCGGCTGCCCACCTGCCGTCCAGCTCACGTCGACGCCGATGCCCTCGCCGAGGGCGCCGGTGGCGCCGGGCACGCTGACCGTGACCCGGCCGGTGGTCTTCACCGACGACGACACGGCCAGCAGGTTCCCCGGGTCGGACTTCAACCGCGCGAAGAGCGTGCCGAGGCTGATCTCCTGCGCCTGCTTGAAGCTGACCTGGAGCATCCGCTCGCCGGCGGCGGCCGGGCCGACGGCGAGGTCGCCGGCCAGCTTGACCTTGAGGAAGCCGGCGGTGGCGAAGAAGTCCACCCCGGTGGTGATCGGGAAGTCGGCGGCGAACAGCGGCGTCGCCGGGTCCGTGCGCAGCAGCACCCGGTCGACGTTGGCCTTCGGGTCGGTGATGCCGTCACGCAGGTCGAGCACGAGCGTCACCGACGCGCTGTAGCGGGGCTTCACCTTGGCGAAGCTGGCCTGCGCGTTCGCCGCCCGCAGGCCGACCTTCTTGTCGTCGCCGACGGGCTTGGCGAGCGTGCCGGCCAGCTCGACGGCGCCGATGTTCGGGCTGGAGCCGCTGATCACCCACACGCTGTCGTTCGGCGGCTGCCCGCCGATCCAGTCCTGGGTGAGGGTGACGGAGTTGGCGGTGTTGGCGGCGACGGTGCCGGCGGAGGTGCCGGCCACCACCCGCTGGCCGACGAGCTGGCCGGGCGTGAACCGGTCGCCGCTGACGCTGAAGCCCTTGGCGGCGAAGGTCGCCCCGCGCCCGGACAGCTCCGCGGCGCCGGGGTCGAGCGGAACCTCCACCGTGGACTCCCGCTCCAGCTTGACCCGGAACACCAGCTTGTCGTTCTCGAAGGAGAGGTTGTCCACCGGCAGCCCCTCGGCGGCGAGCAGGGCGAGCAACTGCTGGATGGAGCTGAACTTCGGCTGCCCGGCCAGGGCCGGGTCGTCAGTGTCCGGGTCGAACTGCGGGTCGTCCGGCCGCGGGTGGACGTACTTGCGGAGGAAGTCGGTGAGCTTCTCGTTGACCTTCACCGCGTCGGCGAACGTGCCGCGCAGGAAGGGCAGGTTGAGGTTGCCGGCCGGGCCGCTCTGTTGCACGCCGCTGAGCAGGGTGGCGAGCTGCGCGAGCCCGGAGGCCAGGTCCAGCGGGCTCATGTTGCGGAACTTGGCGATCGTCTCGTCCAGGCCGGTGGTGGTCACCGTGGGGGTGCCGACGGAGATGTCGTTCCAGTCGACGTTCACGGTCGCCGCCACGGCGGGCAGCGCGAAGGGCGCGCCGGAGACGGCCGCGCCGAGCTTGACCACGCCGTGCACCGAGCCGGGGCCGGGCTCGGTCTCGGTGTCGGAGATCTTCCCACCACCGGAGTTGTCGAGGGCCACCTGCAACAGGCCGGCGAGAGAGCCCGCCGCGCCGAGTTCGCCGGTGTTCGCGCCGGCGGCCGTGTCGAAGGCGAGCCGGCCGTCGCCGTTGGGGTCGGTCACGGTGACCTTGAGGTGGGTCCGCGCGGTGAGGGTGCTGCCGGCGGTCAGCGTGACCCCGAGGATGCCGACCGAGGCGGTGGCCTGGTCGAGGTCGGCGCGCAGCCGCGCCGCCGCGTCGATGTCGATGCGCGGGGTGTCCCCGTCGCGCACCAGGTAGGTCTCCCCGGCGGCGGTGTGCCGGGCCCGCAGGTGGAGGGTCGCCCAGCCGGTGACGCTGACCGCCTTGTCCAGCGTCACCCCGGCCAGGGTGAGGTCCTTGTCGACCACTTCGCGCTTCGTGGTCAGCAGCACGTCCAGCAGGTGGTCGCCGCCGCTGGTGCTCACCGAGCTGGTGAGCCGGGTGCCGCCGCCGAGGTCGACGTCGTCCTTGGTCAGGCCGCTGGCCAACGCGTCGGACGCCCTGTCCACGAGGGTGTCGGCGTCGACGAGCGCGCCGGGGCTGACGCCGAGCAGAGGCAGCGGCTGGCCGAGCAGCCCCAGCTGGGAGAGTCCGCCGTCGGCCCAGGCGGCCGTGCGGGACATCAGGTTCTTGAACCCGCTCTCCCACGCCTCGTCGGCCTGGGCTGGGGCCGCCGTCCACACCAACCCCATCGCGGCGGTCACCGCCGTCGCGATCGCCACGGCTAGCAGCCGTCGTAGAGCCACCATGAGCCACCTCGTTCTTCCGATGGCCGTCACCGACGGCGCTGGTCCGCGCCAGCACATCGATCGCGGGAAATGCTCACAACTCGTGTGTCGGCATGGTGACAGTGCGTCAGACCGAACGGTCGGCACCACCGGACCGGGTGGCCCGGGAAGACTGCGCTGCGGGCCGTACCGCCCGGCCATGTCGCGCCCGTCCCCGCCCCCACCGTCACCGCCACCCCGGCCGAGGGACGCGCCAGCCATCGGCCTCGGGGTGCGTCCCCGTTTCTGGCACCGTCGGAGGAGCCGCCCGTACCGCGCCCGGTGAGGAGACGATCGTGGGCCACGCCGCCGTGCACCACCGGACCGTCGACGTCGACGGGATCAGGATCTTCTACCGGGAGGCCGGGCCGGCGGAGGCCCCGGCGGTGCTGCTGCCGCACGGCTATCCCGCGTCGTCGTTCCAGTTCCGTCACCTCCTGCCCGCCCTCGGCGACAGGTGGCGGGCGATCGCGCCCGACCAGCCCGGCTTCGGATACAGCGACGCACCCGAACCGGCCCGGTTCGCGTACACCTTCGACGCCCACGCCGAACTGCTCCGCCGGTTCGCCGAGACACTGGGCCTGACCCGGTACGTCATCTACCTCCAGGACTACGGCAGCCAGTTCGGGCTGCGCCTCGCGATGTCCGCGCCGGGGCGGGTCGCCGGCCTGGTCATCCAGAACGGCGACATCTATCCCGACCAGCACGGCCCCAAGTACGAGCCGCTCAAGCAGTTCTGGCGCAGCCCCACCGACGAGGGCCGGGAGCGCCTCGCCGCGGCGGTCGGCGAGGAGGGCTTCCGCAGCGAGTTCCTGGGCGAACTGCCCGACCGGCTCAGGGACCGGGTGAGCCCCGACCTGTGGCGACTCGCCGCGGCTTCCGCCGCCACCCCGCAGCGCCGCGCCAATCTGGTCCGCCTCCTCGCCGACCAGGGCAGCACCGTCGCCTGGTTCCCCCGGCAGCAGGCGTACCTGCGCGACCATCAACCGCCGACGCTGATCGTCTGGGGACCGCACGACGGCTACATGCCCGAGGGTGCCGCGCGCGCCTATCTGCGCGACCTGCCCAACGCGGAACTGCACCTGCTCGACGGCGGGCACTGGCTGCTGGAGACGCACCTCGACGAGGTGGTCCCACTCGTCCGCGACTTCCTCGGGCGGGTCCATCCCTGACCACCCACGCGGCCGCACGCCGCACCCCGCCGGGCCGGCTCGGCGGAGTGGGTCGTCCTGCTGACCGGGAGGTGCTTCCGCTAGGTTCCGACGCATGACGGTCGCCCGCTCGATCCTGCTGTTCCTGTTCGCCGCGCTCGCCGAGATCGGTGGCGCATGGCTGGTGTGGCAGGGCTGGCGCGAGCACCGAGGGCTGCTGTGGATCGCGGCCGGAGTCATCGCGCTCGGGTGCTACGGCTTCGTCGCCACCTTCCAACCCGACCCGAACTTCGGCCGCGTCCTCGCCGCCTACGGCGGCGTCTTCGTCGCCGGCTCCCTCGCCTGGGGCATGGTCGTCGACAAGTTCCGCCCCGACCGCTACGACATCATCGGCGCAGCCATCTGCCTCGTCGGCGTCGCCGTCATCATGTACGCCCCTCGCAGCGGCTGATCCCTGGTACTCCGCGACCCAGACCTTGAAGCGGAACCACGAGTCGCTATCCCGCGACCAGCGGCAACGGTGGTCGGCACCTGCTCGGCCCCTGCCCGTGACCGGCTAGATCAACGGCTGCGTCCGGCACCGTCGGGCCGCGCGTCGCCCACCGTCGCCGTGGCAGCGTTCAGCACGGCCCGGAGCGGGGCGTGTGGAAACCTGTCGCCCGTGCCGGTGTCCGGCCCTAGCCGGGTGCTGTAGAAGGGTTCGTCGTGGCGGTCGTCCTGACGGGCCCACAGGTTGCCGGCCTCGTCCCGCTGCCAGATGACGTTCTGACCACGGAAGTCGGCGCGTTCGAGCCAGTCGGCGCCGCACGGCCAGTAACCCTCCCACTGCGGAGGGCGCAGTGCGGCGTATGCCTCGTCGACGGCGGCGACGGCCTGGTCCACGTCGTCATCGTCAAAGACGGCCGCGAATCGGCACAGCAGGGCCAGCGGCGCCCCGGGGTGCTGTAGCTGCGGATCCCGCGCGGCGATCGCCCGGCAGATCAGGTCGAGCTCGGACCAGCGCAACGCGTACGGGTGCCAGTGTGCGAGATCGTCCCATCCGAGCTCGGCCGGCTCGGCCGAGTCAGGGGTGGTGACCTCCAGGCTGTAGGAGTCGACCGAGGCGTCCATGCTCAGGACGACGTGGTGGCCGTCGCCGACCTCGAAGGCCACGTCGAGCGACGAGTCGTCGGAATCCTCATCCGCATCGTCGTCATCGTCGTCGTCCAGCAGGTCTTCGAGGTCACCGAGCCGATCCGCCCCCGGTCCCTCCTCGTGGGCGAAGGTGTACCGCGCCCAGAACACCGGATCACGCAATGACTCTTGCAACACTGATGGAGCCGCCACCACGAGAACTATAGGGACCGCACGAGCGGCATCCCGACCGGGGCCAGCGGCGTGGTGGGCCTCTGCCATGGGCACACCCTGAGACTGGACGCTGGTCCAGAGACAGGTCAGCGGCTGCCATAAGGGGGCGGCTGGTCGTGCGCGCCAGCGGGAGAGGTCTGTCGAGGGACCTGTCCCGGGGGCGGCTGACCGCTCGCCACCGGGGATCGTGCGAGCGTGCGGTGCTTGCCGGGGCTCACGCCGTGGATCCGTTTGAAGGCCGCGCTGAAGCCGAAGGCGTCCGCGTACCCGAGCCGGCGCGCCACGGCCGCGACCGTCTCGGTGGTCTCGGCCAGCATGTCGGCGGCGAGTGTCATTCGCCAGTCGGTCAGGTAGGTCAGCGGTGGCTCGCCCACCAGTTCGGTGAACCGTTTGGCCAGCGTCGTGCGGGACACCCCGGCCCGGGCGGCCAGGGAGGCGAGCGTCCACGGCTCACCCGGCGCGTCGTGCATGGCGCGCAGCGCCGGGCCCACCGTGCCGTCGCTCAGCGCCCGATACCAACGGGGTGCCTCGGCGCCCGGCTGGTCGAACCAGTCCCGGATCGTGCAGACCAGCAGCCAGTCCAGCAGACGGTCCAGCACGATCTGCCGACCCGGGCGGCACCCGCCGAGCTGGAAGTCCAGATAGTCGCGGAGCGATGAACAGTCGTGTCCATCCGGTACGACCAGCACCGGCGGGAGCACTCCGAGCAGCCGCTGCGGCGTCTGGCTCCGGACGTGGTACGCCCCGGCCAGCAGCACCATCTGCTCGGCCGGGCCGGTGTCCGGTGGCTGGGCCACCAGTGACTGGCCACAGCTGACGTCCCGCAGCTCGTCCGGCCGGAAGCTCGACCGGGGCTCGGCGGAGAAGACGAACGGTTCCGGTCCCCGCACCACGACGGCCTCGCCGACCCGTACCAGAAGTGGCTTGTCGCTCTCGGGGTGGACGATCCAGCCCTCGCCACGCAGCGGCACGCAGAGCGTCAGGGGCGCGCCGTCGGTGAACCGCAGCGCCCACGACGGTGACAGCACCGACCGGCCGAAGGCGGCACCCTCCGCGCGTACGTCCCGCAGCAGACTGTCGAACGGGTCCATTCCTTCACGATAGGGCGCGGACGATCACACATGCCCGGCGTACGACCAGCCATGTCCGGCCGGCGGTCGGGCCGGTTGACTCGTGGCCATGACGAAAGAAACGACCGAGATCCTCGTCATCGGGGCAAGCGGGAAGACCGGACGCCGGCTGGTGCGCGTGCTGCGGGCGGCGGGCGCGCGCGTCCGGGCGGCTTCCCGCTCGGGCGAGGTGCGATTCGACTGGACGCAGCCGACCACCTGGCGGCCGGCCGTGGAGGGAGCGTCGGCGGTCTATCTCATCGCTCCGGCGGACCCCGAGACGGCTGACGACTTCGTGTCGCGGGCGGTGAAGGCGGGCGTCGGCCGGTTCGTGGCGCTCTCCGGACGCGGAATCGACAAGATCGACGGGGATTTCTCGCCGAGCATGGTGGCCGCGGAGCAGGCCGTGCGCGACTCCGGCGCGGAGTGGACGATCATCCGCCCGAACAACTTCAACCAGAACTTCGACGAGGACGTGTGGCGCCAGCCGCTGGCCGACGGCCGCCTGGCCCTGCCGATGGGCGCCACGCCGGAGCCCTTCATCGACGCCCAGGACGTCGCCGACGTCGCCGCGACCCTGCTGACCGAGGACGGCCATCACGGGCAGGTGTACGAGCTGTCAGGCCGCCACGCGCTCACCTTCGCCGAGGCGGTGACGACGATCGCCAGGGCGGCCGGTCGATCCATCCGGTACGTGGAGTTGACGCCGGAGGAGTACCGGACCGAACTGCTCGCCGAGGGTTACTCGACGGCCGACGCGACGGCGCTCAACGCCATGTTCGCGGGGATGCGCGCCGGGTATCTCGCCGAGCCGACCGACGCGGTGCGGCGACTCCTCGGACGCGACCCGATCGACTTCGACGCCTACGCCGCGAGGGCTGCCGCGGCCGGCGGATGGTCGTGACGCAGCCGGGACAGCAGCCGATCCAGTAACCCAGCCCGGGTGAGTCGACGGATGAGCCGTGGACGGTGGTTGAGGCGTTGCTGCCCGCGCCGGGTCGGCGTTCGGGTCCGGTGGCGGGATCACCGGCAGGTGATCAACGGGATCTGTGGAAGCTGCTGACCGGGACGTGGGATCGGATCCTGGCCCACGCGCACGAGCCGGTGCTTGTTTGTCGCACCCACGCGGCTTTGGTAGGAATGCACTCTTGCCTCTCGTCGGAACGGGGTCACGGTGACAACAACCGACTACGACAACTTTGCGGACGCCTACTCGGCGGAGAACGAGTCCGGCCTCTTCAACGCCTACTACGAGCGACCCGCAGTGCTTCGCCTCGCCGGCAACGTCTCGGGCCGCCGAATCCTCGACGCGGGGTGCGGTTCCGGCCCGTTGTCAGCTGCGCTGCGCGCCAAGGGAGCCGTGGTCACCGGCTTCGACGTGAGTGCGGCCATGGTCGACCTGGCCCGTCAGAGGCTGGGTGAAGACGCCGACTTGCACGTGGCGGACCTGAGCGCGCCGCTGCCGTTCGCAGACGCCGAGTTCGACGACGTCGTCGCGTCCCTGGTCCTGCACTACCTGGAGGACTGGTCCGGCCCTCTCGCCGAGCTGCGTCGCGTGCTGAAGCCAGGCGGTCGCCTGATGCTCTCGGTCAACCACCCCGCCGGCTATGCGATCGAGTATCCCGAGGCCGACTACTTCGCGCTTACGAAGTACTCCGAGGACTACATCCTGGACGGCCAGACTGTGTGGCTGACCTTCTGGCACCGGCCGCTGCACGCCATGGCAGATGCTTTTGCTGCTGCTGGGTTCCGCATCGCGACGATCAGCGAGCCGCCCCCTTCTCCGGACACTCCTGCAGAGCTGCTTCCACCCGTCAAGGGCTCCGGGTCCTTCATGTGCTTTCTCTTCTTCGTCCTCGAGTCCGCCTAAAGGCGTGTTTCATAAGCCGCTCGGTTATGAAACGCCGGGGGCGGCTTCGGGCCAGACGAGCAGGACGGGACAGGGGGCATGGTCGACGATGAAGCGGCTGGCGGGGCCGATACTGCGAGGCCCGAGGTGGTTACGGCCGCCATCGCGGGCGAGGATGAGCAGGTCGGCGCCCTCGGCGGCGGCCACGACCTCCCGCTCGACGCGGCCGGTGCGCTCAACACGCTTACAGGGACGCCCCAGGCGCTGCGCGGCTTCGGCGAGGAGCCGTTCGGCGGAGGCGGGGGCCAGGTGCTCGACCGCGGTGCCGGGGTCGCGTTCGGGATGGCCACGGCCGAGCAGCCCGGCAAAGGCGCCGTGCGCGGCGCCGGGGGCTTCGGGGCCGGTGACATGCAGCAGCACGATGTCGGCGGCCTCGGGTGCGTGGCTGCGGGCGGCGTCGATGCAGGAGGGCCAGGTGCCCTCGGTGATCCAGGCGATGACTCTCACGGTGATCAGCCTCCGATAACGGTGAGCGAGGCCCACAGTGCCACCACCGCGAGCAGCAGGGCGGCAGGCACGGTGAACAGGCCGAGCCGGGTGAACTCACCGAACTCGACGTCACTGTCGTGTTCGTGCACGATGCGCCGCCACAGCAGGGTGGCTAGGGAACCGGCGTAGGTGAGGTTGGGTCCGATGTTCACCCCGAGCAGCACCGCGAGGACGGCACCGGGCCCGGACGGTGCGGTCAGCGGCAGCAGCACCAGCACGGCGGGCAGGTTGTTGATGACGTTCGCCAGCACCGCGGCCAGCACCGCGATAGCGAGCAGGGCCGCAAAGCCGGTGCCGCCGGGGACCAGATGGCCCAGGCCGGTGGCAAGGCCGTTGTCGACGACCGCGCGGACCACGATGCCCAGGGCCAGAACGAAGGCGAGGAACGGGACCGCGGCGGCGCGCACGATGGCGGTGGGACTGGTGCGGCGCTGCCCCAGAGCACGCACGGCCAGGACGACGGCACCGGCGAAGGCCGCCCAGGCAGGATTGACTCCGAGCGCGGAGGTCAGGACGAACCCGGCCAGTGTGCAGGCCACGGTGGCCAGGGCGAACACCGGCAGCTCACGGGATTCGGCGGTGGGTGGGGCCTGGGCTCCGGCGTCCAGGTCGGTGGCGAAGAACCGGCGGAAGACCACGTACTCGGTACCGATGGCGGCCAGCCAGGGCAGGACCATCAGGGCGGCGAAGCGGGTGAAGCTCAGTCCGCTGGCAGCGAACGCGAGCAGGTTCGTGAGGTTGGAGACCGGCAGCAGCAGCGAGGCGGTGTTCGACAGGTGGGTGCAGGCGTAGACGTGCGGTTTGGGCCGGGCACCGAGCCTGGCGGCGGTGGCGAAGACCACCGGGGTGAGGAGCACGATGGTGGCGTCCAGGCTGAGCACCGCGGTGATCACTGATGCGGCTGCGAACACCTGGACCAGCAGGCGGCGCGGGCGACCTGCCGCGGTACGGGCCATCCATGCTCCGCACGCGTGAAACAGGCCCTCGTCGTCGCACAGCTGGGCCAGGACCAGGACGGCGGCGAGGAAGCCGATCACCGGTCCGAGCCGCGCGGCCTCGTCGCGGGCATGGTCCAGCGAGATCGCTCCGGTGGCAATGACCACGCCTGCGGCCGGAACGGCGACGACCGCCTCCGGCCAGCCGAACGGGCGGACAACGGCGCACGCCAGCACCGCCAGGAGCAGAACGACGGAGACAGCCTCCGCCAGCGAGGAATTCACGATCAGGTCTTCTCCGCGATGGTGCGGACTTCGGAGACCTGCCGGGCCAGCACGCTCACCCCCGGCTGCAGCACCCGGTTCCGGCGCAGCCAGCCCACCGAGTGATCGAACAGCGCCTTCGGCCCCTCCGCGTACGCCGTCCACGCCCGGCCGTGCAGGAACGCCCTGAACCGCCGGCCCTGGGCATGGTCCTCGTACGGGTGGTTGCCGTACGCGTCACGGATCTCCCACGCGTGCTCATACGCCGTCTTCAGCCGCTCGGTGTACTCCTTGACGCAGGAGACATCCTCAATCTCCAGCTGCTCGGCCAGACGCTCCACCACCGGCCACGGAACGGCCAGGGAGTCCTCCAGGAACAGCCCGATGTACCTCACCCCGTGCACATCTCAAGCGCGAAGCCGAGACGGTTGTGGTCACCGCGCCGGTTCGCGATCAGCTTCCAGTCCTCGTCGTCGAGAAAGAAGAATCGCTCCAGCCCGGGCCTCGCCGGCTCCTCAGCGAACTTCCCGTACGCCTCAGCCTGCTTATCAGTCAGAAATTCCACCGGCATGCGGCGGACGGTAGCCACTCCTCACCAGTGATCGAGGATCTTCCGGCGAACCCCCGAAGAAGACCGATCACCTGTGCTAAACGTGTTTCGTAAGCCAGGCTGACGGCATCGAGGTCACGGCGTGGCCGCCGAAGTGGGAGAAACGACAACTCATCGACGGGATCCGGTGGCGAATCCGGATCGGTGCCCCATGACGTCCCGGCCGAGTACGCGCCCTGGCCCACCGTCTACGGCCTGTTCCGCCGCTGGCAGCGTGACGGGACCTGGGACAAGATGCTGTCCGCGTTGCAGGCGGCCGGCGACGCGACCGACCGGATCGCCTGGACGGTGAGCGTGGACTCGATGACCAGTCGCGCCCACCAGCACGCCACCGGCGCCCGCACCGACGGGCATCCGCAGAAGGAACCGCCCGGCGGCGTGCACGACGAGCCGGCCGACCACGCGCTGGGACGATCGAGAGGCGGGCTGACCACCAAAATTCATCTGGCCTGCGAGCAGGGACAGAAAGTCCTCGCCCTGATCGTGACCGCCGGGCACCGTGGTGACAGCCCGCAGTTCATCCCCGTCCTGCGCCGCATCCGCGTGACCCGCCTCGGTGTCGGCCGGCCCCGCACCTGCCCCGACCTGGTCCTGGCAGACAAGGCCTACACCAGCCGCGGCAATCGCAGCCATCTCCGCTCACGCGGAATCAAGTCCTGCATCCCCCGCAAGACAGACCAGGACGCCTACCGCAAGGCCAAAGGCTCCAAGGGCCGCCCACCCACGTTCGACAAGGACCTCTACCGGCTACGCCACGCCGTCGAGAACGGCATCAACAGGCTCAAACGCCACCGTGGCGTCGCCACTCGCTACGACAAGCTGCCGGTCCGCTTCCAAGACCATCACCATCATCACCGAGCCGGTTTATGAGACACGCCTTGGTCGCCAACCGGCGCCGTCCGGAACGTTCGCCGATACGCACGCGGCGACACCCCGGTGGCGGCCAACAGGTGCTGCCGCAGCGAACCACCCGATCCGAACCCGGCCTGCTCCGCGATCCTGTCCACCGGGAGGTCCGTGCACTCGAGCAGTTCCCGGGCGCGTTCGACCCGCTGCTGGGTGAGCCAGGTCATCGGGCTCACCCCCACTTCGTCCTGGAACCGCCTGCTGAATGTCCGCACGCTCATGTTCGACCGGGCGGCAAGCTCGGCCAGGACCAGCGGCCGATCAAGGTGTTCGAGCGCCCACGCTCGGGCCGGTGCCGTCGTCGTCGTGTCCGCTTCGACCACGGGCCGCCGGATGTACTGGGCCTGGCCCCCGTCGCGCCAGGGTGGGACGACGCAGGAACGCGCCGCCTCGTTGGCGATCTCACTGCCGTGGTCCCGTCGGATCACGTGCAGACACAGATCGATTCCCGCCGAGACGCCCGCCGAGGTGAGCACGCTGCCGTCGTCGATGAAGAGAACATCGGCATCGACCATGAGGTCCGGGTAGAGGCCCTGAAGGTGGTCGGACTCACGCCAGTGAGTGGTCACCCGGCGTCCGTCGAGGATGCCCGCCGCCGCCAGGACGAAGGAACCCGTACAGATCGCCATGACGCGCGCGCCGGGGCGGACGAGCCCCAGCGCGTCCCGCAGCGGCGCAGGAAGTTCCTTCTGTTCACCCCATTCTCGCCCGCTGGCCGAGGGAGGGATCACCAGGGTGTCCGCCTGGGCCAGCGCCGTGTGGTCGTGGTCCACGGCGATCGCGAAGTCGGCCGAGGTGCCGACCGGGCCGCCATCGAGCGAGCAGGTGGTCACCGAGTACAGCGGCTTGCCGTCGGGGCCGAGGGCGGCGCCGAAGAGCCGCGAGGGGATGGCCAGCTCGAACGGGACGACGCCGGGAAGCGCGAGCACAACGACGCGATGCATGGCCAGATCCTGACACATGTTGTCCATCTGGCCACTGTAGCGGCCCTGCCCCTCCGGAGATGCTGGACGGGCGCGGCCGCCCGATGCGGCCGGGACGACAGGTGAGGAGCACAGTGACAACCAGCTCAGGGCGAGCGCCAGACCGCATGCTCGCCGTCAGCCAAGACGTGGCCGGGACACCCGACGTACTGAAGATCATCGAGATGGAGCGCCCGGTCCCCACACTCGGCGAGATCCTCGTCCGCGTCCATGCCGCTGGGGTGAACCCCACCGACTGGAAGACCCGCGCTCGAGGCCAGTTCGCCACCGGCGCGCTCCCCCCGTTCGTCCTGGGGTTCGACGTCTCCGGGGTGGTCGAGGAGGTGGGGCCCGGGGTGACCCTGTTCGCGCCGGGCGACGAGGTGTTCGGCATGCCGCGCTTCCCGCATCCGGCGGGCGCGTACGCGGAGTTCGTGACCGCCCCCGCCCGGCACTTCTGCCGTAAACCGACAAACATCGACCACACGACCGCCGCGGCGTTGCCGCTGGCGTCCCTGACCGCGTGGCAGGCTCTCGTCGACACCGCCGACATCCAGCCGGGCCAGCGCGTCCTCGTCCATGCCGCCGCCGGCGGAGTCGGGCACCTGGCGGTGCAGATCGCCAAGGCGCGCGGCGCACGGGTCGTCGGCACCGCAAGTGCCGGCAAGCACGACCTTCTTCGCGGGCTGGGCGCGGACGAGTTGATCGACTACACGACGGAGGACTTCGGCGTCCTCCGAGACATCGATGTCGTGCTCGACACCGTCGGCGGGGACTACACCCCGCGCTCACTCCGGACCCTGCGCAGGGGCGGGATCCTCATCTCGCTTCTGCCCATGGCCCCGGACTTCCCCGTCGACCTTGCCGAGGAACTCGACGTCCGCGCCACCCGAATCCTCGTCGAGCCCGACCATGCGGGCATGAAGGCGGTCGCGGATCTCGTCGCTCGCCGGCAGCTGCGGCCACTCGTCGACACCACTCTCCCGCTGAGGGAGGCGGCTCGGGCCCACGAGCGCGGCGAGACCAACAGCACCACCGGGAAGATCGTCCTTTCCGTCGTCGCCTGAGGCCCGCCCTCGCACGCGACGCTGCTCCAACCACGTCACTGACAAAGGAGTTCCATCCGCATGAGCAACACGACACCTCCCAGCACGGCCGCCGTCGTCGAATCCTTCTTCGCGCGATTCGGCGCCGGTGACGTACCCGGACTCGTCGACCTCTTCGCCGACACGTTCGACTTCGCGGTCAACGGGACCCCCAACATCCCCTGGTCCGGGCAGCGCTCCACCCCGGCCGAGCTGCCGGACTTCTTCGGCTCGTTCGGACGCGTACTCGGACCGGCTCAGGAGTACAACGTCACGGCGACGGTCGTCGACGGGGAGAACGCGGTCGTGCTCGGGCACAACAAGTTCGAGGTCCTCGCCACGGGGAAGACGTTCACCAACCACTTCGCGCTGCACATCGGAGTCAAGAACGGCAAGATCACGACCTATCACATGTACGAAGACACCTATGCGATCGACGCCGCGTTCGCCGCATGAGCCGCGGACGAGCTGACCACGGTTGAGCCGTGCGGTGATCGGAATCGGCTGTCCGGATCCGATCACCGCACGCTGTGCCTCACCACCCGTTGCCGAGCAGCGAGAACCGCGGTCATGCGATCGACGCAGCCCGATAGCGATCCGATACACGCTCAAGCAGCAGTACCCGACTCTGTTTGCTCCCTTGCGGCTGGCTCGGTTGCCGCATTTCCCCGCTGCGCAGCCGGCCAGGGCTCTCCGCCATGAAGACCGGCCACCTCGCGTTTTGGGATCCGTGCCACGAGAACAATCACCCGCTCGGGGTCAGCCGGTGCCCGTCCGAGCACGCGCACTTCGGCCTGCTCGGCGAGGGTTGCGTCAGCCAGGATGGAGAACACGAGGTCGCCGTCCGTCCGGCTGTACCCATCGGCCGCCAACTCGACGACCGCGCCAGAATGCAGCTCAATGACCCAGCGGGTCGGTGGTCCGGCAGCGAACCTCACGGCTCGAAGGCTAACGCCCGGAACAGCTGGGCCAACGCCGAGTCGGAGGTCCATGCCAGCGGCACACGGTTTAGGAAGGCGACTGCGGCGGGTTGGTGAGCTTGCCCTTGACCTGGACGTTCGCGTCGGTCATGCGCCGGACGAGTCAAGATCATTGCACATACTCTGCACGGCTCTCGGTCCGGCGCCTTCGACTGCTGGGTCCGCCCGACCTGCCGCATTGGGGTCCGTGAGCCAGCGATGGTCGTAGCCAAGGTGGTCCCAATGGGAACGCATCCACTGCTGCTTCCGGGCAGAGGAGGTGCGCCACAGGTACCTCAAGTTGTCACTCACCAGATGCCGCCGCTCGGGAGCGACACAACCGGGTAGCCCATGGCACAGGTCGGCGAGTTCGTTGATCTGTTTACGCCGCTTCAGCAAGGTCTCCAACGCCTGGTCGTCGTCCACCGGAGCCGTGTAGAGCCGGATCTCCAGGAAGGCCAGGTGCAGGAGTTGCAAGACGGCCTTCTCTGTAACTACCTGCGGCGGCTCGACGATCGTCACCGGACGATTCTCTCCTGGGCCGCTGACGAGTCGACACGCGTGCAGTCGTCTTTCGGCAACCGCAGTTTGGAAGATCTGCTGGACTACGCCGTCGCGTTCCTCACCGAACGGGTGCTGGCCGACGGCGACCGGCTCTCCCCCGCCTACACCGTTGACGGCGACCCGGTCCCGGACCAGGAGGAGCTGGGTTACCTGGCGGGCTATCCAGGGGCGCCGCCGCGGGTCGGCAACTGGGTCCGCGGGCAGTTCCAGCTCGATGTCCTCGGCGAGACGCTGCTGCTGCTGGCCGTCGCCGGGCGGCACGACCGGCTGGACCAGGCCTCGTGGCGGGCGTTGGAGCTGACGGTCCGGATCATCGGGAAACGCTGGCGCGAGCCGGACTCCGGCATCTGGGAACTGCCGCCCCGCCAGTGGACCCATTCGAAGCTGATCTGTGTGGCCGGGCTGCGCGCGGCGGCCGGGGTCGCGTCGGGCGGACAGGCAGGACGATGGCTTGCCCTGGCCGATGCGATCCTCGCCGACGCGGCAGCCCACGGGCAGCATCCGTCCGGGCGCTGGCAGCGGGCGTACGACGACGGGCGGGTCGACGCCGCGTTGCTCTTCCCCGGCATCCGGGGCGCGGCGCCGGCAGGGGACGCGCGGACCGAGGCGACCCGGCGGGCGATCCTGGCGGAGCTGGAATGCGACGGATACCTGTACCGGTTCCGCCCCGACAGCCGCCCGCTGGGGGACGCCGAGGGAGCGTTCCTGCTCTGCGGTTTCGCGGCCGCGATGGCCGCCTGGCAGGCCGGCGACGTCGTGGAGGCGAACCGGTGGTTCGAGCGTAGCCGGGCCGCCTGCGGCCCGGCGGGCCTCTTCACCGAGGAGTACGACGTGCAGCAGCGGCAGTTGCGCGCGAACCTGCCCCAGGCGTTCGTGCACGCGCTGATGTTGGAGACGGCGGTGACCCTGGGTCAGGCGGTACCCTGCCCATCGCCCGGCTGAGCGGTCTACCCGCCGCCCGTGCCCGAGATGAGTGCCAGCCCGGTCTCCGGGTCCACCCGCTTGGCCAACTCAGGCGCCACCTCGGAGATCATCACCTCCAGTGTCGGCCAGACCCGGCCCCGGAGCAGGTGCCCGCCCATGGTGCTGCCGTCGGCGCGGCCGAGCACCGCGTGCACGTGCAGCGCCGGCGCCCCGTCCCGCTCGGCGACGTCGCCGAGCAGGGAGAGCACCTCGACCTGCTCGCGTACCGGGATCCGGCGGTAGTCGCGGGTCTCCCGGTCGAACCACCCGACCTCGGCGTCGGCGAAGCCGCCGACGGCGGTCACCCGGGCGGCGTGTATCCGCTGCTCACGCAGCGCCGCCCCCACGGCCTCGACCGCCTCCTCCCCCTTGTCGCAGACGACCACGAGGACCCGTCCGGTCTGGTGGTGCAACTCGTGCGCCCTCATCGCCGACCGTCCCGCCGCCAGCCGCCCGGCAGGGCGGTCACCGTGCTGCCCCGACCGGTCGGGCGGCCACTGGTGTGCCAGGCCGGCACCGCCGTCGTCGCGTCCATCGCACATTGTTCCTCTCTCCGGCGCGGCCTCAGCCCACCCGGTACCGCTCCGCCTCGGCGGCACGCAGCTCCATCCCGTGGCCCGGCCGGTCCAGCGGCACCGGGGCGCCGCCTCCCGCCGCGGACACCGCACCGTCGAAGAGCATCGCCTCGATCCGGACGTGGTCGTGGAACCACTCGATGTGGCGCAGGTTCGGCGTCGCTGCCGCCACGGCCAGGTGCTGGTGGGGCGCGCAGTGCGCGGACACCTCCAGGCCCGAGGCGGCGGCCACCGCCGCCGCCCGAAGGAATTCGGTGATGCCACCGCACCGGGTGACGTCGATCTGCAGGCAGTCGACGTACGGGGCCATCCGATGGAAGTAGACGAGGTCGAAGCCGTACTCCCCCGCCGCGACGTCGGGCAGCACCTGGTCGCGGACCAGCCCGAGGCCGACCAGGTCGTCTGAGCTGACCGGTTCCTCGTACCAGCGCACGTCGAGGTCGGCCGCGGCCCGGGCCATCCGTACCGCCTGCTTGCGCTGGTACCCGCCGTTCGCATCGACGTACAACTCGGCGTCGTCGCCGATGGCGCGTCGGGCGGCCACCATCCGGGCCAGATCCCGCGGCGCGTTGGTGCCCCCGGACTCGCCAATCTTGATCTTCACCCGGGGGATGCCCTGGTCGTGCACCCAGCCAAAAAGCTGCCGGTGCTGCCGCTCGGCGTCGTAGGTGGTGAATCCGCCGCTGCCGTAGACCGGCACCTGCCGGCGGGCAGTGCCGAGCAGCCGGGCCAGCGGCAGGCCGTGCCGGCGGGCCTTGAGGTCCCAGATCGCGCAGTCGGCTGCGGAGAGCGCCAAGCCGGCGATTCCGGGCCGCCCGGCGTTTCTCAGCCGCCGCCGCATGGCCGACCACGCAGCCGGTACGTCGTCCGGGTCGAGCTCGGCCACCACGGGCGCGAGCAGGTCCGTGACGACCGGGACCACCGCTGCGGGCCCGTACGTCCAGCCGGTGCCCACCTGGCCGTCGGCCTCCGCGCGGACCAGCACCATGGTGGTGCTGTCCCAGGCGAAGGTGCCGTCGCCCTCGGGCGCGTCGGTCGGCACCCGGTACGCCGCCGCGCTCAGCCGCACCGCCGTCACCGCCCCCGGCGGCGGCTGGCCAGCGCGGCGACCGGCGCCAGCGCGGCCAGCCCGACGAGGCTGGTGGCGAGTACGCGGGCAGCCCGGGAGGGCCGCTCCGGACGTTGCCCCCACCGCTGCTCGGGGCGGGCGGTCACCCGCTCACCACGCAGGCCGGCCCGCAGCAGTTCGGCGAGGTGGATCGCGGAGCGACCGCCGGTGGCGCTCTGCTCGACCTGCGTACGGCAGCTGAAGCCGTCGGCCAGGATGACGTCAGTGTCGGCGGCGCCCCGGACGGCCGGCAGCAGGACCCGCTCGGCGCAGGCCGCGGAGACCTCGTAGTGCCCCGCCTCGAAGCCGAAGTTGCCGGCCAGCCCGCAGCAGCCCGAGTCGAGAATTTCGGCCTGGACCCCCGCCTCGGTGAGCACCGCCTGGTCCGCGGTGGTGCCGAGGATGGCGTGCTGATGGCAGTGGGTCTGGATCAGTGCGTGCGCGGGCAGCTTCGGCGCCTGCCATCCGGGGCTGTGCTCGTGCAGCAGCTCGGCCAGGGTGACGGTCTGCTGCCGCAGACGGTGCACGTCCTCGTCGCCGGGGAAGAGTTCCCGGGCGTCGCCGCGGAACACCGCGGTGCAGCTCGGTTCCAGCCCCACGATCGGGGTGCCGGCCCGCAGGTGGGGTCGGAGCACCTCCACCGTCCGCCGTAACACCTGCTTCGCCATGCCGAGCTGTCCCGTGGAGATCCAGGTGAGCCCGCAGCAGACCGGCTGCTCCGGCACCCGGACCCGCCAGCCCGCCGCCTCCAGCACCTCGACGGCCGCCTGGGCGATGCCCGGCTGAAAGTGGTTGGTGAAGGTGTCCGGCCAGAGCATCACCTCGCCGCGCCAGCCGTCGCCGGTCGGCCAGCGGTCCGCGAACCAGTGCTGGAAGGTCTCGGTAGCGAAGACCGGGATCTCCCGCCGCTGGTCGATGCCGCCGACCAGCTTGGCGAGCCGGCCCAGCCCGGGCCCCTGGGCCAGCGCGTTCACCACCCGGGGCGCCCGGGCGGCGACCGCGGCCACCACCGGCAGCCAGCCCATCGAGTAGTGCGGGCGGGGTCGGAGCCGGCCCTGGTAGTGATGGGACAGGAACTCCGCTTTGTACGTCGCCATGTCCACGTTGACCGGGCAGTCGGACTTGCAGCCCTTGCAGGCCAGGCAGAGGTCGAGCGCGTCGCGAACCGCCTCGGAGCGCCAGCCGTCGGCGATGGTGCCGCCGCGGGCGGTGCCGTCGAGCATCTCGAACAGCAGGCGTGCCCGGCCCCGGGTGGAGTGCTCCTCCTCCCGGGTGACCATGTAGGACGGGCACATCACCCCGCCGTGCTGTCGCCGGCACTGGCCGACGCCCACGCAGCGCAGCACCGCCCGGCCGAAACTGCCGTCGTCGTCGGGATAGTGGAAGTGGGTTGCCACCTGGCCGTGGTTGTAGTCGACGCCGAGCCGCAGGTGGCTGTCCAGCGGGTAGGGGGGCGCCACCTTGCCCGGGTTCATCCGGTCGTCCGGATCGAAGATCGCTTTGAACTGCCCGAACGCGCGGACAAGCCGGTCGCCGAACATCTTCGGCAGCAGTTCGCCGCGGGACTGCCCGTCGCCGTGCTCTCCGGAGAAGGAGCCCCCGTAGGAGACCACCAGATCCGCGGCGCGCTCGACGAACGAGCGGAACTGGCGTACCCCCTCGGCGGTCGTCATCCTGAACGGGATGCGGGTGTGGACGCAGCCCTGCCCGAAGTGCCCGTAGAGCGAGGCCTGTTCGAAGCCGTACTCGCGGAACAGCGCGTCGAGATCGCGCAGGTAGTCGCCGAGCCGTTCGGGAGCGACGGCCGAGTCCTCCCAGCCCTCCCAGGTGTCGGGTTCACCCGGCACCCGGGCGGTGGCACCGAGTCCGGACTCGCGGACCAGCCACATCTGGTGCTCGTCTGCCTCGTTGTCGAACCGGTGCGCGGTCGGCCCGCCGTCGCGGCACAGATCGTTGATCATCCGCTCGGCCGCAGCGTCGGCCTCCTCGCGGGTGTCGCCACCAAACTGCACCATCAGCCAGCCGCCGCCCGCGGGCAGCTTGTGTAGCGCCTCCGGGTGCAGGTGCTTACGCTTCTCGAAGTTGATCAGCTTGTCATCGAGCCCCTCCAACGCGATCGGGTCGTACGGCAGGACCCGCGGTACGTCGTCTCCGGCGGCGGCGATGTCCGGGTAGGACAGGAACACCATCGACTTGGCCCGGGTCACCGGCACCAGCGTCAAACGGGCCCGCAGCACGGTGACCAGTGTCCCCTCGGAGCCGACCAGCGCCTGTGCGACGTGAAAATTGTTCTCCGGCAGCAGGCTGTCCAGGTTGTATCCGGAGACCCGGCGCGGGATGTGCGGGTAGCGGGTACGGATGTCGCTCTGGTACTCGTCCCGCAGCGCCCGCAGCTGGCGGTAGATCTCGGCCTGCCGACCGCCCCGTCGCTCGATCTCGGCGTACTCCTCGTCGCTGGTCTCGCCGACCCACATCCGGGTGCCGTCGTAGAGCAGTACCTCCATCTCGACGAGGTTGTCGACCACCTTGCCGGTGCGCTGCGCGGTGGAGCCGCAGGAGTTGTTGCCGATCATCCCGCCGATGGCGCAGTGGCTGTGGGTGGACGGGCGCGGCCCGAACTCCAGCCCGTGCGATGCCAGCAACTCGTTGAGCGTGTCGAGCACGATGCCGGGCTCCACCAGGCAGGTGCCGGCCTGCGGGTCGACCTCCAGCAGCCGGTTGCAGTACTTCGACCAGTCGATGACCACGGCCACGTTGGTCACCTGTCCCCCGAGGCTGGTACCACCGCCCCGGGAGAGCACCGGCGCGCGGTGGCGGCGGCAGACGGCGACCGCGGCCACCGCCGCCTCGACGGTCCGGGGCACCACCAGGCCGAGCGGCACCTGGCGGTAGTTGGAACCGCCGGTGGCGTACGCGGCCCGTGAGCCGGCGTCGAAGCGCACCTCCCCGTCCACCTCGGCGCGCAGGTCCGCGGCGAGCGCGGCCAGGTCGACGTGGTGCGCCGGCTCGGGCGGCCGCAGGACGGGCGCGGGCAGGGACACCGGCTCCGTGGCCGGAGCTGCCCTCCGTGCCGTGCCCGTGACTCGCCGGGTCATGACCGCAGCTCGTCGATCTTGTCTCGGGCCACGGTGGCGAGGGTGGCGACCTTGTGCGGCTGGCCCCGCAGGAACGCCTCGGTGAAGTGCTTGGCCTGTTCGTACCGGACCTTGCCAGGCATCGGCGGCTCGTCCGGGTTGACGTCACAGTCGACCAGCGCCGGGCCCGGATGAGCCAACGCCGCACGGATCGCGTCCGGCACCGCCTTCGGGTCGGTGACCTTCACGCCGTACCCACCGCAGGCCCGTGCCCACGCGCCGAAGTCGGCCTCGGGCTGCCGGTGCCGCACCGCGTACTCCGGGTAGCCGAGGACGATCTGCTCCCAGAGGATCTGGCCGTACGAGTTGTTGTTGTTGACCACCACCTTGATCGGCAGCTCGTGCCGCACGGCGGTGAGGAACTCGGCCATCAACATCGCGAAGCCGCCGTCGCCGACGAACGCGATGACCTGCCGGCCGGGGAACGCGTGCTGCATGGCGATCGCGTACGGCAGGCCTGGCGCCATGGTGGCCAGGTTGCCGGAGAGGTAGAACTCGCGACCGCCGCGGATGGTCCAGTGCCGCGCCGCCCAGGTGGCGATCGTGCCGGAGTCGCAGGTGAGGATGGCGTCCGAGGTGGCGGCCGCGTCGACGCAGCTGATCAGGTACTGCGGGGCGATCGGATCCCGCCCCGGGTCCTGCAGGGCGATCATGTCCGCGCGCCAGGCGTCCCGCGCCTGCTGGTACTTCGTCAGGAAGGACCGGTCCGATCGGGCCTGGATCATCGGCAGCAGTTGCTGCAACGCCAGCTTCGCGTCCGCGGTCACCGCCGCGTGCACCGGCAGGCGCAGGCCGATCAGGCTCGCGTCGATGTCGATCTGGACCACCTTGGCCTGCCCCGGCGCGGGCAGGTACTTCCCGTACGGGAAAGAGGTGCCCACCATCAGCAGGGTGTCGCACTCCTCCATCAACTCCTCGCTCGGCTTCGTGCCGAGCAGGCCGAGGCCGCCGGTGGTGAGCGGGTGGTCGTCCGGCACCACCAGCTTGCCGGGCAGGGTCTTGACGATCGGGCTGGCCAGCGCCTCGGCCACCGCGAGCACCTCGTCCCGGGCGTGGCGGGCGCCGACGCCCACCAGCATGGCCACCCTCTTCCCGGCGTTGAGCACCTCCGCCGCCCGGGCCAGGTCGGCCTGCGCCGGCGCCACCGGCGGCTGCGACACCACCGCACTGCTCGCCGGTGGCACCCCCGGGCTGACGTGCCGGTAGGGGTCCTCGCCGGCCGTGGCGACCTGCACATCGTTGGGAAAGGTCAGATGGGCGACGCTGCGCCGCGCCAGGGCGTGCCGGATGGCGATGTCGACCACGCCGGGCACCTGCTGGGGGTTGGTGACCATCAGGTTGTACGCCTCCGCCACGTCCTGGTAGAGCAGCGCCGTGTGCACCTCCTGCTGGTAGTGGGAGCCGAGCACGGACGTCTCCTGCATGCCGGTGATGGCGAGCACCGGGACGTGGTCGAGCTTGGCGTCGTACAGCCCGTTGAGCAGGTGGATGGCGCCCGGCCCGGAGGTGGCGGCGCACACCCCGATCCGGCCGGTGGCCTTGGCGTACCCGGTGGCCATGAAGGCCGCCGCCTCCTCGTGGTGCACCAGCACGAACCGCAGCTTCTCCCGCTGCCGGCGAAAGCCCTCCATCAGGCCGTTGATGCCGTCGCCAGGGAGGCCGAAGACGGTGTCGACGCCCCACTCCACCAGTCGTCGGGCAAGGCCTTCGCCTACGATCTCCTGCACGTCACGCCTCCTGAATCCGTACCCCCGCGGTCCCGGACGGCGCCCGGCATCCGATCCGTCGCGAGCTACCCGTGGCGATTCGCGGCAAACGTCCGAACTGGCGTTTTCGGCCGAGCGGCGGTGACATGCCGGGCCGATGCCGCCGGACCACCCGCTGCTCGCCCCCGCTCGTAAGCTGCGGGTGCTCCGGCCCGCGACCGCTCAGCGGCGGCGGCGGCGGCGCGAGATCAGCAGGCCGAGGACCAGACCCGCCAGGAGCAGGGCGATCTGCTTACCGGAGACCGACGACTTCAGCTGGCCGAGTCCTCTCCTGGGGTCGACGAGGGTGCCCGCGGCGTCACCAATCCTTCCGATGATCACGTCGTCGATCCGGCTCCGTTTCATCGCCCACCGTCCATTCCTGTATGGCCCCGCAGGTTCCCGGGCCGCCGTGGCCGCCCATGTCGACGATGTTTCAGCGCCCCAGCTCGTCGCGGACGGCCGAGGAACCGGCCGGCACCACCCGGCCGGCGGTGCTGGTCACCGCGTCGCGTACCTCGTCCGCCAGCCGGGCGGACCTTCCGCCCGCCGCACGCAGCCGCTCCAGGCCCGCGGCGCCGAGGAACACGGCAGCGGCCACGTACCCGGCGGTCATCCCGGCAGCCGCCAGCCGTCGCGGCAGGAACGCCTCCAACATGCGCAGCGAGGTCGCCGAGGCCGCCCCGACAGCCAGCACCGCACACCCTCCGGCGGCGGCCAGCAGCACGAAGCCGAGCCCGGCCGGGCGGGCGGCGTCCGCGAGCTGGGTGCGTACCGCTCGAACCTCCTCGCGTACCACCTCGGCTACGTCCTCGGCCAGGCGGTCGGTGGGACTGGCTGGTCGGCCGCCATCCCCGGGCTGGTTCGCCATGCCCATCGGGCCTCCCCTCCGCTCGTCTCGGCGCGGTCGGGTACCCCGAAACAGCGCCCCCATTCGCTCCCGCCCCACAGCGGCGGCCGGAAGACCGCGCAGCACGAGCCGGACGGCAGAAGAGTGTCGGACGGGGTGAGCCGGCCCTCGAGGCGATCTGGAAGGCGTACAACGGCGGGTTCATGGAGCCAGAGGATCGCCGAGAGTGGGCGAATCTCGGCTCGTTAGCCTTGGCAATCATGGCGGACTGGGAGATGCGACCGGCTTCGGTGGCGGACGTCGAGGCGGTGGCCGAACTGCGGGCCGTGGTGCTGCGGGCGGATCTGGAACGGCTCGGGCGGTACGACGAGCAACGGGTGCGGCAGCGGCTGCGGAACGCCTTCGCGCCGGCGCACACCTGGGTGATCGAGGTGGGCGGCGCGTTCGCCGGCTGTGTGTCGCTGCGGCCGGCCGAGGACGCCCACTGGCTGGAGCACTTCTACCTGGCCCCGCACCTGCAGGGCAGCGGCATCGGTACGGCCGTACTACGCCGGCTGCTGGAGCAGTGCGACCGCGATGACACCCTGGTCCGGCTGAACGTGCTGCAGGGCAGTCCGGCCCGGCGGCTGTACGAACGGCACGGATTCACGCTCGAGACCGAGGATCCGGTGGACGTGTTCATGGTGCGCGAGCCGGCCTTGGCCGTGCGGGACAAATGATCAACTGGCCGGTTCACGGGTCAACAATGGGCGCTGCGGGTTCTCCTCCGACGGCCTGGAAACGGCATGATCTTGGTCCCTGCTCGACCATCGACGGGCGCGGTAGTCATCCGGAAGACTCTGCCCGAGGGATGGCGGCCGTCGCGCGCAGGCGGCGGCGCCTGCGGCCCGTCAAGGGCCGCCTTGAAGCGAGTGCCGGTGGAGTTGAGCGTGATCGAACTGCGGAGCGTCGGGAATCTCAACTGCTCCCAGTGACCGAGGTCGGTGAACGGGCGGGCCCGCCTCTATGCTCCCCGCATGCCGATCACCGCCGTGCTGCGCCGACGACAGGGCGCAGCCGTCGTGGCCTGTTTGCTCCTACTGCCCGTCCTGTCTGGCTGCTTCGACCAAGAGCGAGATGGCACCGTGCCACCGGGCACGTTCCCGGCAACGACGATGTCTCCGCACACGGCGGGGGGCACACGGGCCGGCACCCCCACGCCGTCACCGACCCCGGTGCCCGTGGTGTCTCCTTCCACCTCGGCCACCCCCATCGGGACGGCGGCACAACGGGTACCCGGGATCCGGTCACTGGTCGCGACCCCAAGCCGAGTGGATCCACTCTCCTGTACACCGCCGGACCCGCCCGAGCGGCCCGAGGTGGTCGTCCGGCTGGACGAGACGGGCCCAGGCCTCGCCGCCATTGTGGTAACGCTCAGCTACGGGGTCTCTGCGACGGACTATCAGGGCGAAGTCCGGATGCGGTACGACCCGGACCGGAAGGTGTTTACCCACCGGTTGCCGCCAGTGACTAGGACGGCGGCCGTCGAGAGGGCGCATGGCATCTGGCTGTCGGCTCAGGCCGAGAACCCGTCGATCCGGCCGAATTGGGTGCCGCCCCCGACGAGAGGTTGGATCGCCTTCGCCAGCCGGTGCCTCGGTGACCTCCAGAATGGCCCGCTCCCGGAACCGGTGCCGGAAGTGGCCCAGTCTCTCTTGCCAAGTGGGCAAGGCCGTGCAGGCGAGGGATGGGACACCCCTTCGTGATCGTCTAGCCGAAGGTGTCACCCAACATCCGACATCGATCCGTCACGCATCACGTGAAGCCCGACATCACCGGCAGCCGGCTGTCGTACTCCGCTTAATGTGCGACAGGTTGACGCCAAATGATGCGTGACGCTCTGCCGAGGCGCTTCGCTACGCGCCGTGACACATGCGGTCAGGCGGACTCGGGGCGGACGATGAGTGTCACGTCGCTGCTGGTCGCGATCACCAGGGTGCGGCCGGACGGGGAGAATCCGGCGGCACGCAGTTCGGAGTAGTCGGAATGGAAGACGTGCCACCAGGCAGTGCCCGGTGGGCCCTGATAAGCACCGCCATCGGTAGACAACAGGATGCGATCGTTTGGCCACTCGGGCGCCACCACGTCGATGGTCCAGCCGTCGTCGGTCGTGGCGTGTAGGCCGCCGCCGAACAACCCGGCGATGCGTACCCACGTGCCCGCCAACACACCGATGCCCGGACAGGCCAGTTCTGGCCCGGACGGTTCCGCGTCATCGGGGTTGGGGTGACGGTCCCGGGCGATCTTCGCGCCCGTTGTGGCGTCGATCAGGCCAAAGCCGTCCATCGAGACGACCATTAGCAGGTCTACTCCGGTCTGCGGGTGGACACCGAAGCCGACGCCTTGCAACCCGCCCACCGGTATGTAGCGCCGCGTCTGGTCGAGGTGCCGCCATGGCTTTGGCGGCGCGACGACCGGGGCGGCCAGAAACTTCGCCCGCAACTGCTGTTGGTAGTCCGAGAGCATTCCGTTGTCCTTCAACGCCAGCGACGGGCGGCCTCCCGGCTTTCTGCCGATCCGATCGCGTTGAGTGGCGGTCCGACGCTACTCTGGGCCATCGGTGTCACGCATCATTCGACGCTGATCCACAACTCATCAAGTGGAGCCCGACATCACCGGCGGCCGGCGGCTCGCACACCCGTTTCTGTAGGTGCCCGGCGTGAACAGTTCGGCGAGTCCGCCTCCCACACTCGCCAGCCGCTTGCTGATCGCCGATTATCAAACCGCCATGGGTGTTCGGCGTCAGCCATCCTTGTAGGCCTGCCCCACCAGATCGGCCAGACGTGCACAGTGACCGTCACGCGCTCATCGCCCTGGTCCTCGACGTCGAACGGTCCCACCATCTCATCTGGTCACGCAGATCCCAGCCTCACCCTCCGGACCTGCACCCACCTCCTGCCTAGCAGGGAGGACCGTGCTCGCCGCGCCCTCGACAAGGCGTTCGGTGAGGTCCAGGCCGCCGACGACGGCCCGAAAGCCGGTGACGGCCTGGCAACGGCATGATCATGCTCGGCGACCCTCAGCGGGGATGAAAGTACAGCTCAGAGCATTAGCCCCGATTATTTGGCGTTGAAGTAGCTCGCCTCCGGGTGGTGCACCACGATCGCGTCCGTGGCCTGCTCCGGCATCAGCTGGAACTCCTCCGACAACTGCACACCGATCCGCTCCGCACCCAGCAGCTCCACGATCTTCGCGCGGTTCTCCAGGTCCGGACAGGCCGGGTAGCCGAACGCGTACCGGCAGCCCCGGTAGTCGGTGCGCAGCAGCCCCGCCAGATCGGCCGGGTCGTCGTCGGCCACCGTACGGCCGCCCGGCAGGGTCAGCTCGGACCGGATCCGCCGGTGCCAGTACTCCGCCAGGGCCTCGGTGAGCTGCACGGAGAGCCCGTGCACCTCCAGGTAGTCGCGGTACTCGTTGCGCGCGAACAGCTTGGCGGCATACTCGCTGACCGGCTGCCCCACGGTGACCAACTGCAACGCCACCACGTCCAGCTCGTCGCCGCGCGGGCGGAAGAAGTCGGCCAGGCAGAGCCGCCGCTCCTGGCGCTGCCGGGGGAAGGAGAACCGGGCCCGCTCGGCGTGCCCGTTCTCGTCCAGCACCACCAGGTCGTTGCCCTCGGCGTACGCCGGGAAGTAGCCGTACACGACGGCGGCCTCGAGCACCTGGTCGGCGATGAGACGGTCCAGCCAGTAGCGCAGCCGCGGCCGACCCTCGGTCTCCACCAGCTCCTCGTAGGACGGTCCCTTGCCGCCCCGCGCGCCGCGCAGCCCCCACTGCCCGAGGAAGGTGGCCCGCTCGTCGAGCAGCGCCGCGTAGTCCGCGAGCGGCACGCCCTTGACGACCCGGGTGCCCAGGAACGGCGGGGCGGGCACCTCGACGTCGGTGGCCACGTCGGAGCGGACCGAGGCGTCGTCCAGCGCCGGCAGCGCCTCGCTGACGATCGCCCGCTGCCGCTCGCGGCGGGCCCGGCGGGCCGCCAGGGCGGCCTCCCGCTCGGCGTCGACCACGGGCGCCCCGCCACGCTTGGCGGTCATCACCCGGTCCATCAGGGACAGCCCCTCGAAGGCGTCCCGGGCGTAGTGCACCTGGCCGGGGAACATCGCCCGCAGGTCGTCCTCGACGTACGCCCGGGTCAGCGCGGCCCCGCCCAGCAGCACCGGCCAGCGCTCCGCGACCCCGCGCGAGGCCATCTCGGCCAGGTTCTCCTTCATGATCACGGTGCTCTTGACCAGCAGGCCGGACATGCCGATGGCATCGGCCCGGTGCTGCTCGGCGGCCTCCAGGATCGCGTTGATCGGCTGCTTGATGCCGATGTTGACGACCTCGTAGCCGTTGTTGGACAGGATGATGTCGACCAGGTTCTTGCCGATGTCGTGCACGTCGCCCCGCACGGTGGCCAGCACGATGCGGCCCTTGCCGCCGTCCTCGGCGGTCTCCATGTGCGGCTCCAGGTACGCCACCGCGGTCTTCATCACCTCGGCGGACTGGAGCACGAACGGCAGCTGCATCTGGCCCGAGCCGAACAACTCGCCGACGACCTTCATGCCGTCGAGCAGGATGTCGTTGATGATGGACAGCGGGCTGCGCCCCTGCGCCATCGCCGCGTCCAGGTCGGCCTCCAGGCCGTTGCGCTCGCCGTCGATGATCCGCCGCTTGAGCCGCTCCTCCAGCGGCAGCGCGGCCAGTTCCTCCGCCCGGCCGGCCCGCGCCGACGCGGCGTCCACGCCCTCGAAGATCTCGATGAACCTCTGCACCGGGTCGTAGCCCTCGCGACGCCGGTCGTAGACGAGATCCAGCGCCACCTCCCGCTGCTCGTCGGGGATCTTGTTGAACGGCAGGATCTTGCTGGCGTGCACGATGGCGCTGGTCAGGCCGGCCTGGCGGCACTCGTGCAGGAAGACCGAGTTGAGCACCTGCCGGGCGGCCGGGTTGAGCCCGAAGGAGACGTTGGAGATGCCGAGGGTGAAGTTGACCCCCGGCCAACGGCGGGCGATCTCCCGGATCGCCTCGATCGTCTCGATGCCGTCGCGCCGGGTCTCCTCCTGGCCGGTGGCGATCGGGAAGGTCAGCGCGTCGATCAGGATGTCCGCGCGGTCCATCCCCCACCGCCCGGTGAGGTCCTCGATCAGCCGGCCCGCGACCCGCACCTTCCAGTCGGCGGTCCGCGCCTGCCCCTCCTCGTCGATGAGCAGCGCCACCACGGCGGCTCCGTGCTCCTTGACGATGGGCATCACCCGTGCGTACCGGGATTCGGGGCCGTCGCCGTCCTCGAAGTTGACCGAGTTGACCACGCACCGCCCGCCGAGCATCTCCAGCCCCGCCTCGATCACCGCCGGCTCGGTCGAGTCCAGCATGATCGGCAGGGTGGAGGCGGTGGCGAAGCGGCCGGCGAGTTCCCGCATGTCCTGCGTGCCGTCGCGGCCGACGTAGTCGACGCACAGGTCCAGCAGGTGCGAGCCGTCGCGGGCCTGGCTACGGGCGATCTCCACGCAGGCCCGCCAGTCGCCGGCGAGCATGGCCTCGCGGAACGCCTTGGAGCCGTTGGCGTTGGTCCGCTCCCCCACCATCAGCAGGGAGGCGTCCTGGGCGAACGGCACCGGGTGGTAGACCGACGAGACCCCCGCCTCGTGCCGCGGTTCGCGGGGTACGGGGCTCGTGCCGTGCAGGCGCTCGGCCAGGACCCGGATGTGCTCGGGGGTGGTGCCGCAGCAGCCGCCGACCAGCGACACGCCGTACTCGGTGACGAACCGCTCCAGGGCGTCGGCCAGCTCCACCGGGCTCAGCGGGAAGTACGCCCCGTCCGCGGTCAGCACCGGCAGGCCCGCGTTCGGCATCACGGACAGCGGGATGCGGGAGTGCTGGGAGAGGTAGCGCAGGTGCTCGCTCATCTCGGCCGGCCCGGTCGAGCAGTTCAGCCCGATCAGGTCGACCCCCAACGGCTCGATGGCCGCCAGCGCCGCCCCGATCTCGCTGCCCACCAGCATGGTGCCGGTGGTCTCCACGGCGACGTGGCAGATGATCGGGACCGTCCGGCCGAGCCGGGCCATCGCCCGCTTCGAGCCGACCACCGCCGCCTTGACCTGGAGCAGGTCCTGGCAGGTCTCCACGATCAGCGCGTCCGAACCGCCGTCGATCAGGCCCTCGGCGTTCTCCTGGTAGGCGTCGCGCAGGGTCGCGTAGGCGGCGTGCCCGAGGGTGGGCAGCTTGGTGCCCGGGCCGATCGAGCCGAGCACGAACCGGGGCCGCTCCGGCGTGGCGTACGCGTCGGCGGCCGCCCGGGCGATCCGCGCCCCCGCCTCGGAGAGCTCGCGGATGCGGTGCGGGATGTCGTACTCGCCGAGGTTGGCCAGGTTGGCCCCGAAGGTGTTGGTCTCGACGCAGTCCGCGCCGGCGGCCAGGTAGGCCTCGTGCACCCCACGGACCACGTCCGGCCTGGTGACGTTGAGGATCTCGTTGCAGCCCTCGAAGCCCTCGAAGTCGTCGAGGGTGAGGTCAGCCGCCTGCAGCATCGTGCCCATGGCGCCGTCGGCGATAAGGATCCGGTCTGCCAGCACGTCGAGCAATGAGGTCCGCACGGGGTTCAGGTTAGTGCCGCCGCGACCCGATGGGTTCCCCCGTGCTTGTCTTCCCACATTCTGTCAGCGGGATCACGCCGTCCGGTTCATCGCGGTATGACCGCCCGACGTCGGGCCCGACCGGCGCGGCCGACGGGCCGCTTCCCGCGCCGGGACGTAGGCTGACGGACGTGAAGGACTACAGCGACAGCACCACGCCCGGCGGGCGGGCGACCGGGTACGGTCCCGGCACCGCCCCCGACGAGCAGGGTGAGGTGACGGCGTGACCGAGTTCGACGGACTGCCGGTGCTGCGGTCCCCCGTGGCGATCGCCGCGTTCGAGGGCTGGAACGACGCCGCCGACGCGTCCACCGCCGCCGTGGAGCACCTGGAGCAGGTGTGGCAGGCCCGCCAGGTCACCGAGCTCGACCCGGAGGACTTCTACGACTTCCAGGTCAGCCGCCCCACCATCACGATGGCCGAGGGCGAGACCCGCCGGGTGGAGTGGCCCACCACGCGCTTCATGGTGGCCAGCCCCGAGGGCACCGAACGGGACGTGGTGCTGATCCGGGGCATCGAGCCGAGCATGCGGTGGCGCACCTTCTGCGAGCAGGTGCTGGAGATCTGCCACAGCCTGGAGGTCGAGCGGGTGGTCGTGCTCGGTGCCCTGCTGGCCGACGTGCCGTACACCCGACCGTTGCCGATCAGCGGCAGCGCCTCCGACGCGGAGGCCGCGCAGCGCTACCAGCTCACCCCCACCCGCTACGACGGCCCGACCGGGATCGTGGGCGTGCTGCACGACGCCTGCAACCGCGCCGAGGTCGACGCGGTGTCGTTCTGGGTGCACGTGCCGCACTACGCCAACAACCCGCCCTGCCCGAAGGCCACCCTGGCCCTGCTGCACCGGGTCGAGGAGGTGCTCGACCTGCCGGTGCCGATGGCCGACCTCGCCGAGGAGGCCGCCGAGTGGGAGCAGCGGGTGCGCAGCGCCGCCGAGCAGGACGCCGAGCTCGGCGAGTACGTGCGCGAGTTGGAGGAACGCGTCGGCGACGCGGGCATCACCCCGCTGACGGGCGACGAGATCGCCCAGGAGTTCGAGAAGTACCTGCGCCGCCGCGGCGGCTCCGCCGGCCCGACCGCCGGCTCCTGGTAGCGCCTCTCCCCTGCCTGCCCCGGGCCCCGGACGTATGTCGTCCGGGGCCCTCTTTCTGCGTGTCCGGGGTGGCGCCGTCACCACCTCTAGGGCATCCTAGGAACCTAGCTGTGATCAAGGAGGCGGGCATGCAGATCAATCCGGGGGCGGCCGAGTTCCCGCACCGGCAGATCGCCGCGCAGCTCAAGGCGCAGATCCGCCGCGGCGACTGGGGGCCGGGCGAGCGGCTGCCGTCCATCCCGGCGATCGCCGAGATGTTCGGCGTGGCGAAGCAGACCGTGCAGCGGGCCGTCGACCAGTTGCGGGTCGAGGGCATCCTGATCACCAAGCCCGGCTCCGGGACGTACGTGCGGGGCACCCGGCGGCGGCTCAACCGGCTCTCCCGGGGCCGGTACGGCGGCTTCCGCGGCTACCACACCGACCTGGCCGCCCGGTACCGGCAGCAGCTCGTCTCGGTCGGCCGGGCCCCCGCCCCGCCCGAGGTGGCCGACGCGTTCGGCGTGGCCGACGGCACCGAGCTGCTCTGCCGGCGCCACCTCGTCCGCACCGAGGACTCGCCGGTCGAGGTGGGCGCCTCGTGGTTCCTGCCCGCCGACACCGCCGGCACGTCGCTGGAGCGCGCCGAGGCGTTCGGCCGGCCGCTCTACCAGGAGGCCGAGGAGGCCACCGGCCGGCGGTACGTCTCGGCCACCGACACGATCAGTGCCCGCCAGCCCAGCCGGGAGGAGGCGGAGATCCTCCAGATCCGTCCCGACACCCCCGTGCTGCACCTGCTGCACGTCGCGTACGACGGCCACCGCAAGCCGATCGAGGTCGCCCAGGCGACCTGGCCCGGCCCGGTCACCACGCTGACCGAGGAGTACAAGATCCCCTCCCCCACCCCGGCCCCGGACCCCGACCCGGGGCTGGTCCTGGGCTGACGCCGCCCCTCCCGCCTCGCCCGACCGCGATCTTGCACTTACCGCCGGGAGAAGGCGGACACCCGCCGCGCGTCGAGGGCCGAAAGTGCAAGATCGCGGTCGGGACCCGAGGCCTGGGGAGCGAGGGCTGGGTCAGAGGCGGATGCCCAGGAGGGCGTCGAGGGTGTCGGCGAAGAGGGTGGGGGCGGCCGGGTCGGTCGCGGTGCCGGCGAGGGCAGCCACGGCCCACTCGTCGGCCAGCACCAGGGCGCCCGGCGAATCGAGGTCGTCGGCGAGGCGGGCGCGTACGCCGGCCAGGAACGCCTCCCCCGACGGGCCGGCGGGCGCGGCGGCGGCCTGCCGCCAGCGGGCCAGCCGCTGCTGCGCGGTCGCCAGCAGCTCGTCGGTCCAGGTGCGGTCGGCGCGGTAGTGCCCGGACAGCAGTGCCAGCCGGACCGCCATCGGGTCGACCCGGTCGGCGCGCAGCCTGGAGACGAAGACCAGGTTGCCGCGGGACTTCGACATCTTCTCGCCGTCCAGGCCGATCATGCCGGCGTGCACGTAGTGGTCGGCGAAGGGCGCCGCGCCGGTGAGCCGCTCGGCGTGCGCGGCGGAGCACTCGTGGTGCGGGAAGATCAGGTCGTTGCCGCCGCCCTGCACGTCGATCCGGTCGCCCAGCAGGTTGAGCGCGATCACCGCGCACTCGATGTGCCAGCCGGGGCGGCCGGGACCCAGGTCGCCGCCCGGCCAGGAGGGCTCGCCCTCGCGGGCGCCGCGCCACAGCAGCGGGTCGAGCGGGTCGCGCTTGCCGGCCCGGTCAGGGTCGCCCCCGCGCTCGGGGAAGATCTCCAGCATCTGCTCGCGGGACAGGTTGGACTCGTAGCCGAACCGGGGCGCGGCGGCGATGTCGAAGTAGACGTCGCCGGTGCCGTCCTCCAAGCGGTACGCGGCCCCCTCCTTGAGCAGCACGAGGACCTTCTCGGCGATGTCGGGGATGGACTCGACCGCGCCCACGTAGTGCGCCGGCGGGATGATCCGCAGCGCCTCCATGTCCTCCCGGAACAGCGCCGTCTCGCGCATCGCCAGGACCTTCCAGTCCTCGCCGTCGCGCTCGGCCCGCTCCAGCAGCGGGTCGTCGATGTCGGTGACGTTCTGCACGTAGCGCACGTCGAGGCCGGCGTCCCGCCACATCCGCTGCACGAGGTCGAACGCGATCATGGTGGCGGCGTGGCCGAGGTGGGTCGCGTCGTACGGGGTGATGCCGCAGACGTACATGGTCGCGGTGCCGGACGGCTCGCTCGGCCGGACGCCCTGCCGCGCCGAGTCGAACAACGCCAGTGGCCCGCCCCTGCCCGGCAGCCGCGGCACCTCGTGCCCCACCCAAGAGTCCATGACCGTCAGCCTAACCAGCCGCCGGACCCGGACACGGCCACCCCACAAGTGATCATCGTGACAGCCCCGCCGGAGCGGTGTCGGGCGGTCACATGGGGGGCCAGGGCACCGCCGGCCAGTCCTGCGGCGGCTGCGGGAAGCAGCCGGTGTGGCGCATCCGGTCGACCCGGGCGGCCAGCTCGGCGATCTCCCCGATGGTGAGGTGGTCGGCCAGTTCCGCGCCGAGCGCGCCGGCGAGCTGGCCGGCGAGCGCGTCGAGCATCTCCACGGCATCCCCCGGCAGCGGCCGGCCGGCCCAGCCCCAGAGCACGGTGCGCAGCTTCTCCTCGACGTGGAAGCTCACCCCGTGGTCCACGCCGTAGATCCGGTCGTCCGGGCCGACCAGCACGTGGCCGCCCTTGCGATCGGCGTTGTTGATCACCGCGTCGAGCACCGCGAGGCGGGCCAGCCGCGGGTCGTCGGCGTGGGCGAGCGCGTAGGGCGTGCCGTCGTCGTCGCGGGCCGCGGCGATCGGGAACCAGCGGGGCGGCAGCGCGTCGGCCGGCACGAAGCCGACCAGCGGCTCGGCCTCCGCCGGCTCGTCGATCCAGAGCTGGCACGACCCCGGCCCCAACGGGCCGTCCCGCAGCACCGTGGGCGGGACCAGGTCCCACCCGGTGGCTCGGGAGACCACGTAAGCCGAGACCTCCCGGCCGGCCAGGGTGCCCTCGGGGAAGTCCCACAGCGGACGCTCACCCCGCACGGGCTTGTAGACGCACCGCGCGGTCGCCCCGTCGAGGGTCAGGATGCCACGCAGGGTGGTGTTGGAGGCGTCGACGAGTCGCCCCTCCAGGTCGAGCCGGCCGTCGCGGAGCAGTCGGAGCGCGGCGTCGCCGTCCTGTCGGGGCTGGAGTTCCGACGAGGTCACCGGTGATAACCGTTGTGGCGCGGGCAGAGGTGACCCGCCGGGTCGAGCGGCTGGCCGCACAGCGGGCAGGGCGGGCGGCCGGCGTTGACCACCCGCCGGGCCCGTTCGATGAACGCGCGGGTCGCCTCGGGGGTCAGCCGCACCCGGAGCCGGTCGAGGTCGTCGTCCGGCTCGTCGTCGACGTCCTCGTCGTCGTCCGGCTCGCCCAACTCGACCTCGGCCTCCGCCTCGCCGGCGGCGATGGCCTCGATCACCACGGTCACGGTGTCGACGTCGAAGGCCAGCCCGAGCGTGCCGACCCGGAACTCCTCGTCGACCGGCGTGTCCAGCGGGTCGTTGTCGCCGACGGCGGCCACCGGCTCGGGCAACTCCACACCGAAGCGGCGCTGCGCCTCGGAGAGCAGCTCCTCCAGCTTCTCGGCGAGCAGCGACACCTGGACCTTCTCCAGCGCGACGCTGACCAGCCGGCCGCCGCCGCGCGCCTGGAGGAAGAACGTGCGCTCCCCGGGCGGCCCGACGGTCCCGGCGACGAACCGCTCCGGCGGCTCGAAGGCGTGCACCTGGTGGGTCATACCCACGACCCTATCCGGCGCGCCACGGCACCGCGTACCCCACCGACGCGAATCGCCGCGCGCCCGCCGCGCCCGGCTGGGCGGCGGCCGGGCCCGGGCGTGGCGGTGGGCCGCCGCCGGGCCGTCACCGGCCTGCCCCCGCGCCGCCGCCCACCGCCGCGTCGGAGTCGGCCGCGCCGGCGGCCCGGGCCGCCCGGCGGCGTCGCCTGGGCGGCGGCGGCACCAGGGCGGCCAGGTCGCCGCCGGTGTCGTTGAGCCGCACCAGGAACGGCCGCAGCGGGGTGTAGCGGATCGCCGTCACCGACGCCGGATCGGCCACGATCCGCTGGAACAGGTCCAGGTGTACGCCGAGCGCGTCGGCCACGATGGCCTTGATCACGTCGCCGTGGCTGCACGCCAGCCACACCGCCTCCGGGCCGTGCTCCGCGGTGACCCGGGCGTCCCACGAGCGCACCGCGGCGACCGCCCGCGCCGCCATCGCCGCCATCGCCTCCCCCTCCGGGAAGACCGCCGCGCTCGGGTGCTGCTGGACCACCGGCCAGAGCGGCTCCTTGGCCAGCTTCTTGAGCGGCTGTCCCTCCCAGGTGCCGTAGCCGCACTCGGTCAGGCCCTCCTCCACCGTCGGGGTGGCCCCGGGCAACGCCAGCTCCAGGGTCTGCCGGCAGCGGATGAGGGGGCTGGTCACCACCGCCGCCAGCGGCACCGGCCGCAGCCGCTCGCCCACCGCGGCGGCCTGGGCCCGGCCGGTGTCGTCCAGCTCGACCGGCTGGCGGCCGGCCAGCCCGCCGTCCGCGTTCGCGGTCGTCCGGCCGTGTCGCAGAAGCAGAAGGGTCGCCACGGTGACACCCTATGATCCTGCGCCCGGCGGCGGGCGTACGCGGCGTCCGTCGTGGCCGCCGCATCCAGCCCCGCACCGACCCGCTGGCAAGTATTGTTGCCGGGCTGGCAAACTGGCGGCATGGACGACGATCTCGACCAGGCGCTCGGCGCGGTGGGACCCCGGCTGCGCGCGCTGCGCCGGCAGCGCGCGACCACGCTGGCCGACCTGTCGGGGGCGACCGGCATCTCGGTGAGCACGCTGTCCCGGCTGGAGTCCGGCTCCCGCCGGCCGACCCTCGAACTGCTGCTCCCCCTGGCCCGGGCCCACGGCGTCACGCTCGACGAGCTGGTCGGCGCCCCGCCCACCGGCGACCCGCGCATCCACCTGCGGCCCGTCACCCGGCACGGCATGACGATGCTGCCCCTGACCCGCCGGGCCGGCGGCATCCAGGCGTACAAGCTCGTGATCCCGGCCAGCAGCTCCCGCCGGGAGCCCGATCCGCAGACCCACGAGGGCTACGAGTGGCTCTACGTCCTCAACGGGCGGCTGCGGCTCGTCCTCGGCGAGCGGGACCTGGTGCTCTCCCCCGGCGAGGCGGCCGAGTTCGACACCCGGGTGCCGCACTGGTTCGGGGCCGCCGACGCCGAGCCGGTCGAGTTCCTCAGCCTGTTCGGCACGCAGGGCGAGCGGGCGCACCTGCGCGCCCGTCCCAGGGCTGCACTCTCGGAGGAACCGGACGGGCGCTGACCCCGCCGACGGTCTGCGCGGCCCGCCCCGGACCCGGGCCGGCCCCCGTCCGCACGAGGCGGAGGCGGGGGCCGGCGGGGCTGCGGGGCGGATCAGGTGGCGCTGATGGTGCCGGTCATCAGCAGGGCGAGCACCAGGGTGCCCAGCGCGACCCGGTACAGCACGAAGACGTACAGGGTGTGGTGCGCGACGTAGCGCAGCAGCCAGGCGATGGCCGCGTACCCGACGCCGAAGGCGATGATCGTGGCCACGACCATCTGGGCGACGCTCGGCACCGAGGTGCCGGGGGCCGCCGGCTCGAAGACGTCGCCGACGCTGAAGATCCCGGACATCACCACCGCCGGGATGGCCAGCAGGAACGAGTAGCGCGCCGCCGCCTCCCGGGTGAGGCTGAGCAGCAGCCCGGCGGTGAGCGTGCCGCCGGAGCGGGACACGCCGGGGATCAGCGCCATCGCCTGGGCGAAGCCCATCACCACGCCGTCGCGCATCCGGAAGTTCTCCAGGGTGCGGCTCTGCCGGCCCCAGTACTCGGCGAACGCCAGCACGAACGCGAAGACGATCAGCGTGGTGGACACCACCCAGAGGTTGCGGCCGGCGGTGCGGATCTGGTCCTTGAACAGGAAGCCGAACAGCCCGATCGGGATCGAGCCGACGATCACGTACCAGCCCATCCGGTAGTCGAGGCTGGAGCGGACCGACTTGTCCCGGATGCCGACCAGCCATGTCCGGGTGATCCGCCAGATGTCCTTGGCGAAGTAGATCAGCACCGCCGCCTCGGTGCCCAGCTGGGTGACCGCGGTGAACGACGCCCCGGCGTCGCGGTCGAAGAAGATCGCCGAGGTGATCCGCAGGTGCCCCGACGAGCTGACCGGCAGGAACTCGGTCAGTCCCTGGACGATGCCCAGGACGATGGCCTCGACCCAGGTCACTCGCCGACTCCCGAGAGCTCCAGCGCCTCGGCGACGGTACGCAGCGTCTGCACGCCGCTGTCCCGGTCCGCCGCGAACAGGGTCACCGACAGGGTGGTGACGCCGGCGGCCGCGTACTCGCGCATCCGCTCGGCGATGCGCTCCTTCGGGCCCAGCAGCGAGGTCCGGTCGATGAACTCCATCGGCACCGCCGCGGCGGCGTCACGCTGCCGCTTGGCCAGGTAGAGGTCCTGCACCTCGCGGGCGGCGTCGCCGTAACCCATCCGGGTGGCGAGCTGGTTGTAGAAGTTCTGCTGCCGGCTGCCCATGCCGCCCACGTAGAGGGCCGCGTAGAAGCGGACCAGCTCGGCGCAGGACGCGACGTCGTCGCCGACCACCACCGGGACGGACGGGACCACGTCGAAGCCGGCGAGTTCCTTGCCGGCCTTCGCCCGCCCGGCCCGGACCGACGCGAGCTGCTCCTCGGCGAACTCGGGGGCGTAGAAGACGGCGAGCCAGCCGTCGGCGATCTCCCCGGCCAGCTCCAGGTTCTTCGGTCCGACCGCGGCGAGGTAGATCGGGATGTGTCCGCGCGGCGGGTGGAAGCCGAGGCGCAGCGCCTTGCCGGGCCCGTCCGGCAGCGGCAGCGTGTAGAACTCGCCGTCGTACGCGACCTCCTTGCGGGCGACGGCCAGCTTCACGATGTCCACGAACTCGCGGGTCCGCGCCAGCGGCTTGCCGAACCGCACCCCGTGCCAGCCCTCGGAGACCTGCGGACCGGACACCCCCAGGCCGAGCCGGAACCGGCCGCCGGAGAGCGAGTCGATGGTGGCCGCGGTCATCGCGGTCATCGCCGGGGTGCGGGCGGGGATCTGCATCACCGCGCTGCCCACGTCGATCCGCTCCGTCTGCCCCGCCAGCCAGGCGAGCATGCTCGGCGAGTCGGAGCCGTAGGCCTCCGCCGCCCACACCACCGAGTAGCCGAGCCGGTCCGCCTCCTGGGCGAGAGCCAGGTGATCGGCCGGCGTGCTCCACGCCGTCTGGTATCCGAGGCTGAGCCCGAGTCGCACTAAGGTCCTCCCCCATCCGCACCACAGGTCGCATCAGGTTACGCAATGCGGGAGGACGCCCCGATCACCGGCTCACCGCAACCGGGGGCCGACCCGGGCGGTCGGAAACACGACGCGCCCGGCAGACTTGACGGGAGCGAGGATGTCCGCGCGGCCCGGTTCGAAATAAGGTTCACCCATGCAACAGCGACCGCTCGGCCGAAGCGGGCTGGCGGTTTCGCGGCTCGCGCTCGGCACCATGACGTGGGGCCGGGACACCGACGCCGACGATGCGGCCGCCCAGCTGAAGAGTTACCTCGACGCGGGCGGCAACCTGATCGACACCGCCGACGTCTACGGCGACGGCGACGCCGAGTCGGTCATCGGGTCGCTGCTGGGCACCCTGGTGCCGCGCGAGGAACTGCTGATCGCCACCAAGGCGGGGCTGCGGCCGGGCAGCGGCCGGCGCCGCGACGGCTCCCGGGGGCACCTGCTGCGGACGTTGGACGCCTCGCTGCGCCGCCTCAACACCGACCACGTCGACCTGTTCCAGGTGCACGGCTACGACCCCGACACCCCGCTGGAGGAGACCCTCGCGGCGCTGGACCACGCGGTGGCCAGCGGCCGGGTCCGCTACGCCGGGGTGTCGAACTTCTCCGGTTGGCAGACCGCGCGGGCGGCCGCCTGGCAGGCCGCCTGGCCGGGCCGCGCCCCGGTGGTGGCCGCGCAGGTGGAGTACTCGCTGCTGGAGCGGGGCGTGGAGCGGGAGGTGCTGCCCGCGTGCGAGGCCCTCGGGCTGGGGGTGCTGCCCTGGTCGCCGCTGGGCCGCGGGGTGCTCACCGGCAAGTACCGGCACGGCCGCCCCGCCGACTCGCGGGCGGCCTCGCCGCACTTCGAGCGGTTCGTCGCCACCTACCTGGAGCCGCGCTGCTCCAGCATCGTGGAGGCGGTCGCCACCGCGGCCGGCGGGCTGGGGGTCTCGCCGCTGGAGGTGGCGCTGGCCTGGATCCGCGACCGGCCCGGGGTGGTGGCCCCGATCCTCGGCGCGCGGACGGTCGGGCAGCTGCTCGGCGCGCTCCAGGTCGAGCGGATGACGCTGCCGGAGGAGATCATCACCGCGCTGGACGACGTGTCGGCCGTACCGGTCGGCTACCCCGAGCGCGACGGCTGACCTGCCCCGCCGCGACGGCGCGGCGCGGGACCGGCGTCCGCGCCGGTGCGGCGGGCGCGGTCGGTTCAGGCCGTGGGGCGCCGACCGGGGATGTCGCGTACGGCGGCGAGGAAGCGCGTCTGGTCGTCGCGGGTGGCCGGGTTGACGACCCGGATCCAGGAGCCGTCGTCGAACACGATGGTTGACGGGAACTGCACGAGGCGGGCGGCGCCGTGGTCGGAGTCGATCCGGGCGATGCGCCTGCGCTCCACGCTCCACAGCACCTGGGGGCGGCGGCGGTCCTCCCGATCGGGGTCGGGGCGGCGGCCCATCCGCAACAGGTGCAGGTGGGTGTCGGTGACGACGAGCGGGGTGCCGGTGTAGCGCTCCAGGAACAGCAGCAGGCTGCCGGCGAGCGTGGCGAGGTCGCCGCTGAAGACGTACCGCCGCCGGTAGGCGATCTCCGCGAGCTGGTCGGCCAGCGGCCGGTGGCGGCTGAGCCGGAACAGCGCCCGGAACGCCTCCTGTTCGGCGGTGAGCGGCAGCGGCTGCCGGGGCTCGGCGGCCCGGCCCGGCCCGTCCGCCTCGGCCGCGTCCGGGGTGTTCGCCGCGAGGACGGCCGCCCTGCCCGGCAGCAGCAGGACGCCCGCGACGACCCGCGCGGGCGTCATCACGGCGTCCACCCACGCGACCGGGTTGACGACGTGGAGCAGCCCGAACAGCGCACGCGGGTCGAGCGCCTCGGCCAGCTCCGTGTTCACCCGGTCGGCGAGCTGGCCGCCCGCCCGGTGGTTCTCGGGCGCCCGCACCGGCGCCAGGCCGACGTAGCGGATCTCCTCGCCGGGCAGCAGCGGCCCGACCAGGGCGCGCTCCGGCTCGTCGCTGGTGCGGAACTCGTCACGCAGCTCGCGGGCCCTGTCGCGGGCGGCCCGCGCCCCGCCGAGCACCGTGTCGGTCAGCCGGCCGAGTCGACCCCTGGCACCGGTCACGCCACACCCCTCCGATCGGCCCTCACCGGCCGGCCGGTTGCTCCGCCGGCTGCCCGAAGACATTCGGGTCGATCCACTCGGCGCCGCCCGCCACCGCCCCGTCGATCTTGTCGTCGAGCTGGTCCGTGCCGGGCACCGACAGCCCCGAGACCACCGCGACGGTGCCCCAGGTCGCGCCGTGCACCACCGCGTTCGGGACGTTCCACGGCAGGTTGGTGACGAAGTCCCGGCCGATCATCCGCGCCCCGTCTGCCATGCCGTGCGCCCGCAGCGCCCCGACGCGCTCGAAGGTGCTCATGTCGAACGGCGTGCCCGACTTGCCGAGCTTCCAGCTGCCCTTCGCCGGATCCGTGAACTTGTGGAACCACTTGCTGGATCAGTGGCCACGCCAGGGCCCGGCAGACGCTGTCGACCGCTCTGTCCACACCGGAGAGTGCGCCGTCGATGCCGTTCCACAGCTCGACGGCGGTTCCCGCCGGCCCGCTCACCGGGGCGCGGTCAGCGAGGTGGCCACCTGTTTCGCCGCCGCCTCCAGGCGCCGTACCGCCCGCACGTCGACGTCGATGTCCGCCATGCCGTTCCTCCCCGTCGCCCGGCGCGACGACGATACGATCATGCGGCTGCCGGTCGCCACCCCGGACCGGCACCGCGCCCGGGAGGTTGTCATGTCCGACCCGCTGTCCGCGTTCGACGCCCTCGCCGGACGGCTCGCCGACCTCGAACGCCGCTTCGCCGGCCTCAGCGACGACCTGGACGAGCTGAGCAGCACCGCGACCGACGACAGTGGACTGGTGTCCGCGACCGTCGACGCCACCGGCGAACTGACCGACCTGAGCTTCGCGCCGACCGCGCTGCGCGTGGACACGGAGGACCTCGCGGCGATGGTGCTGGCGGCGTACCGGCAGGCCCGGACGGCGGCGGCGGAGCAGCTCGGCGAGCGCACCGAGGGCCTCGACGTCACGCTCGGCGCGGGCCGCAACGAAATCTTCGGCACCCCCGGCGACTTCGCCTCGCTGGGCCGGTTGGAGGAGGCCATGGGGCGGCTCGACGGACGCCTCCCGGGGCCGCCGGCATGACCTCGCCGGGCTGGCCCGACGTCGTCGCCCAGCTCCACGACACGCTGTCCCGCTGCGACCACGACACCGATCTGGAACTCGCCGCCGGTCCCCGCCGGCTGCACCTCATGGTGCGCCGGAACCGGGTCCGGGGGATCTGCCCGGCCTACGACGAGCGGCACCTCGCGGAGCTCGGTTGGCAGGCGCCGCGGGGCGCCGGCGGCTGGTGGCACGAGACGCCGCGCACGCCCGAGGGCCTGCGTTGGTGGAGCGGGTTCGTGGCGCGGACCGCCGCCGCGGTGCTCACCACGGAACCCGACGCGCTGTCCTGCCAGATCCTCCCGCCCACCGGCCCCCGGGTGCGGCCGAGGCCGACCCTGCCGCGCTCGCCGCGACCCCGGCCCCAGGTGGCCCCGCCACCCGTCCGGCCGGTGGCCGCGCCACCCGCCCGGCCGATGGCCGCACCGCCCGCCCGGCCGCCCGCCGGCCCGGCCGTGCCCGTGGCCCCGCCAGCCGCACCGCCGCCCCCGCCCGTTCCCGCCGCTCCGCAGCCGCCCGCCGGGGACCGGCCGGAGCGGAGCGGACGGGCCGCCACCTCGGCCCACCGGCCCGCCGACGGCACCGCGCCCACCGCCGACGCCCGGGACGGGCCGACCCGCACCGGGTCCGGGCCGGCCGGCGCCGCCGAGGACGGTTCGGCGGGGGGCGGCCGGACGGTGCAGGAGCTACTCGGCGACGCCGTCGCGCGGCGGGACCTGCCGGCGTACCTCGGCGTCCTGGCCGCCGCGACGGTGTGCGTACCGCTGGCGGCGGAGCCGGGCCCGGACCGCGACGTGCCCTGGACCGTCGTCGCCGACGCGTCCGGCGCGTCGCTGCTGCCCGTCTTCACCACGCCGGACGCCCTGGCCGCGTTCGCCGGGCCGGGCGTGCCGTTCGTCGCGGTGCCCTGCGCTGACCTGCTCGCCGACTGGCCGGACCCGGCGTGGGGGCTGGCGGTGGACGCCGGCACCCCGCGGACGCTGCTCCTGGCGCCGCCGGCGCTGGCCGCCCTGCTGGCGGCGAACCCGCCCGTCGACAGCGTGCCCCTCGACTAGGAGGTGTCGGGACCGGCCGGTGTCGGTGGACCGGCCGGGTATGGGGGCGACGACCGGCCGGGGTGGGCCACGTCACACCCCGGGGCCGGACGGCGGCGCGGGTCACCGGCGAGGGGGTGGCGGACGGCCGCCGGGCTGGGCAGCATAGGGCTCATGGACTACGAGTACGCGCCGCTGCGGCTGCCGCCGAACGTCGACCGGTTGACCGCCGCGGCGCAGTTGGCGATCCAGGCGGAGTTCTCCGGGTGGGAGTTGGCCCGGGTGCGGCTGTTCCGCGACGGCACGCGCCAGGTGGTGCTGCGCCGCCGACGGGTCAACCAGCCGCAGCCGGGCCTGTCGTACTGATCACCGGCGGCACCGCCGGTACGCGGACGCCCCGGGGCCCGGCCGAACTGCCGGGGGCCCCGGGGCGCCGCCGCCCTAGTGGGCGTGGTCGTGCTCGTCGTCGAGCTCCAGGAACGGGTGCTCGTCGAGCCGGCCCACCAGCCGGTCGTCGGGCGCCGGCTGGAACGGGCCGACCGGGTCGTCGTCGTCGAAGGACTCCAGGTCCACCGGGGTGCCGACCTCGCTGACCATCACCACACCGTCCAGCGGCTCCAGCTCCGGCACGTCCAGTGCGCCGAGCGAGCCGTCGCCGCTCTGGAGCAGCTCCAGCACCGCCTCACCGACCCCCTCGACGGGTGCCGGCTCGTCGTCGGCCGGGGTGCCCTCCCGGCGGGCCGCCTCGGCCACCCGGATCAGCGCCGACACGCTCGGCACCCGGTAGTCGCGCCGCTGGCGCACCGAGATGACCCGCGGGTGCGGGTCGGTGGGCTCCACGCCCTCCCCGCCGAAGCGCTCGTCGGCCTCGTCCGGGTCGATCGACTCGACGTCCCAGGGGGTGACCTCGCCGAAGGCGTCCAGGAGTTGCTCGTCGTACGCGAAGGAGGCGTTGTTCAGGGCGACGTACGCCTGCCAGACGTCGTCGTCGTCGACGCGGCCCTGCGCGGCTCGGACGGCGGCCAGGTGGTGGCGGGCCGCATCGATCACGCGCTCGAGGGCGGCGTCCAGCTCACCGTGCTGGTCGGTCATGTGGGTCAGTCCCTTCACGATGGGGAGGTTCCCCGGCGGAACACTGGCGTTCCGGACGGGGGCTAGCAGGTGCGGAGGAACCGGTCGAGAACCCGCACGCCGAACTGTAGTCCGTCCACCGGAACGCGCTCGTCGATGCCGTGGAACAGCGCGGAGAAGTTCAGGTCGGCGGGCAGCCGCAGCGGCGCGAAGCCGAAGCATCGGATGCCGAGCTGGGAGAACGCCTTGGCGTCGGTGCCGCCGGAGAGCATGTACGGCACCGGCCGGGCCCCCGGGTCCTCCGCGCGCAGCGCCGCCGACATCGCGTCGACCAGGTCGCCGTCGAACGTCGTCTCCAGCGCGGGCTGGCGCTGGATGTACTCGATGACGATGTCCGGGCCGACCAGCTCGCGCAGCTGTCGCTCCAGCAGCTCCGACTGCCCGGGAAGGCTGCGGCAGTCGATGGTGGCGGTGGCCCGGCCGGGGATGACGTTGTCCTTGTAGCCGGCGGCGAGCCGGGTCGGGTTGGCGGTGTTGCGGATCGTCGCGCCGATGATGTTGGCGATCGGCCCCAGCTTGGCGATGGCGGTCTCCGGGTCCTCCGGGTCGAGTTCGATTCCGAGCAGGTCGGAGACCTCCTCCAGGAAGGCCCGGACGGTGTCGGTCACCACCACGGGGAAGCGGTGCCGGCCGACCCGGGCCACCGCCTCGGCGAGCGCGGTGACGGCGTTGTCGTCGTGCACCATCGAGCCGTGCCCGGGCCGGCCCTTGGCGCGCAGGCGCAGCCAGTCGATGCCCTTCTCGGCCGTCTCGATCAGGTAGAGCCGCTGCTCGTCGTTGACCGAGTAGGAGAAGCCGCCGACCTCGCCGATGGCCTCGGTGCAGCCGTCGAGGAGATCGCGGTGCCGCTGGACGAGGAAGTGTGCGCCGTAGTCGCTGCCGGCCTCCTCGTCGGCGGTGTACGCGAGCACGATGTCGCGCGGCGGGCGCACCCCGGTGCGCTGCCAGTGCCGCACCACGGCCAGCACCATCGCGTCGAAGTCCTTCATGTCGATCGCGCCGCGGCCCCACAGGTAGCCGTCGCACAGCTCCCCGGAGAACGGGTGCACCGACCACTCGTCGGCGTCGGCGGGGACCACGTCGAGGTGGCCGTGCACCAGCAGGGCGCCGCGGCTCGGGTTTGCGCCCGGGATGCGGGCGACCAGGTTGGCGCGGCCCGGCGCCGACTCGTGGATGGCGGACTCGACGCCCACCTCGGCCAGCTTCTCCGCCACGTACTCGGCGGCGACGCGTTCGCCGACGCTGGTGTCGTTGTCCCCGGTGTTGGTGGTGTCGATCCGCAGGAGGTCGCGGCACAGGCCGACGACCTCGTCGGTGGGGTCGGGAAGGGCGGAGGCGGGGTCGCTCGTCATCGCTTCTTCATACCAGCCGACCGGTCCGCTCCGGTCGCCCCGTCCCGCCCCTGTGGCGCGGCGGGGCGGGGCCGCCGGGGCGGGCGCGTACCGCCGCCCGGTTTCGCCGCCGGCGCGGTCGGGTACCGCCGGTCGCGACCGCACCCCACCACGTGCTCCGCCCGCCGCCCGAGGAGGGCACCATGACCGTTCCCCTGCCGCCGCTGCCGCCCACCGGAGAGGACGAGACCTTCCGGCCGGGCGGGCGCAGCATCGCCGACATCGTCGACGCCGAGCACCGGCAACTGCGGGAGCTGCTGCGCCGGCTCACCGACGCCGACGCCGAGCCCGCACCGGAACGCGGGTGGGAGGTGCTGACGGCGGCGCTGTCCCGGCACCTGTCCGCCGAGGAGCAGTACCTGCTGCCCACGGTCCGGGCCGCGCTGCCCGACGCCGCCGACCGGGTGGACCGGGTGCTCGCCGACGACACGGCCCTGCTGACCGCCCTGGGCGGGCTCGCCGACGACGGGCTGGCCGAGGTCGACGCGCGGGTCCGCCGCCACGTCGAGGAGGTCGGCGCCCTGGTCGCGGCGCTGCGCGAGGTGGCCAGCCCCGAGGAGCTGATCCGCCTGGGCAACCGGCTGGAGATCGCCGAGGAGGCGGCCCCGACCCGACCGCACCCGGGCACGCCGGCGACCCCGCCCTGGAACCGGGTCGTCGAGCCGGCGGTCGGCGTGGTCGACAAGGTGCGCGACGCCGTCACCGGCCGCCCCACCTACCTCGCCGACCTGGCCGAGCCGCCGTCGAGCTGAGCCGCCGGCTTCCCCGCCGGGCGCCCCGGCCACCGGACCGGCACACATCGGAAGGCGTTGATCCGTTCAGGGCCTTCCGCCAGCCGCTGCGGGGTCATACCGTCACTCTATGAATCTGGAGCTGCGTCACCTGAGGGTGGTCTGCGCGATCGCGGAGACGGGGAGCGTGACCAAGGCGGCCTCGGCGCTCGGCCTGGCCCAGCCGGCGCTCACCGCCCAGCTCCAGCGCATCGAGCGGACGCTGGGCGGGCCGCTGTTCGAACGGGACCGCCGCGGCGCCCGGCCCACCGTCCTCGGCGAACTGGTCCTCGCCCGGGCCCGGGTGCTGCTGCCGGCCATGAAGGGCCTGCAGGACGAGGCGGCCCGGCTCGCCGGTGCCGGGGACGCCCCCCGTCGCTACCGGTTCGGCGGGGTGAACAGCCCGATCCTCGGTCGGCTGGTGCACCGGCTCGCCGCCGACCCCCCGCCGGCCCAGATCACCACCCAGGCCTCCTGGTCGGCGGAGGAGCTGACCCACCTGGTCGCGGGCGGCCGGCTGGACTTCGCGCTGATCGGGGTGTGCGGCGATGCCGCCCCGCCGGCCGAGTACGGGTTGAGCTGGCGGGAGGTGGCCGTCGACCCGGTGCTCGTCATGCTGCCCGAGCAGCACCCGCTGGCCGGCCGGGCCGAGGTGCCCCTGGCCGACCTGCGCCGCGAGCAGTGGGTCGCCGCGCCCGGCGACGGCTGCTTCGGCGACTGCTTCGCCGCCGCCTGCGCCCGCGCCGGCTTCACCCCCCGCAAGCTGTACGAGGCCGACGTGCGCGTGTGCATCGACATGGTCGACTCCGGCGAGGCGGTGGCACTGTGCCAGGCGACCTTCCGTCCGGTCGCCGGGCTGGTCACCCGGATGCTGGCCGGGACCCCGCTGCGCTGGCGGCTGATGCTCGGGTGGCACCCCGACTCCCCCGCCGCCCGGGACGCCGAGGTGGTGCTGGAGACCGCGCTGGCCGCGTACACCGACTCGCTGGCGGCACATCCGGAATACCTGTCCTGGCTGCTGCGCAACCCGGGCTTCGGGGCGCAGGGGCTGACGGCCGCCGGGACGGACCGGGTGCGAACGGCGTGATGTCGGGTATCTGGCGGGCATGACCGATCTCTACCCCGCCGCCGACGACCGGGAGATCCTCCGGCAGGCGGCCGCCGCGCACACGTCCGCCGCCCGCGACGTGGAGGCCTTCCTGCGCCGCCTGCCCGAGGTGCCCGACCCGGCGGACATCACGGAGTACGCCACCCTGCTCACCCGGGAGGAGCGGGCGCGCGCCGACCGGGAGGCGGCGGCCGACGCCGCGGGCCTGACGATCGGCAGCCTGGAGAGCGACCAGGGCTGAGCACACGGGGCCGGCGGCGCCCGGGAGATGTTCCCGGGGCGCGCCGGCCCGCGTGTCGACGGGGACGGTTCAGCGTTCGACGAGGACGTCGTGGCCCAGGTCGAGCAGCGAGTGCCGCCACTCGTCGTCGGCGTTGCCGCGGTCCGGCTTGGCCTCCAGCAGGTTCTCGATCTCGTCGATCGCGTCCTGCATCACCTTGATGTCCTCCGGGGTGAGGTCGACCTTGCGCTTGGTGAGCACCTTGAGGATCTCCCGGCCCAGCGCGGGCAGGTCGAGGTCCGGGTTCGGCCCGAACGCCTCCTCCCCGGAGCCGCGGGTGAGCAGCCACTGCCGCAGCTTCTCCGACGGGACGTTCACCTGGGCGTGGAAGTCGTCCCAGAGCACCTCCACCTCGGGATCGAGCCGCTGCTCGCGTACCATCAGCCCTCCTCTCGACGGCGACGGTCGGACGCCGCCGGCTCCGGCTCGTCGCCCTGCTGCTGACCCAGGCCCTCCGGCGGCACCTGCACCCGGGCGGGGTTCGCCGTCGGCGGCGCCAGGATCGGATCGGTGCGGTCGGTCTCTTCCTGGGTCTCCTCGGGTTCGGTCATGTCCGCCCTCCGGGTCATCGGGGATGGGACGTGCTGGCCGCGGTGTATCCGCGCTCGCCGGCGGTCACGTCGAAGGCGAGTCGGCCGTCGCGGGCGTCGACGACGACCTTCTGGCCGGGCGAGATGGCCGATTCCAGCAGCATCCGGGAGAGGTGGTTGTCCACCTCCCGCTGGATGACCCGGCGCAGCGGCCGCGCGCCGAACTCCGGCTGGTAGCCGTGCTCGGCGAGCCAGTCGATGCCGGCGGTGGTGAAGTCGACCTCGATGTCCTGGGCGTGCAGGCGGCGGCGGGTCTCCTCCAGCATCAGCTCGGTGATCTGGCGCAGCTGCTCGGCCTCCAGCCGGCGGAAGATGATCACCTCGTCGATGCGGTTGAGGAACTCCGGCCGGAAGTTCTCCTGGAGCCGGCGCATCAGCCGCTCGCGCAGCTCGTCGCGCTCGGCGTCGGTGCCCGGCGCGCCGGTGCCGAACCCGACCGCGCGCTGGGTGCCGGTGATCAGCTCCGAGCCGAGGTTGCTCGTCATGATCAGCACGGTGTTCTTGAAGTTGACCGTACGTCCCTGGCTGTCGGTGAGCCGCCCGTCGTCGAGGACCTGGAGCAGGATGTTGAACACGTCCGGGTGGGCCTTCTCGATCTCGTCGAGCAGCACCACCGCGTACGGGCGGCGGCGCACCGCCTCGGTGAGCTGGCCGGCCTCCTCGTAGCCGACGTACCCGGGCGGGGCGCCGACGAGCCGGCTGACCGTGTGCCGCTCCTGGAACTCGCTCATGTCCACCCGGACCATCCGGTCGGCCTCGCCGAAGAGCGCCTCCGCGAGGGCCCGGGCCAGCTCCGTCTTGCCGACGCCGGTCGGCCCGAGGAACAGGAAGCTGCCCATCGGCCGTTCCGGGTCGGCCAGCCCCGTCCGCGAGCGGCGGACCGCCTCGGCGACCGCGGTGACCGCGTCGTCCTGGCCGACCACCTTCTCGTGCAGATAACCCTCCAGGCGCAGCAGCCGGTCGCGTTCCTCCTCGGTGAGCTGGCTGGCCGGGATGCCGGTGGCCCGGGAGACCACCTCGGCGATCTCCTGCGGCCCCACCGCCGGCACCTGCGAGGTGGTGCCCTCGTCGCCCCGGGCGCGGCGGATCTGCTCCTCCAGCTCGGCGAGCCGGTCGCGCAGGGTGGACGCCTTCTCGTACTGCTCGTCGGCGACGGCCTGCTCCTTGTCCCGGCGTACGTCGTCGAGCTGCGTCTCCAGCTCGCGCACGTCGGAGGCCGGCGTGCGGGTGCGCAGCCGGACCCGGGCGCCGGCCTGGTCGATCAGGTCGATCGCCTTGTCCGGCAGGTACCGGTCGGTGACGTACCGGTCGGACAGCTCGGCCGCGGCGACCAGCGCCTCGTCGGTGAACCGCACCTGGTGGTGCGCCTCGTAGCGGTCCCGCAGGCCACGCAGGATCGCCACGGTGTCCTCCACGCTGGGCTCTGGCACGAAGACCGGCTGGAACCGGCGGGCCAGCGCGGCGTCCTTCTCGATGCTCTTGCGGTACTCGTCCAGGGTGGTCGCGCCGATCACCCGCAGCTCGCCCCGGGCCAGCGCGGGCTTGAGCATGTTGGACGCGTCCATGCCGCCCTCGCTGCCCGCCCCACCCGCGCCGACCAGGGTGTGGATCTCGTCCAGGAAGACGATCAGCTCCTCGCGGTGCGCGCGGATCTCGTCGATCACCTTCTTCAGCCGCTCCTCGAAGTCGCCCCGGTAGCGGGTACCGGCGACCAGCCCGGCGAGGTCGAGCTGGACCACCCGCTTGCCGAGCAGCGTCTGCGGCACGTCGCCGTCGCAGATCCGCTCGGCGAGGCCCTCCACGATCGCGGTCTTGCCGACGCCCGCCTCGCCGATCAGCACCGGGTTGTTCTTCGTCCGCCGGGACAGGATCTCGACGGCCTGCTCGATCTCGTCGGCCCGGCCGATCACCGGGTCGATCTGGTCGTTGCGGGCCAGGTCGGTGAGGTCCTGGCCGTACTGGTCCAGGGTGGGGGTGCCGCGGTCCGGCTTCGGACCGGCCATCGGCCCGCGCTCGGCGCTGGCCGCCTGCAACGACTCGGGCTGGATCCGGCCGGCGGCGAGCATCCGGCCGGCGGGCGACTCCGGGTTCAGCGGCAACGCCATCAGGATGTGCTCGGGGCCGATGTAGTTCGCGCCCATCGCCCGGGACAACTGGTGGGCGTCGAGCAGCGCCCGCTTCGCCGCCGGCGTCAGCGACAGGTTCGGCGGCACCTCACCCCGGGGCGCGCCGTCGCCGCGCCCGCCAAGCGCGTTCAGCAGGGTGTCCGGGTCGGCGCCGGCGCGGCGGACCAGGTCGCGCAGCGGCTCGCGTTGCAGCGCCGCCCACAGCAGGTGGTCGGTGTCCAGGTCGGTGCTCTGCCGCTGGGCGGCCCGCCGGGCCGCGTCGGCCAGCATCTCCCGGGCGTCGGCGGTCATCAGCCGGGTGATGTCGACCCGGTGCGCGGGTCGGCGCCCACCCTCGCCCCGGCCGAAGTACCGGGCCAGGAACTCGTCCCAGGGGTCGGAGCCGAAGTCACCGGGTCCCATCATGTCTTCCTCCGCTGCTCGGGCGCGGCACGGTCGCCAGGGGCTACCCGGCGGTCGGCGCGACAAACGCCGCCGCCCGCCGAGGCGACCCGCGTACGCCCGGCACGCTGCCGCAGGCGGGGCGTGTAAGGAAGGGCCCCCTGTTAACGCCTGGGGTAGAGGAAGGGTCCCTTCCTTACACCTGTCGGCGGCCGAGGCGGGGTGGCAGGCTGGCGGCATGGAACCGACGCCGCTGCTGATCGTGGACGCCGCCAACGTGGTGGGTTCCCGCCCGGACGGCTGGTGGCGGGACCGCGCGGGCGCCACCGCCCGGCTGCGCGACTCGCTGGCCCGGGTGGCCGACGACGGGCTGCCCCCGGACCTGCCGGCCCCGGTGGAGGTGCTGCTGGTGGTGGAGGGCCGGGCGCGGGACGTGCCGGGCGCGGCCGGGGTCCGGGTGGTCGCCGCGGCGGGGTCCGGGGACGACGCCGTGGTCGAGCTGGTCGCCGGCGCGCCGGAGCGCCGCCGGCTGGTCGTCACCGCCGACCGTGAGCTGCGGGAACGGGTCGCGGCACTGGGCGCCGAGGTGTACGGCCCGCGCTGGTTGCGGGACCGGACCGAGCCCTCCGACGAGTCCCGTTAATCGGACTCACGGTGCTTCCGGTCGACAACCGGTCAGCGGGGCAGGAACACTGACAGGGCGGATGTTCTCTCACCGCAACCGATAGGCTCTAATGGAGGCCTCCCCGCCCCCAGGAGGTTTCGCCGTGGCGAGCGTCGCCGAGCTCAAGGCAGCCATCGATGTCGCGCTCCAACAGATCGGCGACGGCCAGAGCGCCGTGCAGGCGGCCGGCGAGAAGCTGGCCGAGGCGCAGCAGACACTGGCCGGCGCGCTGGAGGGCAGCGGGCACGAGACGGTCGAGGCGGCCCAGTCCTCGCTGACCCAGGCCAGCCAGGAGCTGGAGGAGTGCCTCGCCGCGACACTCGTCGCGGTCGAGCAGGCGCAGCTCTACGTCGCGACGCTCTGAGGCCGGGCCGTGTCCATCGTCGAGGACATCGGCGGGCAGGTCCGCGCCGCCGCCGAGGACCTGCCGCTCGCCCAGCTCGCCCTGGCGTTGGAGAAGTTCGGGCTGGCCGCCGAGCGGCTGCGCTGGGTGCGCCAGGAGTCGGCCGACCCGATGGGTGTGCCGGAGCTGTCCGCCGCCACCGAGCACGCCGAGACCGCCGGCTACGCGCTGCGCGTCGCGCAGGAGCAGCTGTCGGCGTACCTGGCGGCGATCGGGCTGGGCCCCGACGGCGCGCTGGCGCCCGGGCCGGAGCAGCAGCAGCGCCGGCCGGCACACGACGCGCCGCGAGAGGCGGTCCCGGTCGCCCCGGCGCCCGAGCCGGCCGGCGAGGTGAAGCTGCGCCGCTGGTGGTCGGTGCGGGTGGCCGAGCTGACCGGCGGCCGGGAGGGGCCGCCGGACGAGCCCGACGAGCGGGTCGGCGACGCCCGGGAGCTGCTGCGCCGGGTGGTGGGCGGGGTCCGGGCCGGCGACCGGGACCGGCTGCACCGCGAGCTGCGCCGCGCGCACGCCGACGTCGGCCTCGGTCTGGCCGCGCTGGCGCCGCCGCTGCTGCGCGACCTGGCCGGAGAGCTGCTGGGGCACCCGCCGCGCGCCGACGACCTGGGGCGACTGCGCCGTGAGCTGGACGGCCGGGTCCGGGACCTGCTGCCCGGGCTGCCCGCGCCGGTGCTGGACACCCTCCTGACCCGGGTCTGCCGGATGCCGCCGCCGCGGCGCGGCGAGGCGGAGCAGCCGCACGCGGCCGACCCCGCGGTCACCGCCGGGGTGCTGACCGGCGTGCTGCTGGCCCGGCTCGGCCGGGACCTGCCGGTCGAGGGCGAGCGGGACCGGCAGGCCGAGGCCGGCCGGGAGCGGCAGGCCGCCGCCGAGCGGGACCGCCGGGCCGACGCCGCGCGCGACCGGGCCGCCGACGCCGAGTGGGAGCGGCGCGCCGCCGACGCGCGGGACCGGGTGGCCGATGCCCGGAAGCGGGCCGCCGCGGCGTCCGACCGGGCGGCCTCGGCGCACGAGCGGGCCGCCGCGGTACGGGACCGGGCCGCCGCCCGGCGGAACGAGTCGGCGGGCGGCGGCCGGGCCGCCCCTGGCGACCCGCCGGCACGGGGCGGAGCGGGGACACCCGGCGGGCCGGCGGCCGGCCGGGGCGCGCCGGGCGCCGACCGGCCCGGCGCCGGTCGCGCCTGGTCGAGCCCGCCGACGGGTCGGCCCGTGTCCGGCGGGGCCGGGGAGCCACGGCCGCGGGGCGTCGATGGCTGACCGGCGGACGCAGCTGGTCACCCGGGTCCGGGGCATGCTCGGCGAGGCCCTCGGCGCGACCCGGACCCGGCTGTCGACGGCGCAGGCCGAGCTGACCACGGCCCGGGAGCGGCTGGCGAAGGTACGGCGGGCCGCGGCGGTCGTGCCGGAGCGGGTGGGCGCGCAGCGGGACCGCCGGCTGGCCGACATCGACGACCGGCACGCGGCGCGGATCGCCGAGCTGGCCCGCCGCGCGGCGGACGCCGCGCGGCGGGAGGCCCCCGGCGCCGCGTCCGCCGACTGGGCGCGGTGGCGCCCCACCCCGGCGCGGCGGGCCGAGCCGCCCGGCGCGCTGCGGATCGGCACGGTCCGCATCCCGGGCGCGGAACCGGTGCCGGCGCTGGTGCCGCTGCTGGACGCCGGCCACGTGGAGCTGACCGGGGACGACCGGGACGGCGGCGAGGCGGTGGTGTCGGCGCTGCTGCTGCGCGCCGTCGGCCGGGCCGACCCGGGCGCCGTCCGGCTGATCGGCTACGACCCGGAGCACCTGGGCGGCGGGCTGGCCGGCTTCGCCCCGCTCGGCACCGCCGGGCTGCTCACCTTCGTCGGCCCGGGCGGGCTGGCCCGCCTGCTCGACGACCTGGTGGAGCAGATCCGCCGGATCAACGAGACGGTGCTGGCCGGGGAGCACGGCTCGCTGCGCGAGCTGGCCGCCGCGACCGGCCGCCGGCCGGAGCCGTGGCGGGTGGCGGTGCTGCTCGGCGGGGACGAGCTGTCCCGGCACGAGCGCGGCCAGCTCGACCGGGTGGTGCGCACCGGGGCGGCCTGCGGGGTGCACCTGGTGGTCCGGGGTGTGTCGCTGCCCGACGACCCCACGGTGACCCGGGTGACGGTCGACCCCGACGGCGCGCGGATCGGTGGGCTGCCGGTCAGGTCGGACCCGCCGCCGCCCGCGGCCCTGGTCACCGAGACCTGCCGGGACGTGGCGGCGCGGGTGAACGCCGGCCCCGCCCCGACCCCGTTCACCGACCTGCTCCCGCCCCCGGAGCAGATGTGGCGGGAGGATTCGGCGACCGGGCTGACCGCCCCGATCGGCGAGGGGCCGCACGGCCGGCCGGTCCTGCTCACCCTGGGCGACTACCCGCCGCACGCGCTGATCGGCGGCCCGTCCGGCACCGGCAAGACGAACCTGATCTTCGCCTGGATCGGCGCGCTGGCGGCCCGCTACTCCCCCACGGAGTTGGAGTTCTACCTGCTGGACTTCAAGGAGGGGGTCTCCTTCGCCCGGTTCGCCCAGGGCCGACGCGACCCGAGCTGGCTGCCGCACATGCGGCTCGTCGGGATCAACGTCAACACCGACCGGGAGTTCGGCCTGGCGCTGCTGCGCTTCCTCGCCGAGGAGCTGCGCCGGCGGGCCGACGCCGCGAAGAAGCACGAGGTCACCAAGCTCGCCGAGCTGCGCGCGGTCGACCCGACGGGGCACTGGCCGCGGATCGTCGCGGTGGTCGACGAGTTCCAGATGCTGCTGGCCGGGCGCGACGTCGTCGCCCGGGAGGCCGCCGACCTGCTGGAGGACCTGGCCCGGCGCGGCCGGTCCCAGGGCATCCACCTGGTGCTCGCCTCGCAGGACGTGCGCGGCATCGAGGCGCTCTGGGGGCGGCCGGCCCTGGTCGCCCAGTTCACGCTGCGCATCGCGCTGCCCAAGGCGCTGCGGATCCTCGCCGAACGCAACGACGCCGCCCAGTCGCTGCCCCGCCACCACGCGGTCGTCAACGCCGAGTCGGGCATGGCCGAGGGCAACCAGGTGGCCCGCATCCCGTCGGCCAGCGACTGGGAGACGTGGAGCGAGCTGCAGCACCGGCTGTGGCGGATGCGCCCTCAGGACGCCGCCCCGGCCCGGCTCTTCGACGGCGACGCGATCCCCCGGCTCGCCGACGCGCCGGACTTCCGGGCGCTCACCGCGCCGGAGGCGGGCCACCCGCGGACGCCGGTCGCGCTGCTCGGCGAGATCATCGACGTGCAGGCCCGTTCGGCGGTGCTGCGGCTGCCCCGGGCCCCCGGGCGCAACCTGGCGGTGCTCGGCACGCGGGTGGACGAGGCGTGCGCGGTGCTCGACGCGGCGGCCCGCTCGCTGGCCCGGCAGCACCGCCCCGGCACGGCCCGCTTCTCCATCGCCTGCCTCGACCCGGACGCCGACCCGGCCGCCCGTTCCCTCTACGAGGACCTCGCCGACGACGCCGCCTGGTACGACGAGGAGACCGTCGGGGAGCTGATGGCCGAGACCGCCGAGGGGCTGGGCGCGCCGGGCATCCCGCACTACCTGCTGCTGTTCGCGGTCGACGCGGCGGCCGGGGCGCTGGCGGCGCGGGTCGGCCGGCGTACCGGGCTGGAGGAGCTGCGCCGTATCCTGCACGACGGGCCGGAACGGCGTACGCACGTGCTGGCCTGGTGGCGGGGTGTCGCCCGGATGCGCGCCGACCTGGGCGGGCCGGCGGCCCGGACGGACCAGATCGGCGCCTGGGTGGCGCTGGACGCGCACGGCGGCGAACTGGGCTCGTCGCTCTATCCGGGCACCGGCGGCCCGGACTGGTATCCCCGCCCCTGGCGTGGGCTCTTCTTCGACCGGGCGGTGCACCGCACCGGTCAGGTGATCATCCCTTATGGACCGTCCCGATGAACGAACCCGTGACCAGTGAGACGTACGCGGCGCAGCTGCGGCGGCTGGCCGAGCTGACGGCGCGGGTGCGCGACCAGCGGACCGAGGCGCACACCTGGTACGCGCAGCAGTGTGCCGCCGCCGAACGGGCGGTCGCCGAGGCCGAGGCCGAGGTCGCGCGCGCCGAGCGGGAGCTGGTGGCGGCGCGGGAGCTGCAGGAGCGGGTGGACGCCGAGGTCGCCCACCTGTGGCAGCAGCTGCGCGGGCGACTCGGCGGGGGCGGCCGTCGGGCGGGCGGGCCCCCGGCCCCGGCGCCGGGCGCCACGGCGGACCCGGTGACGCTGCTGGACGGCGTACGCGACCTGTTGAACCGCACCCGCCAGCCCGGTGACCTGCCGGGCTCGGTGAACCCGCTGCTGGCGCTCTGCGGTGTGGCCGGCGCCGTGGTCGCGTACGCCCTGGGCGGCGCGGCCCGGGCGGCGGGCGACCGGTACGGCGGCGAACTCGCGGTCGGGCTGCCCGTGCTGGCCCTGGTGGTGACCCTGCTGGGTCCGCTGGTCGGCCTGGTGCCGGCGAAAGCCCTGGCCGACCGCCGGCACGCGGTGCTCGGCCCCCGCCCGGTCGCCGTGGTCCTCGGTGCCGGCCTGCTCACCACGGTCCTGCTGCTCGCCCTCGCCCGCTGACCCCGCGTCGGTGGCGTGGGCGTCAGCGGGCGGTCCGGGTGTCCGTCCCGCGCGCGGGGCGCGGCGTCAGGCGGGGACGACGACGGCCTCCCGAAGCAGTCGGCGGGCCAGGGTGACCCGGTCGGCGTCGTCGTCGAGGCCCGGCAGGTCGCCGACCCGGGTGGCCTCGCCGGTGAGCAGGGCGCGCACCGCCGGCGCGCACGACGCGGGCAGGGTGATGGTGCGGTCGAACAGGCGCAGCGCCATCCGGTCGCCCTGCGGGGCGAGCTGCCAGCGCAGGCCGGGGCGCGGGGCGAGCCGGGTGTCGGCGTCCAGCGCGTCCAGCGCGGCTGCCTGGGCCAGGGGCCGGATCGGCGCCGGCCGGGCGGCCGGCCAGGCGCGCTGGCGCAGCCGGGCGGCCACCGCCGCCGGGTCGGCCCGCAGCAGCCAGTCCCGCAGCGCCTCGACGGTCTCGGTCAGCTCCGGTTCGATCGCGTCCGGGTCGGCCACGTCGGTGCCGAACGGCAGCGTGGCGCGTAGCCGCTGGTCCTCGGCCGCGAGGGCGAGCAGTTCCTCGACCAGGGCGTACCGGGTCAGTGCCCGGACGCCGACGGTCAGGTGCAGCGAGCTGGACTCCTGCGCCTGCGCGCTGTGCAGCCAGCCGCGGGGCAGGTAGAGCGCGTCGCCGGGGCCGAGCACCACGTCGAGCGCGGGCGGGCCGTCGGCGGTGGCGGCGACCTCGTCGGCCCGCCCGCCCCAGGTCTGCTGCTCCAGCGGGTCGGGCAGCACGGGCGGGTGGATCCGCCAGTGCTTGCGGCCGTCGACCTGGAGGACGAAGACGTCGTGGGTGTCGTAGTGGGTGGCGAAGCCCTGGTTGCCGGCCGGGGTCAGGTAGGCGTTGACCTGAAGCGGCTGCCCGACCGCGACGCCGAGGTCGCGGGCGAAGTCGATCAGGGCCGGCCAGGTGCGGTGCAGGCCCTGCAGCACCAGGGTGGCGCCGTCGGTGTACAGCTCCAGGACCCGCTCGTCGAGGACCTGGTCGTCGATCTCGGCCCCGGCGCCGCCGCCGCCGGTGAAGCGCGCCGCCGGGACGAGTTGGCCGTCCTTGGCGATGCGCAGGAACGGGGTACGCAGGCCGCGCCGGCTGAGCAGCTCGTCGGCGTCGGCGGGGCTGAGCAGGTCGGCGAACCCGGCGGGGTTGGGCAGCTCGTCGGCGCGGGACAGCAGCGGTGTGCGTCCCCAGTGGGCGGCGGCGAACTTCGCCGGCTCGACCGACACGCAGCGGGTCAGCGCGGTCGTGGGTGCGGACGGAACCGCCGGGGGGCCGTGGCCGCCCGGCGGGACGATGTGGGTCACGGCGGTCCGTCAGGAGGCGCTGCCGTCGGCGCCGCCGTCCTGCTGGCCGGGGGTGGCACCGCCGTCGGCCGGGCCCTCCGCCCCGCCGTCGGCGCCGCCGTCCTGCTGGCCGGGCGTGGCACCACCGTCGGCCGGGCCCTCCGCGCCCCGGTCCGCGCCCCGGTCAGCGCCCTTGTCGGCACCACGGTCAGCGCCCTTGTCGGCACCACGGTCAGCGCCCTTGTCGGCACCGCGGTCGGCACTGCCGTCGGCGCCGCCGTCCTGCTGGCCGGGGGTCGCGCCGCCGTCGGCCGGGCCCTCAAGGCCGCCGCCGGTGGTCTGCATGTCGTCGTCGTTGAGTGCCATCGGTGCTCCCTCGGATGTGCCGCCCCGCCGTGCGCCGGGGTCCGTCGTGCAGCGGGTGGTACCCCACGCCCGATCTTCTCTAACCACACCGTAGACGTCCTTTTCGGCTCACACCGGCGGTTCGCCGTGCCGGGCGGCAAGCCGGCACCGGCGGTGTCAGGATGGTCAGGCCGACGAGGAGGTGGCGATGACCGAGGGGCCGGGGCCGCTGGAGCCCGTGACCGAGCAGTGGCAGCGCGCGCTGGCGATCGTGGCGCACCCCGACGACCTGGAGTTCGGCGCCGCCGCCGCGGTCGCGCGCTGGACGGCGCAGGGCAAGCAGGTCGTCTACTGCCTGGTCACCAGCGGCGAGGCGGGCATCGACGGGATGCCACCGGCGCAGGCCCGCCAGGTGCGCGAGCAGGAGCAGCGGGCCTCCGCCGCGCTGGTCGGGGTGGACACGGTGGAGTTCCTCGGCCTGCCCGACGGCATCCTGGAGTACGGCGTGCCGCTGCGCCGCGAGCTGGCCGCGGTGGTGCGCCGGCATCGCCCCGAGATCGTCATCACCAACAACTTCCGCGACACCTGGGACGGGGCGTACGCGCTGAACCAGGCCGACCACATCGCCACCGGGCGGGCGGTGCTGGACGCCGTCCGCGACGCCGGCAACCGCTGGGTGTTCCCCGAGCAGCTCGCCGACGGCGTCGAACCGTGGGGCGGGGTACGCCAGGTGTGGGCGGCCTCCTCCCCGCTCGCCGCCCACGGGGTGGACGTCACCGACACCTTCGACCGGGGAGTCGCCTCGCTGCGGGCGCACGACGCGTACCTGGCCGGGCTGGGCGACGGCAGCTTCGACGCCGAGGAGTTCCTCGAGGGGCTGGGCCGGCCCGCCGGCGCCCGGCTCGGCGTCCGCTACGGCGCCGCCTTCGAGGTCTTCCACTTCGACCTCTGGTAGGGCTGCCGCGGCGATCCTGCTCGGCACCACGGTCGAGGCGAACAACGCCTCCGCCGGAACGCGCGAGCGGCCCGCCCCACGCCGGTGGAGCGAGCCCTCGTCGACGCGCCCGTCAGGGAATCATCCGGGCCATGTCCTTGGGCATGGTGTCCTTCACGTCCTGCCACTCGCCCTGGGTCACGTGCCGGCGCAGGGTGTCCAGCACCACCTGCACCACCCGCTCCGGGCCGCCCTCGACGTCGTACGGAAAGCGCTGCCGGACCTCCAGCAGGAAGTCGTCCCGGTTCAGCTTGACCGGCACGTCCATCGGCTTCCAGCCGTCGAAGTAGATCCCCCGCACCACCACCGGCAACTGCGCGGCGAACTCCACGCTCTCCTGCACCGGCATCCGGTCGCGCAACAGGTGCAGCACCGTGCGCATCGCGCAGTAGGACTGGTTGCGTTGCTCCTTCGGCCAGCCGTAGGCCTGCTCGATGTCCCTCAACATCTCGTTGGTCTTCTGCATCGAGGACTCGATTGCCGACTGCAACTGCTCAGCCATCTCTCCACCCCCGTACGTCGGTCTCCCACCGTCGGTCGTCGTCACGTCGCGGCGGCCCCACCGGACCGCGCGGCTGCCGGGTCGGCCTGACCCGGTCGGCGCGCGGCACCCACCGGGCGTCGCCGGACGACCCGACGACGTGCAGCACGGCGCCGCGTCGTCGATCCGGTACCACCCGAACCGTCATCTCCAGCCACCTCCGTGGTGTCGGTTCCGCGGTCGCGGTCGACCGCACGCACCGTCCATGCTGCGCGGCGGCGGGGTGAGCGGGCTTCACCCGGACGGGATGAGAGCAGGGCGCGGCTCAGCCGGCGTCGAGCAGCCCGGCGAGGGTGGCGGCGTTGGTCTGCGCATAGTCGCGGTAGCAGTTGTTGAGGAGAACGTGGGTCTGCTCGGTGGAGTCGGCCAGCTCGCGCAGCTTCGGCGCCCAGTCGCGCAACTCCCGGGCGGAGTAGCGGTAGCCGAACTTCTCGTGGATGTCCTTGCTGGTCCACTTGTCGCTGTGCCCGTGGAAGCGGACCACCGCCAGGTCCGCGGTGGCGGCCAGCACCGGCGGCACCGACGAGCGGTGCCCCTGCGGCATGTCCACGCAGACGTACGCCAGCCGGTGCTGGCGCAGGAAGGCGAGCGTCTCGTCGGCGTTGTCGCCGGCGAACCAGGAGGCGTGCCGGAACTCGTAGACCGGGCGCAGCGGGGCGCAGCGCTTCGCCACCTCCAGGAGGTACTGCTTGTTGTCCCGGCGGATGGTGAACCAGGGCGGGAACTGGAACAGCAGCGCGCCGAGCCGGCCCGCCTCGACCAGCGGGTCCAGCGCGCTGAGGAACCGCGTCCAGACCTCCTCGTACGCCTGCGGCGGCAGGTCGTCCGGGTAGAGGTTCTTCTTCTCCGTGTCGGGCCGGAGGTCCTTGTAGAGGGCGTCGACCCGGGTCGGGTGCCCGGTGAGCAGGCTGAACGCCTTGACGTTGAAGGTGAAGCCGGCCGGGGTGCGCTCGGCCCACAGCCGCGCCGTCCGCTCGGCGGGCGGCGAGTAGTAGGTGGCGTCCACCTCGACGAGCGGGAACTGCCGGGCGTAGTACGCCAGCCGCTTCTCCGGGGTGTCGGCGGTCTGCGGGTACCAGCCGGAGTCCAGCAGCGTGCGGTCGGTCCAGGAGGCGGTGCCCACCTTGATCTCACCCATGGGTGGAGTCCACCGCGTCCCGGACCGACCCGCAACCGCTCGCGTCAGGCCGCCCGGCGCTCCCGGCTCTGCTTGCACTGCACGCAGGTGGTGGCGGAGGGGAAGATCTCCAGCCGCTCGACCGGGATGGCCGCGGAGCAGCCCTCGCAGAAGCCGTAGGTGCCCTCCTCCAGCCTGGTGAGGGCGTGCTCGTACTGGGTGCGGCGGTCGAGGATGGTCCGCAGCAGGGACTGCGCGGTGTCCCGTTCGGCCGTCTTGGTGCCGCTGTCGGCCTGGTCGTCGCCGGCGGTGTCGCCGACCTCCACCAGCCGCAGCACCTGGCTCTGCAGCACCGCCTGCTCGTACTCCGCGGACAGCTCGTCGTAGCGGGCCTGCAGGGAGCGCCGGATCTGGTCGATCTCCGCCTGGGATCGGCCCGTACCGACCTTGTCGTGGACGAGCATCGCTGCCTGCCTTTCTGGGCCTCAAGGTCCGCCGGGGCGCCGGTGCGTGCGCCCGGGCCGTGGTCGTCTGCGCGCGGGTGGATCACCCGTGCTCTGTGAGCCGGCCGAATACCCCGGCCCGCCGACGATCAAACCGGCCACTTTTTCCGGACGTCGCGGCGGTCAGGAGGACACCGCGGACTCCACCAGCGCCGGGTGTCGGGGGTCGTCGGCGCGCACCACGACGTCGGCGAACGAGGCCGGGGCCACCTCGTCGGCGTACCGGGCGAAGGCGGGCAGCGTCCACCGCAGCGCTGGGTCGGTGCGCCGGGCCAGGGCCGCCGGGGAGAGCGCCAGGTGGACCGTGACGTCGAAGGGCAGGCCTCCGCCGAGCAGCAGCGCCCCGCTGACCAGCAGGACGCCCCCGGGTGGCAGGTCGACGTACGCGGCGCGGCTGGCCCGGTCGGCGCGGGCGTCCCAGAGCGAGGGCAGCACCCGCCCGGAGCCGTCCGGCCCGGCCGGGTCGAGCACCTCCCGGCGCAGCCCCGCCTCGTCGACCCACCCCTCGTAGTACACGTCGGGGTTGGTCCGGCCGTGCTCAAGGCGGACGGAGGCGGGGCGGAGGAAGTCGTCGGCGCGCACGTGCAGCACGGGCCGGCCGAGCGCGCGCAGCGGGTCGACCAGCGCGGCGGCCAGCGCGTCCGGGCCGGCGGCGGGCGGGCCGTCGACGGCCACGCGCAGCCGCCCGGCGCTCACGGTGCCGGCGAACCGCTCGGTCAGCTCGGTGACCAGCCGGTCCGGGGTGATGGGACGGATCCGCATCCGACCATCGTGCCGTTACCTGTCAGTGCGCTCTAGCGACTGATCGGCATGTCCCGCCGTGGGCCGACGGCCCCACCGGCCGCCACGCTGCGGGGTGGGGCCGGGAGGGCAGCGCGCCCGGTCGCGACCGGCGCGACTCGCCGGCGATCGGGCCACTGCGGGCGCGAGGTCAGCCGCTGCGGTCGATGGTGACGCGGGCGTCGTCGGCCAGCCGGTAGCCGACGCCGTAGACGGTGGTGACCAACGGGACGTCGACGCCGACCTTGCCGCGCAGGCGGCGGACGTGCACGTCGACCGTGCGCACCCCGGCGTGCTCGTAGCCCCACACCGCGTTGAGCAGCTGCAACCGGGTGAACACCCGGCGGGGGTGGGCGACCAGGTGCAGCAGCAGGTCGAACTCCAGCCGGGTCAGCGACAACGGCTCGCCGTCGCGCAGCACGGAGCGGGACGAGGCGAGGATGTGCAGGGCGGGGATCGTGGGGGCGGTGGCCGGGCGGGACGGCGGCCGGCCGGCCGGCACGGCGTCGGGCCGACGCTCCACGGTGGCGGCCGTGATGGTGCCCTCGCCGCGTTCGAGCATCTCCCGGGCGGCCTCGAGCAGCCGACGGGCGGGTGGGGTCAGCGACTCCTCGCAGGCCAGCGGGATGTTCAGCGTCACCGTGAGCATCGGGGCGGCCGTGTTGGCGGGGCGGCGCTGGCCGCCGGGGGGCCGACCGGGAACAGCGGGCTGGGACGTATGCCATCCGGCGCGCGACGAGGCGGGGCTGACCGACATGGTCCTCCTTGGCTGGTCCGGGTATCTCCCCACGGCCCGGGACGCCGCTTCATCGATGCTTCCCGGCGCCCGCGCGAGGGTCAAGGGGCGGCTACGTTGCATGAATGTGACAATTGACGAACGCATCGGAGCCGAACGCTCGCTCTGCGTACGAAGCCTGATGATTACAGCAGAGCCGCCGGGTTGACCCGATACGGGGGGTCCCCGTCCGGTTCACGTCCGTCGAGGTGACATGTCCCGGCGCGGGTGAACCAGGCCCACCTCGGCACCGCACGGCGGTCGGGCACGCTCCCACGGATGGCGTGGCGAAGCGGCGACATGCACGGAGACGCTGCCCAGGTGGTCACGACCGGCGGCTGCGGTACTGGCGGCGATCAGCGCTGTGGCCGCGCGGCCTCCTCCCGCCCGACCGCCGGCCCCGTTACGCCGCGCCCGGCGCCCCCGCGGCGGGCCAGCAGGTCTTCGGCGATGAGCAGCCCGGCCGGGATGAGGCCCAGCAGGAAGCCGCTGGGACCGACAAGCAGTGCGCATCCGGCCGCCCAGCCGGCCACTGTCCAGCCGACGTAAGCCGGCGCGCGCTCGCCGCGCCGCCCCAGCCGCGCCAGCAGGAGGCCGAACAGGACCAGGGGGACGACGAAGCCCCCGGGCAGCGCCCAGAACACGGACAGGGACGCGTCACCGCCTTCGCCCGAGCGCAGTCCGCCGGTGAGCCACTCGCTCCAGTAGGGGTGGGGCAGGAAGACCGCGGCGTGCAGGACTCCGATGGCCGCCATCGACCATCCGGCGCCGATCGTCAATTTCTTCTTGATCATGCCCCTAGCCTCCGCCTCCTGCCCGGGGCCGCGCCTCCCCGATGAGGGGTGGCCCCCTCCCTCGTGAGAGGGAACATCCACACGGGCGCGTGAAGGGGACGTGAAGCCGACTTGATCATTGGTGCGGCATCCGCAGCCCGGCGGAGAAGGCATCCCGCAGGTCGACGTATCCGTTGATCCGCCGTGCGATCGCGGCGTAGTGCGCCCGACGCGGGGCGGGCACCACCGGGTCGCTCAGCGCGGCGGTCAGGTCGACGACGCGGGCCCGCGGTCGGTACTCCATCCAGGTTGGCAGCACGGTCACGCCGGTGACCTCCCACCCACCGGACGGGGTGCGGGTGAAGGTGAACTCCGGCACGACCGCGTCCTGAGTGTTTTCCGCCGAGCCGTCACCGAACCGGGCGGTCAGGTTTCCCATGCCGTAGGCGACCCATTTTGTGCCGACCTTCTCGAAGGGCTGGACCACGTGCGCATGGTGGCCGACGATCAGGTCGATGTCGGGCGAGGACAGCAGCCGGCTCGCGAGGTCGACCTGGTCGGTGTTCGGTTCGTTCTGGTACTCGGTGCCCCAGTGCATCGACAGGATGACGATCTCCGCGCCGGCGACGCGGGCCCGCCGCGCTTCGGCGAGGATGGCGTCCGCGTCGATCAGGTTGGCCGCCCAGGGCCGTCCCGGCGGCAGCGGGATGTCGTTGAAGCTCAGGGTGTACGAGAGGTGTCCGATCTTGACGCCGCCCACGTCCATGACATTCGGGCGTTGGCTCTCCGCCGCGGTCCGGGCCGTGCCCGTATGCCGCAGGCCCACCCGGTCGAGGTTGTCGAGAGTACGGGCGATGCCCTCGACCCCGGTGTCCAGAGAGTGGTTGGAGGCGGTGGAACAGGTGTCGAAGCCTGCCCACGCGGCGGCGTCGGCCAGTGCGGGGGGCACGCTGAAGTTCGGCCAGCCGGTGAACGGGCCGGTGGGCTCGGCCAGGGGCGTCTCCATGTGGCAGATGGCCAGATCGGCGGCGCTCACGCGGGCGCGGACCGCGGCGAGCACCTGGGTGAAGTCGTGGCCGTCGCGTCCTGCTCGGCGCGCATCGGTGGCTGCCTGCTCGGTGAGCGCGGGGTGTACGAGCAGGTCACCGGCCGCCACCACGGTGAGTGTGTTTCGGGGTCCGGCGCTGGTGGCGGCGGCGCTGGGCGGTTCGCTTGTCGTCTCCCTCTGCGGCGCGTCGCAGCCGGACGCCAGAGCAGCGATCACCAGCAGTGCCACAGCCGACATTCTCCTCATTCAGCACATAATGCCGATGCTTCGCACAGAGCGTCGGGAGAGAGGAAAACGTCCTTCCAGGGAGGAAGGGCCAGATGCCGGCATCGTCCCGGGACGACCGCGGCGAGCCCGGCCAGGCGCCTCCCCGGGGGCGCCAGGTGCCTGCGGCACGGAGCCGTCGATCGTCAGGAGACCCAGACGTAGCGACGCTCCGGGCGGCCGGCGGAGCCGTACCGGAGACTGACCTCCGCCCGCCCGGTGTCGGCGAAGTGTTCCAGGTAGCGACGGGCGCTGACCCGGGAGATGCCCACCGCGTTGGCGCACTCGGCGGCGGAGAGCGTCCCGGCGTGCCCCCGCAGGGCGCGCTCCACCAGCTCGGCGGTCTCCCCACTGAGGCCCCGGGGCAGCGCGGAGGTGGCGATGTGCGCGCCGCTGCGGGACAGCACCCGGTCCACGTCGTTCTGGTCGCTGACCACCGTGGCGCGCAACGAGTTGCGCCGGGCGGCGTACTGCTCCAGCCGGGTCCGCAGCTCGTCGAAGCCGAACGGCTTGAGCAGGTAGTTGACCGCGCCGTAACGGACGGCCCGACGCACCGCCTCGGCCTCCCGGGCCGCGCTGATCACCAGCACGTCGCAGTCGTGCCGGGCGGCCCGCAGCCGGGTCACCACATCCAGGCCGAACATGTCCGGCAGGTAGAGGTCGAGCAGCACCAGGTCGGGGCGGAACTCGTCGACGGCGGCGATCGCCTCCTCGCCCGTGCTGGCCGTGCCCACCACCCGGAAGCCGTCGATGCGCTCGACGAAGCCGCGGTGGATCCGGGCCACCATGAAGTCGTCGTCGACCACCAGTACGTCGATCACCGGCTCACCTCCACTGCCCCGGTCACCGACATCCGGGCCGTGAACATCGCGCCCTCCTCGGTATTCGTCACCGCAACCTCGCCGCCGCGACGGTGGCAGACCAGCCGGGTGAGCGCCAGTCCGATGCCCCGTTCGCCGCCGCGCGCCGCCTTGGTGGTGAACCCGTGCGTGAAGACCTCCTGGGCCAGTTGCGGGGCCACCCCCGGGCCGGAGTCGCGGACCACGATCTCCACCGAGGAGGCGTCCTGGCGCAGTTCGACCTCCACCCAGGCCGGCCCGTCCGGGACGTCACCGCCGTCCGCTCCGGTGCCGTCCGGGCTGCCGGACGGCACCGGGGTCCGGCTCTCCCGGCCGCCGGCCACAGCCTCCACGGCGTTGTCGACCAGGTTGCCCAGCACCGTCGCGACGTCCGCGGCGACCGCCGGCTCCAACCGGTCCAGGCCGGTCCGCTCGGAGATCCGCAGCTCCACCCGGCGCTCGGCGGCCAGCGCCGACTTCGCCATCAGCAGGGCCGCCACCGCCGTGTCCTGGATCCGGCTGGTGACGGTGAGGTCGAGGGAGGCCCGGTGCCGGCTCAGCGCGTCGACGTACCGGACCACCTCGTCGTGCTCGCCGATCTGGATCAGCCCGGAGATGGTGTGCAACTGGTTGGCGAACTCGTGGGTCTGGGCGCGCAGCAGCTCGGTGGTGCTGCGGAAGGAACCGATCTCCTGCTCCAGACGGGCCAGTTCGGTGCGGTCCCGCAGGGTGGTCACCGAGCCGAGCCGACGGCCGTCCTTGCTGACCGTCATCCGGTTCATCACCAGCACCCGGCCGGCGCGCACCACCACCTCGTCCCGGGCCTGCGGCTCGTGGTCGGCGCCGGCCAGCACGTCCCGCAGCCGGCCGGAGATCCTCAGCTCGGCGAGGGTGCGGCCGAGGCAGTGCTCGGGCAGGTCGAGCAGCCGCCGGCCGACCGCGTTGACCAGGGTGACTCGCTGCTGCGGGTCCAGCGCGATCACCCCCTCGGCGATGCCGTGCAGCAGCGCCTCCCGGTGCTCGGCCAGGCCGGCGATCTCCCGGGGCTCCAGGCCCAGGGTCTGCCGCTTGATCCGGCGGGCCAGGAGCCAGGAGCCGACGACCCCGAGCAGGCTGGCGATGCCCAGGTAGGTGAAGAGGTACGACGAGGCGCCCACCAGCCGCTGGGACCATCCGGGCGACGCCTCCCCGATCATCACCACGCCGAGATGCCGCCCGAGGTTGTCCTTGCGGTCGCCGAGCACCGGCACCTGGGCGACCAGCTCCCGCGAGTCGCCGACCGCCAGCTCGCCGGACCAGCTCCGGCCCCGTGCCACCTCGGGGTCGCCGAGCTCGAGCGGGCTCCCCACCAGCGTCGGGTCGGTGGAGCTGACCACCCGGCCCCGGGCGTCGGCCACGGTCACCGAGGTCACCCCGGACTGGGTCAGCGCGTTCTGCACCAGCGGGGCGACGAGTTCCGCCGGCGCCGGCTGGTTGATCCGCTCACGCAGCAGCCGGTTGCCGGCGAGCTGCTCGCCGAGGGCGGCCACCCGCCGCCCCTCCACCCGGTTGAAGGTGGCGGCGGACTGGGCCAGCGAGACGGCGGCCACCGCCACCAGCACGACCACGATGATCGCGAGCTGGAGCACGAGCAACTGCCCGGCCAACGTACGGCGGGGGGTGACCGTGACCACAAAGACCTCAACTTCCGCTGGTGACAGAACGCAGACATAGGGTTCGCCCGGAGGCCATCATCTTGCCGCCGGACTCCTTCGAAACGGAAGAGAAACATGATGGCAACTCGGAGAAAACTGCTGGTCATGGGCGTCTCGGTCGCCACGGCGCTGGCGCTGGGCGCCTGCGGTGCCACCGCGGACAAGAACGAGGGCGGGTCCGGCGGCGGACCCGCCACCGGACTGCGGATCATGGTGCCGAACACCCCCGGCGGCGGGTACGACACCACCGCTCGCACCGCGGCCAAGGTGATGGAGGACGCCAAGATCGCCACCGGGGTGCAGGTCTTCAACCTGCCGGGCGCGGGCGGCACTGTCGGTTTGCAGCGCATGGTGAACGAGAAGGGCAACGGCAAGCTCGCCATGCAGATGGGGCTGGGCGTGGTCGGTGCCTCGTACACCTCGAAGTCGTCGGCGACGCTCACCCAGACCACCCCGCTGGCCAAGATGATCGAGGAGGCCGGCGCCATCGTGGTGCCGAAGGACTCGCCGTACAAGACCATCGGCGACCTCGTCGCGGCGTGGAAGGCCGACCCCAAGGGCATCGCGGTCGGCGGCGGCTCGTCTCCCGGCGGCCCGGACCACCTGCTGCCGATGCAGCTCGCCAAGGCCGTCGGCATCGACCCCCGCCAGGTCAACTTCGTCTCGTACGACGGCGGCGGCGAGCTGCTGCCGGCCGTGCTCGGCGGCAAGGTCGCCTTCGGCGCCAGCGGCTTCGGCGAGTTCCTCGACCAGGTCGAGGCCGGTCAGATCCGGGTCCTCGCGGTCACCAGCGCGGCTCCGATCGACGCGCTCAAGGACGTGCCGACGCTGAAGTCGTCCGGCATCGACCTCGTCTTCACCAACTGGCGGGGCATCGTCGCGCCGCCCGGCATCAGCGACGCCGACAAGAAGGTCTGGATCGACGCGCTGACGAAGATGCACGAGTCGGACGAGTGGAAGGCCGAGCTGACCAAGCGCGGCTGGACCGACGCCTTCGTCACCGGCGACCAGTTCGCCACCTTCCTCACCGAGCAGGACAAGTCGGTGGCGGACCTGCTCGCGCAGCTCGGCCTGGCATGACCGGCATGACCACCCGACCGGAGCGGGGCGGCGACCCGCCGCCCCGCCCGGGCGCCGCCGACGGACCGGTCACCGCGCCGGTGCCGGGCCAGCCGACCGGTCCGGACCCGGCCACGTCGGGCGGGACGCCGACGGTTCCCGGCCCGGACGTGGCGCCCGCCTCCGCGGCGGGACGGCTGGGCGCGGCGCGTACGCCGGTCGGGCCGGCGGAGCCCACGGCCGTGCCGGGCGGTCCCGCCCCGGCCGACGCGGAACCGGCCGCGACACCGCGCCGCGACCGGGCCCAGTACGCCGTCTGCGCCTTCCTCGCCCTCGTCGGCGCGCTGGTCCTCGTCGACGCGGCCCGCACCGGGCACGCGATCAGCACCGCTGACCCGATCGGCCCGAAGCCGGTGCCGATCCTGCTCGGGGTGCTGCTGCTGATCGTCGCCGCGATCTACGCGGTGGACGTGGCCCGTGGCGGCGCCGGGGAGCCGGAGGCCGGCGAGGACGTCGACTTGACCACCCCGATCGACTGGCGGACGGTGCTGCTGCTCATCGGCGCGTTCGGAGTCAACGCGGTGCTCATCGACCGGCTGGGCTGGGTGATCAGCGGGACGCTGCTGTTCTGGGGTTCGGCGTTCGCGCTGGGCAACCGGCACCACGTGCGCAACCTGCTGATCTCCGTCGCGCTGTCGTTGATCACCTTCTACACGTTCGCCATCGGGCTCGGCGTGAACCTGCCCGCGGGCGTGCTGCAAGGGATCCTGTGATGGACAACCTCGGAAACCTGCTCGACGGGTTCGCCAACGTGGTGACCCCGATGAACCTGCTGATCGCGCTGCTCGGGGTCACCATCGGCACCGCCGTCGGCGTGCTGCCCGGGATCGGCCCGGCGATGACGGTGGCGCTGCTGCTGCCGGTCACCTACGGGATGGAGCCCACCCAGGCGTTCATCATGTTCGCCGGCATCTTCTACGGCGGCATGTACGGCGGCTCGACCACCTCGATCCTGTTGAACACCCCGGGCGAGTCGTCCTCGGTGATCACCGCGATCGAGGGTAACAAGATGGCGAAGGCGGGCCGGGCCGCGCAGGCTCTCGCCACCGCCGCGATCGGCTCGTTCGTCGCCGGCACCATCGCCACCCTGCTGCTGGTGGTGGTGACCCCGCCGGTCGTGCGGTTCGCGATCAGCCTCGGCGCGCCCGACTACTTCGCGCTGATGCTGCTGTCGTTCGTGGCGGTCACCGCGGTGCTCGGCGCGTCCCGGGTACGCGGCTTCGCCTCGCTGCTGATCGGCCTGGTCATCGGCACGATCGGGATCGACGCGGTGAGCGGCCAGCAGCGGCTCACCCTGGGCATCCCGCAGCTCGCCGACGGCATCGACGTGGTGGTGGTGGCGGTCGGCATCTTCGCCGTCGGCGAGGCGCTCTGGATCGCCGCGCACCTGCGCCGCCGCGCCGCCGAGGTGATCCCGGTCGGACGGCCGTGGATGGGGAGGCAGGACTGGAAACGGTCCTGGAAGCCGTGGCTGCGCGGCACCGCGTACGGATTCCCGTTCGGCGCGCTGCCGGCCGGCGGGGCGGAGATCCCGACGTTCCTGTCGTACGCCACGGAGAAGAAGCTGACGAGGCACCCGGAGGAGTTCGGCCGGGGCGCGATCGAGGGCGTCGCCGGGCCGGAGGCGGCCAACAACGCCTCCGCCGCCGGCACGCTGGTGCCGATGCTGGCCATCGGCCTGCCCACCAACGCCACCGCCGCGGTGATGCTGGCCGCCTTCCAGCAGTACGGCATCCAGCCCGGCCCGCTGCTCTTCGAGCGGGAGTCGGGCCTGGTGTGGACGTTGATCGCCAGCCTCTTCGTGGGCAACCTGCTGCTGCTGGTGCTCAACCTGCCGCTCGCGCCCGCCTGGGCGCGGCTGCTGCGGATCCCCCGCCCGTACCTCTACGCCGGGATCCTCTTCTTCGCCTCGATGGGCGCGTACGCCGTCAACGCCCAGCCGTTCGACCTTTTCCTGCTGCTCACCCTCGGCCTGCTCGGCTTCGGCATGCGTCGCTTCGGGCTGCCGATCCTGCCGCTGATCGTCGGGGTGATCCTCGGCCCGCGCGCCGAGTTGCAGGGCCGACGGGCGTTGCAGCTCTCCGGCGGCGAGCTGCACGGCCTCATCGGCGGCTGGGTGTCCTGGACGGTCTACGCCGTGGTCCTGGTGGTGCTGCTCTGGCCGGTGCTCGGCCGCTTCGTCGTTCGACCTGTTCGCGAAAGGCTGGTGACCCGATGACGGTGCTGGTGGGGTACGTCCCCTCGGCCCTTGGTGAGGCGGCCCTTCGGGCCGCCGTGGAGCAGGCCCGGTTCCGCGACGAGCCGGTGCTGGTGGTGAACACGTCGCGCGGCGACGCCTACGTCGACCCGCGCTTCGCCCAGGAGGACGACCTGGCCCAGGTGGTGCGAGAGTTGACCGCCGAGGGGGTGCCGCACACCGTCCGCCAGCTGATGCGCGGGCGGGACGCGGCCGAGGAGATCGCGGAGATCGTCGACACGGAGGAGATCTCGCTGGTGGTGATCGGCATCCGGCACCGCACTCCCGTGGGCAAGCTGATCATGGGTTCGACCGCACAGGAGATCCTGCTTCGGGTGCCCTGCCCGGTCCTCGCGGTGAAGGCCGACTGAGTGGAGTGCCCACCACCGTTCACGGGGACCCCGGGCTGACCGGGGTCCCCGTGCGTACCCAGACGGGCCTGCTGCTCGCCCACACCGTCGTGGTGCAGGCGGTCACCTTCATGCTGCGCCCGGCGTCCGCGTACCGGGCGCTGGACCTGGACGTGCCGGCGGCCTGGCTCGGCGTGCTCGGGGCCAGCTTCGCCGTCGTGCCGCTGGTGCTCGCGGTCCCCTCCGGCCACGCGGTCGACCGGTTCGGCGAACACCGGATCGTGCTGGCCGGCTCGGGTCTGCTCGCCGCCGCCGGCGCCTGCTTCGTGCTGTTCGCCGACTCGGTCGCCGGCCTGGTCGTGGCCAGCATGGTCCTCGGCACCGGCCACCTCTTCGCGGTGGTCGGCCAACAGGCGCTGGTCGCCAACCGCACCGCGGCGGACCGGTACGACACGGCTTTCGGCTACTACACCTTCGCCGCCTCGCTCGGCCAGGCGCTCGGTCCCGGCCTCATCGTGGCCTTCGGCGGTGACCGCCCGATCCCGGACACCGGGGCGATCTTCCTCGGCGCCACCGCGCTCACCCTGCCCCTGCTGGTCGCCGCCGCGTTCCTCCGTCCGTCGGCGCACCATCGGCAGGCGGCGGGGCCGGCCGCCGGTGGGCTGGGCGGCCTGCTCCGGCAGCCGGGACTGGTGCGTGCCCTCGCGGTCAGTTGCGTCGTCCTGGCGGCGGTCGACATCACCCTGGTCTACCTGCCGGCCCTCGGTGCGGAGCGGGGCATCGCCGCCGGCACCATCGGCGTGCTGCTGGGGTTACGGGCGGTCGCGTCGATGACCTCGCGGCTGCTGCTCGGCCGGCTGGTCGCCGCCGTCGGTCGGCGCCGGCTGCTCGTCGGCACCGTCGCGATCTCCGCCGCCGGTCTCGGTCTGCTGCTGCCGCCCCTGCCGCTGTGGGCGATGGCCGTGGTGGTCACGGTCTCCGGGTTGGGCCTGGGCGCCGGGCAACCGCTGACCATGTCGTTCCTGGCCGAGGCCGCGCCGCCCGGGCTGCGCGGCCGGGCGATGTCCCTGCGCCTCACCGGCAACCGGCTCGGCCAGGTGCTCATCCCGAGCGCCGCCGGTGCGCTCGCCGCCGGCGCCGGGGCGGCGGGCGTGCTCGCCTGCACCGCCGCCGGCCTGGCCGGCGCGGCCGTCGCCGCGGCCGGCCTGCACCGGCCGCCCCCGGAACCCTGAGCGCGGCCCTCGCTCGCCGAGTGGGGGAATCGGACCTGACGTGGACACCTGGACGACCACCGCCGGCGAGAACGTCTGCGCGCCCGGTCGCTTTCCAAGATCACGAACACGTAAACGTCCTTCCCGAACACATCGACGGTGGTTACAGTCTCCGCCGTGAGGCTTCCATGGACTCCACGCGCGTTGCCGGCGGCGGCAGCAGACGTTGCCGCCACGTCGGCCGAGCGCGCATGCCACCGCTGAACGCGGCCCTTCGACGACGTGGCGTCATCGCGCACGCTCACGTACGCGAGGTTCGCCGGGCGGAGGCAGACGGCGCCAGACCGGTGCCGTGGTGGGCGCCTCACAACTCCCCCAGTGCTCATCCCTCCGTCTGAGAGGCACCCATGCTCAGCAACACCCCCCTGCGGCGCCGTACTCTGTTGGCCGCCGCGGCCGGCGCCGCATTCGCGCCCGTCGTCGCCGGCCAGGCCCGGGCCGCGATCCCCCGCGTCTACATCGACCCGGGGCACGGCGGCACCGACCCCGGCGCGGTCGGTAACGGCCTGCAGGAGAAGGCACTCACCCTCGACATCGCCCTGCAGCTGCGCAGCATCCTGCTGGCCAACTGGAGCGTCGACGTGCGGATGTCACGGACGACCGACGTCACCCGCAGCCTCACCTACCGCACCGACGACGCCAACGCATGGGGCGCCGACCTGTTCGTGAGCGTCCACATCAACTCGGGCGGCGGCACCGGCTTCGAAAGCTACCGGTACCCGACGGCGGACTCGGCTACGGTCAACCTGCACAACGCACTGCACTCGAGGGTCCTCTCGGGCATGCGGACGATCGGTGGGGTCGCCGACCGGGGCCAGCGGACGGCCAACTTCCACGTGCTCCGCGAGACCACCATGCCGGCGGTCCTCACCGAGAACCTGTTCATCGACACCGTCGCCGACGCGAACCTGCTCAAGCGGGCCGACTTCATCACCGCCACCGCCCACGGGCACGCCCAAGGCATCGCGCAGTACCTGGGGCTCGGCAGCACTCCCCCGCCCGCATACAGCACCATCGTGGACAACGCCACCGCGGGTCGCTTCAGCGCGAGCACCAACTGGGGCACCTCGACCTACTCGGCACAGCGGTACGGAGCCGACTATCGGTTCGCCAACCCGGTGGCCGCGAGCGACGCGGCATGGTTCAAGGTCAGCATTCCGCAGTCCGGCAACTACCGCGTCGAGGTGCGGCACCCGGCGGACCCCGGCTACAACAGCGCGACGCCGTACGTGATCGTCACCGCGGCGGGAAACCAGACGGTGCACGTGGACCAGCGCACCAACGGCGGCGTCTGGCGTTCGATCGGCACCTTCAACCTCGCTGCCGCCGACCGCAACCTGGTCGGTGTGAGCCGTTGGAGCAGCGCCGGCGGATACGTGATCGCCGACGCGGTACGGGTCACCCGGGTCTGAGGCGCCGGACTCAGCGGTGAGGGGGAGGGCGTGGCCCGTGCACTGTCGCGCTCCGCGCCCTCCCTCGCGGAGTGATGTGTCGGCGTGGACAACGTGGGCGGCCGGACCGCGTAGGCGTACCCGTCGTAGGACTCGTCTCGCCGACGGTTCCAGCAGCAGGCCCTGGCTTCAGGAATGCGACGACCAGAACTGCCTCGGATACGTCAACAGTTCCGCCCTGCCTTGGGTGCGGCGGGTTCTCGGATTCGGCCAAACGGGGCGCGAGCGCGGTGGCGCGACCGATCCCGTTCGCCGTACCCGTCACGAATGCGACCTTGCCCGCGAAGCTGGCGCCAGCCGTCCTGTCCATCACTGGTTCCTTTCCGCGTTGGAACTCACTCAGCGCGGCGTTCGCTGCCATGGCGGTCGCCCTCCCAGGGGTGGCGCGGTTCGTCAGGGATTGAGGAGGACCTTGATGGCCCGACGCTCGTCCATGGCCTTGTACCCCTCGGCGGCTGACCCGATGGTCCCTGACCGGGCTCCGCTCGGCCGGCCTGCGGCCGAGCGGAGCCCACGGCCCCGAGGACCAGCTACCTGCTGGAGCAGATCGCCCCGCACCATGCTCGCCGGAGAGCTGCTCAGCGCGCCTCGCACGGGCGGAAGCGGGCGGTCGGTGGCCCCGAGATAGGCAAGGATAGTGCCCATGGAAAACGACCTTCTGCTTGCTCGACGTGCCGCCCTGACCGGTGCCGCAGTGGGTCTGCGGTATTTCGCGGCCCTCGCTCAGCTTCCCCGGCAGCTGAAGTCGGACGGCAGCGTAGTGACGGAAGCCGACCGCGCCGTCGAAGCCGCCATCCGAGAGGTCCTGGCCGACACGCGGCCCGACGACGCCGTCCTGGGCGAGGAAGCCGGGCAGAGCGGTGGGGGCAGCCGTCGCTGGATCGTCGACCCGATAGACGGCACCGCGCTGTTCGTCGCCGGTGACAACCGGTGGTTGGTGCTCGTCGCGTTGGAAGAGGCTGGCGAGATCGTCGTCGGGGTGGCCGCGGTTCCCGCGCAGGGGAAAGTCTGGTGGGCGCAGCGGGGCGGCGGCGCGTTCCAAGCGGACTTCTCCGGACTGACACTGACCGACGAGCGACGGATCACCGTTGACGGCGACAGGCCGGACATCCTGCGCGGAAGCCGACTCGGCGTGATTCCCACCGACGATGAACTCTTCCAGGCTGAACGCGAGATGATCGCACCGCTGAGTGCCATGACGTCGACCGCGCCGTGGAGCACCCATGCTGCACTGCTCGTCGCGTCCGGGCAGTTGGACCTCGCCGTCCAGACCCGGGGACAGGTGTGGGACTACGCGGCTACGTCGCTCATCGTCGAGGAGGCTGGTGGGCGCTTCAGCGGGCTTGACGGGCAGGCACAGCCCGCCCCCGGGCCGGCGCTGTTCGCGCGCAGCGGCCTCGTGCACACCGCGGCACTGCAGGTCCTCAACACCGGCGCCGACCGGTTGGCGGACGACCACCGATCGATGCGCTGAGCAGCAGCCCGCCAGCCAAGCCCTTCGACCTTCGCCGACTGCCGCTGCCGCGCTCTGCCACAGTAATCACACCCGGTGAACGCTGATGGTCACCACGACCAGGTGGCCGGGCCCGAGGCCGGTGCCGGGCGCTGCGTTTGTCGGCGGCAGCGAAGGCGAACGACCGCGAGGCGGTACCGTGTCGGAAACCGAAGCGCTGGAGAAGGCGGGCGGAATCGACTTGCAGCACCGACCGACCGAGCTGCCGAAGGCCCGCATCGCCGAGCAGCAACCGGATACCGCGTACGCCCTCAGCGCGCTCGGGCACGACGCCCACCAGGCGCTGTCCCCACTTGTCCGCTGGTCCGACGACTGGGCCGGTGCCCTCGCCGGCCACGCGGCAGTTACCGGCGAAGGAATGCCGGCTTGACTAACTTCTCCCGCCGCGATGTGACGATCGTCGACGCCTGCACGCTCCGGGGACAAGGCGGCAGCCCCACCGCCGTGCTGGTCGACGACCCGGCGCTCGACGATGGCGCACGCCGCGTGGCGGTTCGCGATGCAGGCACCTCACACGCGGCGTTCGTGGACACGGGCACGGACACTGTCCGGTTCTTCACCACGCATGGCGAACTCACCAACTGCGGGCACGGCACCGTGGCCGCTCAAACGTTCCTGCTGCGCCGTCGCGGGGCAACAGAGCATCACGGGCACCAGCGGACCGGCGGCCGCATCTTCGGCACCACGGCGGTCGAGCGCGACGACGGCATCGAGGTGTGGTTCGACCAGGGCCTTATCGGTCTTCAGGACGGCGTTCCCGCGGGCCTCGACGGGGTCCTCGGCGCCCTCGGTATCGGGCCGGACGCCATCGCCACGAACGACACCCCGACCGTCGCATCGCCGGGAACGCCGCGACTGCTCGTGCCCGTCAAGACGGCGCCGATCCTGCGCTCGCTGCGACCGGATCTGCCCCGGCTCGCCGCTGAATGCCGCCGCCTCGGTTACCTCGGCTGCTTTGCCTACACGATGTCTCCGGTCAACGGCAGGGCGATGGCGCGCATGTTCGCGCCCGCCATCGGAGTCGGCGAGGATGTGGTCAACGCCAACAGCAGCGGATGCCTCGCCGCGCATCTTCATGTGACACATGGCCGGAACAGCGTCGAAGTCGAACAGGGACACTCTGCCGGACGTCCGTCCCTGGTGTTCGCCACCGCGACGACCACCCGTGAGGGCATCCTGACCCGGGTCGGCGGGACGGCCGTTGTCCGAAGCAGACTCGAGGGCACGGCGGCCTGACGCATCCGGGCCGTCCGGGCGGGGGTGGCCAGGATGGCGACGAGCGTCAGCGCACCGAGTCCAACTCCGTGGAATCCACCACGATTCCGTCATCGCCGTACCGGTCAGTCCGACGGGCCCGACCGCCCGTCCGGCCCGTCGCGGTCCGGGCCGGAACGGGCCGGTTTGCGCGCCCGCCGCCGCTGGGCCAGGGCCGTCACCAGCAGGGACACCCCGAGCGCGGCGTCGCCCCAGCGGCGCAGCGCGGACCGGAGGCCGGGAGCCGGCGGCGGGGGCCCGGGAACGACGACGCGGCCCACCCCCGGGTACGCCAGCCGGGACGCACGGGCCACCTCCTGCTCCGACTCCCCCGACAGGTTGCCGTGGATGGTGACGTCCCGGGCGTCGTCGCGGTAGCGCCAGCGCCACAGGTCGCCCTCGGACCACATCTCGATCCGCTCGCCCGGCAGGGTCGCCTGTGCGGCGGATTCGGGCGGCTGGTCCGCCCGCCCCGCGTCGCCGCCGCGGCGAGGCCCACCGACGGCCCGCCGCAGGTCGGCGCGGGTGAGATCGCCGATCCCGGCGGCGTCGCCGCGGTTCAGGGCCCGCGCCACCAGGTACGCGAGCAGCCCGGCCGCCACGGGCAGCAGCAGGACCAGCACCTGCAGCAGCGAGCGCACGTCATGGGTCGGCACGTCCAGCAGCCGGGCGACGATGTCGTCGCCCGCGGCGACGGTCAGCACCCCGTAGAACGTGATGGCGGTTACGCCGATGCCGGTGCGCGCGGGGTGGTCGCGGGGGCGGTCGAGCAGTTGGTGCGGCCGGCGGTCCTTCGTGCGCAGCCGCTCGGCGAACGGCCAGGCGTACAGGGCGAGGAAGGTCAGCCCGCCCAGCACCACCCCGGGGACGAACGGGGCGGGCACGAGGTACCCGGCGATTCGGATCTCCCACGGCGGGAAGAGGCGCAGCGCCCCGTCGCCGAAGGCGACGTACCAGTCGGGTTGGGCGGGGGACGTGGCCTCGGACGGTTCGAACGGTCCGTAGATCCACACCGGGTTGATCTGCACCAGCCCGCCGAGGGCGAACAGCACGGCGAGCACCCAGGCGAACAGGGCCAGCGAGCGCAGGGCGTAGCTGGGCCAGAGCCGGGAGCCGACGACGTTGTGTTCGGTCCGTCCCGGACCCGGGAACTGGCTGTGCGTCTGCCGCACGATGATCGCCAGGTGGATCGACACCAGCGCGACGAGGAGGGCCGGGACCAGCAGCACGTGGCTGACGAACATCCGGGGAATCATCTCGTCGGAGGGAAACTCGCCGCCGAGAGCCAGGAACGCCAGCCACGGCCCGACCAACGGGACGGACTCCGTCACCGAGACGAGGATCCGCAGGCCCATACCGGAGAGCAGATCGTCCGGCAACGAGTAGCCGGTGAAGCCGTTGAACAGGGCCAGGGCCAGCATGGTGACGCCGATCAGCCAGTTGATCTCGCGCGGCTTGCGGTACGCCCCAGTGAAGAAGATCCGGCTCAGGTGCACCACGATCGCGGCGACGAAGACCAGCGCCGCCCAGTGGTGTGTCTGCCGGATCAGCAACCCGGCAGACACGTCCCAGCTCAACCGCACCGTCGAGGCGTACGCGGCGGAGGTGGGGACGCCGTCCAGCGGCGCGTAGCTGCCCTGGTAGACGCGGTCGGCGGCGCTGGGGTCGAAGAAGAGGGTCAGGTAGACGCCGGTGAGGATCAGCGCGACGAACGAGTAGAGCGCGATCTCGCCCAGCATGAACGACCAGTGGTCGGGGAACACCTTGGCCAGGGCTCTGCGGGCGACGGGAGACAGCCGCAGCCGGTCGTCGAGGGCGCGGGCGAACCGGTCGACGATCACGGCCGGCCCCAGAAGCCGGCGCCGGGTGGGGCGGTGAAGTCACCGGTGGCGCGCAGGTGGCCGTCCGGACCGACCTCGATCGGCAACCCGGGCAGCGCTCGGGCGGCCGGGCCAGACACCGGACGGGCCGCGGCGAGCAGGTCGAACGAGGACTGGTGGCAGGGACAGAGCAGTTGCCCGGTACCTGCCAGGTAGAGGCGGACCGGGCAGCCGGCGTGCGTGCACAGCAGCGAGTAGACGACCAAGCCGTCGAGGTGACCGCCGGCCGGTGGCCGGGTGAAGCGTCGCGGGTCGAGACGGACCGCGAAGGCTGGCCCGTCACCGGCGTCGACGTCGCCTTCCGGGAAGACCACGACCATCGTGTCCGCCGGCACGTCCTCGGGGCGCAACAGTCGCCCCTCGCGGGTCACCAGCCGCACACCGGACCCCCAGGGCGTGTCCTTCCGTGCCGTCACCGGGCGGGCGCGGTCGAACGGCAGCAGGGAGCGCAGCGGGAAGAGCGCGGTGACGCCGAGGGCGGTCAGCGCCAGCCCGAGCGCGGCGAGCGGGCCACGGCGGCGCAGCGGGCTGTCCTCGGCCGTGAACTCCGCCGCCGCCAGCGCCTGCGTGCGCGGCGGAGGGGTGAACCCGGCGTGCTCCTCGACGTAGCCGCCGGACGGCACGAGCCGCCGCCCCCAGACCGCGAGCCCCACGGCCAGACCGGCGAAGGCCACCGCGAGCGAGACGCCCTCCCACTGCGTCTGGCCGCCGAGGACGTAGGTCACCGCGAAGCCGACCGCTCCGGCGGCGCTGACCAGGAAGGCCGTGACGATGCGGCGGGTCACACCCCGGTCGGGCGGCGGTGCACCGCTGTCGCTCACTCGCCAGCCCTCCCGCCCAGCCAGCGCGCCGCCGCGACGAGCAGTCCCAGCACGACGATCCACGCCACGAGTCCCTCAGCCAGCGGGCCCAACCGGCCCAACGGGTTCCCGCCCCGGTCCAGCCGGTCGCTCTGCAACCTCCGCACGTAGGTGACCACGTCGTTGACCTGCTGGTCGCTGAGAACCTGGCTGGGAAAGACCGGCATCAGACCGGGACCGACCCGCACCGCCTCGGCCACCTGCACCGCGGTCGCGTCGTACAGGGGTGGGGCGATCGATCCGTCGGTCAGGTACGCGCCCGCCCCGGTCGCGCCGTGGCAGGGTGCGCAGGTGGCGGCGAAGATCTCCCGGCCGTTGGTGACGCTGCCGGGTGCGACCTGGGGGATCTGCGGGCCGCCGCCGAAGGTGCCGACGTGGCCGACCAGCGCCGCGATCTCGCCGGCCGAGAACACCGGCTCGGCACGTCGGGGCTGCTGCTGCTCGGTCGAGAGCGGCATCCGGCCGGTGGAGACCTGGAAGTCGACCGAGGCGGGCCCGACACCGATCAGGGAGGGCCCCCGCTGGGCGCCCTGGCCCTGCGGGCCGTGGCAGCTGGCGCAGTGCTGCCGGTAGAGCTCGGCGCCGTGGTCCGTCGGTGCCGACACGGCCGGTGCGGACGTGGACGCCGCCGACGTGGCCGGTGCTGGCGTGGCCGGTGCGGACGTGGCCGGTGCGGACGTGGCCGGTTGGGGGTCGGGCTGCGCCGCGACGCCGGGTCCGGCGGCGAGCGTCAGCACGGCACCGACGGCGAGGGCCCGCCGGGGGTGCAGCCGCACCCTGCGGCCCCGTCCGGCGGTGATCGTTGCTCGTTGGTCCACGGCCTCAGTCCAGTGTGTACAGGTAGGCGGCGATGTCCTGCGCGTCGATCGGGTCGATGCCCAGGTCCGGCATGGCGGTGCCGGGCTCGACCGCCTGCGGGTCGGCGATCCAGTGCCGCAGGTTGTCGGCGTTGTTCGGCAACGCGCCGGCGATGTAGGAGCGGGCGCCGAAGCGGGTCAGGGGCGGGCCGACCAGCCCGTTCGCCCGGTCGATGCCCGGGATGACGTGGCAGGAGCCGCAACCGTGCTCGACAATGAGCTGTGCGCCGCGCTCGGGGAAGCCGACGCGGACCTCCGGCGGTGGCGGCGGGGCGGTGCTGGCGCAGCCGGGCGCGACGAGCACGACCGGCAACACCAGCAGGACCGGCCACAGCGACCGGGTTCTTCGCGTCATCGCGCCCTCGCCCTGGTACGCGTGGTGACGACCGGGCCGCTCGGTTCCGGCGGGGTCACCCGGTCCGGGTTCTGCCGGTGCAGGCGCAGCAGCCAGCGCAGGAAGATGGTCAGCGTCGCGACCAGCACGGCCACGTCCATCGGCGCCCACATCAGCAGGCCCGCCACCTGTTGATCGGTGAGCGGGTCGGGGCCGAGCGCCTCGGCCGGGTAGACCGGTCGCGGCGCGAAGGTGAGCACCGCGCCCAGCGCCGAGGCCGGCAGCATCGTGGCGACCAGGAGCAGCACCGCGATCGGGGCGGGCAGGCGGTGCCGCGGCGCGCCGAGCACCGGCGCCCACAGCAGCCAGGCAGCGGTGACGAAGCAGAGATGCTCGACGGCGTGCACGAGCGGCTGCTGCAGGGCGGCGACGTAGGGCGCGGGCAGGTGCCAGACCCACAGCACCAGCGTCTGCACCCCGCCGGCCAGCGCAGCCGTGGTCACCGGCCGGCGCAGCCACCGGGCGGCGGGGGCGGCCCGGAGCCGGGCCAGTCGTTGCCGTAGCGGTTGCGGGCAGGCGAGGGTCAGCGGCAGCCCGGCGGCGCCGGCGGCGAGCAGCGGCCCGGCGACCAGCAGCAGGACCATGTGCTGGGTCATGTGCCCGGTCAACGACCGCCCGGCCAGGTCGGTCAGCGGAGGGCCCTGCGCGGCGAGCGCGGCCAGCACGCCGAGGCCGAAGGTGGCCACCCGCCAGCCCGGCAGGACGCGTCCCGCGCCGCGGCGCGCCCAGAGCTCGTGCACGCCGCGGCCGTAGCCGGCGGCCAGCAGGGCCAGCGTCAGCACGAGCAGGATGTCGAGCAGCCCGGCCACGACGGACGCCTCCTGCGGCACGCCGCCGGTCGCGGTCATCCCTGGCATGGCGCCAGCACCAGCAGGGCGACCCCGCCCAGGACGATGATGGTCAGGAAGAGCAGGTTCAGCCAGATCCCCACGACGGCGAGCATCCTGGTGCGGGAGACAGACCGGTCCTCGCCGTCCTGGCGGATGCGCCGCCAGGCCAGCCCGGCGGCGAGCAGCGATCCCACGGTGGCCAGCGCCGGCAGCACCACCGCCAGGGTGACGACCAGGCGCAGCGGCACGGCGCCGACGCGCGTGGAGCCGGTGGCGCAGGTGAGTTCGTCGACGCCCCACGCGACGATCAGGTGCACGGCCCAGGCGAGCGCGCCGCCGAGGACCCCGTACCAGAGCAGCAGCCCGCCGGCGAGGCGGGCGCGCTGACCGGGCTGGACGCTCATCACAGCCACGGCGAGAGGTAGACGGTGAACAGGATGGCGGCCCACACCGCGTCGACGAAGTGCCAGTAGATGGCCGTGTTGCGGACGCGGTCGTGGCGGTGGCCCCCAAGGTCGCCGCCGAGCAGCGAGGCGGCGAGCAGCCGGCTCAGCATGGTCAGCCCGACCAGCACGTGCAGGCCGTGGAACCCGGTGATGACGTAGAACAGCGAGCCGTAGACGTTGGTGGTCACGGTGAACTCACGCAGCAGTTCGGCGTACTCGGTGGCCTGCAGGGCCAGGAACGTCAGCCCGAGGAGCAGGGTGGCGGCGACGCCGGTGTTCAGCCGCCGGCGCTGCCCGGTGCGGATGCCGCGTTCCGCCCAGATCAGGGGCAGGCTGCTGGGCAGCAGCACCGCGGTCATCACCAGCGGGCGCAGCAGCGCCGGCTCGGCGATTCCGTCTGGGGGCCACGGCGAACCGTGCTGGAAGCGCAGGTAGAAGTAGCTGCCGAGCAGGTAGGCGAACAGGGTCGCCTCGGTGGCGACGAACATGACCATTCCCCACCAGCCGATGGAGCGGCCGACCGGCAGTTCCGTGGTCAGCGCCTCGGCGCCGGTAGCCGCCGCGATGCCGCCTCGGGCGTCTCTCATCCGGTCACCCCCGGCTCCGCCTCCGGCCTGCGCGGCGGCCAGAGCCAGACGGCCAGCGTCGCGGCGACGGCCAGCGCGGCGGCGGCGGCGACCGGGTACCAGGCGAACAACATCGCGGTGAAGAAGACGAGCAGTTCCACGGCGACCAGGAGCGGCTGCAGGGAGGCCTCGGGCATCTGGACCGTGCGTTCGCGCCGGCCGTCCAGTTCGCTGGTGATCAGCGTCGTCCGCCCGTCGGCGAGGATCCGGTCACCCGTGGCGCCCGCGCCCATCGACTCCATGCTCCGGGCGTCCCACACGGGGTGCAGGCTGTGCACCCGCGGCAGCACCGGGAAGTTGTAGGGCTGGGGTGGTGATGGGGTCGCCCACTCCAGGCTGTCCCCGCCCCACGGATCGGCCGGGGCGGGCCGGCCGCGCCGGATCGCGTGCCCGACCCCGATCAGCACGAGCAGCAGCCCGACCGCGAGGAGGTACGCGCCGGCTGTGCTGACCAGGTTCCACCGCTCCCAGCCCAGCTCTGCGGGATAGGTGTAGACGCGTCGGGGCATGCCCCACAGGCCGTAGAGGTGCATCGGGAAGAACGTGACCTGCATGCCGGTGAACACCAACCCGAAGGCCCACCGGCCGAGCCGCTCGTGGTACATCCTGCCGGTGATCTTCGGCAGCCAGTAGTAGATGCCGGCGAGGATCGGAAACAGCGCGCCGCCGACGAGCACGTAGTGGAAGTGCGCCACGACGAAGTACGAGTCGGTGATCTGCTGGTCGAAGGCGGTGATCGCGAACATGGCGCCGGTGAAGCCGCCGACCACGAAGGTCACCAGGAATCCGATCAGGAACAACATCGGCACCCGGAGGACCAGCCGGCCCAGCAGCATGGTGGCCAGCCAGGCGAAGATCTGGATGCCCGACGGGATGGTGATGATCGTGCTGGCCGCGCTGAAGAAGCTGTAGGACAGCTGCGGCAGCCCGGTGGCGAACATGTGGTGCACCCACACGCCGAAGGAGATGATCGCGATGGACACGATGGAGAGCACGATCAGCGCGTAGCCGACCACGCCCCGGCGGGTGAAGGCCGGCAGCACCGCCGAGACGATGCCCAGTGCCGGCAGCACGATGATGTAGACGTCTGGATGGCCGAAGATCCAGAACAGGTGCTGCCAGAGCAGCACGTTTCCGCCGGCCTCCGGGTCGAAGAAGTGGGTGCCGAAGCGGCGGTCGAGGAACAGCATCGCGTTGTCCAGGTTCAACGCGGGCAACGCGAAGATCACCATGAACGCGGTGGCGACGATCGCCCAGACGAACAGCGGCACCCGGTCGAGCGACATGCCGGGGGCCCGCAGCTTCAGCGCGGTGACGATGAAGTTGATCGAGCCGGCGGTGGTGGCGATGCCGAGGAACAGCAGCCCGAGGGTGTAGACGTCGATGTTCAACCCGGGCAGGCTCTGCTCACCGGCCAACGGCACGTACGCGAACCAGCCGGCGTTCGGGGCCGCGCCGAAGGGCAGGCTGGCCCACATGAACAGCCCGGCGAAGAGGAAGATCCAGTAGCCCAGCGCGTTCAGCTTCGGAAACGCCATGTCCCGCGAACCGATCATGAGCGGGACCAGGTAGTTGCCGAAGCCGAAGAGCATCGGGGTGGCGAACAGGAAGATCATCGCCGTGCCGTGCATGGTGAACAGCTGGTTGTACTCGTCCGGGGAGAGCAGGGTGGACTCGGGGCGGGCCAGTTGGGTGCGCATCGCCAGCGCGCTGGTCCCGGCGAGGGCGAAGAACAGTCCGGCGGTGACCAGGTAGCGCCGCCCGATCTTCTTGTGGTCGACGGTGCCGAACCAGGCGACCAGGGACGGCCGCTCACCCCAGTGCTGTTCCAGCCGCGCCAGGTCCTCGCGGGTCGCGCCGGCCGGCGGTGCGGCAGCGGTCGACATGTCGTCACCTCCCCCGTGTGGTCACTTCAGCGACCGCAGGTACGCGATGAGGTCCGGCAGCCGCGCGGCGTCGATCGGTTGCGGCGGCATGTAGCTGCCGGGTTTGACGGTCTGCGGGTTGGCGATCCAGCCGCCGAGGTGGCCGGCGTCGTTCGGCACCGCGCCGGCGCCGAGGCTCCAGCGGGAACCGACGTCGGACAGGTCGGGACCGGCCTGGCCGTCGGCGCCGGTGCCGCGGATGGCGTGGCAGCCGGCGCAGGTGCCCTGGACGAACGCCTGCCGGCCGCGCTGTTCGGCGTCGGTCCGCGGCTGCCGGGCCGGCGAGCCGAGTCGGGCCAGCCAGGCGTCGAACTGCGGGCGGGGCTCGGCCACCACCAGGAACGCCATGTGCGCGTGCTGGGTGCCGCAGTACTCGGCGCACTGGCCACGGTAGGTGCCCGCCCGCTCGGCCTGCAGCCACGTCTCACGGGTCTCGCCGGCGATCAGGTCGGTCTTGGGCATCAGCTGCGGCACCCAGAAGCTGTGCAGCACGTCCGCGGTCCGCAGCCGCACCCGGACCCGCTCCCCCACCGGGATGTGGAGCTCGTTGGCGGTCGCCCCGTCGGTCCCCGGCACCCGCACCTCCCACCACCACCTGTGGCCGGTGACCTCGATGGTCGGCGCCTGCGGCTCCGGGCCGGCGCCGAGCGCCGCCAGGTCCCGCAGCCCGACGCCGTAGACCGCGACCAGGATGAGCAGCGGAACGCCGGCGCCGGCGACGGCCACGAAGCGCAGTGGCTGGCCGTGCCGGACCCGGGTCGTCGGTGCGCGGCGGAACAGCAGCGCCCAGGCCAGCAGCGCCATCACCTCGACGAAGACCGCCAGGGCTATCCAGAACAGCAGCCACCAGGTCCGCTCGACGCGCGCGGCGCCGGTCCCCGCGGTGTCGAGCGTGGACGGCGCGTCCGTGGCACAGGAGGTCAGGGCGAACAGCGCCGCCAGGGTGCCGAGCGCCATGACGGTGCGACGGTGCGACCGCCGCGCGGTCCCACCGGCCGTCGACGCCGCTGACCTGTCCACCGCCAGGGACGGTAGCGGCACGAACCGCTTTGGTCCGCAATTATGCCAAAAGCCGCCTATCGCCTTCTTTGGACCGCTAGCCTCCTGTTCGAGCGATAGCCAGCGGAAGCGCCCGGTTCGGGGCGCGGACAGGGAGATCATGCACCAGCGGGTCCTCGATCTCGTCGCGGATACCCCGCGGGCCGCCGCCGGCCGCCGCACCCTGGCCTGGATCGCCGGCGGGCTGGCCGCCGCAGCGACCCTGACCGGCGGGTTGGTGGCGCCTGCGGACCAGCTCCAGGGGCAGGCGCAGCGGCTGATGTACCTGCACGTCCCGGCCGCGTGGGTGGCGTACGCCGCCTTCGCGGTCGTCCTGCTCGGCAGCGGCGCCTACCTGCTCAACCGGGATCTGCGGTTCGACCGGCTGGCCCGGTCGGCGGCCGAGATCGGCGTCGTGCTGACCGCCGCCACGATCGCCACCGGCGCCGTCTGGGGCCATCTCGTATGGGGCACCTGGTGGGCCTGGGATCCGCGGCTGGTGAGCAGCGCCCTGCTGCTGGCGGTGTACGCCGGCTACCTGGCGTTGCGCCGCCTGCTCAGCGAGCGGCACGCCGCGGCGGACAGCGCCGACCATCGGGTCGCCCGTTCGGTGGCCGCCGTCGGCGTTGCCGGGTTTCTGTTGGTACCGGTGGTGCACTTCTCGGTCGTCTGGTGGCGTTCCCTGCACCAGCAGGCGACGGTGCTCGCGCCGCAGCGCCCCCCGATCGACCCCCGGATGGGGGCGGCTCTGCTGCTCGCGGTCGCCGCCGCGACGGCCGCCGCTCTCTGTGTCCTGCTGCACCGGCTGGCAGCTCTGGAACGCCAGTCCGCCCCTGTGGTACGGCAGGCGACCGCGGCCCGGACGCCGGTCCGGACGGGATGACCCGCCGCATCGGCCGGATCGCGGTCGGCCTGGTCGGCCTGGCCGCCGGTGCCCTGTTGGCGGCCGCCGCCATGCAGGGCACTCTCACCTACTACCGCACCCCGGCGGAGGTGTCCCGGGATCCGGAGGTCCGTCAGGAACGGCTGCGGGTGGGCGGCCAGGTGGTGCCGGGCTCGCTGCGCCGTGCCTCCGAACGGACGGAGTTCCGGCTCGCGGAGGACGGCCACGAGATCGCCGTGCGGCAGCGCGGTGTGCCGCCGGAGACCTTCCGGGAGGGCGAGGCGGCCGTCGTCGAAGGCCGATTCTCCGCCGACGGGGTCTTCGACGCGGATCAGGTCGTCGTTCGGCACGGCAACGAGTACCGGCCTCCGACAACCCCGGGAGGGCCGGCGGATGGCCGGTGAGCTCGGCACCGCGAGCCTCGCCGCCGGCCTGGTCACGGCCACCCTCGCCGCGCTGCTCTGGCTGCGCGCCGGGCTGTCCGGCGGGCCGGTCAGGGTGGCGCGCGCCGCGACCGTCGCCAGTTTCCTGGCCGCCGTCCTCGGTGGCGCCGTGCTGGAGTACGCCCTGCTGCGCCACGACTTCAGCGTCCGGTTCGTGGCCGAGAACGGTGGACGGGACGTGCCGGTCTACTACACCGTCACCAGCCTCTGGTCGGCGCTGGACGGCTCGCTGCTGCTGTGGCTGGTCGTCCACTGCGCGATCGCCGCGCTGCTGGCGACCCGGGCGTCGCGGTACCCGGCCCGGCTGCACGCGTACGCCATGCTCGTGGTCAGCGCGGTCGGCATGTTCTTCTTCGCGCTGACCTACTTCGCGGCGAACCCGTTCCGGGAGGTGCGGCCGGTGCCGCTCGACGGTCCCGGACCGAACCCACTGCTGCAGCAGCACCCCGCGATGGGGGTGCACCCGCCCCTGCTCTACCTGGGCTACATCGGCCTGGTCGTGCCGTTCGCGTTCGCGCTCGCCGGGCTGCTCGCCGGCCGGGACGGGCACCGCTGGCTGCGCGCCGCCCGGCCCTGGGCCCTGGTCGCCTGGTCGGCGCTCACCGCCGGGATCGGGCTCGGCGCCTGGTGGTCCTACGCGGTGCTGGGCTGGGGCGGATACTGGGCCTGGGATCCGGTGGAGAACGCCTCCCTGTTGCCCTGGCTGACCGCCACCGCGCTGCTGCACACGGCGCTCGGCGGCGCCCGGGCGCGGGCGGGTTGGAACGTCGTGCTGGCCTGCGCGAGCTTCCTGCTGGTGCTGCTCGGCACGTTCCTCACCCGCTCCGGCGCGGTGGCCAGCGTGCACGCGTTCACCGAGTCGCCGCTCGGTCCGATGCTGCTGGGCTTCGTCCTGCTCGCCGTCGCGGTCTCGACCGTGCTGGTGGGGTGGCGGGGCCCGGGTGCGGTCCCGCGGAGGCGCACGCCGGTGCTGTCGCGGGGTACGGCCGTTCTGGTCAACGGGGTCCTGCTGCTCACCATCGCGGCGATGGTGCTGGTCGGCACGATCTTCCCGCTGCTGTCCGAGTCCCTCGGTGGGATCCGGACGGCCGTGGGCCCCCGCTACTACCAGCGGACCGCGGTGCCGCTGGCCGTCGTGGTGCTACTGGTGATGGGCGTGGTGCCCGCGGTGGTGTCGGCCCGGCGGGCGGGCGGGCTGCGCCGGCTGGGCGTGCCATTCGGCATCGCGCTGGCCGTCGTGGCCGTGCTGGGCTGGGCCGGGCGCCCTGGTGCGCCCGCCCTCGCCGCGTTCGGGGCCGCGGCGTTCGTCCTCACCGGCCTGGCGGGGCAGGCCGCCCGGGCCGCCCGCGTCGTGGCGACCGCCCCCCGGCTGGGCGCTGCGAGGCTCGGTGGAGTGCTGGCGCATGCCGGGATCGCGCTGGTCGCCGTCGGGGTCGCCGGCTCGTCGGCGTACGGCAGCAGCGTCGAGCGGGAGATCCGGGTGGGCGAGGCCCTGCGCGTCGACGGGGTCCAGGTGCGGCTGCTGGAGGTGCGTCGAACGGGCGACACGGATCGGATGGCGGTGACCGCCCGGCTCGAGCGCGACGGCGGCGGGACGCTGGCGCCGGCCCTGCGCTACTTCCCCGCCCACGACACCGCCGTCACCGTTCCGCAGGTCCGCACCGGAATGCTCCGGGACGTCTACGTCACGCTGATCGCCGCCAGCGCGGACGGCGGCAGCGCGACCGTACGGCTCGCGGTGAATCCGCTGGTGGCTCTGCTGTGGATCGGTGGCGGGCTGACGGCGGCAGGTGGGCTGCTCGCGGTGCCGGCGGCGGTGCGGCGCCGCCCTGCGCCCGGGGCCGCCGTCCCGACCGCGGCGGCTGTCGAGCGGCCGGAGGTGCGGGTGTGAGAGTGCTCCGCACGCGGCTGTGGCCGGCGCTGGTGCTGGTGGTCACCGCCGCCGTCGGTGCCGGCCTCGCCGCCGGCCTCGACACGCCGGACCGATCGGCGCCGGTCGGCGCCTCGACGGGGGACCCCGCGCCGCCGATCGCGGGCACGACCCTGGACGGGGGCCGGTTCGACCTCGCCGAGGTGCGGGGGCATCCGGTGCTGGTGAACGTGTTCGCGTCCTGGTGCGGGCCCTGCCGCGACGAGCTGCCGCTGCTGGCGGAGGCCGGCCGGCAGGGGCGGCCCGCCGGGTTGCGGGTGGTCGGCATCAACCTGCGCGACGGGCCCGACGCGGTACGGGCGCTGCTGCGCGAGACCGGCGCGGAGGCGATGACGGTGGTGCCGGATCCCGACGGCACGCTGGCGATCGGCTGGGGGGTCCGGGGCGTGCCGGAGACCTTCCTGGTGGACCGGGACGGGCGGGTCGTAGACCGGCGCCAGGGCGTGGTCACCCGGCAGTGGCTGGAACAGCGGCTCGGGCCGCTGCTGGCCGGATGAGGCGGCGTCACGCCCTCGGCGGCGCCGTGCTGGCCGTCCTGCTGGCCGCGGCGGTCCTCGGAATGGTTCGTGCGGGCCAGCCCGCACCACGGCAGGATCCGGTCCGGTCGGTCGCCGTCGGGTTGCGCTGCCCGTCCTGCCAGGGCGAGTCGGTGGCCGACTCGCGTTCCCCGATTGCCGCCGGCATGCGGCAGGTGGTGGCCGACCACCTCGCGCGGGGCCGCGACCCGGACGACATCCGGCGCTGGTTCGTGCAGCGCTACGGCGAGGAGGTGCTGGCCGATCCGCCGGTGCGCGGTGCCGGGCTGCTGCTGTGGGTCGTACCAGCGCTGGCGCTGGTCGGCGCCGGGTACGCCGCGGTTCGGACGCTGCGCCCCCGTGCCCGGGGGGCGCCGGCGCCGGCACCAGCGGAACCGGCGTCGAGCGGCGCGGCGGCCCGCCTGGCCTGGCGGGCCGGCTCGCTCGGTCTGGTCGCCGTCGTCGTGGCGGTGGCGGCCGCCGGGGCCCGCGTCGACGGGTCGACCGGGGGCGGCGCGCCACCGGATCCGGCGGCGGTGGCCGTGCTGCTCGCCCGGGACCTGGAGCAGCAGAGCCGCTTCGACGCGGCGGCGGAGCTGTACCGGCAGGCGTTGCGAACCCGCCCCGACGACGGGGTGCGGCTGCGGTTGGGATTCGCGTTGGTCCGCGCCGGTGACACGGCCGGCGCGGAACGGGAGGCCCGGCAGGTGCTGGCGCGCGTCCCCGATTCGCCGGACGCGCTGCTGGTGCTCGGGCTGGCCCAGCGGCAGTCCGACCGGGCCCAGGCCGAGGTGACCCTGCGCCGCTTCCTGGCCGCCGCCCCGGACCATCCCGCCGCCGCCGAGATCCGCCGGCTGCTCCCCTGACACTCACCCGTGCCCACCCACGCGGGCGACCTCGTTCGCCGGGCGGCACCGGCGCCCGCCTCGCTCCCCCTGCGCCCGCTTGTGCCGTCGGCCTGTCGTCCGTCGGCAGAACGAGCATCCCCAGGTTCGGAGCTGCTCACCCGATCCGGTGAGTGCTGTCGGCACACAGGGACGACGAGCACTTACGGCCACCCGGCCGGATGAACTAGACCAGGGTGACGGCTCACCGGAGCTGGTTCCGCGCACCACGGAGGGGGAAGCACCGTGCAGACGCATCCGCGCGGCGGTGGCATCGACGGCGCCGAGGCGGTCGCGGAGGCGATCCTGTACGAGGGCTACCTGCTCTACCCCTATCGGCGGTCTTCGGGCAAGAACCGCGTCCGTTGGCAGTTCGGTGTCCTCGTGCCCCCCGCCTGGGCGGATGAGCAGGGCCTCGGCGACAGCACGGTGGCGGGTTCGGCCGAGTCACCGTGGCAGCAGACCGAGTGCCTGATGGAGGTCCCGGACACCGCAGTCGTCCGGATCAGGGTGCGCTTCCTGCACCTGCAGAGACGGGTGGCCGAGGAGCGGACGGCCGACGGCGGCTACCGGCCTGTCGACAGGAGAAATGCCGGGAGCCGCGTGGAACTCAGCTTCGACGAGGCCGTACCACAGGAGTTCGACCTCGAAGCGTCGGTCGCCGACCTGCGCCGCGGCCGTCGCCTCGACATCCGGGTCCCAGGCGGCGAGGACGTCGACCTGTTGGTCGACGATCGGGGCGAACCGGCGGGGCGGGTGGTGCGCCGGCGATGGCCGTTGTCCGCATCGGTCACCATCTCCGCCGTGCCGTGTCAGGCGCCCTTCCGGTTGCTGCGGCTCCGGATACACGTCGAGAACACGGACCGGACGACTCCGGCAGCCAGCCCACGCGACGAGGCGTTGCGGTGTTGCCTGCTGGCGACCCACACCCTGGCCTCCGTCAGTCAGGGTCGATTCCTGTCACTGCTCGACCCGCCCGAGTGGGCGGCGCACGCGGCGAAGGAATGCCGCAACGTGCACACCTTCCCCGTGCTGGCCGGCGAGGTCGGCACCGCTGACGTCCTGCTCTCGTCGCCGATCATCCTCTACGACCATCCGCAGATCGCACCGGAGAGCCCGGGCGATCTGCACGACGCGACCGAGATCGACGAGATCCTCTCGCTGCGTACGCTCACGCTCACCGACGCCGAGAAGCGGGAGGTGCGGGCCACCGATCCCCGGGCCGCCGCGATCCTCGACCGCGTCGACGCCATGCCGCCCGAGGTGTTCGCGCGGTTGCACGGCGCCGTTCGGAGCCTGGAGCCCGTGCGGCGAGACGGCGGTACCGCCACCTCACCACGCTGGTGGGAGCCCGGTGCCGATGCGGGGATCGCGCCGGAGAGCGACACCGTCCTGGTCGGTGGCACCCTGCTGTCCCGGGGCAGCCGGGTTCGGTTGCGCCCCCGGAAACGCGGCACCGACGCGCACGACATGTTTCTGGAGGGCCGCACCGGCCGGGTGGAGCAGGTCCTGCTCGACGTCGACGGGTCACGGTTCCTGGCCGTGACGGTGGACGACGACCCGGGCGCCGAACTGCACCAGTGGTACGGGCGGCTACGCCATTTCCGTGCCGAAGAGGTCGAGCCGTTGGCCGGCGAGGTGGAGGCGCCGTGAGGAGCAACGGCAGCGGGCGGATCCTGGTCGCCGGCATCGGCAACATCTTCCTCGGCGACGACGCCTTCGGCGTCGAGGTCGTCCGGCGCCTCCGGGACGCTGTCCTGCCGGAGATGGTGGATGTGTCCGATTACGGCATCCGGGGGATGCATCTGGCCTACGATCTGCTGGACGGCCGCCACGACGTGTTGGTCATGGTGGACGCGTTGCCACTGAACGAGGCGCCTGGCACGTTGGCCGTCCTCCAGGTGGACCTCGACGACCCTGGCTGGACGCTGGGGCCGGCGGACGCGCTGGCGGCGCCGGCTGCCGACGGGCACGGGATGGATCCGGAGTCGGTGCTCCGGTTGCTGCGCAGCCTGGGCGGCACCGTCGGCCGCGTCCTGGTCGTGGGGTGCCAGCCCGCTGTCATGGACGAGCGCATGGAACTGTCGGCGCCGGTCGCCGAGGCTCTCGACGAGGCGGCCCGGATGGTGGTCGGGGTCGTGGAGGAGGAAGCCGCACGGCTCGGTGCCGCGGCGGAGCAGCGGGAGCCAACCCAGCAGACGTCAGCCGAGAGGGAGGTGACCGCGCATGCATGAGACGGGGCTGTCCGAGGCGATCGTGACCGCCGCGGTGCGCAGAGCCGCGGGCCGCCGGGTCACCGGGCTACGGGTGCGGATCGGGGGTCACCCGGTGGACCCGGAGATCGTCGCGCAGGGCATCCAGTTGGCCGCGGCCGGCACCATCGCCGCGGACGCCGCCGTCGACCTGGTCCTGGAGCCGATGACGGTGACGTGCCATGACTGCGGTCGCAGCGGGCCGGTCGACGACCACCTCGCGATGGTCGCCTGTCCGGGGTGCGGCGGCGTGGACATCGATGTCACCGGCAGTGACGACGTCGTCCTGGAGTCCATCACCGTGAACTCCGGCGCACGAAAGCCGGCCTGATGGACGCCGTCGAACTGCTGCGGCATGACCACCGCGTGGTCGAGCAGTTGTTCCGAGACTATCGGGCGGCGGCCTCCGACGCCCAGCGGCGCGGGGTGGTCGACGTCCTCATCCGGGAGCTGTCGAAGCACGCCGCGCTCGAGGAGGTCCTCTTCTATCCCTTCGCCGCGAAGGTGTTGGACGACGGGCAGGTCGACGGACACCTCGCGGGGCATGCGCCCATCAAGGAGCTGCTGCTTCAACTGGACCGGTGCGGGGCCGGCGATCCGGCGCAGGACCAGCTGATGGAGCGGCTGGCGTCCGCCGTCGCCCGGCACGTGCGTGACGACGAGAACCAGCTCATGCCGCTGCTGTGCCGGCAGGCGGACGAACAGGCACTCCGCGAGCTGGGGCAGGAGATCGACCGGGGCAAGCAGCGCGCTCCCACGCGTCCGCACCCGCACGCACCGGACAGGCCTCCGGCGCTGGCCCTCGCGGCGCCGCTGGCAGCCATCTACGACCGGCTTCGGGACCGGATGCAAGGGAGGCCCCGCACATGACGCAGGGGATGCGCGACACCGGCGCGGTGATCCCGCACGAGAACGGGTTTGACGAGGTCACCGTTCTCTGGATCTCCGAGGGCATGAGTTGCGACGGAGATTCCGTGTCGATGACCGCCTCCGGTCAGCCGGCGATCGAGGACATCGTCCTCGGGCTCGTTCCCGGTCTGCCGAGGGTCAACCTGCACAACAAGGTGCTGTCGCCGACGGCCGGCGGCGAGGAGTTCCTGGCGCCGTACCGGAAGGCGGCTCGTGGGGAGATGATCGAGCCGTTCATCCTCGTCATCGAAGGATCGATCCCGAACGAGAACATCAACGGCGACGGGTACTGGACGTCGTTCGGCAACGACGAGAACACCGGTGAGCCGCTGACCTTGAACTGGTGGATCGACCGGCTCGCGCCGAAGGCCTGGGCGGTCGTCGCGGCCGGCACGTGCGCGACGTACGGCGGCATCCACGCCATGGCGGGCAACCCGACGGGGTGCATGGGCCTGGCCGACTATCTCGGGTGGGACTTCCGGTCCCAGGGCGGCTTGCCGATCGTCAACGTGCCCGGCTGCCCGATCCAGCCGGAGAACTTCATGGAGACCCTGACCTGGGTGCTCTACCACGCCGCCGGCTCGGCCCCGCCTCCGCCGCTGGACCACATGCTGCGGCCGCAGTGGCTGTTCGGCAAGACCGTGCACGAGGGCTGTGACCGGGCCGCCTACTACGAGCAGGCCGACTTCGCCAAGGACTACAACTCGCCCAAGTGCCAGGTGAAGATCGGCTGTTGGGGGCCGGTCATCAACTGCAACGTCCCGAAGCGCGGCTGGATGGGCGGCGTCGGTGGCTGCCCCAACGTCGGCGGCATCTGCATCGGCTGCACCATGCCGGGATTCCCCGACAAGTTCATGCCGTTCATGGACATGCCTCCCGGTGGCAGCCTGTCGACGCTGCTCATCAAGCCGTACGGCGCGTTGATCCGCCGGCTGCGCGGCATCACCAACGTGACCGCCAACAAGGAACCGAAGTGGCACCACAACGGCCCGGAGCTCACCAGCGGCTACAACCCCCGGTGGCGCCCGTACGGCCCGGCGGACCCCCGGCGTCAGGCAGCAGAGGAGAGGTACCGACCGTGACAGCGACGGAAGCCAAGAAGGCCACCGGCCAGAAACCCGGCGAACTGGTGGAGATGGCCTGGGATCCGATCACCCGGATCATCGGCAACCTCGGCGTCTACACGAAGATCGACTTCGCGAACCGCGTGGTCGCCGAATGCCACACCACGTCGTCGCTGTTCCGCGGCTACTCGGTATTCATGAAGGGGAAGGACCCCCGCGACGCCGGCTTCATCACCAGCCGGATCTGCGGCATCTGCGGCGACAACCACACGACCTGCTCCGTCTACGCGCAGAACATGGCGTACGGCATCAAGACCCCGCCCCTGGCCGAGTGGATCATCAACCTCGGCGAGGCCGCCGAGTACATGTTCGACCACACCCTGTTCCAGGACAATCTCGTCTTCGTCGACTTCTGCGAGGCGATGGTCAAGCAGACCAACCCGAGTGTGCTGGCCCGCGCCGAGAAGACCCCGGCACCGGGCCGGGACATCCACGGCTACCGGACGATCGCCGACATCATGCGGGCCTACAACCCGTTCGAGGGCGAGGTCTACAAGGAGGCGCTGAAGGTCAGTCGGACGACCCGGGAGATGTTCTGCCTGATGGAGGGCCGGCACGTCCACCCGTCGACGGTCTATCCCGGCGGCGTCGGCACGATGCCGCAGCCGACGCTGTTCACCGACTACCTGAGCCGGCTGATCAGCATCCTGGACTTCGTCAAGAAGGCCGTCGCCATGAACGACGACATCTTCGACTTCTGGTACGAGGCGCTGCCCGGCTACGAGGAGGTCGGTCGCCGCCGGGTCCTGCTCGGCTGCTGGGGCGCGTTCCAGAACCCCGACGTCGTCGACTACCGCTACGAGACCATGACGACCTGGGGACGGGCGATGCACGTCACGCCTGGCATCGTCGTCGACGGCAAACTGCTCACCACGGACCTGGTCGACATCAACCTCGGCATCCGGATCCTGCTCGGCAGCTCCTACTACAAGGACTGGGCCGGCCAGGAGGAACCGTTCGTCAAGTACGACCCGCTCGGCAATCCGGTCGACATCCGCCATCCCTGGAACCAGACCACCCTGCCTGACCCGCAGAAACGCGATTTCGACGACAAGTACAGCTGGGTGATGAGCCCCCGCTGGTTCGACAGGAGCAGCGGGGAGCATCTCGCGCTGGACACCGGAGGCGGCTGCTTCGCCCGGCTGTACACCACGGCGCTCGCGAAAATGGTCGACACCCCGTACGTCAAGTCGACCGGGCAGAGCGTGCTGATCTCGCTTCCGAAGAGCCAGCGGCTGCCCGAGATGACGTTGGAGTGGAAGATCCCGCGCTGGTCGAACGCGCTGGAGCGGGACCGCTCACGGGCCTACTTCATCGCGTACGCCGCGGCGATGTCGCTGTACTTCCTGGAACGGGCGATGGAGCGGATGCGCGGCGGCGACATGCGGGTCTTCGCCGAGTTCGACGTGCCGGACGAGGCCATCGGCTGTGGCTTCCACGAGGCCGTCCGGGGCACCCTGTCGCACCACCTCGTGATCAGGGATCGCAAGATCGCCAACTACCACCCGTACCCGCCCACGCCGTGGAACGGCAGTCCCCGCGACAGCTACGGCACACCCGGTCCGTACGAGGACGCGATCCAGAACATGCCCATCTTCGAGGAGAACGGCCCGGAGAACTTCAAGGGTGTGGACATCATGCGGGCGGTGCGCAGCTTCGATCCGTGCCTGCCGTGCGGGGTGCACATGTACGTCGGCGGCGGTCGTACCCTCAAGAAGATCCACTCGCCGATGTTCGGCGCGTCCCATGGGTGAGCAGCCGGAGGTCCAGCGGCTCGACGACGCGGCCGTCGAGCCGCGGCTGGCCCGCCTGGACGCCGCGCTCGGCCAGCTTGAGCAGACCCCCGGCCGCACCGCCGAGCTGGCGTTGGAAGCGGTCGAGATCCTGACCGAGGTGTACGGCGAGGCGCTGGCCCGGGTCACCGATCTCGCCGCCGACAGCGCCGGCCCGCTCGACCGGCTCACCGACGACGAGCTGCTGCGGCACCTGCTGCTGCTGCACCGCATCCACCCGGATCCGCTGGAAGGGCGCGTGGCCCGTGCGGTCGACGATCTCCGGCCGCAGCTGCGCGCGCAGGGTGCCGAGATCGCGTTGGTCGGTGTCCAGGACGAGGTGGCGCGGATCAGCCTGTCGGCGAGTTCGTGCGGCGGTGGCGGCGCTGCGCTGCGTGACCTGGTGCGGGAACAGGTGTTGACGTTCGCGCCGGAGCTGTCCGCGGTGGACGTGGCGGCGCCCGCGCCGGCTCCGGCGCTGATCCCGGTCGCCGCCCTGTGGCAGCGGCCGGACCGGACCGCGGAGGCGACGACGAGCGAGGTGGAGCAGGCCGCGGGGCCGCTGGCGTTGGACAGCACGGCATGACGGCCGGCGCCCTGCAGCGGGCGATCCGTCGCGCGAGACAGCGCGCGGCGGCGGTCGAGCGCTGCGGCATGTGCGCCGGGCCGGTCGGCCCGGAACACCGGCACGTGTGGGACGAGCAGGACGGGGAGCTGATGTGCGCCTGCACGCCGTGCTCCCTTCTGTTCGACCGCGAGGCGGCCGGCGCCGGCCGGTACCAGCTCGTCCCCACCCACGGCAGACGGTTGACCGGCCTGTCCGTTGCCGAACTCGGCGTGCCGGTCGGTTTGGTGTTCTTCGTGAAGCGGCAGGACGGCCGAGTGCTCGGTCACTACCCGAGTCCGCTCGGCACCACCGAGTCGGAGATCGATGCCGGCGCCTGGCGGGCGATCGAGGCACTGTCACCCGCGCTGGCCGAGCTGAAGCCACGGGTCGAGGCGTTCCTGGTGTGGACGGGGCCGCCGCGCGGCGACGGCCAACAGTGGGTGGTGCCGGTCGACGACTGCTTCCGACTTGTCGCGCTGATCCGCCGGCACTGGACGGGCATGTCGGGGGGAAGCGCGGTGTGGCGGGAGATTCCCGGGTTCTTCGACGATCTCGGCCGACGACACGATCGGCCGTCCGGCAACGACTGATGAAGGAGGCGGGAATGGGCGAGATCCGGGTGGGCGATCCCGATGTCGAACTCGACGCCCCGGCGCACACCAAGGGTGTGGAGGAGGGCAACTCGCGGCGGAGGAAGCAGTCAGGCCATCACGAGGACGGGACGGTGGACGCCCGTCGCTCCACCGGCATCCGACCCGGAAAGCACGAGCCGATCCTGCCGATCATGCCGAACCTGCCGCCGGGCTGAACCGGCCCGGCGGAGACCCGAAGGAGGTGAGCTGTGCGGAAGCTGTTGGTGCTGCTGGTTGGCGCGGCCGTCATGGGGATGTTCTGGAAGGAACTTCCCGCGCTGCGGCGCTACATCAAGATCGAAAAGATGTGACCGGAGAGGACGAGTAGCTCGATGTGCCTTGGAATCCCGGGCGAGATCGTCGAAATCAAGGCGGGCCGCGACGACCTCGCCATCGTCGACGTGGTGGGTGTTCGGCGGGCGATCAACATCGGCCTGCTCGGCCCGGACCAGGTCGGTATCGGCGACTGGGTGCTCGTCCATGTCGGCTTCGCCATGTCGAAGATCGACGAAACCGAGGCGGCCGCCACGTTGGCCATGTTGAACGGCCTCGGACAGGCCTACACCGACGAGCTGCAGGCGCTCGCCGAATCCGATATCAGCTAGGGAATCACCAGATGCGTTTCGTCGACGAGTACCGCGATGCGGACAAGGCCCAGGCGTTGGCCACGCAGATCGCCGCCTTGTGCGAGCCCGGGCGGCAGTACAAGTTCATGGAGGTCTGCGGCGGGCACACGCACACCATCTACCGGCACGGGCTGGAGGACTATCTGCCCGAGAACGTCTCGCTCGTGCACGGCCCCGGCTGCCCGGTCTGCGTGATCCCGATGGGCCGGGTGGACGACGCCATCGCCATCGCACACCAGCCGGGCGTCATCATGACAGCGTTCGGCGACATGATGCGGGTCCCCGGCGGCAGCGGCTCGTTCCTCGACGCCAAGGCGGCCGGCGCGGACATCCGGATGGTGTACTCGCCGTTGGATGCGCTGAAGGTCGCGCGGACCAACCCCGACCGCAAGGTCGTCTTCATGGCGATCGGGTTCGAGACCACCTCGCCGTCCACCGCGATGACCGTGCTGCGGGCGGCCGCCGAAGGGATCGACAACTTCTCGGTCTTCTGCAACCACGTCACCATCCTTCCGGCGATCAAGGCCATCCTCGACTCACCCGACCTGCGCCTCGACGGCTTCCTCGGCCCCGGGCACGTCTCCACCGTGATCGGGTGCCGACCGTACGAGTTCATCGCCCACGACTACGGCAAGCCCCTGGTCTGCGCGGGTTTCGAGCCGCTGGACCTCCTGCAGTCGGTCTTCATGCTGCTCACGCAGCTCGCCGAGGGCCGCTGCGAGGTGGAGAACCAGTACACCCGGGTGGTGCCCTGGGACGGCAACCTGCGGGCGCTGGAGGCGATCGGCCAGGTCATGCAGCTGCGGCCACACTTCGAGTGGCGCGGTCTCGGGTTCATCTCGCACTCGGCGCTGCGGATGCGGGACGAGTACGCGGCCTACGACGCCGAGCGGATCTTCGACGTTCCCGGGGTGCGCGTGGCGGACCCGAAGGCCTGCCAGTGCGGCGAGGTGCTCAAGGGTGTGCTCAAGCCCTGGGAATGCAAGGTGTTCGGCACCGCGTGCACGCCGGAGACACCCATCGGCACGTGCATGGTCTCGTCGGAAGGCGCCTGCGCCGCGTATTACAACTTCGGCCGCTTCACGCGGCAGCGGGTGGCGGAGGCGACGCGGGTTTGACATCCTCCCGGCCCTGGAGGGCCGGGATTCCCCCTGGTCGCCCGTGGGGTTTCCTGCTTCGTCGCCGACTGCCCGCCCGGAGGGACTCCGTTGAGGTCTTACATCAGCTCCACAGGCGTTTTACCTGTCCGCCAGCCCGGCGGCCAGGAGGTTTCTCGCGGCGTTGATGTCCCGGTCATGGGTCGCACCGCACGGGCATTGCCACGTACGGATGGTCAACGGCAGGGATTCGGTGAGTTGCCCGCAGTCCGCGCACAGCTTGGACGACGGCAACCAGCGGTCCACCGTCACCAGGGTGCGCCCGTACCAGGCGGCCTTGTACTCCAACATGGCCCGCAGATCCGACCAGGCCGCGTCGGAGATCGCGCGAGCCAGCCGGTGGTTACGCAGCATGTTCCGCACCGTCAGGTCTTCGATCACGACCGTTTGGTTCTCACGGACGAGTCGAGTCGACAGTTTGTGCAGGTGGTCCCGTCGCCGATCGGCGATTCGAGCGTGAATCCTGGCGACCTTGAGTCGGGCTTTGGCCCGGTTGGCCGAGCCTTTCTCCTTGCGCGCGTGTTCCCGCTGGGCCTTGGCGAGTTTCCGCCGGTCGGCCCGCTCGTGACGGGGGTTGGTGACCTTCTCCCCAGTGGACAAGGTCACCAGGCTGGTCAGCCCCACATCGACGCCAACCGCCGTATCCACCGATGGGAGCGCCTCGACGGTCGGGTCCTCGACAAGCAGGGACACGAACCAGCGGCCGGCCGCGTCTCGAGACACGGTGACGGTGGACGGTACGACGCCCTCGGGCAGCGGACGCGACCACACGATGTCCAGCGGGGCGTCCATCTTCGCGAGAGTCAGTTGCCCGTCCCGCCAGCGAAACGCCGACCGGGTGTACTCGGCGCTGGCCCGGGACTTCCTCTTGGACTTGAAACGGGGGTATCGGGCGCGTTTGGCGAAGAACGCCGCGTAGGCGGCGTGCAGATGCCGCAACGCTTGTTGCAGCGGAACGCTGGACACCTCGTTGAGGAACGCCAGATCCTCGCCGCGTTTCCATTCGGTCAGAGCCGCCGACGATTCCGCGTAGCTGATCGAGCGGCGTTGGGTGGCGTATGCGCGGGTCCGCATCTCGAGGGCTTTGTTGTAGACCAGACGCACGCACCCGAAGGTGCGGTGGAGCTGTTCGGCCTGCTCACCGGTGGGATAGAAGCGGTACTTGTATGCCCTCTTCACCACCCCGCCCACATTTCACATTCTAGCGGTCCATTGTGTTACGCGATCATTGAGGGGAGGGAGCGGCGTTTCCTCCCGGCCCTGAACGGCCGGGTTCCCACGCCGCAACTCTGATGACGACAGAACGTACCGCCGGGTGGGCCGAGCGCGCGGTGGCCGAGGCCGAAGCGGCAGTCGACCGGGAGCCCGGGCGACTGTCGCCCGAGCAGCAGGTCCTGCAGCGCATCGAACGGGCGCGCCGGCGCAAGCCGAAGATCAGGGAGGATCTCGTCACCCTCGCGCACGGCGCCGGCGGGAAGGCGACCCACACCCTGGTCGAGGGGCTGTTCGTCGAGGCGTTCCGCAACCCGACGCTCGAGGCGCTCGACGACGGGGCGGTGCTCTCCGTGGCTGGCGGCCGGCTCGCCTTCACCACCGACTCGCACGTCGTGTCCCCGCTGTTCTTCCCCGGGGGTGACATCGGCGACCTCGCCGTGAACGGCACGGTCAACGACCTCGCGGTCAGCGGCGCCCGCCCGTTGTACCTGTCGGCCGGCTTCATCCTCGAGGAGGGCTTTCCGGTCGCCGACCTGCGTCGGATCGCCACCTCGATGGCCGTCGCGGCGCAGCGGGCCGGGGTGCAGGTGGTCACCGGCGACACGAAGGTGGTGCAGCGCGGCAAGGCCGACGGCTGCTACGTCAACACGGCAGGGATCGGCGTGGTGGAACGGCCGGTGATGCTGGGCGCCGCACAGATCAGCCCTGGTGACGCGATCCTCGTCTCCGGGCCGATCGGTGATCACGGTGTCACGATCATGCTCGCCCGCGGCGAGCTGGACATCGAGGCCGACCTCGTCTCCGACACCGCGGCGCTGCACGGTCTCGTGGCGGCCCTGCTGGACGCCGCCCCCGGGGTGCGGCTGCTGCGCGACGCCACCCGCGGCGGAGTGGCGACCATCCTCAACGAGGTGGCGCAGGCGGCAGGGGTCGCCGTGGTCGTCGACGAGGCGGCCGTACCGGTACGTCCCGCCGTGACCGGGGCGTGCGAACTGCTCGGCATCGATCCGCTCCACGTGGCCTGTGAGGGACGCTTCATCGCCGTGGTGGACGGCGCGCAGGTGGACGTGGCGCTCTCGGCGCTGCGGGGGCATCCGCTCGGCGAGGACGCCGCGGTCATCGGCCGGGTCGCCGCCGACCCGCCCGGGATCGTACTGCTCAAGACGGTGTTCGGCGGCACCCGCATCGTCGACATGCTGGTCGGGGATCCGCTGCCGCGCATCTGCTGACGCGGCGGTCGTCGGCTCAGCCGGACGGGGTGGCCCGGTGCCGGGCCGCGGCCACCACGGCCTGGCCGAGGGAGATACCGCCGTCGTTGGGCGGCACCCGCGAGTGCACGAGCACCCGGAACCCCTCCGCCTCCAGGCCGCACACCACGAGGTCGAGCAGCAGCACGTTCTGGAAGACGCCGCCGGACAGCGCGACGCTTGCCAGACCCGTGCGTTCGCGGACGGCTCCGGCCGCCCGCACCACGGCGTCCGCCAGTCCGTGGTGGAAGCGCGCGGCGATCCGGCCGGGGTCCACACCGGAGAGCAGGTCGTCGACCACGCACCGGACCAGGCCGCGTCCGACGTCGGCGAGCGGGGTCGTCCCGGCCGCCTCGACCCGGTAGCCGCCGCGTTCGTCGCGACGAGCCCGCTGCTCCAGGGCGATCGCGGCCTGGCCCTCGTACGTGACGCGGTCCCGCAGGCCGAGGATCGCCGAGACGGCGTCGAACAGCCGGCCCGCGCTCGAGGTACGCGGCGAGTTCGTCCCGCTCCGCGCCAGCGCCACCATCACGGGCCACCGCCGCTCGTGTCGCCGCAGCACCGCCAGGTCGGGCACGGCGTCGCCGTAGATGTCGTCGAGGTACGCCACCGCCATCCGCCACGGCTCGCGGATCGCCGCGGCCCCGCCCGGCATCGGCATCGCGCCCAGGTGGCCGACCCGCTCGAACCCGATCAGGTCCGCGACGAGCACCTCACCTCCCCAGAGGGTGCCGTCCGGGCCGAACCCGAGGCCGTCGAAGGCGACCCCGATCACCGGGCCGCGTTCGCCGTTGTCGGCCAGGCAGGACGCGACGTGGGCGTGGTGGTGTTGGACGCCGACCAGTTCGACGTCATCGCGCTGGAGCGCGTACTTCGTCGACAGGTACTCGGGATGCAGGTCGTGGGCGACCATCTCCGGTCGGACGTCGAAGAGGCGGCTGAAGTGCTCGATCCCGTCGGTGAACGCGCACAGTGTCTCGTAGTTCTCCAGGTCGCCGATGTGGTGCGAGACGAACGCACGCCGTCCCTTCGCCACGCAGAAGGTGTTCTTCAACTCCGCGCCGCACGCCAGTACCGGTCGGTCGAACCGCCACGGCACCGTTACCGGGGCGGGCACGTAGCCGCGGGACCGCCGCACCGGCAGCTCGCGGCCCCGGAACACGCGCACCACCGAGTCGTCGGTGCGGACGTGGATGCGCCGGTCGTGGACCAGGAAACCGTCGGCGATCCGCGCCAACCGCTGCCGCGCGTCGTCATCCCTGTGGGCGATGGGTTCGTCGGAGGTGTTGCCGCTGGTCAGCACGATGGGCATGCCGAGCCGGCCGATCAGCAGGTGGTGCAGCGGCGTGTACGGCAGCATGACGCCCAGGTCGCGGTTGTCCGGTGCCACCGACGCGGCGACCGGTGCGTCGGCGCGGCGTGGCAGCAGCACCACGGGACGGCGTGCACCGGTGAGCACCCGCGCGTCTGCCGGCGTCAGGTGGACCAGGGTGCGCGCCGCCCGGAGGTCGGCGGCCATCACGGCGAACGGTTTCTCCTCGCGGCGCTTGCGGGCGCGCAGGGCCGACACCGCCCGTTCGTCGTCGGCACGGGTCGCCAGGTGGTAGCCGCCCAGCCCCTTGACCGCGAGGATCCGGCCGTCCCGCAGCCACCGTGCGGCGGTGTCCACGGGATCGCCGACGACAGGGGCGCCGTCCGCGTCGACGAGCCGGAGAGCCGGGCCGCACTCCGGACAGCACACCGGCTCGGCGTGGAAGCGTCGGTCTCCAGGGTCTGCGTACTCGGCGGCGCAGCCGGCGCAGAGTGGGAACTCCCCCATCGTGGTGGCGCGCCGGTCGTACGGCACGTCCGTCACGATCGTGAACCGCGGCCCGCAGTTGGTGCAGTTCGTGAACGGGTAGCCGTGGCGGCGGTCCGTCGGATCGGAAACGTCCGCGAGGCAGTCCGGGCAGGTGGCGGTGTCCGGGGAGATCAAGGCCTCCCGGCCGGCGCCGGTGACGCTGGCGACGATGGCAAAGCCGGGCCGCCCCGTCCGGGGCACCGCTTCGGTGGTGACCCGCTCCACCTGTGCGAGTGTCGGTGCACGCCGGCTGAGGTCCGTCACGAACGCGGCCAGCTGGTTCCCGTCCCCCTCGACCTCGACGAAGACGCCTCCGGTGTCGTTGCCGACGAACCCGGCCAGGTCGTACTCCCTGGCCAGGGCGTGCACGAACGGACGGAAGCCAACGCCCTGCACGATGCCCTCGACGCGGACCCGTACCCGCCTCGGATCAGGCGTGACCATGCCGGCCGTCAGAGTTCGCCGGCCAGTGCCTGCTGGGTGAGTTCCCAGAGCACGTGATAGACCGTCGTCTGCGCCTCCTGCACCCGGTGCACCGACGAGGACGGCACCACGAACAGGTGATCGACGGCGTCCGACTCGGCCATCCGGCCGCCGTCGTATCCGGCGAGACCGACGGTGACCATGCCCCGCCGGGTGGCCTCCTCGAAGGCCCGCAGGACGTTGGACGATCCGCCGCTGGTGGAGAGCCCCACCGCGACGTCGCCGGCGCGACCGAACGCGCCGATCTGCCGGGCGAACACCACCTCGAACCCCACGTCGTTGGAGAGCGCGGTGAGCACCGCGACATCGTGGGTCAGCGATATGGCCGGCAACGGTCGGGCGGTCGTCGGCGGGTGCAGGAACAACTGCGCGAGATCCTGGGCGTCGGTGCTGCTGCCGCCGTTGCCGAACGTGAAGAGCTTGCCGCCGGCCTGGAACGCCGCCGCGAGCGCCCGGGCGCATTCGACCAGCCGGCACCCGTGCTCGGCCACCAGGGACTCGCGGAGGGTGACGATCTCCCTCGCCTTGTCCGCCGTGGATCGGGCAACGTCGGCGAGCACCGTGCCGGCGTCGGCCGCCCGGGTGTCGAGGAACGGATAGAGCGCCCCCAGTGCGCCCCCGACGCGGGCGCTCACCGAGCCTTCTCCACGACCGCGATGGCCTCCTTCGCGTGTACGAGCACCACGTCGCCGGCCGCCGCGTCGACCAGCGCGACGCTGACCTCCTCCGGCCCGCCGTCCGTGTCGACCACGGCCAGGTGGCCGGGCACCAGCTCCCGGATCCGAACCGCGACCGCGGCGTCGGAACAGGTGATGCAGGCGTCGCCGTGACAGTCGGCCGCGATCGCCGTGCTCGGCCGACCGGCCGGCGGGAAGAACGCGTCCCGGGTCACCGGGCCTCCTCCGGTTCGAGCAGACCGGGCTGCTCGAGGAACACGTGCACCAACTCCCACAGGAGGTGATAGACCGTCACGTGGACCTCCTTCACGATGCACGGATCATCCGAGCGAGCGACGACGAGATGGTCGGCGGTGGCGTCCCGGGCAATGTCCCCGCCGTCTCCCCCCACCAGCGCCACGGTGAGGAGGCCGAGGTGGCGGGCGGTCTCCAAGCCTCGGCGGACGTTGACACAACGGCCGTCGACGGAGAGCCCGACCGCGATGTCCTGCGGGGTGGCGAGCAGGCGCATCTGGGCGGCGAACACCTCGTCGAAACCCTCCGCCCGGGCGATCCCGGTGAGGGTGGCGGCGTCGTTGGTGAGGGAGAGCGCCGGCAGCGCCCGCTTGCCGACGATGACGGGGTGAACGAACTCGACCACGATGTGCTGGGCGTCGGTGGCCGGCCCGCCGTTGCCGAAGACGATCAGCTTGCCGCCACGATGAAAGCGCTGGGACATCTCGTAACAGGCCCGCGCGACCTGCGCGGCGTCGCCGGCGAGCGCCTCCGCAGGGGCCACCCGGCGGGCGAACGCGCGGTGAACCGCCGGGAACACGGACGATTGCATCGTCCTCCTTCAACCTCGGGAAGCGGCATACGAGTCATGCCCGTCCCGCGGCCTCTCGAAGGCGTCCGCCGAGCGCCGCAGAAAGGCATCCATGACGTGGTCCAGTTGCGCCAGGCGGGCGATCCACGACCGGAGGTCGTTGCGTCCCTTCGCCGTCAGCTCGTAGCGCCGACGCGCCGGGCCCGCCTCGGCGGCCTCCCACCTCGACAGCAGCGAACGGTCGCGCTCCAGCCCGCGCAGCACCCGGTAGACCTGACCGGATTCCACGTCGGACATTCCCATCGCTTCAAGTCGCTCGATCAGGTCGTACCCGTGACTGGGTCGCTCGAAGATCAGGAGCAGGAGGAATGGATGCAGCAGGCTGCGCAGTTCACGCCCATGCATGTCAGTCCCTTCCGCGGTCGGGCCGCCGCTCCTCCTCGCAGCTAAGCACACCGAACCTCCCGAAAATGGGGAAATGTCCAACTTGAGGTTGCGGAGCCGATGGCGTGAGAGCCCGGATCGGTGCCCCTTGAGCCACCGCCGGTCCCCACCGTGGGTTACCGGGCGGCGAGTCGGGCTTGTCGGAGCAGATACTCGCGTTCCGGAATGCTCGCCGTCTGCCGTGCCGCGGCCTGGTAATGGGCCACGGCAGCCTCGTGATCACCGGCCTGGTGGAGCAGGTGGGCCCGCACGGCGGCCAGGCGGTGGTTGCCCGTCATCCGGGGATCGGAGTCGAGCGCTTCCAGTAGTGTCAGGCCGGCCCGGGGCCCGTGGACCATGGCGGCGGCGACGGCGCGGTTGAGCGTCACGACGGGGTTGTCGTCGAAACGCTGGAGCATGTCGTACAGGTTGAGGATGTGCGGCCAGTCGGTGTCTTCAGCACGGGCGGCCTGGCTGTGCGCGGCGGCGATCGCCGCCTGGATCTGGTAGGGGCCCGGTCGGCGGTGCGCCAGTGCCGCGGCGAGCAGCGTGATGCCCTCGTGAATGGTGCGGCGATCCCAGCGACCGCGGTCCTGCTCCGCCAGCGGCACCAGCTCGCCGGCGGGGCCGGTGCGCGCCGCCCGCCGGGCGTCGGTGAGCAGCAGCAATGCGAGCAGGCCGGCGACTTCGGCGTCGTCGGGGCGGGTCCGGTGGACCATACGGGCCAGTCGAATCGCCTCGGTGGCCAGGTCCGTACGCTGCAGGGCGACACCGGAGGTCGCCGTGTGCCCTTCGGTGAAGATGAGGTAGAGCGTGTGTAGCACCGCCCGCAACCGACCCTCGTAGTCGTGCCGGGTGGGCGGTTCGAACCTGGCGCCCGCGTCCCTGATGCGCTGCTTGGCCCGGCTGATCCGCTGTGCCAGCGTGGCCTCCGGCACGAGCAGGGCATGGGCGATCTCCGCCGTGGTCAGCCCGCCCACCGCTCGCAGGGTCAGCGCGATCTGCGAGGCCGCCGTGAGCGCGGGATGGCAGCACAGGAAAAGCAGCGTCAGGGTGTCGTCGGATGCCTCGCCGGTGTCGGCCGCCGGAGCCAGCCAGTCGGCGGGCGGTACCTGCGCCGCGAGTGTCGCCTCGCGCCGCAGACGGGACTGCTCGCTGCGCAGGTGGTCGATCAGACGTCGGGAGGCGACCCGGATCAGCCAACCCCGCGGGTTGTCCGGTACGCCTTCGGCGGGCCATTGCGTCGTCGCCGCCAGCAGCGCTTCCTGGGTGGCGTCCTCGGCCTCGTCGAAGTGCCCGTAGCGGCGCGTTACCGCTGCCAGGACCTGTGGCGCCAGTTCGCGCAGCAGGTCATCGCTCATCCGTGCACGGATCGCAGTTCGACGCGGGTGGACACGACGCCGGCGAACCGGGCTGCCAACTCGACCGCACGGTCGTGGGTCGCCACATCGATGATGCCGAACCCGGCGAGGAACTCCTTGGTTTCGGCGTAGGGCCCGTCCGAGACCACCGGCGTGCCGCCGCGGAGGTCGACCGTCTGCGCGCGTGCCGGCTCGGACAGCCCGAAGGCGCTGACCAGCTCGCCGGTGGCGGCCAGTTCCTTCTGCAACGCCTGCATCGCCTCGAAGTGGGCGGCGATCTCCTCGGGCGACATCGCGTCCGGGCCGGTGCCGGCCAGTGCTTCCCAGGCCGACGGGCCACCGTAGGTCATCACCATGTACTTCACACCGTCACCCTCCGCGTTCGCTCGATCGAACATTGATACCAGATCACAACGGTCGAATCCGGCCGGCGGCCCGCACGCCAGCGGGTGCGGTGTGCCCTCCGCGCGCCCCACGTTCAGCCGCCGGCCTCGTTTCCCGCCGGCCCGCACCCATCCTTCCGGCGCCTCCATCACCGCGAAAAAGATCTTCGAAAAATCTCGACCGGCGTGTAGAGAACGGGTGGCCGGCTCCGACGTCCCGGGTACAACGACGACCCGACGAGGAGAGCCCCATGACCGCCAACGTCGCCACCCGTTCCGCCAGCCGCCCGACCGGTCTGCGCCGCACCGGATCCATCGCCCGGTGGGTGGTGCAGGCGTTCCTCGCCGTGCAGTTCGTCTCGGGCGGGGTGCTGAAGCTCATCGGCGACGCGCGAATGGTCGACCTGTTCACCGACATCGGTGCGGGGCAGTGGCTGCGCTACCTGGTCGGCGTGTGCGAGGTGGCCGGCGCCCTCGGTCTGCTGGTTCCGCGGCTGGCCGCGCTGGCCGCCCTCGGCCTGACCGGGCTCATGGCCGGGGCCGTGGTCACCAACGTGCTGATCGGCGCCAACCCCGCGGTGCCAGCCGCGTTCCTGCTGCTCGCGGCGGTCATCGCCTACAGCCGCCGCGCTCAGATGCGCCGCTCTACCCCCAGCCGTTGAGACCCCAACCGTTCGAACGCCCGACCCGGTGAAAGGAACCATTGCCATGACCGACAAGACCCTCGGCGGCGCGTCCGCCAGCACCCCCCACCCAGCCCTGAAGACCCTTGAGGTACTGGTCGGCACCTGGGATGTCTCCGGGCCCGGGCACCACGGCACCGTCACCTACGAGTGGATGCCGGGCGGTCACTTCCTGGTCCAGCGCGTCCACCTTGTCCAGGACGACCACACCACCTCCGGCATCGAGTACATCGGATACGACCCCGGGAGCGGCACCCTGAAGTCGCACTTCTTCGGCAGCAATGGAGAGATCCTGGAGTACGTGTACGAGATGGCCGACCGCGAGCTGACCATCTGGTTCGGCCAGCCAGGCTCGCCGGCGAGGTACCGCGGGACCTTCGACGCGGAGGGCACCAGCGCCACCGGAGCGTGGGCCTGGCCCGGTGGCGGTTACCAGTCCACCATGACCCGCGTCCATCCCGCCGTCCGTTGACAGCCTGGTGGGGTGGTGTCTCTCAGCGGGAACGCCGCAGTGCTGAGGCCGTGACGGTGAGCACGGACAGGGCGACCAGCGACAGGCACGGTCCGAAGGCCGTCCACGGGGCGCGTTCCACGTACGGCATGCCCTCGGACAGCACGAGGCCCCAGTCCGGGGTCGGTGGTTGCGGACCGAGGCCGAGGAAGCCGAGTGCCGCCAGGGCCAGCGCGATGCCCGGGATGCGCAGCAGCGCGTGGCGGGTCAGCGGCCCGAGCACGCCGGGAAGGATGTGACACCACAGGGTCCGGGCCCGTCCGACACCGAGCACGGGCAGGATCGCCACGTACGGCTGTGCCCGTGCCTCCACGACCAGAGCCGCGGTGTGCGCCGCCAGGGGCGCCCAGCCGACCAGCAGTACGGCGGCGGCCGCGGCGCCGGTCGACGGGCCGGTGACCGCGACGACGAGCAGCCCGGCCAGCACCGGCGGCGCCGCGTTCGCCATCTCGATCGGGCCGGTCGCCGCCCGGGGAAGCAGTCCGACCACGAGCCCGATCAGCAGGCACGCCGCGCACAGCAGCAGCGCGGTGCCGATGGTCGTGGCCGCGCCGTGGCCCAGCCGGGCGAGCAGGTCCCGCCCGGAGGCGTCGGCGCCCAGCGGCAGGTCCCACGAGGGAGCCGTCAACCGGCCGCGGTCGGCGGCGTAGGGGTCGCCGGCCAGCCCGGCGACGACGAGGACGGTGAGCACGAGCGTCGCCACGCCGGTCGTGATCCACAGGCCGCGGTGCGGGGCCGGGGCGTGCGCGGCCACCGGCAGGGCGCCGGAACGCAGCGCGGGGCCGAGCAGTGCGCGGCGCAGCAGTTCGGCGCCGATGCCGGCCACGACGCCGAGGACGAGCAGGATCAGCACGCCGCCCTGCAGCACCGGGAGGTCCTGCGTCTGGGCCGCGCCCAGGGTCACCCGGCCCAGCCCGGGAACGGCGAAGACCCGTTCGACGGCGACGCCCCCGCCGGTCAGGCCGATGAGCACCAGCCCGATCTGCGGGAGCAGCGCGGGCAGCGCCCGCCGGAGCAGGGCGGCGGCGGTACGGGCACGGCCGGCCCCGGCGGTCGCCCAGGTGATCGTCCACGGCTCCCCCGCGGTACGGGACACCGCGTCGGCCAGGAGCATCCCGATCAGCCCGCCGGCCGGCAGTCCCAGCGCCAGCGACGGCAGCACGGCGTGGTGCGCCGAGTCCCACCCGTACGGTGGAAAAGCGCGCAGACCGACCGCCCCGACGATCAGCAGGACCGACGCGAGCAGGAACTCCGGCAGCGCGGTGAGGGCTGCGGCCCCCGCCCCGCCGCTGCGTCGCGGGGTGCCGCGCAGCGCCGCCCGGAGCGCGGGCAGCGTCAGCAGCCCGGCCACCACGGCGGCGACCAGCCCGGCGAAGGCCGTCAGGGTCAGCGAGACCCCGGTGGCGGTGAGCAGGTCCGGCAGCACGGGCCGGCCGCTGACCCAGGAGGTGCCGAGGTCCCCGCGCAGCAGACCGGAGAGCCAGCGGCCGAGCAGCGCGAGCGGTCCCGCGTCGAGGCCGAGTTGCTCGCGGACCGCGGCCAGCGCCTCGGGGGTGGCCTCCTGCTCGGCGGAACGCCCGCGCAGCACGGTGAGCGCGGGGTCACGCCCGGACAGCCAGGGCAGGACGCCGACCAGGGCGATCACCGCCGCGGCCGCGCCGATCCGGGACAGGGCGGTCACCCCGGGAAACGGCCGGGGCCCGGCTTTCAGGAGGGGTGCGGCGGTCACGCTGGCGCGGTTCGGGCCGTGATCAGCGTACGCTCGCGCGAGTCGCGCTCCACGCCGGTGAACGCGCCGGACTCCCCCTGGATGACCCGCTCGTGCAGCAGCGGGATCGCGGCGTCCGACTCCAGGATCAGCTTCTCCGCCCGCATGATGGCCGCCTGTCGCTGCGGGCCGGCCGTGGTGGCCGCGGCGGTTCTCAGGGCGGCGTCGATGGCCGGGTCGCAGAGCTGGGCGATGTTGAACGAGCCCTCGCAGGAGAAGTCGCTGTACATGTAGGCGACCGGATCGCCGGAGTCCAGGACGGTGGCGCGGGACAGGACGAAGGCGTCGAACCTGCCGGCCAGGGCGTCGGCCTCGATCTGGGCGTACTCGCGTACCTCTTGGCGCACCGTGAAGCCGGCGGCTTCGAGCTGCTGCTGGAGTTGCACGGCGACCTCGGGCAGCTCGGCCCGGTCGGTGAAGGTGGCCAGCACGATCGGGGTGCCGTTCACCTTCTTCGCGGCGGTGTTCTCTCGCTCGAGGCGTGCCTCGGCCGCCCAGGGCAGAGCGGGACCGAGCAGGCCGGCGGCGACGTCGGCGCGGCCCTCGTAGACGGTGTCGACGATCGGTTCGCGGTTGATCGCCTGGCGGGCGGCGGCCCGCACGGCGGGGTCGGCGAACGGGCCCTTCTTCGTGTTGAGGTACAGCGTGTTGGTGCGGGGCATCGGCACCTCGAACACCTTGTCGGCGTCGAGCAGACCGGCCTGCGACACCGGGACGGCCTCCACCACGTCCACCGTGCCGGTCCGCAGCGCCGCCGCCCGCGCGGTGGCGTCCGGGACGAAGCTGACGTCGATCCCGGCGGCCTTCGCGGGCCCGCCCCAGTAGCCGTCGTAACGGTCCAGCTTGGCGGTCGTGGTGTTACTGGAGATCAGCCTGAACGGGCCGGTGCCGCGCCCGGCGGGGTTGACCACGCCGTCCGCTCCGTAGGCCGCGGCGGACAGGATGGAGAGCTGCGGGCTGGACAGCCGCTGCGGCAGCAGTGGGTCGGTTTCACGGGTGGTGACCAGGACCGCCTTGTCGGTGGCCGCGGGATCCGGCTGCACGGTCAGCTCGACGCCGTCGAGGATGCGGGGCTTGGGGCTGGCCTTGGTCGCCGCGGTCAGGGCGGCCACCACCGACGCCACGGTGAGCGGGGTGCCGTCGTGGAACGTGACCCCGCTCCGGATCTCGAACCGCCACGTCCTCGGGTCGTCGAGCGGGGTGAAGGCGGTGGCGAGGGCAGGCTGCGCGATGCCGTCGGCGTCGAGGGTCACCAGGGTCTCGGCCGTCGACCAGCGGGACAGCTTGAACGCGTCGTCGCTGAACGGGGTCAGCCCGCTGCGCGGCGGCAGCAGCATCGCCACCGAGATCCGGTCGTCGCCGGTGGCCTCGGCGGTGTCGCCGCCGGCGTTGAAGCAGCCGCTCAGCAGCAGCACGCCGGCAACGGCAGCGGCGGCGAGGCGTAGGCGGGATGGAGGCACGGTGATTCTCCGATGGGTAGTGGGGATTCCGGTGTTTCAGGCCGGGAATCGGGGCACCGCGGCGAACAGCGCGCGGGTCTCCGGGTGTTCGGGGCCGGCGAGCAGGTCGCCGGTCGGGCGGTCCTCGACGATCCGGCCCTCGTGCAGCACCGTGATCCGGGCGCACAGGGCAGCCGCCGCGGACAGGTCGTGGGAGACCAGCAGCAGCGCGGTCCCCCGGGTCTCGGACGCCTGGCGCAGGGCGTCGACGACGTGCGCCCGCAGCGGGGCGTCGAGGCCGCTGACCGGCTCGTCGGCGATCAGCAGTCGCGGCTCGGGGCTCAGCGCCCGGGCGATCGCCACCCGCTGGGCCTGCCCGCCGGAGAGATCCCGGGCGCGGGCCGTCCGCAGGTCCGCCGGCAGCCGTACGGCCTCCAGCGCCGCCACGGCCGCGGCGGTGAGCCGGGCCCGGTCGGTGACCCCGCACAGCCGGCGAATCGGCTCCGCGACAATGTCGAGGACCCGGGCGCGCGGGTCGAGGGTGGACCCGGGGTCCTGCGGCACGTACTGGACGACCCGGCGGAACCAGCGCAGCCGGTGGACCGGTCCGGGCGTCACGTCCCGGCCGTCGCAGCGGATTGAACCGGCCTGCACCGGTTCCAGGGCGAGCAGCGCCCGTACCAGAGTGGACTTTCCGGACCCGGACCGGCCGACCAACGCGACGCGTTCACCGGCGGCGATCCTGAGGTCGACGCCGTCGAGCACGGGCAGGGCGGACGCCGAGCGGTGGGACGGCGGGTAGGCGTGCCGAAGCCGGTTGCACTCGATGACGGTCATCGGCGTGCGGCCAGGGCGTCCGCCGAGAGCCGGGCGGCGTCAACGAGGTCACGGGCCCGGGGATGCCGAGGGTCGTGCAGCACGTCGAGGGCCGGGCGGTCCTCGACAACGCGCCCCTCGTGCAGCACCACGATGCGGGTGCACAGCTCGGCGGCGACAGCGAGGTCGTGCGTGATGAACAGCAGCGCCGGGCCGTCCGGGCCGCCGGTACGCTCCCGTAGCAGCCGCACGATCGCGGCCTGGGTGACGACGTCGAGGGCGGTCGTCGGTTCGTCGGCGATCAGCAGTGGCGGGTGGGCGGCCAGGGCCACGGCGAGGCAGGCGCGTTGGCGTTGCCCGCCCGAGAGCTGGCTCGGGTAGCGGCCGGCGACCCGCTCCGGGTCCGGCAGGCCCACAGCGGCCAGCAGTTCGAGAAGCACCCGCCGGGTGTCGGCGCGCCGGACGTCGCGGTGCAGTGGCAGGGCGACCTGTTCACCGATGGTGACCAACGGGTGCAGCGCCAGTGCGGGGTCCTGGAGCACCGCAGCGGGTCTGAACGCGGCGCCGCGGCGGGCGCACGGCAGACCGAGCACCTCCTCGCCGGCGATGCGGATGCTGCCGGCGGCGACCAGGCCCAGGGGCAGGACACCCAGCACGGCCTTCGCGGTGAGGCTCTTGCCGGACCCGGAGGCGCCGACCAACGCGACACGCTCGCCCGGCGCACACGTCAGGTTGACATCGGAGACGAGCGCGCGACCGTTCCCGTGTACCCACAGGTCGGTAGTGGTCAGAACCACCTGCCCCACCACACCCCCAGAAAACGAGATCGGTTTTCGTCGCCCGGATAGCTGCCGCCCGGCGGTAACGCCGCAGGCCCGAGCCCTCCGGCGGTGAACGTTACAATGAAAACCGTTGCCAACAAAATCGTGGCGTCACCCGACCCACGTGTTCAGGTTCTCGAACCCATTCGTCGCAGGCAGCCGCCCCGCCGTTGCTGGCCCGTCAGTCCCCGAGGACCATCCGGCGGGCGCCGACGGGCCAGAGGACCGTGGTCGGGATGCCGTGGCGCCGCGCCCAGCCGACGGTCCGGTCCGTCGACGCCGCGTGGCAGCCAGGTTCGCCGTCCCACACCGCCACGAGTCGCTGCACCCGTCGCACCAGTTCCCGGTTGGCGGCCACGTAGGCGGCGGTGTGCGAGCGGTCGTAGCCGGTGTGGACGACCGCCGCCGCCCGGGCGAGCAGCTCGTCGAAGGCCGTCCGGTTCTCCGGGCGGATCACGGCGGTCCGGTAGTCGCGGGCCGGGAGGATCACCTCGTGCGTGCCGCCCATCTCCAGAATCGTGCGCACGAAGACCTGATCCGCACCGGCCGCCAGGCAGGTGACGCCGTGCACCGGCCGGTCGCTGATCCGGCGCAACTCGACGCGGAGCGCGTCGGCGACGAGCAGCTCGGTGTCGCGGGTCAGGTTGATGTGCCCGGTCATGCCGACGCGCACCGGTGCGGGATCAGCCGGCATCCCCCGGTCCTCTCCGCTGCGCGGGCACCGCGGGTGCCAGCCGGATCAGCTCGAACCCGCTGTCGGACAGCACGTCGGGCAGCGCCCGGATCTCCTCGCGGTTCTGCTCCTGGACGCCGGGGGGCAGTTGGTCCCACGGCCGCAGGGCGGGATGCCGCCGCCGGGCGTCGTCGCGGGGCTCGCCGTACGTCCAGCCCTCCCCTCGCCGTTCCCGGCACCACCGTTCGTGCTCGAGGCGGGCGAGTTCCTCGATCCGGTCGTCGATGACCTGCCCGGCGGCGGAAGCGTCGCCGGTGCCGCCGCGCCGGGGCGCCACGACGCACCCGAGATTCAACAGCTTCGCGGCGATGTCCTGGACGTGTGCCCTGTTGGCCCGCCGCAGCGACTCGGGCAGCCGCGACCAGTCCACCATCGCCGGCGCGTCGCCGGGGCGCACCCCGGCGCCCTGCTGGGCCTGGAGGTACCGCTCGTGGATCAGCCGGGCCAGCCGCTCGGTGAGGTCCTCGGCGATCAACCGGGCATCGCAGGCGCGGGTCAGCACCGGATAGAGGCGGAGCTTGCCGTGCACCTCGTCGAGCAGGTCGTGGCGGGAGTCGCCGTGGAAGGCGGCGGCGAGCGCCGCCTGCTGGTAGACCGGTACGAAGACGGAGCTTTCGGCGCTCTGCCAGAGGGCGGGCGTGTCCAGCACAAACTGCAGGCCGCTGGTCTCGTCCGGTGCGCAGACGTAGATGCGGTCGTAGCGGCCTCGGTCGAGCTGGTCGAACCCGACGAGGCCGTCGAGGTCCCGGTTGTACGCGGTGAGCTGGCAGACGGTGGTCAGGAACGGGTAGCGGGACGCCGCGACGGCGAGTTCGGTGTCGGCGTCCGGGGCGACGAGGTCCACCCGCAGGGGTGGCACGAACTGGCCGGGAGGGGTGTCGGCGTGGCGTGCCCGCCAGTGCCGAGCGGTTTCCACCAGGAGGGCTCGGCGGAAGGCGCCGGTGCCGGCGATGAGGACCTTGGTGGGTCGGCCGGTCGCGGGTGGCAGCGGGTGGTGCCGGTGCAGTGCGCGGGCGGCGACGTCGTCGACGTGGAAGTAGTCCAGCCGCAGCCGGCTGGATCCCGCGGCGCCGAGTCGTCGGGCCTGCAGTGACAGGCACATCTCGGAGTCGTGGACCAGTACGTAGACTCGGGGTGGTTGCCGTCGGTCCTGGACGAGCCGGCTGGCGGTGTTGGCGATCGCGTGGTTGCGGTCGTCGTCCTCGCTGCAGGCGTAGATGGTGTGGGCCCGGGGCAGGCCGGCGCCGCGCAACACCTGAGGGCTGGCCGGGTCGCCGATGACGCCAAGATACCGGCGTAAGCGGTACTCCAGCGGCCCGAACGGTTCGGAGCGCACCACGACCACGCGTTCGCCGTCGGCGAAGAGTCGGTCGGCGAGCATGTGGGCGAACTGGGAGTCGCCGCAGACCAGGACGTGACCACGGGCTCGCCGGGCCCGCAGGCGGCGGCTCTCGGCGGCCAGCAGCAGCCGGCTGGCCTCGGCCACGGCGAGAAGGGTGAACAGCGGGGCGGCGAACCGGGCGACCTGCAGCTGCCACGGGTAGGGTCCGGAGTTCTGGAAGGGTTCGGCGCCGAAGACGAAGAGCTGCAGGTCGTAGTAGAGCACGTCGTACGGGTCGTGCGCGGTGTCCGGCCGGGCCTGGAGCAGGCGCTCGAAGCCGACGTAGCCGAGTATGAAGGCGGCCAGTCCGATGACTCCGAACACGACTCGAAGCCACCATTCGACCAGGCGGGGCGAGCCGGCGACCGGGTCTGTCATGAGCCTGATGATATTTGACGAGGTCGATCAGGACCGCGCTCGGCGCACCCGCCTCCGTGCTACCAGCTCGGGCGGGCCGGCGGTGGGGACCACCGCGCTCGGAGGCCGTCTCCGCGGCCGGGACCGGTCGCCAATGCGGGTACGGGACCATGCGCAGGCCGATGCCACGGTCGGTGCGAGCGTGTTGTTGACGGCGGACGCGGCTGCGGTTGCCGCCCCGTCCGGCTCGACCTGCTCACGGGCGACGGCACCGCCTGTCCGGGCGTCCGGTCGGGCCCGGTCACGGGAAGTCGTCCGGCTTGGTGTCGGGCAGCGCGGCCAGCAGTTGCCCGGCCAGCCGCCGTACGGTGGCGTCGTCCTCCTGGCGAGCAAGCCGCGCGAGCACAACCCGGGTCCGGGTGTCCCTACAGTAGTGGCGGGTCAACCCGAGCAGCGCGGTCCGGCGGATCTCCCAGTCATTGTCGTCAGCCAGCCGTAGCAGCAGCTCCTGCACCCCCACTCGGCCGGCCAGCGTGGCTCCCAGCTGTTCCACGGCCCGGCGCCGGACCTCGAGGTCCGGGTCGTCGCGGACCAGCCCCACCAGCAGTACCCGGACCTCCGGGTCGGCTCCGAAGTGCGCGCCGAGCGCGGCGGCGATGCGGGCGCGGATCGCCGGGTCCTGGTCTGCCAGGCGGCGCAGGAGCCGCAGTGTCACCGCCATGGATGCCGAGCCCTGCTCGGTCAGGCAGCACACCGCCGCGTCGAACACGGCAGGGTCGCTGTCCGACTCGACGCACTCCAGCAGCACGTCGGTCACCAGATCGGGGCTCCCGTACGCGCAGAGGGCCTGCACGGCGGCCAGCCGGATGCCGACGTAGCTGTCTCGGCGGGCCCGCCGGCACAGTGTCTCCATCAGGCCGTCGGTCTCGCCGTGGCGGGCGAGCGCCTGGGCGGCCGCGCGCAGCACGTTCGGGTCGGGGTCCCGGCTGACCTGCTCGGCCAGGCACTCCAGCACCTCGGGGTCGGGCGGGTCGGCGAGGCGGGTCAGGCGGAGGGTGACCCGCAGCCGGACGATCGCGTCCCGCTCCTGGGAAGCGCGGCTGATGAGCAGATCACGGGTGGCGCGCCCGAGTAGCGGCCGACCGGTGAGGAGGTCGACCGCGGCGAGCCGGACGCTCGCGGTCGGGTCGCGGTGAGCTTTCTCCAGCAGCAGCTCTCCGGTGCGGTGGTCCGGGTATGCCTCAGCCAGCGCGCGCACCGCGGCGAGGCGCACCGTCGCGTCCTCGTCGGCACGGGCCGCATGCGCCACCACGGTCCATCCGGTGTCGTCGGCGCGGTCCCGGTCGATCAGCGCGGTCACGGCGGCGGCACGCACGGAGGCGTCCTCGTCCTGCTCGATCTGATCGACCAGCCGGGCTCGGCAGCGCCCCTCCGGGTCGGATACGAGCGCCAGCCGCTGCACGGCGACCGCGCGGAGCCGCGCGGAGGTGTCCGAGCCGGCCAGCTTCAGCAGCAGTTCGATGCTCTCCGGGCCGGACCGCCCCGGCAGCAGCTCGCTCACCACGCAGCGCCGCACCTCGTCCGGGGAGTCGCCGGTCACCCGCTCCAGTGCCCGGGTGCGGGCGGTCCCGGCGTGCTCCGGCAGGGCCAGCAGGCCCTCCAGCGCGCACTGCACCACGCCCGGGTCGGTGTCGGTGGCCAGCAGTCGCTGGAGTGTCTCGGGGGCCTCCGGGAGGTCGGCGCAGCGCGTGGTGAGCACTCCGGCGGCGGCCCGCCGCACCGCGGTGGCGGGGTCTTCGGTGGCCCTGGCCAGCACCTGGCGGACGTCCTCGGACAGCTCGGTCCGGCCGCCGAGGGACTGCACGGCCAGCGCGCGCACCGCGAGATCGGGTGAGTCGGCAAGGTTACGCAGCACGTCGACGTGGTCGGGGTCGGCGCCGAAGTGCGCGACCAGAGCCCGTACGGCGGCCTGCCGCACCGCGGTGGAGACCTCGGCCTGTGCCTGGGCGAGCAGGAGGTCTCGGCATCGGCGGCGGCTGCGGCTGGTGGTGGTGTCCAGCCGGCCGGCGGCCTCGGCCAGCCCCGCGACCAGGGTGAGGTGGGCCTGCCGCTCGCGGCCCTGCCCCAGTTCCCGGACCAGCAGTTCCTCCAGCTGCTCCTCGGCGGTGGAGAGCGCCGCGGCGATCCGGGTGGCGAATGCGGAGCCGGAACGCCAGCTGGTCCGCACCCCGCGACGGCGGTACCAGTGCAGGAAGGCTTCCCGGCCGGGCCAGCTCGGTCCGAGCGCCCGGATCGAGGACAGCAACTCCTGCTCGGTGAGCTCCACCAGGTTGGGGTCGTCGGCGGAAATGCCGTGTTCGACCAGCCGCACGACCTGGCACAGCACCGCGTCGCCCGCGCCGGCCAGCTCGGCGGGCTGCGGCGCCTCCGCCACGCACTGCGCGGCCAGCACCAGGTTCCATGGCGGGCCGGTCAGGTTCAGCGGCGGCCAGGGTTGGTTGGCCTCGGTGGCGAGCAGGATGACCAGGTCGTTCGCGGTCTGGGCGGGCAGGGCGCCGGCGACCAGCCGGAGCACCTCCCGCCAGGACGGGTCGGCCCAGTGCTCCCGGAACAGCGCGCGCAGTTGGTCGAGGCCCCAGGCGTCCGGATCGTGCTCGAACCTGTCCACGATCTCCTCTGCGCAGAAGAACTCCAGGAACGTGCGGTGCACGAACCCGAACAGTCGCAGTCCGTACCGTTCCAGGATGAAGCTTCGCTGACGCAATTTGTCGATCATCGAGTAGGCCATGGCGAGCGCCCGCTCGTTCTCGAAACCGTAGAACGCGACGAGGTCGTCCCGGAAGATGCGGGCCAGCTCGTCGGATTCAATGTAGTTTCCTGCCGGGCCGGACTCCCGGAACTGCATCCAATACGCCAGGTGGCGCACCAACCGGCGCTTCGCCTGCAGGTCCAGCAGCGGCACGTCGCTGTGGCTTTCCCGCAACTGTTTGGTCACGTCCCACTCGGAGATCAGGACGTCCGTGACGTGCGCGTAGAGCCGGTGCCGGTTGCGGGGCAGCGGGTGGCCCCGGCCGACGATCGCCATGAGCATCAACAGCAGGGGGTTGCCGGCGATCTCGTGCATCGCTCGGGACCTGCGCACCACGTCGAGAATCTGTCGCCGCTGCCGGTCCGCTTCCGCCGTTGGGGTGGGCATCACGTAGCGGTACCAGTTGCCGAGGAACCGGGCGATTCGCTCGTCGTCGAGATCCTCCAGGGTGAAGTGGTCGAAGCCGGCGTTGGCGAACGTGTGCCGCAGGTAACCGGCCGCCCGCGAGGTGACCATCGTCCGCACCCCCGGGTACTCGCTGGCGAACGTGGCGATCTGCGCGGCCACCTCCTCCCGCTGCGCGGGGTCGAACACCTCGTCCAGGCCGTCGAACAGGAACAGCGCCTGGCCGCCCTGCCGCAGGTACGCCTCCAGCACGCCCTGGTCGATTCCGGCCAGTCCCTGCTGGTGGCGGTGGCCCACGTAGTCCAGCAGGCCGTCGCACCGCCCGTCCCCGCAGTGCGCGGCGTAGGAGCGCAGCTCGATCAGGACGGGTAGGTACCGGTCCAGCGCCGCCAGCCGGGGCTCGGCGCAGACCCCGGCCAGCGCCAGCGCCAGGTACCGCGCGGCCGCCGACTTGCCGGAGCCGGGGTCGCCGAGCAGCACGATCGCTCGCCGGCCCGGATCGCACACCACGTCGAACAGGGCCAGCGCGTCCTTGGCCGCGTATTCTTCCCAGAGCCGCTCCACCTCCTCCGGGTTGACCACCCCGGGCAGCCCGCTGGCATAATCGTCGCCTGTGGAGCTGACCCAACGCCACCAGGCCAGTGGCATCTCCGGCCGGGTGTCCTCGTGCACGCGAGGCTCCACGAACATCTTCGGTAACCCGACCGTGAGGTATCCGATGGTGGGGCGTGGTGAGACCGCGTCCAGCGGAACGGCCTGGTACCTCAGCGCCAGCTGTTTGTAGTACTGGCTGCGCACGGCTTCCGGCAGGTGGGTGTCCGGGTCGGCGGGCTCGCGCGCCGGGGATCGGCCGCTGCGCACCTCGGCCAGTGCCACGGTCACCTTGGCGGCGAGATCGTCCACCCCGGAGAAGAAGGCACAGAGGTGGCGCTCCTTGAGCTCCCGGCGCAGCGCGACGATCTGCTGCCAGTCGGCGTCCCGGTCGATCATGCCGACCGGCCAGGGCGTGTCCTCGGCGAGCAGGAAGATCAGGCAGGGCTTTCCGGCCGCGAGTGCCTCACGGTACTCCAGTTCGGTGATGGAGGAGTCCTGGCCGGGCGGCCGGAACCCGTACCGCCAGGCGAACAGCCCCACGTAGAGATCGCACCGGCGCACGTCGGCCAGGCAGCGTTCCAGCGGTGGCCGGACGTCGGCGCCGTACGCCTCCATGGCCACGTCCTCGATCTCGAGACGACGTGCCACGACGTGCACGGCAGCACGATATTCCAGCAGGTCCTTTTGGGTGGCCGAAATGTAGACCTTCATGAACGGCAAACTCCAGGGGGTGGCTGGCGACCGCACCAATGAAAATATCAGCTGCCTTCACATCCCTCTGTCCCGCAAACACTCGCCACCCCTGCCGTACATGGGAATCCCGCCAACGGTAGGCCTATGATGGCGACAGGACAGATACGGATCCGGGCGAGCCGAATCCCGTGCTCACGGGGAGTTTCGGTAATCCCACCCGGATCCGTGTCGGTGCGGGTCACGGCGGCGTACGTCAATCACCATGGGACCGCATTCCGCGGGCGACCGCGGACCGGTGCCGGCAATGCGGAGGAAGCCATGCTCACGGTGGGTGAGGTGCACACCAGCCTGCTGCAGCACAGCACGGCGCTGACCCAGGAGCAGAGCTCCGAGGTGCTCGGTCTGGTCGAGGGCGAGGTCGTGCTGACCTCCCGACGTCCTTCGCTCTACGCGGTGTCGCCCGACGTCCGCACCGGCGTGGACTGCTGGCTACCCAGCGCCAGGAAGCGCCAACTGCGCGGGGTGGGTGCGGTGGTCACCCGGGCCATCATCACCGGCGGCCGAATCGTGCAGGCCTCCTCGGTCATCCAGGTCGTCGCCGGAGATCGCCGCCAGCCATGGTCGCACTATCTGGCCAACCCCGGCGTCCTCGAGACGGTCGGCAGGCTGGACGCCGCGGACCTGACCGCAGGCTTCCTGCACGGCAACAACGCGGACGTGCTGAACCTGGAGGCGATCACCGGCCGGGTACTCGACGGCGTGCAGATGTCCGACCTGCTGGACCGGCACCCGCCACTGCGCTCGGCGCGCACCCGGCTGCGCTGGACCGCGCAGGTAGACCAGCAGCCGGGCCGAGCCGTCTCGGCGGTGGTCACCGTGGACTCCCCCACGCTGCGCACGGTCGAACTCGTGGTCGGCCCGCAGGACGTGCCGGCCGCCGTGGCCGGCCTCTGCGAAGATCTCGCGCTGCACGATTGGCTGCTGACCATGCTGTCCTCCCTGGTGGAGGCCGCGGTCACCCGACCGGCCTCCGGGCAGGAGCACATCGAGCGGCTGCGGCCGGTGCTGGAGCACCTGCTGCACCTGTGGCTGCCTGGCGCTCGGGTCCACCCGCGGCTGCGGCCGATCTGGGACCGCCTGGAGCAGGTACCCGGGTTCAGCCGGCAGTGGAAGTCGTCGGTCAACTGGATCCGGGATCAGATCAGCGTGAACAACATGGCACTGCTGCGCGACCTGGCCGACCGGGTGGCGGTCAAGCAGCCGTGCGGCCGCTGACCACGCTCACTCGCCGATGAACACGTAGCTCAACCGGTCGACCAGCTCGCTCGGCAGCTGCAGGCCCTCGCCGCCGGCTCGCTTGGCGACCTGCTGCGCGACTGCCGGCGGTACCGCCACCTGGCCGAGGATGGTCCGTACGGCCAGCTCCACCGGCAGGTACTGGGTGTCCATGAGGGTCAGCGTGCGGTACGCGCAGAACGGCGCGGCGGCCGGATTCAGCTGGACGATCGCCGGCAGCTCGTCCCAGTCGGTGGGCAGCTCCCCGGCAAGCCGGCACGGCTGCCTGATCGTCTCACCCCGGTGCCGTAGCACGCCCAGCCGGGTCAACTGCCAGACCGAGGCGAGCAGCGCGCAGGCCCACACCCGGGTGTTCGGCTCGTCGGACCACAGCTCGATGTCGACGAAGATGGAGTGCTGGGGATCGCCGGACTGCACCGGCGGGGACCACGGCCGCGGCAGGGTCATCGCCGGGGCGTCGACGTGCCCGGGCGACCGCTTGCCGTTGGACAGCCAACCCGACTCGCTCAGCGGTGGGCGACTCCCGGTGGTGTGCCGGGGCGGTTCCACCACCAGTGTGTCGACCACCAGCTGGGCCAGCTCGACACCGTCGTGCCGCGCGAAGCTGGACTCCCGGGCGACGTAGTCCAGCGTCAGGCCGTGCTCCGCCGCGGCGCTCTGCACCTGCGGGATCACCTCACCGGGGGTACCGAAGCGGTGGAAGTAGTCGTCCACCATGAAGCAGGTGCTGATCCGCGGTTGCCGGTGCGGGGGCAGGCCTCGTCGGGCCAGGGCCGGGATCGCGGCCGACCAGTCCGCGATCCGCTCGAACTTGCGCCGCAGTTCCTGACACCCGTCGCCGAAGTCCTCCGCGTAGAAGTGCCCCAGCTCCACGGACAGATGCGAGTACGCCACGCTCTCTGTACGTCGCACCGCAGCTGCCTCCTGGAACCTGACATCCACGCCAATCACACGGTCTCCCATGCCGTCTCGTCGAAGAGCTTCTCGGTCAGATCCACGAAGGCGTCCACGGTCTTGACGTTCGCGATCTTGCTTTGCACGTCGTGGTCCGAGATGAGCTGCTCCCGCCACTGCAACAGAGGATCCAGCGGCACCGCGCCGAACAGCGTGGTGCGCCCGACGCCCCGCCGTCGGGCCAACTCCGACAGCTCCGCGTCGCACTTGCGCAGGAAGGCCTGCTGCGCAAGGTCGAGGTAGCCGACCTCGGGGCCGCGTGAGTCGATCACCGCCGTGCGGATGAACCGCAGCGACTCCCGCAGCCGCTCCGGCTCGTGACCGTACTCCTTGCCCATGGCCACGATCCCGCCTGCCTCGAAGGCCAGATCCGCAGCCGCGGTGACGTGCTGGGGAGTCCACCGGTGGAAGACCAACCAGCGAACGGTGACCTTGCGTAGGGTCGGGGTGGCGGTGGCTGCCAGCGCGATCTGGCTGGCGTACGACCGGCCGGCGCTGAGGTCCACCAGAGTCAGGTCGAACTCCTCCTCCAGACGAAGGAAGAGTTCGGCGCAGCGCTTGGCGATGTCGTTGGTGAAACCGAACTCGCTGCCGTTGCGCTGCCCGGGCAGGAGCACCAGCGGACCGGACCCGATGGGACGCTGCCGCAGGCTGGCCCGCTCCGACGTGGCCCACACGTCCAACTGCTCCGGAGACGGGATCTCCCCGCGCAGATACCGGTGCAGGCCGCCGCCGTTGGGCCCGGCGCCCTCCACCCCGTTGACGGCCTGCGGGATCTGGAACGTGATGCCGGCCGTCGGCGAGCCGAAATCGTAGTCCAGGTAGCAGGTGGGGCGGCCGGACAACGCGCTGCGGTAGGCGATGTTCGCCGCGGTCACCGAACGCCCGGTACCGCCCTTGTGCGACGTGACGAAGACCAGCATTCAGATCCCCTCGCTGGCCTTCTGCTGCCCGGTGGCAACGTCGTTGAGCAGCAGCAGCAGGGTGTTGGCCAGGGCGGCCGCCGTGCCGGGGCGTTCGTCCACCAGTAGCTGCGCCCGGCGCAGGCTGGCCCGGATGCTGCGCATGCTGCGCTGCATCGCCTCACCGGCGAACGTGCCGCGCATCAACTCCCGGTCGAAAAGATATTCGGCCTCGTCGATGAGATCCTGCGCGTACGCGGCGAGCCGGCCAGCCCGCGGGAACGGCCGGTCCCAGAGCAGCTGACCGGCGCTGACCAGCGCCTCCACCACCCGCTCGGTCAGATACCAGGAGGGTGCGTCCGGCTTCGGCGCCAGCCCGGGAAAAGCACCACCGGCGTGGTCCCACAGCCCTCGGTGCTGGCCGTCAGGGATACGCCGCAGCAGCAGATGGTCCCACACCTCGTCCGCCAGCTCGAGCAGCTCGCTGCGCTGCCGGGCGTTGCTCAGCAGACCGGCGACGGTGGCCGCCCGCTGGAGCAGCACCGTGGAGTACTCGTTCACGTTCCACGTCATGATTGGCTTCGACGTGTCGTCGTTCAGGGTCACCCGCTTGCCTGGCGCGTGCAGGAGCAGCGCCGGCTCGTCGGGTGAGGCACGCCGGGTGATCCGCGCCCGCTGCGCCAGCTCCACCAGCACCGAGGCGATCCGGCCGAGCTCCTCGTCGGCGCCGCGCCCGCCGGCGATCAGGCCCTTCACCGCCAGCGAGGTGGCCTGGAGGGTGTAGTAGTCGGTCCGGTCACCGTCGGTCGTCCGCCAGGGAATGTCCTCGATGGGCCACCGCCGTCGGTTGCCGAAGGTCGCCACCGTCGCCCAGTAGGTCCGGGTCAGCTCCCAGCGCAGCTGCAGCGCCCGGGACAGCCGCTGCTGTTCCTCGTTGAGCAGCCCGAGCAGGCGGGTGCGTTCGGAGTTCAGGTCCTCGATGGCGTCCATCGCGATGACCGTGAAGTAGAGGTAGGGAGCGTTCTCTGCCGAGCCCTCGCGCTGCAGGCCGATCGGCTCGGTGGTCGGGACCTCCTCGGCCCCGGCGATGATCCCCCACGACCAGCCGCACTCGAACAGCATCTCGCTGTTGTCCAGGTCCTCGGTCACCCGGCCCGACCCGATGACCACGCTGCGCAGGCTGGCCATGGTTTCCCGCAGCTGCTCGCGCAGCGCGGCCACGACCTCGCGGCGCGGCAACTCGTCCTGGTTGATCATGTCGCACAGCCGGAGGCCGTACTCGTCGGTGGAGGTGAAGACGAAGGTACTGAAGCTGCGGAGGAGGCCGACCATGGCCGCGGTGAGCCGCGCGCTGGCCATCGCTTCCAGGGCGTCCAGCTGCGCCAGCAGGTCGCGTCGCTTGGTGGCGCCACGGTAGACCTTGACGAAGCCGATCGTCGCCAGGGTAAGCGTGACGGAGACCGCGAACGAGTCGACGATGTCCAGGGAGCGTTGCTCGTCGGTGAGCTCCGAGCCGCCCTCCAGCGGGGTGAGGTAGCTTCCGCCGCTGAAGATCGGGGTGCCGGTGTCGTCGGTGTACCGCGTGAAGTAGTCGGTGATCACGCTGACCAGCCGGCGGGGAATCTCGATCGCGCCGCCGATCGGGCTGAGCGCCTCGATCACCTCTTCGTCGGCGCGATCCGGGTCGTCGAGCGACAGCACGGGGACCTTGGCCGCCGGGAGCAGCAGGGTCAGTAGTTGCTCCGCATCGCTGATCGAGTTGCTGCCACTTCGACCACCCCAGTGCCATTCACCGTTCTGCCAGCAACTACGCACCGTGGCCCGCCAGATGTCGAGGATCTCCTGGCGTGGCTGTATCCGCACGATTCACCGCCGTCTGCTGTAGTCGTCGACTCGAAACTGCTGGTGGTGCCGTTCACACGATGATCCAGAATGGTCCACAACGACGTGCAACAACATGGTAGCGGGCCAGTCGAGTGCCACTTGAACAGCTTCGATGGCCGCGTGTCGGCAACCCGACCCATCGGGCGCGGTGTGAATGCCCGTGCCGGGCCGGGCGGACCTCACGGCACCGGCGCCTCCCATGATCAGGCATCGGCACTAACCGCGGGCACGGCCGGTGGTCAGCAGCATGCTCAGGTACCCGTCCCGCAGCGGCGGCGTGAGCCGCACCTCGTGGACGGCCAGGCCGTACGCGTCGGCCGCGATGCTGGCCACCACCTCGGCGCGCTGCAGCGCCACGGCCGGGAACAGGCGCTGGCCGACGCTGTAGCCGCGGGAGCCGAGCATGACCGCCACGGCAAAGGGCGAGCCGGGCCGCAGCGCGCCGAGGAACCGACCGATCGCCCGCTCGGCCTCCGCGTGGTCGGCCGATATGGAACAGGCCACGAAGAACATCGTGCCGGCGTCCCAGGCGCGCCTCGGCGCGTCGAAGACACTGGTCCTCAGCACCCGGCCCACCCGCGCCAGACGGCCCCGCGGATCGGTCAGCGCCGAGTACGCCGGGTGCTCCGCGCACACCTGCCAGTACGGGTCCCAGAGCTCGTCGTAGCCGTCGATCTGCGTACGCAGCCAGCTCACGTTTGACATCGACCAGTCACATAGGTCGATCGTGCGCGCGAACGGCAGAAGCGACAGCGCCGGGTAGAGGTTCGCCCCCGAACCCACGTCGACACAGTGCGCGCCGGAGAGCTTCGCCTCGGCGAGAAAATCTCTGGTACGGCAGAGGATCTCACGATCGTCGGCACGCAGAACGGCGTAGTTGTGCCGGACGTATGCCTGGGGGTCGAAGCTGTCCCACTCGACGTCGGCATTCAACGGCCTCGGAGACTGGATCGGCGGGGTTGGCGTCGACGACTCGCCGCAACCGCCGCCAGCCGCCGGGGTCAACGTCATGGACGTGCCTCCATCGATGTCGGCGAATTACGTCGGTCGTCGTTCCGGCGTGCTCCTTCGCACTGCCCATTGTGTATCGGACGTGGTGTCGCCTCGCAAGCAGCGGCACGTCACCAACTCCAGGGAATGAAGACCTGACAGGGTTCGGTCTCCCACCAACGGCGCACCCGTGACCCGATCAGTCGCGGCCACACCATTGGCCTTGTCCATGAACTGCGGCACCGGCACAGCCTGCGGGGTTCCAAAACGCGGTCATCGTGGTTGACCTCGCCGAAGGTGGTGCTTGACAGGGGATGCCGATGGGCAGGAGCCGCCGGCCGCTGCCCATTGCCGTCCGTCGAACCGTACGACACCTGCTTGCCGCCCACGACCGGCGACCCCGCCTCACCGCAGGACCGATGCCGTTTGCGGGGCTGGTGACGCGTTTCTTACCGGCGCCCCGCCTTGACCCGAGACCCTGTCCGCACAACCCGAGCCATTTCCGTTCGGCCCGTACCACCAGTGCCCATACTCCTGCGGCCCGGCGGGCAGGCAGCCGAGCTTCAGGTGGACGACGCAACCGTGGGGCTGACCTCGGCGGGCCGGCCGCGCCGATCGCGTCGGTCGACGACGATCTGCGGGGACACTGTCCGGCACCCACACGCCCCGAGGCCCAGGCGCGGCGGGGCTCCCCGACCACGGTGTGGACCGGGGAGCCCCGCAGGGCGGCTGTGAGGGCCCCGCCACCCTCACAGTCAGCCCTGGCGGCGGTTCCAGGGGCCGGTGACGGCGTACGTGATGCCCGGGTTGTAGACGTTGAAGAACATGGTCCGGCCGTCGGCGGAGAACGTCGCTCCGGCCAGCTCGCCGTACTCCGGGTCCCCGGTGGTGCCGACGTCGACCCGGTTACGCGCAAAGACGAACACTTCGCCGTCGGCGGTCGTACCAAGGATGTGCTGGTCCCCGATCCCGTCCTCGCACATCATCAGGCCCCCGTACGGGGACATGCAGATGTTGTCCGGGGCGTCGAACTCCGGGATTTCCGGCGCCGGCGTGGGACGGGTGAAGATGGTCTCCAGGCGCAACGTGTTGGCTCGCGGGTCGTACCGCCAGACCTGGCCGTCGTGGTCGCGGGCCGAGCCCAGCGCACGCCGGGCGAACGACGAGACGAAGTAGGCGCAGCCGTCCTTCTCCCCCCACCAAGCGCCCTCGATCTTGTACCCACCGGTGATCGGCTTGCCGTAGTCCTGGGCACGGACCGACTCCGTCGTCGCCAGCGGGTCCGGCACGTCAAGCCACTCGACGCCGGAGAAGGAGGTGCCCGCCTCGGTCACCACCGACAGGTCCGGCAGGTCCGGGACGTGCAGAGCCTGCAGCACGCCGCCTGCCCGCAGGCTCCCGTGACCGCAGAGCGGCCGGTTCGGCAGGAAGCGATAGAAGCTGCCCAGCGGTGCCACGAACGCGTCCTCGGTCTCGTAGACGATGCCGGTGTGCGGGTCGACCGCGACCGCCTCGTGCTGGAACCGGCCCATCGCGGTCAGCGGTGCCGGATCGGTGTTGCGAGCATCGTCGTACGGGTCAACCTCGAAGATGAACCCGTGGTCCTTCGTGTACCCGCGGACCCCCGCCTTGTCTTCGGTCTCCTCGCAGGTCAGCCAGGTGTGCCACGGCGTCCGGCCGCCGGAACAGTTGATGGCCGTGCCGCCCAGGCTGACGTGCTCGGAGACGGCGCGGTTCGACGCGTCGACGGCGAGCGTGCTGGTCCCACCCCCGGCGGCCGGGTCGTACGTCCGTTCCGGCGGAGCCACGACCGTGATCTTCGCGGTCGGGGAGCACTCATGGTTGCGGACCAGGCGGGTGCCGCGCGCCTCGTCGGCGAAGGAACCCATACCGTCGAACCGGCTCGGCACGACACCACCGTCCGGCCGGACGGTGCCTTCGCGCGACAGCACCGTGTAGCGGAAGCCCACCGGCAGGTCGAGCATGCCGGCTGGGTCAGGCACGAGCGGACCGTACCCGGTCTCCGGGCCGGACACCCCCAGCGCGGGTGCTGCCGTGAACAGGGCGTCGACCGAACCGGCCACGGCCACGGCGAGACCGGCTCCGGCCGATCGGGACAGGAACTGGCGGCGGGACAAGGACACGGACAAGCCTCCTAGACGTCACAGACCGGAGCGGGCCGGCCGATATCGATTCGAACCGCTCGATCAACTACGTCACATCCCGCCCCACCCGTCAAGATGCTGATCGATTTGATCCCGCCAACCGCGACAGCCGACCTGGCCGAACCGGTCAAAACCGCAGAAACCAAGCCTGCCCAAAGGCCGCCCCGAACTCGCCGTGGCTGGAGATGCATTGTTCGGCAGACCCGGGGCGAGGTTGGCCTCGACGGTCTCTGGGCTGAGCAGCAGACGCGGGATGCGTCGGAGGCCGTGCGGTGCGTACAGTTCCGGGTCGGACTTGGGGTGGGACCGGGTAGACCCGGCGCAGGGAACGGGATGAGACAGCGACGCATGACGGCGGACAACATTACCGAAACCGGTCAATACGGCATTGACCGCGACCGGCTGGAGACCTGCCTCAGCGTCTTCGAGGCGTTGGAGAACCTGCCTCCCGACCACCCCGACGTGGTGCGGGTGCAACGGGCTACCGCGAAACTCTACAAGGTGATCAAGCAGCGGCGACGCGAGGAACGGCGGGATGCCATCGCGGCGGCCGACCGCGCGGTGACGGCCGCCACCGCCACCGGCGCCCCGGGCCGGATCGACGACGAGACCCAGGGCATCCCGCTCACCTCCCCCACCGTAGGTGCCACGGCCGGCACCCTGCACAATCCGCGCGGCTGCTACGTCTGCAAGCAGCGCTACCGCGAGGTGGACGCCTTCTACCATCAGCTCTGCCCGCCCTGCGCTGCGTTCAACCGGGAGCGCCGGAACGCCCGCACCGACCTGACCGGCCGGCGCGCGCTGCTCACCGGCGGCCGGGCGAAGATCGGCATGTACATCGCGCTGCGGCTGCTGCGCGACGGCGCGCACACCACGGTGACCACGCGGTTTCCCCACGACGCGGTCCGCCGATTCGCCGCGATGCCCGACAGCGGAGACTGGCTGCACCGCCTGCGGATCGTGGGGATCGACCTGCGCGACCCCGCCCAGGTGATCGCCCTCGCTGATTCGGTCAGTGGCCAGGGACCACTCGACATCCTGATCAACAACGCGGCGCAGACCGTCCGCCGCACGCCCGGGGCGTACGCGCAACTCGTCGCCGCGGAGGCGGCGGCCCTGCCGGACGGCCCACTGCCGGAGATGATCACGTTCGCCAAACCGGCCGGCCGGGACGACCCGGCGGGCAGCCTGGCCGCCCCGCCGCAGTCGGCCGCGATCCCCCCGCACGCGCTGACCGCGCTGGCGCTGACCAGCGGCTCCGCCTCGCCGGAACGAATCGCGGCCGCCACCGCCATCGACGCCGGCGGTCTGGTGCCGGACCTCGACCCGGTCAACAGCTGGGTGCAGCGGGTGCACGAGGTGGACCCGATCGAGCTGCTCGAAGTGCAGCTGTGCAACGTGACCGCGCCGTTCGTTCTGGTCAGCCGGCTGCGACCGGCGATGGCCGCAGCGACCGCCCGCCGCAAGTACGTAGTGAACGTGTCGGCGATGGAAGGCCAGTTCGCCCGCGGCTACAAGGGGCCGGGGCACCCGCACACCAATATGGCCAAGGCCGCGCTGAACATGCTGACCCGGACCAGCGCCCAGGAGATGCTGGCCGACGGCATCCTCATGACCAGCGTCGACACGGGCTGGATCACCGACGAGCGGCCCCACCCGACGAAGATGCGGCTGGCGGACGCCGGCTTCCACGCCCCGCTGGACCTGGTCGACGGCGCGGCCCGGGTCTACGACCCGATCGTCCGCGGCGAACAGGGCGAAGACCTGTACGGCTGCTTCCTGAAGGACTACGCGCCCTGCGCCTGGTGATCAGCGCGCCCGCCCCGCCGTCAGCCGCCCAAGCGCGAGCCGACACGGTCAGCACCGTCGCCCCGTCCACCACAGGTCCGAGCTGTGGTGGCTGGCGCGATGGAGTCGCATGGCCGACACGAGGAGCTTGACCGCCTCCACGTTCGCAGTGCCGCTCGCCGAGGGCGGGATCCTTCGCGACCGCAGCGAGTTCGGCGTGGGCGAGCGCCCGCTCACGGCGGCGAGCGGGGAACATCCCCACCCGCCGCCGTCGTCGTCGTACGGTCAGTCTGCGGCGAGGGCCTGCGCGTCGGCCGCGACGACGCGCGCCAGCTCCACCGGGAGCCGCTGGCCGGCCTGCTGGCCGGCGTAGTGGGCCAGCTCGGCGTAACGGCCCTGGACGAGCAGCGTGCTCAGCGCGGTGCGGGTGCCGTGCTCGACGTCGGAGGTCAGGATCACGTACCCGAGCCCGGCCGGGGTGGCCGCGACGGTGAAGGTGCTGGTCGCCGTCGCCCGGCCGGCCGGTCCGACGGCCTCGGCGCGCAGCGTGTGCCGACCGGCGGGCAGGGTGGTCAGGTCCAGCGCCACGCCGGGCTCGACCCGCTCGCCGTCGAGGGTGACCGTGACCGTCTCGGCGTGCGTGGTGGTGACGGTGACGGTCGGTGCCTGCGCCCGGTCCAGGGTGGCGCCGTCGGCCGGCGCGCCGATCGCGACGGTCGGCGTGGCGGGCGGACGCTGCGAGTACGCGGCGTTCCAGCCGGCCAGCTCGGCCGGGCGGTTGGTGATGATCCCGTCGACGTCGGCCTGCTCCAGAGCCTGCCACTGGTTCGCCGAGTCGATGGTCCACACCAGGACGGCCACGCCCGCGTCGTGCAGCTCGCGCACCACGCCCGGTCGGGTCAGCAGCGCCGTCCCGCTCGGGTTGTACGCGGTCAGGCCCAGCTCGCGGGCGACCGCCACCGGGTCGGCGTCGAGGCTGCCGCGCAGCAGCCCGAGGGGCAGCTCCGGGGCCAGCTCGCGGGTGTGGCGCAGCGCGTCCGTCTCGAAGCTCTGGATGAACACCCGGCCGGTCATCCGCTCCGCGCGGATCACCTCGACGATCCGGGCGACCTCGTCGCGGGTGTGCGCCCCCTTGATCTCCAGCAGCAGGTTGCCGCCCCGGACGCGCAGGTCGGCGAGCTGCTCGGCGAGCGTAGGCAGCCTCTCCCCCGCGTACGACGGCGCGAACCAGGAGCCGGCGTCGAGCGCCTTGAGCTGGGCGGCGGTGAGGTCGCGGATCCGGCCGGCGCCGTCGGTGGTCCGGTCCACCGTGGCGTCGTGCAGCACGAACGGCACGCCGTCGCGGGACGGCTGCACGTCGTTCTCGATCCAGTCGGCGTTGGCCCGCCGCGCGGTCTCCTGGGCGACCAGGGTGTTCTCCGGGGCGGCCGACGAGGCGCCGCGGTGGGCGATCACGGTGAGCGGGCTGCCGTCCGGGCGGAGGTAGCCGTTGGGTGCCAGCTCGGTGATTCGCACGTCGTCGAAGGAGACGGTGGCGCCGTTGACCACCAGGGCCTGCCCGCCGTCGGCGGAGCGTTGCAGGCTGCTGGTCCTCAGCGCCTCCCGCCCGTCGACGAACCAGCGCGCCTGGCTGCCGTGCACCTCCACGGCGACCCGCACGTCCCGGCCGGTGCCGGCGGCGTACGGGCCGGCGCCGGTGTTGGTGACGTTCCAGGTGTCGGCGGTGGTGCGCTGGGCGAACTCGAGCCCGTTGCTCGCGGTGGTGCCGCTGCGCATCGTGGCGATCCACCAGGGGTTCGCGCCGTCGGCGGGCACGTCGAGGCCCAGCGCCGTCCAGCGGGTGGCGGACGCGACGGACTCGAACCGGACGGTCGCCTCGAACCGGAAGTCGTTCAGGTGCCGCCCGAAGGTGATCTTGTTGTTCTGGCTGGAGCTGGCGGACGTGCCGTACAGCCGGCCGTTTTCCACCTTCCAGGTGCCGTCGACGGCCCGCCAGCCGGTGGGCAGCCGGCCGTCGGAGAAGTCCTCCGCGACGGCCACCGAGCCGGGTCCGGCGGCGGCCGGCGGCGACGGGGGCAGCACGGCGAGCACGCCGGTCGACAGCGTCAGGACGGCGAGCGCGGCGATCGTGCGGCTCGGGTTCCCGCGTGGGAGGTGGGCAGGGCGAGGTGTCATGACCCGGACCGTAGGAACGCCACCGGAACGCCCGACCAACCCGGCGTGGCGGCAGCGCCAACGTCACCTCTCCAACGTGCGACGTATATGGCCGCTGTTGAGCGCACGTTCGCCACGGCGGCGTGGACGTCGGAATATCAGCAGGCCCTATCGCCGCCCCGGCGGGAAGCGTCACCCTCAATCGTCCGGCCCGGCTAATCACCTTGTTGCCCTGCTGGCCCCTGCCTACTGTGAGGCAATGATCTCGCGACTGCTGACGGTGACCTTCGATGCGCACAACGCGGCCCATCTGGCGCAGTTCTGGGCCGGCATGCTCGGCCGGCAGGTCGTCGAGGACGCCGGTGGCGCGCTCCTGCCCGGCGAAGACGGCCAGCTCAGCCTCCGGTTCGTCCCGAGCCGCGCGGACAAGGTGGGGCCGAACCGCAGCATGCACCTTCACCTGACCAGCGCCAGCAACGACGACCAGCAGCACACGGTGGCCACGGCGCTGAGGCTCGGCGGAAGCCACCTCGACGTCGGGCAGCGCCCCGAGGAGGGGCACGTCGTCCTGGCCGACCCCGAGGGCAACGCGTTCTGCGTGATCGAGCCGGGCAACGCCTTCCTCGCTGGGTGCGGCCTGCTCGGGGAACTCGCCTGCGACGGCACCCGGGAGGTCGGCCTCTTCTGGAGCGAGGCGCTGGGCTGGCCGCTGGTGTGGGACCAGGACCAGGAGACCGCGATCCAGTCACCGCACGGCGGCACGAAGGTCGCGTGGGGAGGCCCACCCGTGGCCCCGAAAGAGGTGAGGAACCGGCAGCGCTTCGACCTCGCCCCGGCCGGCGGCGACCAGCAGGCGGACGTCGACCGGCTGGTCTCCCTCGGGGCCGCCCGGCTCGAGGTCGGTGAAGACGGCGCCGTCGTGCTGGCCGATCCCGACGGCAACGAGTTCTGCGTGACAGGAAACTGACCACAGCGCGGCCGGGCTACGCAGCTCGGCGGCGGGCGAGGGCGCCCCGGGGGCGGCGGGGCCGAGCCAACTGTCGGGAAGCGCCTCCAGCACCTCGTACGTCGCGTCGGGCGAGGTCGGCAGCGCCTGGCGCGCACCTGCTGGACCCGCCGCCAAACAGCCGGGCGTACGCGGCGATGATGCTCGTGTGGGGGGCTCCACGGTTACAGTTGCAGGGCGGCGCTGAGCGCGGCCAGGTACGCCCCGGCCTGCGCCCCGTTGACCAGCCGGTGGTCGTAGGCCGGCCCGAGGTCCGCCGTCATGCGCTCGCGCACCGCACCTCCGACGTCCAGCACGACCTCGCGGTGCACTTCGACCACGGCGTCGGCGAGGTCGCCCAGGTCCAGCTTCGCCGCGTCGCGGATCACCGGCAGGAACAGCCCAGTGCCGACGTCCACGGTGAGCCCGACCGACGGCTGTGCCGCGTCGATGACCCGGCCGTCCCCGGTGAGCTGGGCGTAGAGGGCAGGGAACTGCTCGTGCAACCTGGCCACGGCAGCGATGACGATCTCGGTCAGGCTGACATCGGCGCCGGTCTCGTCGGCGGCCCGGCGCGCGTACGCGAGGGCGGCGGTCACGTCGACCCGCACGGCGGTGAAGGCGACCGGGATCTCCCGGTGTGAGGTCGTCACCACCTCGGCGATGCGGCGTTACGACGGCGGCAGCGACCGCCCCGGCAGCGCCACGCGGACGGCTCAGCGACCGGGGGCGCCGCAGCAGGGACGGCACCGGCGGCTGGATGTAAGCCGATGGTCGAGCCCGGGACGCAGTCGGCCCCGGCGGCGAGGCCCTGGCGCAGGACGCCCGCGTGCGTCGCTGCCAGCTCCTCGATCGCCTTGGAGGTCTCGACCGCCACGATCGGCTGTCCGATCTCGACGGTTGCACCGGCCGGAACCAGCCACTCCAGCAGCACATAGCTGTCGTCGTTGTTGTTGAGCTTGGGAACGCTCACCGCGACGCCCAGCTCCGCCGCCCGCGCCTGGCGCAACCTGGTGGGAGCTCGACCACTTCAACATCGACGTGAAAGTTACGAAATGCAGCGGATGCCCACGAGCGGGCGGTCGTAAAGTGCCGGGCTGCCTCCTGGTCGGAGAGGCAGAGCACCAGGCGTGGTGTGGTCGTCAAGGTCGAGGCGACAAAGAGGAGCCGCCTGGCATCAGCCAGGACCTTGTGCTTCTGAGCGGATTTCGGCGGTCCCTGATGGGCCCAGGCCTCGACGAGCACCGTCGAATCCTGGTCAGCGCCGTCGATCTCCACCCGAACCCCGTCCGCCACCGTGAATCTGCGCGGCTTCAACTCACAACCAAGCCGATCACTCAGCAGCCTGAGCATGACTCTTTCGGCACGTCGCTGTGCTGCACTGTCGCCCGCCGCCGGCTCCGGCAGGACCTCCTGCTGCACAATTGAGCCTGCGGGACGTGTGCCGGCGAGGTACTCGTTGACGATCTTCCCCCTCGAGCCGATGTAGCGGCGGATTCGTCCGTCCTCTTCGAGCCTGCGGCACACCTTGTTGATCGTCTGCCGGAGCTGTACGCCGAGCCGCCGCGCGAGCACGTCGTCGTCGAGCGGGAGCCGCGTCCGCAGCAACTCCTGCAAAACCCGCTCGGCAACGGTGAGGTTGGCTGTCTCGATTGCTCCTCTACGCCTGTTCACCGAAGCAGCGCACCTGGCGACCCCGTCTCTGCGTGCGCGAAGGCTTCCTCGGGCATGGGTGCCGTCCATCTCTGGTCGGCAGGACGCAAGGGCATGCCACGGGCGAACACGGCGATACCGGTCAGCAACCCCTTCCACAACTCCGCCCGCCATACCGGTCCCGACCGGGTCACCACCAGCAGTCGCCGGCCATTCCACCAGCCATGAGTTTCCGGCCCGCCTTCGGCCACGACGTGGACGTCCGGAAAGTCACGGAGCGTATCCAGCGCCGCGATGAGCGAGTGGCGCGAGCTCCGACCGGCCTCGACGCACACGACGCCGTCCCCGTCGACGTGAGCACCGTCGAGTCGGTCAACCGCGTCGTGCAGTGCGGTGCGGCCAAGAACCCACCACAGCTCAGCCGTGAAGTCGGTCTGTTCGAACAGCAGCCGTTCCCTCCGCTCCGTGACACCGAACCGGCACCAGCTTCTAGCTTCCCGTAACCAGTCGGCACCACACTCACCGAGAAAGGCGGCGGGAGCAGACACCGTCGTGGTCGGCACGGAGCAGGCAGCGCCGACCGCCGGACATCCGCAGGTCGCAGTAGACCCGGTGACGCACGTTCTGGTTGTCCTCGTCGGAGACGGTGATCTCCCCCGGGTCGGTCTGCGGCAACACCAGCAGCCAACGGCTGATCACCCGGGCCAGCCGCTGCGCCGCCGGCAGGTCGGCGGCGGCGACGGGCAGGTGAATGACGTACCGCTGGGTCATGCCTCGTGTCCCCAGTCGGCACGGGCGCGGGCCTGCTCGGACTGCCAGCGGCGCAGCGCGTCCTTGATGACGGCGGTTTCTCGGCCGCTGGCGGCCAGGGCGGCGTAGACGGTGGCCATGTCGCCGGCGACGCGGTCGAGGAAGTCGTACACGTCGGCCGGTTCCAGGCCGCGGCGTCCGAGCCCGACCGACTTGAAGCGGCGCTCACGCACCTGCCACGGCAGCAGGCTGGTGTACGCCGAGGAACGGTAGGTCGCTCCCGGTCGCTGGTTGCGGACGCTCATCTGCTGCCTGCCTCTCCCTCGTGTACTGGAAGGGGTGGGTCCGTCCGCCCTCCCCGCACGCACGGGCCCACCCCGCCCTGCCGCCGCAGCTTCGATCAGCGGTACGACACCAGGGCTTGTGGTCATCCTGTGACGATGCGCAGCATCGAGGCAACGTTCCACGGCAGAATTCTTCCCAGAAGTATTGACTTTCTTTGCTGCTATCGATAGCTGTTACATGACCGGTTGACGCAGTGTTGCGCGATGGAATCAGGGAGTGTCCGGGTGACCGAGGATGTCGGATCGACCGTGCCGCGCCGGCAACTCGGCCGGCTGCTGCGCCAGTACCGCACCGAGGCAGGCGTGACCCTCGACGCCGCCGCCGAGGCCCTCGAATACAGCCGGCAGAAGATCTGGCGGATCGAATGCGGCATGGGCCCGGTCCGAGTGCTCGACGTCAAGGCGATGTGCGAGCTGTACGGGGTGTCCGCCGAGATGACCGAGGCGATGCGTGGGCTTGCCACGGAGACGAAGTCGAAGGGCTGGTGGCACGCGTACGGGGACGCGGTCCCGAGCTGGTTCGAGCTGTATGTGGGCCTGGAATCCGCCGCCGCTTACCTCAGGCAGTACGAGGAGACGCTAATCCCCGGGCTGCTCCAGACTCGCCAGTACGCCCTCGGACTCGCCCAACTCGACCGCCCTTCGCTCAGCGAGGAGGAGCGCGAACGCGCGGTCGAGGTACGGCAGCAACGCCAAGCGCTACTCACTCGACGGCTACCCCAGCCACCGCAGCTCGACGCGATCCTGTCGGAGGCGGTGCTCCGCCGCACCGTCGGCAGCCGCAGCGTGATGGTCGGGCAACTCGGTCAACTCCTGGAGGTCGCCAGCCTGCCCAATGCCAGCGTGCGGGTGCTGCCCTTCACCGCCGGGCCGCACTCCGGCGCGGTCGCCGGCTCCTTCGTCATCCTCGACTTCCCCGCCACAAAAGGCGGTCGGGCTGCACCGGAGCCGTCAGTCGCCTACAGCGAGTCTCTGACCGGAGCGCTGTACCTGGACAAGCCCGACGAGCTGGCCGCCTACCGGGCCGCCTGGAAGAGCCTCGATGCGCTGGCCCTCGATGAGGCACAATCGAGCGACATGATCAAGGGGATCATCGGGGAGCTGCGGCATGACTGACCTGACCGGCGCCGTCTGGCGCAAGAGCACTCGTAGCGGGGGCAACGGCGGCAACTGCGTCGAGGTGGCCACCAACCTGCCTGGTGCCGTCGCCGTGCGTGACTCGAAGGACGCCTACGGTCCGGCATTGGCCTTCGCTTCGGATGCCTGGCAGACCTTCGTCAGCGGAGTGAAGAGCGGCGGCCTGATGCTTTGAACCACCATGCCCTTGCCCCAGCTCCGCTGTCGCGATAGCACCGCAAGCTACATGATGGCGCTATGACACAGCGGAGTTGGACGACCGACGAGCTTCGGCAGGAACTGGCCAAGTATCACCAAGCACTCCTCGCCGCCGGCAACCACAGGCCGTCCACGATCAGCACCTACATTCAACATCCAGAACGCTTCATCGCGTATCTGGAGGGCCGCTACGACCCCCGACAGCCCCAAGGGCGCAACGCTAACGGCCGCTCGTAGGGAGTCGGACGCCCCGGCAGCGGTAGCCGGTGTGCTCGTCACGGTGGCGCATCCACATGATGACGTCGAGAATCCGAAGCAGGGAGATGGTATCCGGCAGTTCGGCTTGCCGCCGGAGATCGGCGAGCCGTTCGGCGAGGATCCCGTCCTGCTCCCCCAGACGGTCGTGCAGCCAGCGCCAGAAGCCCTTGCTCGTGCGGAAGGCGCAGGCGACAACCTCGTCGTAGACCGGCACGAGATGAGGCCGCTTGCGGGCGAGCAGTTTCCCTGCCACGACCCAGCCGATCCCTTCGGCCTTCCGCAGCAGCCGCCACGCCCTGTAGGCGGGTTTCCCCTTCTCTACGAGAGGCAACGCGTCGGGGTGGCCCAGCGCAACGGTTGTCGGTATCTTGCCCAGCTCCGCCGACACTGCCTCTCCGAGAGCGCCCTGCAACAGGTCCAAGGCGGTACGCGGCGGCACCCGGACGCTGAGCAGTTCGACCGCGATCAGGTCCTCCGCCGTGACGAGGTTGCAGGTCTCCGGTCGGTCGCCACCGCCTCCGAGTCGTTCGAACTGTCCACCGGTGAAAGCCGATTCGCCTGCGTGCCCGAAGTATCGCTTCAGGTCGGTGACGGACTGCGGTTCGCCGAGGATCGCGAGGATCTCCGCGAGAATCAGCGGCTGTTTCATACCTGCTCCTCCGTCGCGAGGCGTCGCCGGATCTCCTTGAGCGACACCACGTCACCGGCGCGGGCGTCCTCCGCGGACCAGAAGTCGAGCCCGTCGGTGGCTCGGCGGGTAGCTGTGATGGAAGGGCCGTGCACCTCAACTTTCACGGCCTCGCCGGCCGCACTCGGGGAGCCGAGGGTCCGACCGCCGTAGCGGATGCTGCCATCCGCCAGCAGCTCGGCGACGTACTGCTTGCCGAGGTACTTCCCGTAGAGTCTGCTGCCCGGGCGCAACCGACCGGCCCTGATCAAGTCGATCACCTTCAGCGCGCGTTCCCCCTCCGACACCGGCCGCTTGTGCGAACGGCTCTTGGCAGGGCGGACCGGAGTTTGCTGCTGGGGCAACGCGGGGGTCACCGTTGGAGGCGCGACGGGCACCGCCTCGACATGTGCCGTAGCACCAAGGTGGCTGACAGGCGTAACGCCGGTGGAGGCTGCCGACGACGGGAAGTCGAAGGTGGCACGAACGCGGATGAGGCTGGCACGAATCTCGTCCCGAGTAAGCCTCGACAGGCGGCGGTCCAACATCGCCACCAGCTCCGCTGCCGGTTCCCCATCCCCGAACATTTCGAGCAGCTCGCCGTGGACCTGCCGGTCGACGAAGTAGCCCTTCCAGAGTTCTTCGATGCGGTTGTCCCGCATGTTGTCCTTGCTCAGCAACGACAGCAACTCCACGGCCTCATCGAGGCTGTCCTCCAGTCGGACGGCGCGGAACAGCTTGTGCTCGATGGGTACGGGCGCATGGGCGTTGTAGATCCGCCACTCCGCGCCATCGGTCAACGCCACCCATTCGACACCGGCCACCGCGGCGTAGCTGATGGTCTGATTGGCCCATCGTGGATCGTCGAGATTCTCCCCGAGACCCTTGGCCTCGACGAACAGCCGTGGCGTCCGAAGCAGGAGCAGGGCGTAGTCGACGGGATTGTCAGTGCCGCGTCGCCGGTATTCCCGGTGCACCTCGTCCGGGTCGAACAGGTCCCACCCGAGCGCTCCGATGACGGGTTCGATGAGCCCTGCCTTGGTGTTCTGCTCACCGATGCGGTGGTGTTGGCGGCGGAAGCGCGCCACCCGCTCGACGCACTGCTTGAGGGCGTCCTCCAGCTCGAACGTGCTCATCGCCCCTCACTTCGTCCGCTCGTGTCATCGAGCAGGTTCTCGTCCAGCCGGTGGAGATGGCTGAGCAGCGCCGCAATCTCCTCCGCAGCGGACGACTCCGACCCGTACCGGTCAGTGACATCTCGCAGAAGGTCCGTCAGCTGACCCCGAGCATCTGTCACGTCGCCGAGCCCGGCGGTGAGCATCGCGATCTGCTGCCGCAACGGGAACAGCTCTGCCGCATCCGGGGATAGCCCCCGCTGTTCCTCGGCGAGCAGGGAGCGCAGCTCAGCCAGCGCCTCAGCAGCCTCGCCCAGTTCCGCCTGGCAGACAGCCGCCTGCTGCCGACACTGCCAGATCAGCTCCTGGTCGGGCATCGGTCGCGCGGCCAGGTCGGGGATCAGCCGCTGGAATTCGGGCAGGGCCTGCCGGAACGCGCCGGCGAGCACGTAGAGGTTGGCCAGGTTGACACGCAGCTCAAGGATCCTCGGCTGCTTGGCCGCGCCGTGGGCCTTGCGGATCGGGCGCAGTGCGGTCTCCAGTAACTCGGCCGCCTGGGTGAACCGCTCCTCCTCTGCCAGTTCCCAGGCCCGCTCCTCGACCTCCGCCAGCTCGTCGGGAGAGGGGACGTGGACAACCTCCGGAGCGTTGCGGGGGCGCACCACGTCGATCTTCGTGGGGGCGAGGGGCGCCCGGGGCGGCAGCGGCCCGAAGGGGTACCGGTAGGGCATCGTCGGATCGACCCCCTGGCCGTCCACGGCCGCCATCGCCAGATCGGCGGCAAGGTCCGACTCGACAGCACCGAGCGGCATCAGGATCTCGTACACCTCGGCGGCGGACCCGGGACGGTGCTGCGGGTCCTTGGCGAGCATCCGCACGACGAGCTGCACCAACGCATCCGGCACGCCTGCGCGATGGTCCGTCACCGAGGGGATCGGGTCGTTCATGTGCCGGTGCAGCATGCCGAGCGGGTTGTCCGCCCGGTAGGGCGGATTGCCGGTCAGCAGTTCGAACAGCACGCAACCGAGCGCGTACAGGTCGGCCTTCGGGCCCACCGTGCTGTTCAACGCCTGCTCGGGCGCCATGTAGGTGGGCGTGCCGAGGGTGTGGCCGGTGGCGGTCAGCCGGGGTACGTCTGCCGGACCGAGCAGCGCAGCCACCCCGAAATCGAGGACCTTGACCGAGCCGGTGGGTGTCACCATCAGGTTCTGCGGCTTGAGGTCGCGGTGCACCAGCGAGGCCGCGTGCGCCGTCGCCAGCACGGAGCAGATCTGCGCCCCGATCGCTGCGGCCCACGGCACGGAGAGCCAGCCGCGTTCAGCGACCAGGTCGGAGAGGAGCATGCCGGGTACGAGCTGCATGACGATGTAGATGTCGTCGCCCTGAACACCGACGTCGTGCACGCTGGGCACCCCGGGGTGATCCAGCCGGGCGGTCACCCGGGCCTCCCGCATGAACCGCTCGACCGCGTTCTCCCGCTCGCCCTCGGGGATGGAGAGTTTGCGGAGGAACTTGATGGCGACGGGCCGGTCGAGCTTCTCGTCGAAGCCGGCCCACACCTCGCCCATGCCGCCGTGACCGACCGCGTACGTGAGTTCGTAGCGCTCGGCCACGCGGTCCTGCGCCTGCATCGCCATCGCCTCCCAGCGCGAGCAGCCGGTCCCACCCACGGGACCATTCATTCAGGTTATGCGATGCCCTTGCGGCGGCGGATCATCTGGTACGCCTGCCGGCGCGCGAACTGGTTGAGCTGCGACCGCAGGCTCTCGTCGTCGAGGTAGCGCTGCATGAGTTTGCCGTTGTCGTCGTGCCGCGACAGGATCACGTCCTCGATCCGCTTGTCGCAGACCACGCCGAAGTTGCTCTCGTCGTTGACCATCGCGGCGGCTTCGAGCGTCCCATCCTCGGCGAGGGCGACGATCTGCTGCTCGACCCAGACCTTGTCCGACTCGCCGAGCCCGATTCCGAACTTGTCGTTGAACGCGTCGATCAGCTCCGACAGGGCCACCTTCTCCGGGTCGTGCTGCCGACCCGCTCCCCCGCCGACGAAGCCGGGCAGCATCTGCTCGCCCTCGGGCGACAGCGAGGCGTCGTGCTCGCCGGTCTTGCTGACCCGCAGGTGGGTGAGCTGCACCTCGCCGATGTCGACGGACGGGTCCTGCCTGCGCGGCAGCCGGTTGAGCAGCGCACGCCCGTAGAGGTAGAGGCGTTCCAGGTCCTCGTCGTGGTAGGGCACGACCTGGCTGAGGAACGCGTACATCCGGGTGTAGTCGCGCAGCGCGGACCGGAAGCCGTCGGCGGCCTCGGGGTCGTCGGCGGCGAGGGCCTTGTAGCGGTCGACGGCCGGGTCGGTGAAGCGGTAGAGCGCGGCGTGCGCCCGCTGGAGGCCGGTGTCGCTGGTCGCCTTGCGCTCCGCGGCGAGCAGCGCCTCGGCGTACGCCTGCATCTCCGAGTCGACCAGCACCGGATACCCGGTGACCGCGTTCTGGGCGGTGTAGAGCAGGTTCGGGTCGGTGGGCGTGGTGGCAGCGGTTTCGAAGTACGGCTTGAACTGCTCGGCGATGTCGCCGGCCTCGTTGACGAAGTCGAGGACGAAGATGTCGCCCTGGGCCTTGAGCGGGTGGGTGCGGTTGAGCCGGGACAGGGTCTGCACGGCGGCGACGCTCTTGAGCAGCTTGTCGACGTACATCGTGGTCAGCAGCGGCTGGTCGAAGCCGGTCTGGTACTTCTCGGCGACGACCAGAATCCGGTACTCGGTGTCCTGCTTGGCCCTCGGCGTGCCGGCATGCTTGTCGTCGGCGGCGGTGTAGGCGAACTTCTCGGGCAGCTCACCCTCGCTGAACCCGTTGACCCGCGCCTCGGTGTGCTCGACGCCGTCGACCTCCAGCTCACCGGAGAAGGCGACCAGGGAGTCGCAGCCGACGTAGCCCTGCATGTCGACGTACTTGCGGATGGCGGTGTGCAGGCGGACGGCGGCTTCGCGGGAGCCGGTGACCACCATGGCCTTGGCGCGACCGCCGAGGCGCGGCGCGGTGTGCTTGCGGAAGTGCTCGACGATGATCTCCGCCTTCTGTGCCTGCATCGTCGGGTGCAGGCTGGCGAAGCGGGCGAGCTGCGCGCCGGCCTTCTTCGGGTCGACGTCCGGGTCGTCGGGGTTGGCGTTGGCCAGCTTCCAGTACGCCTTGTAGGTCACGTAGTTGCGCAGCACGTCGAGGATGAAGCCCTCCTCGATGGCCTGGCGCATCGAGTACGTGTGGAACGGCTGCGGGTTCCCGGTGACCGGGTGCGGCGTGCCGAAGAGTTCGAGGGTCTTCGGCTTCGGCGTGGCGGTGAACGCAAAGTACGACAGCGTCTCGTGCCTGCCCCGGGCCAGCGCGGAGGCGGTGAGCAGGTCGCCCGACTCGTCCACGTCGTCGCTGCCGAGCTTGAGCAGCACCTTCTTCAGCGCGGCGGCCGAGTCGCCGGACTGCGACGAGTGCGCCTCGTCGACGATGACCGCGAACCGCTTGCCCTTGAGCCCCTGCACCTTGTCGAGGATGTAGGGAAACTTCTGCATGGTGGTGATGACCACCTTGGCGGTCTCGCCCTGGAGGGCGGCGGCGAGCTGCGCGGAGTCCTTGTCGATCCGCTGCACCACGCCCGGCACGTGCTCGAACTGGAAGACGGTGTCCTGCAACTGCCGGTCCAACACCACCCGGTCGGTGATGATGATGACCTTGTCGAAGACCGGCTCGTTCGGGCGCAGCCGTTCGTTGTCGACCACGGGCGCCGTGTGCAGGCTGGACAGCCGGTGCGCCAGCCAGGCGATGGTGTTCGACTTGCCCGACCCGGCCGAGTGCATGACCAGGTAGTTGTGGCCGGAGCCGTGGCGGGCCGCGTGGTCGGTGAGCTGGGTGACCGCGTGCCACTGGTGGTAGCGCGGGAAGATCAGGCTCCCGGAGTCCTTGTCGGTGTGCAGGAACCGCCGCACCAGGTCCATCCAGGTGTCGGGGTGCCAGATCTGCTCCCACAGGTAGGAGCTGCGGTAACCCGATGCGCCGGCCGGCGGGTTGCCGGCGCCGCCGGAGACACCCGGCCCGTCCGAGCCGGTGTTGAAGGGCAGGAACCGGGTCTTCTCCCCCGCCAGCTTCGTCGTCACGAAGACCAGGTCGGGATCCACGGCGAAGTGCACGAGGGTACGCCGAGCGAAGAGCAGTTCCTTCGGGTCACGGCTCTTGCGGTATTGCTCCTTGGCGTCCTCGACGGTCTGGCCGGTCAGCGGGTTCTTCAGCTCGGCCGTGGCGAGCGGGATGCCGTTGACGAAGAGCACCAGGTCGAGGGTGTTGTTGTTGCTGGTCGAGTAGGCGAGTTGGCGGGTGACGGTGAGGCGGTTGGCGCGGTAGAGCTTGAGCGCGTCATCGGTGATGGCGTGGGCGGGCTTGAAGTAGGCGAGGCGGATGAGGACACCCTTGTCCTTGACGCCACGGCGCAGGACGTCGAGCGGGCCGCGCTCGTCGATCTGCTTGGCAAGGTGCTGAGCGAACTGCCGCTGCGCCTCGTCCGGGTTGTTCCCGTGGTAGGCCAGCAGCTTCGACCACTCATCCGGCTGGGTGGCTCCAACAAACGCGAACAGTTCGGCGGCATCGATCGCACATTGATGGCTATAACTTCCGGCTACCCCGCCAAGCCACCCGGCACCCAGCAGCGCATTCTCGACCGCCGCCTCGAACGATCGCTCATCTCCGACTGCCACAAGACCTCACCACGTCATCTTGAAACCTACTGCCAACACTTCGCACAAGTTATCTAGCCGAGCCAGCGAACACCCTCGGCTCTGTAGCCCCTTGGATGGCTTCGATTCGGACTGAATGCCACCGAGGTGCCCCCACCGATATATTCCCATTCGGTAGAATCAGCGAGGTCCCTAAGATGGTAGAAATAGTCATGGCCAGCGTAGGTAACGAAGCCGAAGTATTTATCGGAAATAAACTTCACTGTTCCGACGCGCCGCTCGAGCCAGCCTTGGTCGACAATATTTAGCTTGTCGTACAGTTGGCTTTGGAAATCCCGAGCCTTCCGCACGACGAAGTTCTCATCGGAAAGTTCGGCTATTTCGGCGCAAATCAATCCAAGTTGAACCATCCGATCGCGCGATTCGTCTACCAAAAGCCCTACGGGCGCAATCTTGGCCAACTCGGCGCCCACTTCCAACGCATGCAGCGAGCTATCGAGGTTTCCCTTATCGCGGTCAGAGATTGCCCAGTAAACTGCGGCCCGGAACGCGGTTATGACTGCAGGCACCAGATCGGGTTGATACGGCGAACCGGTCGAGAGAGCATGCTCGGCAACTTGAATTGCAGAGACATAGTCTTCCAAACGGAGATGAGCCCACGCAATCTGATTAATGATCGCGGTATGGGCATCATCTACGCGCGCTGCAGCTTGGAGGAGTTCCAGCCCTCGAGCAGGGTAATCCCCTTGGTCCAGGAGAAAGCTACCGAAGAAGTAGTTAAGGGTCGGTGACAGTGGAGCAAGTTCGTGGGCCCGTTCATAGGCGGCTCGCGCCCCGCCGAAATCACTGCGGAGGACTTGAATGTGGGCCTCCACCCGCCACGCCTCGTGATACGTAGGAGCAAGGAGTTGAGCCTCACGGCAGTTCGACAGGCCCTCATCCGTGTTCCCACGGGCCGCAGCTAGGAGCGCATCCCGTAGCAAGCGGGCAACGTTGAAGTCGCCCGTCCCCCGAACATCAACCGTTTCCGGCGAATAAGGGCTCGCCGAGCCTTCCGCACGCAGGTCTGCGCCAACGCTGTGAAGCTGTTGATGACGCCGAATAAGCTCAGCCCTGTCGAGCGCAGAAACGGGGTGCCGACTATCCAGATATTGCTTGCCGAAGTCCGTGAGCTGGTAAGTAGTGTCAACTATCTCGGAAGCATTCGTGCTCTGACTTCGCATCTGGACGAAATTTGTCGTGATTAGCTCGAGCAACGCTGCCTGCATACGAGTGGCAGAGAACTCGGTTAAGAATGCGAGTTCGCCCTGATTGCGAGCACCCGGCAGGACCTGCATGCAGCGGAGTACGTTTTGCGCGTCCGCCTTCAGGTAGCCGTAGACGTTTGACATGCAGAAATCCAAGAGGAGTGCATTTTCGGAGACAAGATCCTCGGGCCTCTTCCCTGCTTGGACTCCAGCAACGAACCATTTAAGATACGCCGGATGCCCGCCCATCTTCCTCACGAAACCCTGAATCATTTCGTTCGGCATCTCGGTAAGCGCCCGCGCTCCGCGGATTCCCGCAACGGCGCGTAGGAGGCGAGCACCTTCATCTTCGGATAGGGCCCCCAGGCTTACAGGATTCTCGATACCGAGCCCGATCCTGCTGGTGATGATGACCTTACTGCCAAGCGGCAGATCGAGCAGAAAGTTTCGGAGCCGTTGATCCAGCACCGTTTCAAGGTTGTCGAGAATAAGTAGGATGCGGAAGTTCTCAAGGTAGTCGAGCACTTCCTCTACGGGATCAGTGCCGGGCCCGAGAACGCCCAGTTCTTCCGCTGCTCGAGTGAACAGCCCCAACGAGTCCTTGATCGCACCGCTAATACGTCGAATCTCGTCTGGAGTAAGGACGGTCGCCTTAGCACTGACCCAAACGAAAGCGTCAAATTGTACGGCTTCGTCATCAAGTAAATCATAGGCAGCCTTCAGCGCAAGAGACGTCTTCCCAATCCCTCCCTCACCAAGAACGGAAACGACAGGGTACGCCCCTTTGATGGCCCTTTTAATCCGGATCAACTGCTGCTGGCGACCAAAAAATCCTGTCTCGTCGAAATCCGGCACCGGTAGATTATGTTGAGGACTGCGTGTGGTGTCGATGGGCAAGTCGATCTTAAGCCCAAGGACGTAGGCAGGATCCTGTTGGAGTCTCCTACGGGTCTCCGCAATGGTCGTCCAGTGATTTCCGCTCCGATCAACCAACTTTCCTACAACGTCAAGCAGAGCTGGGAGATCGTCGATCTCCATTGGCCGAGTATGCGCGACTCGATTTCGGATCGCCGCAATACGGCCAAGTGCGGGCGCAAGGTGGGCTAGTTTCTCCAAAACAGCAGGCGCTAGGTCAGTTTTTCGCCCCAGCAGGACCTCGTAGCTGTCAGCGAAGTCAAGATACGGCAGGAGCGCAACCTCCGATCGAGCAGCCGCCTTCCCATGATCCCTGGCTCGCCGCTCCTGGGCCTTGGACGCAATCACGGGTGGCAGGATCGCGTCTACTCCTTGGCCCCCATGAAGGCTCTCGACCTCCAGGCGTAGGTCCTCCTCAAGAGCCGAGATTAGGGCAAAGCAGGTAAGCCGAGCCGCACTAAAGCTCACGACCGCCCCCATCCTTGCGATGGAAGTCGCCTCTCTGGAGAGAGCCGCCCCCCACCGAGCCAGCCCAAACTCCGCTGACGGTGACAAACGCTCATGCGAGACCCCCTTATACCGTTGTAAGGTCGATCTGCCCGGTTACTGCTTCCGTAATCAGCGCCCGACGCCGCTCAGCCAGCAGTCGGTCCTGCTCCTCCATGCGGCTCGTTGCTTCGTCGATTGGCTGTATGGCCTTGTCGATCTCTGCGACAATGCGTTGCTGCTCAATCATCGAGTGTCTGGGTATGGGCATTGCTTTCATGGCAGCGACGTTGAAGTGGGACTGAATGGTGCCGACCGCAAACTCCGCCACTCGCCGTTTCGCGTAACTGGAGTTCAGCAGGTATTCGGCGAACCTCGGAACGAGGGACGGCCCGGGCCGAACGATGACTAGGTCGACGCAGTTAGCACCATCGAACTCGGGGGGCACGACTGCGGCAGCACCGGCCTGACCAGTACGCACTACAACCAAGTCGCCAGATTTAAGCCGGCTCTTATGGTGCGCGAGGTGCCCCTCCGGGCTGATCTGAACAAGATTTGTTGCGTCAATTCTTCCCGGCTTAACGTTGATACCCCGTAGCGCTGGTACGCCACCACTCTCCACATACCATGCAGCCGGTGTAACTACAATTCCAACCGTAACAGCGTCGACGATGTGCTTCAGGGGGACCAGCCCATCGCTAGCGCCCCTCTCGTGGGCGACCAAGCGCTCAATGATTCGTTCACGCTTGACCTGGAAGAGCGCCTTGGTCCGACCACGTGCTGCACGAACCTTATCAATGCGCTCTGTTTCCGCATCGAGGAAGTCGGCAATGCGCCGCTGATCCTCAATCGGCGGAACTGGGACCGGTGCGGATGATAACCGCTCGCCAACGAGCTCAATCTGGTTAGTCGCTCCAACGATGAGAGCGGAGTAGATGTAGTGCTGGAACGGCTCGGAGGAAAGGTAGTAATAAGCGTATCGGGGATGGAGCACGTCCGGCCGCACCCGGATCCTGGTCACATGGCCGTCGGCCATCGCAACCCGACTATCGGGAGTGCCTGAGAAGTAGCCCACCCGGCCCAAGGTGCCTCGCCCCGTCGAGTTCACTAGGATGTCACCCGACCGCAAAAGCCCCTTTAGTGCCGAAGGATCTCCACCGGTGGCATGGAAGCGGGCCCGGCTCCAATCAAGACCCCCGGGCTGGTTAACGGCCTGGCTAACGGCCCACACCGGCCCGTCGTCCGCATAGTCCGGCGCGGAGCCTCGATTGATAGAACGGACGGCGTGTTTCAGCGGCCACCAATCCCACGAGGTCGGGGTCCGGAGCCCGGCAAGTCCAATGCTCACCTCGTCACCTCGCGAAGCAGGGTCTGAATCTCAGCTTCAAGCGTCGTGATCTCGGCGTCGATCTCAGTAAGTGGGCGCGGAGGTTCGTAGACGTAGAAATGCCGCGTAAAAGGGATCTCGTACCCGATCTTTGTCTTCGTCTCGTCAATCCACGCGTCCCGGACGTGGGGCAGCACCTCTCGCTTGAGGTAGTCGTGGATGTCCTCGTCCAGCGGCACGTTCTCGTTGTCCCGCAGGTCAGCGTCCGGCAGCGGCTTGCCCTTGCGGTCGGCCTGCACCTCTCCTTCCGGGTCGCTGACCGAGAACGCCTCCCACACCGCCTTCTCCACCGGCGCCGGCAGCTTGCCCAGCCCGTTCAGCTTCATCGCGAACTCAGCCCGCGTCGCAGACGACGTACCGATCAGCGACTTCGCCGCCGCCAGCAGCGACTCCCGCTCCGCGTACTTGAGGACCGGCTTCGCCTCCGCCAGCAGGGCGACCGTCTCCTCGGTGACCTCGAAGCGCAGCCGCAGCGGGCGCTCGACGGTGATGCGCTGGTAGCCGAAGTCGGTGGTCTTGAAGACCTTCACCTTGGCGTACTGCGGGTGCTCCGGGTCATCTGCGATGGACAGTGCCCCGACGTACGCCCGGGTCAGCTCGGCGATGTGCTCTTCGGTGAGCATCTTGCGCTTGTCGCCGAGGCTCTTACGCATCTTGGTCCAGTAGTCGCGGCCGTCGAGCAGCACGACCTTACGGCGGCGGGCCGGGTCCTTGCGGTTGGTGAGAATCCAGAAGTACGTGGAGATGCCGGTGTTGTAGAAGAGCTGGTCGGGCAGCGCGACGATGCCCTCCAGGAGGTCGTTCTCCAGGATCCAGCGCCGGATCTCCGACTCCCCCGAGCCGGCGGCGCCGGTGAACAGCGGCGAGCCGTTGAAGACGATCGCGAGGCGACTGCCGCCATCCTCGGGGCGCTTCATTTTCGAGATCATGTGTTGGAGGAAGAGCAGCGAGCCGTCGTTGATCCGGGGCAGGCCGGCACCGAAGCGGCCGGCGAAGCCGCGGGCGTGCTCGTCCTTGATGAACTTCTCGACCTTCTTCCACTCCACGCCGAACGGCGGGTTGGCGAGCATGTAGTCGAAGCGCTCGCTCTCGTGGCCGTCCTGGCTGAACGAGTTGCCGAAGGCGATCTTCGTCGGGTCGCCGCCCTTGAGCATCATGTCGGAGCGGCAGATCGCGTACGTCTCGCCGTTGAGCTCCTGCCCGTACACCTCGACGGTGGCGTGCGGGTTGTGCTCCTGGATGTGGTCCTGGGCCTCGCTGAGCATGCCGCCGGTGCCGCAGGCTGGGTCGTAGATCTTGCGGACGATGCCGGGGGTGACCAGGTCGTCCTCGTCGGGAGCGAGCAGCAGGTTGACCATCAGCTTGATGACCTCGCGCGGGGTGAAGTGCTCACCGGCGGTCTCGTTGCTGATTTCAGAGAAGCGTCGAATCAGATCCTCGAAGACGTAGCCCATCTGGTGGTTGGAGACCACATCCGGACGCAGATCGACGTCAACGAAATTGGCGACCACCTGGTAGAGCAGACCGGCCTCGGCAAGCCGGCTGATCTGGGCGTCGAAGCCGTACTTGTCGAGCACGTCGACCGCGCCGGGCGAGAAGCCGCCGATGTAGGCACGCAGGTTGATCGCGACGTGGTCCTGGTCGCCGAGCAGCTTGCGGAAGGACATCTCGCTGGTGTTGTAGAACGACAGACCAGCGGCCTTACGCAGCACCGGATCCATGTTCTGCACGCCGAGCTGCTTGAGCTGGGCGTGCTTGGCGAGCACCGCATCCTTCGTCGGCTCCAGCACCCAGTCCAGGCGGCGCAGCACGGTCAGCGGGAGAATCACGCGGCCGTACTCGGAGCGCTTGTAGTCGCCGCGGAGCAGGTCGGCCACGTTCCAGATCAAGTCCGTGAGCTCTTGGTGCTTGGTACTCACCAGGTTCCTTTCGATTGCCTCAAGTGAAGGAGTATGGCCGGTGCGCCGGGGCGGTGCAGTCCACCACCCGGCCGGACGGGGAGCCCGTTTCGTCAGCAGGGACGGCGATTGGTCCCTTACCTGCTCGGTCGCTTACGGCTCGACCGCTGCTCAGCCTGGAGTGACCCCCGCGCGAGGCCGTCCGCGGTGAGCTGGACCAGCTCGGCCCCCAGCGACGCCGCCTGTCGGATTGCCGACTCGAAGGCGTCGAGGCGCCGGAACGCCTCCCCGTGCGCCCGTTGCTCGTCGAGCGGCAGGCGCCGCACCTGGGCTCGCCGGATGTCGAAGCGGAGGGTCCCGGAGAGGCTCGACGCCTGCTTCTCGTTGGCCGAGGTGCGCAGTTGCCCGGCGAGAAACCACGGGTCGAGCGCCGCCGGGTTGGTGCGCAGCAGGTAGAGGTTGCGACCGAGCAGGGCTCCCTCGGCGGTGATCACCCGAGGCGTGAGCGTGCGGGCGATCATCGGCACCACGACATCGCCCACCGCCAGGGGGATCTCCTGGCCGAGCCGGTTGTCGGCCTGGCCGGAGGCGTCGACGCCGGCCAGCACGTCCTGCACGGTGAGCACCGGCGCCCCACCGGTCGATCCGCCACCATCCGTGGACGAGTTGACCCGGATGGGGCCGATCAGCTGCAACGCGCCGCTGCGGGCCAGCTCGGCGACGGTGACGACGAGCGGCGCTACCCCGTCGGGCACGGGCGTGACCTGCGGCATCAGCGCCGGCAGGTCGCCGACGATGGCAACCAGCCGCTCTCTGGTGCGTACCAGATGCTCGCCGCTCTGCTTGCCCCCGACGGCCGGTTGCCGGCGGGCGGGGGTGAGGTCGACCTCCTCGTCGAGCAGCTCGATGACCGGCACCGCGCGGGCGAAGCCGACCTCCTCGATCTCGGCGTCGGGTGCAGCGGTGAAGGCCCTCCAGGCGGCAAGGACCCGCGCGGAGAGGTCGGGAAGGTCGCCCTCCGCGGCGTCGACCAGCAGCGCCCGCGCCGGGGCGGATGCGTCGGCCGTCGGCCGTCGCAGCACCCACAGATGCAGCGGTACGCCGTGCGGCGCGGCCACACCGCTCGGGAGCGCGATGACGGCGCGCAGCGCGCCGCGGCGGAGCAGTTCGGCTCGGATCCGCCGGCCCGCGCGCCGCCCGGCAGCCGCCGGCGGCATCAGGATCACGGCGTGCCCGCCGGGGCGGAGGTGGGCCAGCGCGTGCTGCACCCAGGCCAGCTCCGGCTCGGTGCGTGGCGGGACGCCGTACTCCCAGCGCGGGTCGTAGCCGAGTTCCTCGTTGCCCCAGTTCGTGACGCCGAACGGCGGGTGGCAGATGACGGCGTCGACGGTGCGGCCGGCGAACGCGTCGGCGCGCAGTGAGTCGCCGGGGCACACCTCGCCGGGCACCTCGCGCAGGGCGAGCCAGAGCCCGGCCAATCGGGCGAGGTCCTCGTCGAGTTCCTGCCCGTACGCCGCGACACAGCCGGCCCGGACGGCGGCCCGCAGCGTGGCGCCGGACCCGGCGGCCGGATCGAGGACGGAGCCGCCGCCGACGCCGGCAAGCTCGACCATCAGGTCGGCCAGCTCATCCGGGGTGGCCCAGGGACGACCCGGAGCGGGCGCGGAGAAGCGCTGCCACAGCTCGTCGAAGGCGGTCTGCGGCCCCAACTCGTCGGCGAGCGCGTCGATTTCCGGTCGCAGGTCGGCGACGACGGAGGTGTCGGTGTGTCCACGGCGTGGTCGTCCGCCGCGTTGCCCGGCGAGCAGCAGGGCGCCGACGGCGGCCAGCCCGGTCGCGGGGGTCTCCCCGACGGCGGCGAGGTGGCGCCAGAGCCGGTCGGCCCGGGACAGCTCGGGGAGTTTGCCCTGCCGGCGCAGCCACCGCTCGACCTCGGCGAGGTCGAACTCGGGGCTGGCCGTGGTGCCACCCACCGGGGCCGGGAAGTCGGGATGGCGTTTCCGCCAGTTGCTGACGGCGGCGCGACCCACCCCGGCGAGCCGGGCGATCTCCGCCGCCGTAATGGTCGGGTTCACCTGCACCTCCGAAGTGTGTCACACCCGTCAAGCATCATGTCCGTTGACACGGTTCACAGATGATGTTCTCATTGACGCCGCCACGGTTCACACCAGGAGGATTTCGATGCGCAAGACCACCACGCTCGCCCTCATCGCCACCGCCGTCGTCGCGCTGGGCTGCAGCTCCGGGGCCACCGACAGCTCCAGCGGCTCCGGCAGCGACAGCGGTGCCAAGGGCGACGACAAGCCGGCGAAGACCGCCAAGATCGGCCAGCCGGCCCGCGACGGGAAGTTCGAGTTCACGGTCAAGTCGGCCAAGTGCGGCGTGACCAAGGTCGGCACCTCGATGCTCGGCGACAAGGCCCAGGGCCAGTTCTGCCTGGTCACGATCAACGTCAAAAACATCGGCAAGGAGGCGCAGTTGCTCGACGGCAGCAGCCAGAAGGCCTACGCCGCGGACGGCACCGAGTACTCGTCCGACACCGAGGCCGGCCTCTACGCCAACAAGGACCAGAGCACCTTCTTCGAGGAGATCAACCCCGGCAACCAGGTGACCGGCGTCTTCGTCTTCGACATTCCGAAGAACGTCAAGCTCACCAAGCTCGAGCTGCACGACTCGATGTTCTCCGGCGGCGTCACCGTCGCGCTGAGCTGACCTCTCGCATTCGGTCGGGGCGGGTGATCCGCCCGCCCCACTGCCTCCGACGCAACCCCCACCCGTCAGCCAACAGCGGAGACCGCCATGACCGACCAGACCAACCCGATACCGGCGCACCATTCCCAGGAACCGCGCAAGTCTGCACAACCCGGGATGCCGTTCATCCCCGAGACCTGGCCCACGCAGCCTCGACGGAGGCGCCGCAGTGTGCTGATCGTGGTAGCCGCGGTGGCCCTCGTAATCCTGGCGACTGGCATCGCTTTCGCACTCGTCAACCGGCAGTCCCCGCTCGAGGCGGCCCGCCAGGTGTGCGGGGCCGCGTCGGACGACTACGCGAGGTTGGGTGACGACGGCAGCACGTTGACCCTGCGCAGCCTCGGCAAGGAAACCAGCGGCCTGAGCCTCGACCAGCTCGAGTGCTACTGGTCCGAACTGGAGATGCCGGACTCCGTGCGAGCGGAGGTCGAAGCGACCAGGGCGCTGGACGGACGGCGGTCCGGCGAGTGGGACGGAATCCGCGCCTCGTGGAGTTACCACCCGGACAGCGGCGTCCAGATGGTCTTCACGCTCGCGGACTGATCACCACCTACCCACTCCCACGTCAAGGAGGCGTTGTGCGTCGTGACGAGTTCATCCACGCCCTGGAGTTGCTCCCCGGTCCGCTGCGCGAGCGCGCCTTCGCGCTGCGCACCTACGTACGGCTGACCCGCTGCCCGGACTGCCAGCTGATCGGCGATGCCGTGAAGCTGTCCGTCACCGCGGCCCACTACGACGCGTTCGCCTCGGCCGGCGAGCTGCTCGACTCCGCCGAGCGGCTGGCCGCTGAGCACGGCACGGCCTGCCGGCCGCAGCCGCAGCAGCAGCGGGGCCGCGGCCGGGTGGGCCGCTGGGCGGGCGCGTCCGCGACCCTGGTCGCCGCGACCGACGCGAGTTGGAAGGGCTGCGCCGGCGGCATCGGGTACGTCGTCAGCGACGGCCACTACGGCCTGCGCGGCCGGCGTACGGGCCGGATGGACCCGACCGGCGCCTCGCGGGTGCTGGTCGACGAGTTGCGGGCGGTCGAGTTCCTGCTGTCGGCGTACGACGCGGTGCCGGCCGGCATGACGGTGCTGCTGGACAGCCTGAGCGCCCTGCGGTACCTGCACCGCTGGCAGGGCGGCGACACCACCGCCATGCCGGCCGGCTACAGCCTGCGGCCGCGCCGGTGGTCGGACCAGCCGACCCTCGTACGGCTCGCCGAGCTGGTGGGCCAGCGGCCGGACCTGTCGTTCGCCCACGTGCGGGGGCACAGCGGGCACGCCCTCAACGAGGCCGCCGACGGCCTGTCGCACATGGCGCGCCGCCGGGTCGGCGAGCCCTTCGACGTACGCCCGCGGGCGCACGCCCTGGCCGACGCGTTCCTGCGCGACTGGCACGCCGCCGTCGCGTCCTGATCCCCCACTCTCACGCCTGGAGACGTCATGCTCCTCCCCCGCCACACCACCGCCGTTCAGTCGCCGGCCTCCTCGCTCCTGCGTCGGGCCGGGTCGCACCCGCTCACCCGCCGGGTCGGCGTCCCGCTGGCCACCGCCGCGCTGACGGCCGTCGTCCTGGCAGGCTGCGGCGACGACCCGACGGCCACGGGTAGCGCGTCCACGCCCTCGGCCAGTCCGTCCGCCACCGCGAGCCCGTCCCCGACGCCCAGCCCGACGCCGCCGCCTGACCGGGACGGCGACGGGATGCCCGACGGGCTCGACCCGTACCCGGACGACCCGAAGAACGTCCCCCAGCAGGGGCCGATCACCGTCTCGTGCGACACCGGTCAGGGCTGGGATTCCGCACTCACGATCTCCCCCGGCGCGGACGGGCGCCCTGACTTCAGCCAGGTCTGGCCGGCGAAGCCGAGCTCGTGCGAGGTGGAGGGGACGGTCGCCATCTTCACCGCCACCGAGCAGGCCGCCTACAAGACGTCCGGCTACGACGACCAGGACATCTCGACGCTGTACGAGATCTGCGCCGCCGTCGACCCGGACGACGTCTACGCCGAGCCGGGGTTCGCCGCCAGTCCTGCGCAGATTGCTGAGAGAAACGGTGCCCTGACGCTCTGCCCGAAGCACCCGTACGCGAAGAAGTGGCGTGAGGCGGTCCGGCGCGGCCAGGCCGACGTCAAGCTCGAGGCGGAGGGGCGGCTGTTCGGGCCGGGCACCTTCCGGGTCGGCAAGGAGACCAAGCCGGGCACGTACGTCGCCACCGACGTCGAGGGCTGCTACTGGGAGCGGCAGAACAGCTCCGGCCGAATCATCGACAACTACTTCACCAACAGCGCCCGGCGGGTGCAGGTCACCATCCGCTCCTCGGACTACGCCTTCAGCTCTGAGAGGTGCGGCGAGTGGCGTCCCGCCCGCTGAGCCCCTGGTTGACCCAGCGGAACGACTCCAACTCCACGGCACGCGCCGCACATCCGTCCAGCGCAGACAGGAGCCACCGTGACCCACCAGTCCGGCGACGACCCGTACCGGCCGTCACCGCCGGTGCCGGCCCTTCCCCCGCCACCAAGCCCGCGCCCGCCGTACGGCTACCCGGCGGCCCATGTTGTCGTACAGGTGTCGCCGACCTCTGGCGTCGCCGTAGCGTCGATGGTGCTCGGGATTCTCGGCGTCCTCGGCGGGTGGTGCCTGTTCGGGTTGCCGTGCCTGCTCGCCGTCATTCTTGGCCACGTCGGTCTGAACGAGACCCGCAACAACGCGAAGTCGGGCCGAGGCATGGCCGTCGCGGGCCTGGTCCTCGGCTACGTCTTCGTCGCCCCGATGGTCCTGCTGACGGTCATGGTCTTCTTCGGCGGGCTGATCGGCGCGGCCACCCCCTCGACCACCCCCGCCCCCTGAGTAAAGGACGGACCGCCATGCCGACCGACCAGAATCGCCACCCGGAGCCGGACGACGACGTGATGCTCGGCGTGAACGCGTTCCAGATCATGGCGCGCCGGTACGTGGAAGGGCGGATCGCCGAACTTTCCCCCCGGCCCGAGGACGCAGACGCCCGCCTGCGCGGGCTGCTCGCCATCTATGAGGACCTCACCGGCAAGGGCCACCCGGATCCGCTGACGTTGCTCGCGAGCGTGCTGGGCATTCCCGTGGACACGCTGGTCGTCCATCTGCGTGCGGCCGGCCGCGACCTGCGGCCGTCGTAGGTCAAGCGGCTCGCTGGCAGGCAGGCTCCGTCGCCCACGTCTTGTTCCGCTGGGCGTTGAGGCAAGCACGCACGGTGAGTCCCAGCACGGAAGATCACGTCCGACGATGCGAGGATGAACGCCATGCCCCTCGGGACCGCTTCACCGGCGCAACCGTTCGCCCACCTCCAGGCGCAGAACTCGGCGCTGTATCGGCAGATCCTGGACGCATTCGTTTCGGCGAAGCAGCGCTTCACCGTGCACCTGCGGCCCGAGGACGTCCTGATCGACATCGGGGCGGGGCCGTCGCTGGAAACCGTTCGCGCCGCCCTGGATCAGCTCGCCGAGTGGGGCAACCTGCGCGCCGACCCCGACACCGGCCGGGTGACAACGGTTGAGGACTTCCACCGGGCCCGCTACCTCTATCAGCTCACCCGGGAGGGGCACGCGGCGGAGGAGGCGATCGCCAAGTATGAGGAGGCGATCGGGCGGCGGGGCGCCCTGCAGTCGGTGGCCCTGTCCGACATCGCGGAACAGCTGCGCGGGCTGCTGGCCGTCGCCGAAGCGGCGGCGGCTGGCGAGCCGCCGGACGCGGCGAAGACGCACCTGCTGTTGCTGAGCCTCGTCGACCGGTTCACCGGCCTGGCCGACAACGCGCAGGCCTTCATGGCGTCACTGCGCCGGACGATCGACTTCTCCGACGCCGACGTCGCGGCGTTCCTGGCCTACAAGGAGCAGCTGATCGCCTACCTGGAGCGGTTCATCGCCGACCTGGCCAACCGGGGCGCCGAGATCGCGGCGCTCACCCGCCAGATCGAGGCGGTCGGCGTGACGCCGCTGCTCGAGGTGGCGGCGCGCCGCGAGGCCGCCGACACCGCTCCCACCGAGGAGCACGGCGGCGCGGACGCGCGGGATGGCCTGGACCGGGACGGGTGGGGCGGGCACGACGCCGCCATGCGGCAGGCCCTGGACACCTGGCGCCTGCGCTGGGCGGGGCTACGCGACTGGTTCGTCAGCGGCGACAGCAGCCGCCCTGCCCAGGCGCGGCTGCTGCGTACTGCGGCGATCGGTGGGATCCGGCAGTTGCTGAGCACGGTCGCCGCGATCAACGAGCGGCGGGCCGGGCGGTCGGACCGCTCGGCGGACTTCCGCCGGCTCGCCCTCTGGTTCGCCGAGACGCCGGACGACGAGGCGGCGCACCGGCTCTGGCACACCGCGTTCGGGCTCTCCCCCGCGCGGCACCTCACCACCACCGCCGAGACCCTCGCCGCCACCGAGGAGCGGCCCGTGCCGGCGGCCACGCCATGGGCGCACGCGCCCCGCCTGGAGATCAGCCCTCGGCTGCGCCGCACCGGCTCCTACGAGCGGCGGGGCGCGCCGAACCGGGTGATCGACCGGTCGGAGCAGCGTCGCGTGCTCGCCGAGCGGGTGCGCCGGGAGGCGGAACAGACCGCCCGCGCCCGGGCCGCGCTGGCCACCCCGGGCCCGATCCGCCTGTCCGAGCTGGCGGAGCTGGACTCCGCCGAGTTCCGGCTGTTCCTCCAACTGCTCGGTGACGCCCTGGCCACCCGCCGGCCGGACCAGTCGGAGGTGACCACCACGACGTCGGACGGCACGATGGTGGTCCGGCTGCGACGGGTCGACGCGGCCCCACCGGTGCGGGTCGTCACCGAGGACGGGGTGCTGACCGGGCCGGAGCATCTCATCGAGATCATCGACCTTGTCGGGGCGGCCAGGTGAGGGGGCGCACCGTCGCCGACGACGTGCCGGAGGCGCGGCGGCGCAGGGCCGCGCGGCTGCTGCTGGCCCGCCCGCTGCTGGTGGCCGGGCTCACCGACGCGGAGACCTACCGGCTGGTCCGGGCGTACGCGGCGGAGCTGCGGGAGTGGTTCGACCGGGAGACCGGCTGGCAGGTGGTGGCCGACGCCCACACGGTACGGCTGGTGAAGCTGACCGCCGACCCGCACGACGGCACCCATCCGGCGCGGGATCCGCGGTCGCGGACCCCGTTCTCCCAGCAGCGGTACGTGCTGACCTGCCTGGCGCTGGCGGCTCTGGAGCGTGCCGACGGGCAGATCACGCTGGGCCGGCTGGCCGAGGAGGTGGTGACGGGGGCCGCGGAGCCGGCGCTGGCGGCGGCAGGGTTCTCGTTCGCGTTGGACCGGCGGGAGCGGCGGGCCGACATGGTGGCCGTGGTCCGGTTGCTGCTGCACTGGGGGGTGCTGCGTCGGGTGGCCGGGGACGAGGAGGCGTACCTGGGTGCCGGTGGAGACGTCCTGTACGACGTGGACCGGCATGTGATCGCCGGCCTGCTCGCCGCGGCCCGGGGGCCGTCGATGATCGACGAGTCGACGGGGCCGGGTCGGCTCGCGGCGTTGACGCTGGAGGTCGTACCGGATGTGGACGACGCCCGGAACCGGGCGCTGCGGCACCGGCTGACCCGGCTGCTGCTGGAGCAGCCGGTGGTCTACCACGACGAGCTCTCCGAGGCCGAGCGCGCCTACCTGACCAGCCAGCGTCACGCGCTGCTGACCCGGATCACCCAGTTCACGGGCTTGGTCGCCGAGGTGCGCGCGGAGGGGATCGCGATGGTGGATCCCGAGGACGAGCTTACCGACGTGCGGATGCCGGCCGAGGGGATGCAGAGCCACCTGACCCTGCTGTTGGCGGAGCACATCGCCGCCGGTGACGGGGTACGGGTCAGCGAGCTGCAGCGGCGCACCCGGGAGCTCGCTGTCGAGCACCAGACGTACTGGCGTAAGCACGCCACCGACCCGGGCGCCGAGGTGGACCTCGTCGCCACGGCGTTGGAGGCGCTGCGCGCGCTGAAGCTGATCCGGGTCAAGCCGGGAGCAGACCCGCTCGTGCTGCCCCGACCGGCGATCGCCCGATATGCCCTGGCCGCGCCGACGATCCGCGAGCCGGCCGCCCGACGGGTGGGCACCGACAAGTCCGAACGATCGAGGGAAACTGCGCGATGACCGTACCGCTGGCCGACCAGCTGCCGCTCCCGGCGAAGGAACGCTGGCAGCCGTTGCGCGCCGGGCTGGTCGACATCTTCTACTACGACCAGGAGGAGTTCCACTTCCACGGCGGGAGCCTGCTGCTGCGGGGCAACAACGGCACCGGCAAGTCGAAGGTGCTGGCGCTGATGCTGCCGTTCCTGCTCGACGGGGACCTGGCGCCGTACCGGGTGGAGCCCGACGGTGACCCGCACAAGCGGATGGAGTGGAACCTGCTGCTCGGCGGCAGGTACCCGCACCAGGAGCGGCTCGGCTACACCTGGTTGGAGTTCGGCCGCCGCGACCGCGACGGCGACCGCTTTCTCACCATCGGCTGCGGGCTGAAGGCGGTCGCCGGGCGGGGCATCGCCCGGCACTGGTTCTTCGTCACCAGCCAGCGGGTCGGCGTCGACCTGACGCTGGTGGGTGCGACCGGCACGACGTTGACCCGGGAGCGGCTGCGCGACGCGGTCGGGCCCGCCGGAATGGTCTACGACCGGGCGGCGGACTACCGGCGGGCCGTGGACGAGGCGCTGTTCGGGCTCGGCAGCCGATACGACGCGTTGGTCTCCCTGCTGATCCGGCTGCGCCAGCCGCAGCTGTCGAAGCGGCCGGACGAGAAGAGCCTGTCCCGGGCGCTCACCGACGCGCTGCCGCCGCTGGACGAGAACCTGATCACCCAGGTCGCGGAGGCGTTCCGCAGCCTGGACGACGAGCGGATGACGCTGCGGGAGCTGGCCGAGACGAAACGGGCCGCCGACGACTTCCTCACCCGCTACCGGCAGTACGCGCGGGTCGCGACGCGCCGCCGGGCCGGGCTGCTGCGCCAGCAGCACAGCCGCTACGAACAGCTCGGCAGGGAGCTGACCGAGGCGCAGCGGGCCCACGACCAGGCCGACGCCGACCTGACTCGGGCGTTGGCGCGCATCGACGGGCTGACGGAGCGGTCCCGGGAGCTGACCACGCGGCTGCAGGCGCTGCGGGACAGCCCGGAGGCACGTACCGCCGAGCATCTGCGCCGGCTGCGGGGCATCGCCGACGAGCGGGACCGGTTCGCCGTCCGACAGGAGGGGCGGCTGCGCGACCTGGAGGCCGACGTGGCCCGCGCCGGCCGGTCCGCGGAGGACACGGCCCGGGAGCTGCGGCAGGCGCAGGACGCCGAGGACGCGGCGCGCGCGCAGGTCGAGCGGGACGCCGCGGTGGCGCGGCTGGCCGACCGGCACGCGGCGCGGGTGGTGGCCGCACTGCCGGTCGGGCTGGCCGAGGCGACCCGCGCCGCGGACGAACTGGTCGCCTCACGGTCGAGTTCGCTGCGGACGCTGGACCGGCTCCGCGACGCCGCCGACGCGGCCCGGGGCCGGGCGGACCGGGCCCGCGACGAGGTGAACCGGCTCGACGCCGAGATGGCCGCCGCGGACCTGCGGATCGCGGAGGCCGAGTCGGCCGCGACCGAGGCGAGTCAGCTGCTGCTCCGGCGGACCGGGGAGCACCTCGGCGGCGTGGTCGAACTGCCGGTCGGTGACCTCGACGGCGTCCTCGCGGAACTGGAGCAGTGGGTCGGCGCGCTGGCCGGAGAGAACCCGGCGGCGCGGGAGACGACGCGCGCCGCCACGGCCGCGACGGAGGCCCTCGCCCGCGCCGACGCCGCGTTGGAGGCCGACGAACGCGAGGTCCGCGACGGTCTGCAGCGGGCCGAGGCGGAGCTGCGCCGGCTGGAGGCGGGAACGCATCAGCCGCCGCCCGTGCCGCACACGCGCGCCGACGAGGCACGCCGGGACCGGCCGGGCGCGCCGCTGTGGCGGGTGGTGGACTTCGCCCCGGAGGTGCCGGCATCGGATCGGGCCGGCATCGAGGCGGCCCTGGAGGCGGCCGGCATTCTCGACGCGTGGCTCGACCCCGACGGAGGGCTGCGCGACCCGCTCAGCGGGGACACCGTGCTGCGGCCCGGCGCGGCGGTGACGGCAAACCTGGCCACGCTGCTCCGCCCGGCGGTCGACCGGGCGGACCCGGCCTGCGCGGCGCTGTCGGACGAAGCAGTCGCCGGTGTGCTCGCCGCGATCGGCCTCGGCGCCGGCTCGGCGGTGACCTGGGTCGACGTGACCGGCGCGTTCGGCAACGGGGTCCTCGCCGGACGGTGGGCCAAGCCGGCGGCGGAGCACATCGGCGACAGTGCCCGGGAGGCGTCCCGCCGGGCGCGGATCAACCAGCTGCGGCGGGAAGCCGAGGAGCTGTCGGCGCGGCTCGCGGCCGTCGCGGGCCAGCGCGGCGAGCTGCGCCAGCGGCGGGAGCGGGTCGTCGCCGAGGCGCGGGCGCTGCCGTCGGACCAGCCGCTGCGGGAGGCCCACACCCAGGTACGCGGCGCGTACGAGACCCGCCGCGGCATCGTCGGCCGGCGGGACGAGGCAGATGCGGCGCTGGGCCGGCGGCTCGCCGAGGCGGAGGCCGCGCTGGCTGAGGCGACCGAGTTCGCCGACGACGTCGACCTGCCGTACGACGTCGAGGAGCTGGCCGCGGTGCGGGACGGGCTGCAGTCGTACCGGGTGGCCCTGGCCGCCTGGTGGCCGACCGTAAAGGGCGTGCGTGCGGCGCGGGCCCGCCGGGACGAGGCGGCCGGGCTGCACGAGGAGCGGCTGGAGCGGCTGGCGCCGGCAGCGGCCGAGGCGGCTGAGGCGCGGGACGCGGCTCGGGCGGCCCGAGTGGAGTTCGAGACGCTGGACGCCACCGCCGGCGCGTCCGTGGCGGACCTGCAGCGCCGCATCGCGGAGGCGACCGGCCTGCTGGAGGGCTGCGAGCGCGACCGTGAGGAGGCCCGGCGGCAGGAGGCGGCGGCCCGGGACGCCCGGGGTGACGCCGGCGGTCGGCGCAGCCGGTTGCAACAGGAGCTGCACGCGGCGACCGGGGCCCGGGACGCCGCCGTCGAGGGGCTGCGCGCCTTCGCCGGCACCGGCCTGGTCGACCTGGCCTGCCCCGGCCTCGAGGTGCCGGACGTGGCGCAGTCGTGGGCGGCGACCCCAGCGGTGGCGCTGGCCCGGGCCGTCGAGCGGGAACTGGCCGACACCGACGACGACGACCGCCGTTGGGATCGGCTGCAGCAGCAGGTCAGCATGGATGTGAAGGCGCTGACCGACGGCCTCTTGCGGCAGGGTCACCAGGTGGTGACGACCATCCGTGAGGAGACGATGGTCGTCGAGGTCAGCTTCCAGGGGCGTAGCCGCCCCGTCGCCGACCTGGCCGCCGCGCTGGTTGACGAGATCGACGAGCGGCAGCGGATGCTCTCCGCGCACGAGCGGGAGGTGCTGGAGACGCACCTGGTCAACGAGGTGGCCGGGGCGCTCCAGGAGCTGATCGTCGGCGCCGAGCGGCAGGTCGCGGGGATGAACGAGGAGCTGGAGGTGCGGCCCACCTCGACCGGCATGCGGCTGCGGCTGCTGTGGCGGCCGACCCGCGACGCCCCGGCCGGGCTGGCCGAGCTGCGCGCCAAGCAGTTGCGGCAGAGCACGGACGTCTGGAACGACGAGGACCGCCGCGCCGTGGGCGCCTTCCTCCAGGAGCAGATCAACCGGGAACGGCTACGCGACGACGCGGCGACCTGGTCGGAGCAGCTCACCCGCGCGCTGGACTACCGGGCGTGGCACGAGTTCACGATCCAGCGGCACCAGGACGGGCAGTGGCGCCCGGCGACCGGGCCCGCGTCCGGCGGTGAGCGGGTGCTCGCGGCGAGCGTTCCGCTGTTCGCCGCCGCGTCGTCCTACTACGGCTCGGCCGGCAACCCGTACGCGCCGCGGCTGATCGCCCTGGACGAGGCCTTCGCGGGGGTGGACGACGACTCCCGGGCGAAGTGCCTCGGCCTGCTGGCCACTTTCGACCTCGACGTGGTGATGACCAGCGAGCGTGAATGGGGCTGTTATCCGCAGGTGCCCGGCCTCGGGATCGCCCACCTTGCCCGGCACGACGGCATCGACGCGGTGTTGGTCACCCCGTGGCGCTGGGACGGACGCGAACGGCACCTGTTGTCCACGCCGGATCGGCGGGCGCCGCGGCAGCGGAACCCACAGCCGCACGAGCATCATCCCGAGCCGGAAACGACCCCAGGCCTGTGGGACGTGCCGTGACCGACCTGGAACGGCTGCGCCGGCAGCTCGGCGGGGCGGAGACCGAACGGCTGTTCCAGCGGTTACGCCGCCGCATCGCCCGGGGACAGCCGCTGACCGGCACCCTGAGCCTGGACGGGCCCAGCCAGGACGAACGGCGGGCGGTGGAGCGGGTCCTGGGCCGCCCGCCCGGTCGCGGCAGCACCCTGACCATCAACCTCGACGAGCTGGATCGGATCATCCGGCGCAGCGGAATGCACCCCGGCGGCTTGGCCGGGGCGGTCGAGGCGCTGACCGGAGGCGTCGCGGTGCTCGCCGAGGTGCGGGCCGCCGAGGCCGCCGCCTGGCAGGCCGCCCTCGCACCGCTCGCCGCACTCGGCGGTGTGCGCGCCGAACTGGCCGAATGGTGCGCCGCCTCGGGCACGGCCGCGCTGCTGCGGCGACTGGCCGGTACGCCGCCGGCGGCGGCGCGGCTCGTGGCCGACCTGGTTGCCGTCCTCGCCGCGCTGCCTGCGGACGGGGAACCGCTGGCCCGGATCGCAGCCCGCACCACCGGCGACGCACACGCGCTCGACGCCGGCCGGGCACTGGAGACAGTGACCCGCTCGGCCATCCGGGCCACCTGGTGGGGGGACGCGCCACTGCCCGAGTCAGCCGCCGAGCAACGCCGGATGCTCTGGTACGCCGCCGGGGTGTTCCTCGACGATCTCTCCTCGACCGTGCTCGCCGTCAACCTGCCCACGATCCCCGGATGCCGGCTGCACGACCTCGTCGCCCCCGCCGCCGCACTCGGGGAACCGGTCGTCGTGACCCTGCGCCAGCTCGCTCGCGGAGAGCCCCGGTTCGCCGCCCGGACCGTGTACGTCTGCGAGAACCCCACTGTGCTGGCCGCCGCGGCCGACCAGCTCGGTGCGGCGTGCCCGCCGCTGGCCTGCGTCGGCGGCCAGCCCAGCACCGCGGCGCTGCGGCTGCTGGCCAGCCTGGTCCAGTCCGGCGCCCACCTGCGGTATCACGGCGACTTCGACTGGGGTGGCCTGCGGATCGCCAACCTGCTGCACGGCAGGGTGCCCTGGCAGCCGTGGCGCTACAGGACCGCCGACTACCTGGCCGGGGTCGCGGCCCGCACCGCCCAGCCGATTACCGGAGGGTCGCTGAGTGGCACGCCGACCGACGCGGCCTGGGATCCGGGACTCGCTGCGGCGATGCTCGCGGCCGGGGTCCGGGTCGAGGAGGAACTGGTGCTCGACAAGCTGATCACCGATTTGTCGGCGGCGACGGGACATTGAGGTCGCCGCTGTCGGGCCGTAGGCGTTGCGAAACGGCTGCAACCGCACGACGTCGACGAGTCTCGCCCGCGGATCATGGACAGGATCGCAATCGTCGGCTGCGGCGGCAGTGGCAAGTCAACCGTCGCCCGGCAGCTGGCCCGGATCTTCAATTCACCACTGACTCACCTCGACGCGAGCTACTACGACGAACAGTGGAACCCGGTGCAGGAGCAGTTCGCTGACCAGCAAAGGCAGCTGGTTTCATGGGAGTAGCCCTCGGTGAGGAGTGCGTCGGGTCCGCCTTGGCCGAGGCGGCGGATTTCCAGAGATCGCTCAGCCGCCCCATCCGCAGCCACCCCATCCATACGAGGGAGGTCTGAGGTACTAGCATTGCCGCAGTCCGGGACGGCTCTGCTGAAACGAGGCGAAATGCGTTGGCTCCGGCGGTTCCTGGGCGGCGGGCGGGTCCAGCTCGATCCGGGGCGGCAGCAGGCACTGCTACGGGACGTTCAGTACCGGTACGGCGGCCGCGCGGAGATTCGGTTTTCCGAGCAGGTCGAGGCGGTCACCGCAATGCTGAACGGCGACGACGGATTGGTGGTGGCGGCCCGGATCGTGAGCCAGGTCGCCGACGAGGCCCACGCGGACCTACAGGCCCAGGCCAACGAAATACACCGACGGACGGGCCGGCGGCTCGTGGTGCACCGCCGGAACTATCGGCCGCTGTGGATGGAGGCCGGCTCAGCCCTGCGGTGGCCACTGTTCACGTTGCCATGCGGCTTCCACCCGTACGCGCAGGTGGCCGCCGCCGTCGCGGTGGTCGGCGGCCAGGCGCCCCGGCTCGACCAAGTGACCGACCCAAACCCGCTCCTGACCCGCGTGTTCGAGGTGCTCGACCTCACCACCGCCGGCTGGGAGTACGGCCGGGTGCGGATAGACACCGACGCTGCCGCCCTGGCGGATAGACTGATCTCGAGCGCTGGGCAGGTCCTTACAGCCATGGACGACCCGCCCCGGCTGCCACCTCCGGTTCGTGAGTGGATGCGCCGCAACAACACCTTCGACGTGCACGATCCGACCGGCCCTCGGGTGGTAGGCGTGATCAATGTGGGCGCGAGGATGCGGGAGTGTCTCCTGGCCTGAAGAACACCGAGACCATGTCAACGAGCAACGCGCTCGGCTCGTCCAGTCGCCACTCCCCGACCTACTCGACAGTCTCCTGGCCCACATCGGCCTGAGCCTTGAACCCGACTCAACCTAACCATTGAGAGACTTCTATAGCTGTCAAGGGGTGCTGGTAGCTGGGTGTGCGCCGGTCAGGGTTCTGAAGAGTTGCCGGCAGATGTAGCGCTTGAGGTTGCGCATGACCTCGCGTTTGGTGCGGCCTTCAGCGGTGCGGCGGGTGACGTAGGCGCGGGTGCGGGGGTCGTGGTCCATGCGGACCAGGGCGACGGTGTAGAGGGCGCGGTTGAGGCGTCGGTCGCCGCCGCGGTTGAGTCGGTGTCGGGTGGTGTTGCCTGATGAGGCGGGTAGTGGTGAGGCGCCAGCGAGGGCGGCGAACGCGGCCTCGGAGCGGATGCGTCCGGGGTGTGACCAGGTCAGCAGGACGGTAGCGGCGACGACGGCGCCGACGCCGGGTAGGTCGAGCAGTTGCTGGGCCTGTGTGGTGACTGCTTCGTGCAGGGCGGTGTGGTTGGCGGCGAGTTCGGCGTCGAGGGCGCGGATGCGTCGGGCCAGGCGGATGGCCTCGGCTCGGCAGACGGTCAGGGTCGGAGTCTCGTCACGGGTGCGCCAGGCCGCGATGGTGGTGATGGTGGTGGTGGTCAGGGCGCGGCGGGCGTCGATGCCGAGGTTGACGGTGCGTAGCAGGGCGGTCAGTGCGTTGACGGCGCGGGTGCGTTCGCCGCTCATCTGTTCGCGGGCGACGGTCAGGACGCGCAGAGCGGTGCGGGCGCCGGTCGCGCGGGGCCAGCGCAGCTCGTTGACGTTCAGACTGCGGGCTGTTTGGGCCATCGCGATGGCGTCCAGGGCGTCGCTCTTGCCGTGGCGTCGCCTGCTGATGGCCGGGATGTCGGGTGCTTCGGCGACGGCGAGGCCGGCTGCGGTGAGCTGTTCGGTGAAGGTGGCGCCGTAGGAGCCGGCCCCGTCGATGACGATCAGTGTTGTCGCGTCCTGGGTGTGGCGTTGGATCCAGCCGGTGGCGCGGCGTAGCCCGGCCGGGCTGGTCGGGAACTGGGCGTGCTGCTGGACTGCGCCGGTGCCGGCGGTGATGAGTGCGAGGGTGTGGGAGGCGGCGTGAGTGTCCACGCCGACGACGAGGTCGTAGTGGTCTGCGACGATGGCCATTGCGGCGTCCTGCCTTCCGATGCAGAGGTTAGCGTTGTTCGATCTCGACAACACCCTCGTCCAGCGCGATCGGGCATTCGCCGCCTGGGCACAGGAGTTCACCGCAGAGCATGACCTTGACCCCAAGTGGGCCACCTGGCTGATCTTCGCCGACGCACATCACGACGGCCCGATGGACACGTTTTTCGACATCGTCCGCGACGAGTTCGCCTTGACCACTCTCGCAGACGAGTTGTGGCGACAGTACCGACACCGCATGCCACAACTGGTCTCATGCTCCGCCGAGGACCTCGCGGGGCTGGCCAAGCTCCGCCGTCAGGACTGGAAGATCGGGATCGTCACCAACGGCATGACCGACAACCAGCTCGGAAAGATTCGCAACACCGGCCTGGACCGGCACGTCGACGCCTGGTGCATCTCACACGACGTCGGCATCCGCAAGCCCGACCCACGCATCTTCCAGCTCGCGGCCCACCGCTGCGGCCTCACCCTCGACGGCGGCGGGTGGATGATCGGCGACAGTCTCATCCTGGACATCGCCGGTGGTGCCTGCGCCGGCCTACGGACGGTGTGGATCCCCGAGCCCCGCCTCGCCCGTCAGCACGCCACATACGGACCGGACTTCTTCCTCCCGCCCGCACCCGACGCCACTGTCATGTCGGTCGCCGAAGCTGTCGACGTGCTACTCACGGCCGAGTGACCGGCTGCTAGCCCTGCCCTGCTGGTCAGCGAACGCCCTGCGCGGCAGTGAGCGGTCGTCTCGGCCTACCACCTTGCACGGCTTTAGACGTCACCGGGCTTGGTCCAGTCGGCTTCCTCGAACTGACCGTCGAGGAGCTGCGCGGGGTGCGGACTGGCTTGCCCTCCTCCACGCCGGACAACTCGATGTCCGCGCGCCGCCGCGATGCTCCCCGGCCGGTCGCCGGCGTAGCGGGGATGTCTCGTGCCGATGCAGGCTTCTCACACCCGCACGCGGGGATCGGCCAGCACGTTGGCGACCGCGGCCGTCATCCCGTCGACGCACAGCGTCGGCGCGCCGACCATGAACTCCTCCCGGTCGAGCCACTCCACGCGCTCGACGCCCGGCGCGGCCAGGATGCCCACGTCGAGCTGTAGCGACGCGTGGTCGTCGTAGTATCCGCGGGCGGCGTCACCGACCCAGAGGGACCAGTGGTATCCGGTGCCGCCCCGCTTTCGGTCCGCCTCCGTGAGCGGGTCGGTTTTGAGGTCGCCGGTGTCAAGCAGTTCGGCGACGGTCATGGGTTCCAAATCCGGATGGGCCGGCGGCAGCACCACCTCAAGGAGGTGTTCGAGGTGAACGGTGCAGGTACAGTTCCCCCGCTGCGGAGGAGTCCAACTGTCGACCATCACAGCACTCTACGGCCCCGGCTCATCCAGTCGTCATCTCATGTCTCTGCTTTTGCCATGCAGACTCGCCGTGACTTGTACTGGCCCCGTCAGCGCGCACGACGGGCGGCAGATCCGGATGACAGCTGGCGAGGCGGACAGCTACGCGTCATTGTTGCGCGATGATCACCATCCAACGAGTGCGGGTGCGGTGGAGCGCTGCGGCACGCGGCGCTCAGCAGGCCAACCTCCGTCGTGGCCTGAGCTGCCCGGTGCCCCTTCCTGCCTCACTACCGATGTGCGACGTGGCCGTGCACGAGGTGCTGTATAACGAGGCGACCGGCTACGTGCGCCATGACGAGGTTCTCAGTGGGGGCGTGGAGCGAGCCCGCGACGTGGGCTTGTGGCTCACCCTTGAGGGTTCCGCGGTGATCGTGGAACGGCTGCCAGGCCGGGCGGCATTTCCCCGCGACCGTGGTACAGCCCGCCTGTTCCCACTCGCATCGGGGCAGGTGGGCCGCTACCGGGCCAACTTCCGGTTCACGTTCACCCAATGCGCCTGCAATCCCAGCTGGTTCTACGAGGACTGGGCAGTGCACGTCGCCAATGGCCCAGTGGAGCCCGAAAGGTTCATCCAACGCGAACCGGACCATGACGCCGATAACCGCGTGCATCTCTACGGCGGCACGATCAGGCCCGCCGGAGGCAGCCGTCACCGCTAGGATCGGTCGGCGCGCAGCCAGCGGCAGATGAGTTGCGCCTGGTCCTCGAACCGCGTCAACTGGAAACTGAAGCCGACCAGAATCGCCTGCTTCGAGGCCAACCCGGCCAACCACGATGTTCTGATCGGGCCCGGTGACGAATGCGTACGGTCCCGCGGCGACGTCATCGAACACCAGGCCACCTGCGAAGAACTACGTGACGAGATCCAGCAACGGTGCACCCGGGCACTTGCGTTCGCCGGCGCCGCGATCGCGCTGCCACCGATCCTCGTCGAGGTGTGGTGGCGGGTTCGCCGCAGGCCGGCACCGACGACACACTGACTCCACGCTCCCCCACCCTGATCGCGGCAGATGAGGATGCGCCAGTGCTCGCCGACTAAGACGTCACCGGGCTCGGTCCAGTCGGCTTCCTCGAACTGACCGTCGAGGAACTGCGCGGGGTGCGAACTGGCTTGCCCTCCTCCACGCCGGACAACTCGATGTCCGCGCGCCGCCGCGATGCTCCCCGGCCGGTCGCCGGCGTAGTGGGGATGTCTCGTGCCGATGCAGGCTTCTCACACCCGCACGCGGGGGTCGGCCAGCACGTTGGCGACCGCGGCCGTCATCCCGTCAACGCACAGCGTCGGCGCGCCGACCATGAACTCCTCTCGGTCGAGCCACTCCACGCGCTCGACGCCCGGCGCGGCCAGGATGCCCACGTCGAGCTGCAGCGACGCGTGGTCGTCGAGGTTCTGGCACCGAACGTGACGATGGTCAGCGACGGCGGCGGCCTCACCGGTGCGCCACGCAAGCCCATCCACGGTTCGGACCTCGTGGCCCGGGCCATCGTCGTTCTCTCCCGGCAACAGCCGGTGGGCTCGACGGCCGGGGTGCTCCACCTCAACGGTGGCCCCGGTGTCGTCGTCCGCTGTGACGGAACGCCGGTGCTCGCGATGACCCTGCACACGGTGGAGGGTCTGGTTCAGACCATCCACGTCGTCAGCAACCCACAGAAGCTGACAGCCATAGCGCTGTGAGTTAGAACACTCAACACCGTGTCACACATCGGGGTCGTCACCTCGTCTGTGAGCGACTGGTCAACCGCCACTTTTACACATACGGAGACGCCGATGTTCGCCATCTATCTCACGGTGACCCTGCTCGCCTCAGCCCTCAACGGTTCGGCCGCCATCGCAAACGTGATCGGCCACGAATACCCAAAGGCGGAGGCGGACCGCAATCGGATACCCCGATCGTGGGTACGACCATTGGGAATGCTCCTGGGCGCGGGCGCGCTCGGCTTGCTGGCCGGGTTGGTCGTGCCGGTCGTGAGTACGCTCGCGGCAGCCGGTCTGGTCTTGTACTTCCTTGGCGCGCTGGGCGCACATATTCGGGCGGGTAATTTCCGACTCGGCGCCTGGGCACTTTTCTTCGGACTCGCTCTGGCCGCACTCACCGTCAACCTCGCCTACCATCCGGACGCTTGATGTAACTGGTGAGCGGGGGTCGGCGCTGAAGGTCATATCGGCGTCGGTGCCTACCAACGTGTCTGACAGCGTGAACCGCCGCACTCGCGTCCGAACCGGCACGTCGCCGGTGGACGGCCGGTGCGCTATGCCGATGAGCGAATGGCATCTGCTCATCGGCATGAGCGGACACCTGGTGGGGACCGCCGCCGTAGGCATCAAGGTGTGTTGTCGTCTCCACAGGCCGGACGCAGCAACCCCGTGGACCAGGCGTCCCACTGGGGTGCTCGGCGGGCCTCGCCTCTGAGATCAGCAACGGTCTAGCGGCCTGATGAGGTCGGTCCCCAGTCTTCGGCGTGGGTGAGGCCTAGGGCTGACAGCGCGTCGGCCACCGCCGTCCGGTGTTCGGCCTTCACGTCGGCGGCCAGCGTCGGCGCACTGTCGGTGATGGTGACTGGGTATGCCGTGAGTGGGGCGGTGCCGGAGTGGGCGACGGTCAGCTCACCTTCGCCTCGCCCCATGGTGAGGTCGAGGTGGGTCAGGTGCAGGGCGTAGGACGGCACCTGACCGGTGGCGTAGCCGTCGAACGGCGAGCGGACGGCGAGCGCGCCGTCGAGGCACCACCACGGCGCCGACGGTCGCCCCTGCCAGTGGTGGTCGGCGAACAGCTCGTGCCGCACCGACCGGTACTGCCAGGCCAGCACGACCGCGCGCCGCACGCGGGCGTCCAGAATGCCCAGCCCTTCCGCCCGGTCGGTGGCGGCCAGCAGCGCGGCGAGCCGCTGGCGTACCCAGGGGGCCAGGACCTGCTGCAGCCGGTGCGGCCAGGCCTGCTCGGCGGCCTCGGCGGCGAAGCGCAGCGCCGCGGCCAGCCGGGCCAGGCGGTCATCGACGTCGGACCAGTGTTCACCGGCGCGACCGGTGTGGTCGGGCAGCGCTGTGGCGTGACGACGGGCGACGTACTCGACGGTGGCGCGCAGCGCCCCACTGGCGGCAAGGTCGACATCCTGTCGGTTGTCGCACCACGACCAGTCGCTCTGATGCCTCAGCATCTCCCGCGCGTAGGGATCGCGCAGCACTTCCTCGCCGTGGTCACCGTGTGGGGGACGGGTGGCCGCATCGACCACCTCGGCGGCGAACAGCAACGCTTCGGCGTACCTTGTCGGCGCGGACGACACATCCACCTGCGTCACCTCCCCCTTGCGGCGACACGATGCCACAACCACGCGACTCGCCACGTCCACTCCAGACGGCATTCGCGCTCTGCGGAGGGGATACGGCCCGCGGTCATGGCAGTCCGCCGCTTTGACCGCTGCCCATCCCTCCGAGCTGGCGTCGGCCCATGCCTGGCTCCACGCCGGAGCCGGTGGTGCTCACGTCGGCAAGGTTGCTCCGAAGCTGGCTGGCGAGTGTGCTGGTTGCTTCCTGGGGTTCGACGTCGAGGTCGGCCAGGGCTTTGGTCAGGGCACGCAGGAGGGTGCGGATACCGCGCACCACCACCCGAGCCCGGCCACCGCCGCGTCGCCCGCCGCCACCGCTTCCGCCACCGTCAGAGCCAGTCGTGCGTCCAGCCGCGCACGCGGGGCCCCCGGCCTCCTAGAGGGTGGAGGAGACCGGGGGTTCCCGGGTCGGCAGCGGTCAGGCGGTGATGCGGTTCTTCGCCGGCTCGGGAGCGGCGAACGCCTCGGTGGCCGGGGTGCGGAAGGCGTGCACCAGGCCGGCGATCGACAGCAGCAGGAGCAGCCCCGCCCCGATGAACGTCACCAGAGCGGCCTGCTCGGCCTTACGGCCGAACTCGCTGAAGCCGTACGAGGTGAGCAGCATGCCGCGCAGCGTCTCGCCCTTGAATACGGTCTCCCGCTGGCCGCTGACCTCCGCCAACTGCTTCTGCAGGTCGGCCAGGGCCGGGTCGTTGGTCTGCGTGGCCTGCTCGACCTTGGCCCGCAGCTCGCTCTCCGGCGCGCCGAGGTCGGCGTACGTCTTCCCACCGGCCATGGACTTCAGGTGCAGCCCGATGAACTCGTTGGCGTAGCACTCGGCCTGCTTGCCGGTGGTCATCTTCTGGCCGGCGTACTCGACCAGGCAGTCCGCCTTCTTCTCCTCGTCGGTCAGCTTGTCGGCCGGCTTGAAGGTGATGTGCTGCGCGCCGAGCTGGTCGCGTACGTAGTCGTTGGCGAAGTTCGCGTTCGTGGTGAGGACGAGGCCGGCGATGAGCAGCAGAACGGTCAGGCCCAGCCCACCGATGCTGAAAAGCAGGTCCAGGGTGCGTCGCTTCATGTCGGAACTCCTGTGAGGATGGCAACGTCCGTTGGTGTCGCGTCTCATCCTGGCTCACCACGGCGGTCCCTAGTCAGGGCCAAACCCCCTGTCCGGTCCGTGACCTTCGACTCCCCCGCCCGGGCCGTCCGGCCACCTCAGGGCCATTCGTCGGTCAGGTCGCCGTCGCTCACGGCGGGCCCGTCGTCGACGCACGGCTGGCGGGTCGCCATGCGTCCACGGGGTCTCCTCCGGCGTCGAAAACGCCCCGGCCGGCAGGAACGCGTCGGACAGGGTGGTGTGGCAAAGCCACTCGCCCACCTCGGGCACGGCGCCCGGCGGGTCGGCCCCCCGCCCATCTCGCCGGAGACCTCCAGCACCACCTCCGTCCTGCCGTCCGCGGCCGGGTCAGGAAGATCACTCGCGCCTTCTGCGCCGGCCGGGTCGGCGACCACAGCCTCGAGCATGGCCGCATCGCCGACAAGTTCCACTCGCGGACCGACCGGCGCCTGGCCATCCCGCACGGCAGTGAGCCGCCGTTCGGGCGGACGCCGCCCGCCGGGCCGGTGTCCCTACTGCCGGTCGTACCGGATGTGGTCAGGGTCGACGCCGAGGTCGACCAGGCGGTGGGCCATCTCCGTGACCATCGCCGCCGGTCCGGCGAGGTAGGCGTCGTGTCCGGCCCAGCCGCCGTAGCGGGTCACGACGTCCACCACCGTGCCGGGTTCGTACGGGCCGGCGTCACCGTCGGAGACCGCCAGCACCAAGCGGAGCCACGGGAAGCGGTCCGCGAACGAGCGGAGCGATTCGAGATCGTACAGGTCGTCCCGAGTGCGGGCGCCGAAGAACAGCCAGGTTGCCGGCGGGCTGGCCAGACGGGCCAGCCCACCCAGCAGCGCCCGGATCGTGGCCAGACCGGTGCCGCCGGCGACCAGCAGTACGCGATTACCCGAGGCGGTTGCGAGGGTCGTGATGCCGCGCGCCGGGCCGAGCCGCAGCACATCACCCACGGCGCTCTTGTGCACCAGGACGTCGCTGAGCCGGCCGGCGCCTGTCGCCCGCACATGGAACTCCAGCACCCCGTCACCGCCGGGTGGGTTGGCTATGGAGTAGGACCGCCAGGTGCGCGGGAGCCGCCCAGATCCGACGGTGGCGTACTGCCCGGCCCGGTAGTCGTACGCCTCGGCGGTGCGTACCCGCAGGACTGCCAGGTCGGGGCCGCGCAGCTCGTGGTGGACCACGGTGCCGTTGAAGTACGGCGGAGCGGAGAGCTCCCCCGTGGCGGCGTTGCTCATCACGCCGGCCAGGAACCGGTACGCCCGTGACCAGGCGTCGTCGTGTTCGGGACACCAGCCGGCACCGGCACGGGACCGCAGCGCCTCCATCAGCGCCGCACCGAACGGCTGGTAGTGGCTGGCGCGTACGCCGAGCTTGCGGTGCGCCCGGCCAAGCTCCTCGAAGACCGGCACGATGACCTCCGGCTGGTCCAGCCCCTCGATAAGCTGCCGCACCGACCAGGTGAGCTGGTCGCGTTGGGCCGCGAGCGAGTCGGGGAACAGCGACCTCAGGTGCGATCCGTCCCGGAACAGCGCCGCGTACAGGTACGTCAGCGTGTCGGTGAGCGGCTCCAGCAACGCGAGGCTCTCCCGCAGCAGCCGCTGGTCGTCCACTCGTTGCGGCCACGCCGCCAGCAGCGCCCCGGCGGACGCCTCCCGCTCGTCCGGCGCCGGCACGTCCCCGCGCATCCTCCGGCGCAGCACCATGGAGTGGTGCAGGCCGAGCAGATCGTGGTAGTCGTACGCGTGGTCCCTCTCCCTCATCGTCACGCCGGCATGCTAGGCGCGGCCCGCCGGCGAAGTGCCTCTCATCAGGACAAATGTGCGATCTACCACCGCTTGTAGTAGTCGGGGCGGACGGCCCTTCCACGACCGATCCAGTCGTGCTATCGGAATGCGGCCAGTGCTCCGCCCTTCAGGGCGGGGGTGAAGGCCCGTGCTGGAAGGGCCGTCAAGGCCCGGGCAGTGCCTTAGACCGGGCGGTTCTGCTGCTCGATGTACGGCGGCGCCGAAGCCGACGATCGCGGTCCCGCTGGCGATGGTCGCTGCACGGAGCAGCGTTGCTCGTTGAGCTTGGGCTGGTGCTGCCGCCGACAGTGTGCCCGGCGCTTGACTGGCAGGAGCGACGCAGTTGATCGGAGCAAGCTCCCTTGGCGTTGGTGGCTCAGCGTGACATGGGTCAGGTTCTGCGGACTGCGCTGGTGAAGCCGGCGATGAAGAGGGTGGCGAAGGTCCAGGCGAGCAGTTGCAGGAACCAGCTGGCGATGGTGAGGGTGTGGCCGGCGGGGGTGTCGGTGGGTTGGCAGCGGTCGCGGGCGCCGGTCTTGATCAGTGGGGTACCGAGGTCGAGGCCCACGCCGATCTCGTCGATGGTGGTGCAGGCGGTGGCTGCGACTTCTCCGGTGATCGCCGGCTTTTGGGCGAGGCCGCCGCGGTGGCCGATGGTGACGCTGAGGGTGACTGCGGTCGCAAGCGTGGCGAGGAGCAGGAGCAGGGCGCGCCAGGGCTGGTAGCCGTATCCGAGGGTGATGCCGGTGAGGCGGCCCCAGGCCCGTTCGGAGCCGGCCAGTCCGGCGCGCTGGATCTGGTCGCGGCGTTGGGCGATGAGGATGGTGCGGGCGTCGCGGTCGTGGCCGGCGGCGCGGTAGGCGGCGGCGAGGTGCTGGTAGGGCTGGGCTGCGTAGCGGGGGGTGTGCTCGCGCAGCAGGGTCAGCCAGCGCGGCAGTGACGCGGGCCGCGGCAGCCCGCTGTAGGTGAGCCCGTCCAGCTCGACCAGTGATCCCTGGTCCGGTGCCGTGTGCGTCGTTCGGTCGGTGTCGAGGCGGAGCGTCCCGCCGATCCGCGTACCGGTCAACACCAGCACCGCCTGGCCGTCTGCGCTGGTGGCGGTGAACCCGTCGTCCAGGAGCACGTCCTGGTCGACGCGGAGGCCGTCGGTGTTGAGGGCGGGTCCGGTGGTGTTCTCCAGCCGTGCCCCGCCGCAGTACAGGACGCCGCCGATGTGGGCGCCGGGCAGCTGGATCGTGCCCAGCTCGCTGGCGCTGGTGGCGGTGAACCCGGCGTCCAGGGCCACGTCCCGGTCGACCTGGAGGTGGTCGGCTTCGAGGGCGGGTCCGATGGTGTTCTTCAACTGTGCCCCGGTGCAGTCCAATGTGCCGAGGTGGGCACCGAGCAGCCGGATGGTGCCCTGCTCGCTGGCGCTGGTGGCGGTGAACCCGTTGCGGAGCAACACGTCCTGGTCGACCTGGAGCCGGTCGGCGTTGAGGGCGGGTCCGGTGGTGTTCCGCAGCCGCGCTCCGGTGCAGTTCAGTTGGCCGCCGAGGTGGGCACCGAGCAGCCGGACCGTGCCTCGCTCGCTGGCGCTGGTGGCGGTGGAGCCGCGCAGGAACACGCTCTGGTCGACCCGGAGGCCGTCGGCGTCGAGGGCGGGCCCGGTGGCGTTCTCGAGCCGCGCTCCGCTGCAGTCCAGTGTGCCGAGGTGGGCAGCGAGCAGCCGGACCGTGCCCTGCTCGCTGGCGCTGGTGGCGGTGCTCCCTTCGAGCGAGAGCACCCGCGCGGCAAAGCGTGTGGCGTCGACTGGCGCGTCGTCCGAATCTGCCGTTTGCTCGATGCGGCACCCGGTCATGGCAACCGCCGACAGTCGGGCGTTGCGGAGATTCACGCCGCTGGGGAGTAGACAGTCGCGCAGCTCCAGCGCCAGGTCACTGGTGATGTTCTCCAGATCGATCTGGCCGGCGATCCGGGCTCCGCGTAGCCGCAGGCCGTGTGGGTCGGGCTCGCCGACCAGGCGGCCGCGGACGAGCTCACGGATGACCGAGGCCGAGACCGTCCGCTCATCGCCCCAGGACCGCATCGCTGCCTCGTCGACCGGCCCGTCACCGGCCAGATCGAGCACCTCGCCGCGGGCGACGGACTTGATCAGTCGCTGCTCGACACGACTGTGCGCTCGACCGTCCGCGTTCCTTACCCGCTGGCGACTCACTGACGTCATGGCACCAATAATGGACAGCCATGCCATCCCGCGATCCCCCGGACCGGGCCACGGCCCGCGACCCGTCGAACGTTCCGCGTCGCGGACGATGGGAAAAGGACGCGGCGGATCAGCTCAGCGGCCCGCCCGCCCCACCGGATCCGGTGGCAGCTCGCCCGGCCCCTGCCGCGCCCACCAGCGCCACGAGGTCGTCGAGGGTGTCCAGGGTGCGGCCGGGACCGTTCAGGTCCACCTCGACGCCGTACTCCAGCTCGATCGCGTCGACCAGGCGCAGCAGGCCGAGGGAGTCCACGCCGAGTGCGACCATCGACCCGCCGGCCAGCACGTCGGCCGCCGCGACCTCGCCGGCCGTGGCCTCGCTCACCAGTTCCGCGATCCGCTCGCGCAGGTCGGTGCTGCTGCCCATGTCAGAACTCCTTTGCGGACTGCCGGACGATCTCGGCGATCTCGGCGATGGTCGGGGTGTCGAAGAAGTCGTCCAGCGGCACCTCGACCCCGAGCCGCTGCTGGATCCGGCCGCTGATCCGGGTGATGCTCAGCGAGTGTCCGCCCAGGTCGAACAGGTCCTCGTGCACACCGATGTCGGGGACGCGCAGCACCTCCTGCCAGATCTGGCGCAGCTGCTCCACCACCGGGTCGTCGCCGGTTCCGTCGGCGGCGGACCCGCCCGGGGCCGCGCCGACCGGTTCCCGGGGCGCGGGGGCGGGCAGTGCGGCCCGGTCGACTTTCCCGTTCGGGTTCAGCGGCAGCCGGTCGAGCGTCACGAAGTCGGTGGGCAGCACGGCCTGCGGCAGGCTCAGCGCCAGGTGCTGTCGCAGCTCCGCCGGCTGCGGGGCGGCCCCGGCGCGGCACACCACGTACGCGACGAGGCGCGGCTCGTCCGCGTCGTGCCGCAGCGCGGTGGCCGCCGCGGCCACGGCCGGATGATCGAGGAGCCGGGCGTCGATCTCCCCCAGTTCGACCCGGTGTCCCCGGATCTTGACCTGGTCGTCGATGCGACCGAGGAACTCGATCCGCCCGTCGGGCAGCCACCGGCAGCGGTCGCCGGTGCGGTAGAGCCGCTCGCCGGCCCGCCCGAACGGGTCCGGGACGAACCGCTCGGCGGTGAGGTCGTCCTGCCCGAGGTAGCCGGCGGCCAGCCCCGCGCCGGCCAGGTACAGCTCGCCGGGCAGCCCGAGCGGCACCGGTCGGCGGGCCTCGTCCAGGACGTACGCCCGCACGTTCGGCAGCGGCCGACCGATGGTGACCTCGTCGGGACCGGCGGGGATCTCCGCCATGGTCGCGTAGACGGTCGCCTCCGTGGGCCCGTACCCGTTGACCAGGCGGGCGGTGCGGGCCCGCAGGTCCCGCGCGAGGGCGACCGGCAGCGCCTCCCCGCCGGCGACCGCGACCAGCGGCGCCGGCGTGCCCCCGGCGTCCGGGGCCGGAACGCCGAGACCGGCGTCCAGCAGCACCCGCCAGCCGGACGGGGTGGCCTGGGCGTGGGTCACGCCGGTGTCGCGGACCAGCCGCAGCACGCCCGCACCGTCCAGCGCGCCGACCGCCGAGGCGACGACGACTCTGCCACCGGTGACCAGCGGCAGGAGCACCTCCACGGTGGAGATGTCGAACGACAGCGACGTCAGGTGCAGCCACCGGTCCCGTGGCCCGCTGCCCAGCAGGTCGCGGACGCCCAGCAGCAGGTTCGCCAACGCGTCGTGCCGCACGGCCACGCCCTTGGGTCGGCCGGTCGACCCGGAGGTGTAGAGCACGTACGCGAGGTCGTCGGCGTTCGGCGGCCCGTCGGCGGGTCCGGCCGGGACCGGGCCGTGGAGCAGGTCGGTCCCGTCGAGGGCGAGGGTGGGCCGGCCCGTCTCGACGGCAGAACCTGTCACGACCAGAGCCGGGGCGGCGTCGGCGAGGATCGCCTCCCGCCGGGCCGGCGGGTTGCCCGGGTCGACCGGCAGGTAGGCGGCGCGGCAGCGCAGCACCGCCAGCACGGTCACCACCGCCTGCCAGGAGCGGTCCAGCGCGACGGCCACCAGCGTGCCGGGGCCGACCGCGCGCTGGCGTAGCAGCGCGGCGAGCCGGACGACGGCGGCGTCGAGCTGGGCGTAGGTCAGCGTCCGGTCGCCGTCGACCAGGGCCGGCGCGTCCGGGTCTGCGGCGACCCGGGCGGCGAACAGGGCCGGCACCGTCACGGCGGGGTACGCCCGGACGGTGTCGTTGACGGCGCGGGTGACCCGGTCGAGTTCGTCGGCGGGCAGCAGCGGCAGGTCCGCCACGGGGCGGTCGGGTTCGGCGACCACCGCGGCGAGCATGGTGCGCAGGTGCCCGCCGATCCGGCGTACGGAGTCGGTGTCGATGGCCGCCGGGCTGTGCTGGAGGCTCACCGTGACGCCTGTCGGGGCGTCGACGATCTGCACGTGCAGGGCGTTGCGGGCGGCGCCGCAGAACAGGGTCCAGTCGACCTCGCTGGCCACCCCGGGGAACGCCGGTTCCGCACCGCGCCGCCGGTAGGCGACGCTGACCGGGGTCAGGGCCGGGGCGGGCCGCAACCCGGACACGGCGTGGGCCAGCGGCACGGCGCGGTGCCGGTACGCCTCGCGCAGGCGGGCCCGGACGGCGAGGGCGTGGTCGCGGAACGTGCCCCGCGCCGGGGCGACCGCGACGGGCAGCTCGTTGACGAACAGTCCGACCCGGTCGGCCTGGTCGGGGGTGCGGGTGGACAGGGCCACCCCGACCGGCGCGCCCTGGTTGCCGTAGCGCCCGAGCAGGGCGTGCAGCACGGCGAACAGCAGCTCGAAGCGGGTCACCCCGATCGACCGGGCGGCCCGGTCGACGCCGTCGATCAGGCCGGCGGACAGGTCCAGGGGCACGGCCTCGCCGGGCTCCGCGGCGGTGGGCAGCCGCCGTAGGCCGGGCAGCACGACGTCTCCGGGGCCGGACCAGTGCCGCGCCCAGTGGTCGCGGGCGGCGGGCAGGTCGGCCGTGACGCGTTGCTGCTCGGCGGCGGCGAGGCCGGCGTACCCGTCGGCGCGGGGTGACGGCGCGGGCGGGCCGCCGGTGCGGGCGGCGGCGTAGGCGGCGGCCAGGTCGCGGACGAGCACGTCCTTGGACGTGCCGTCGAAGGCCAGGTGGTGCGCGGTGACGAGCAGCAGGTGGCTGCCGTCGGCGGCGGTCAGCAGGGTGAACCGGGCCAGCGGGCCGGTGCCCAGGTCGTGCCGGCGGGCGATCTCCTCGGTGACGCGGGCGTCGGTCCACTCGCCGACCGTGACCGCCGGGCGCAGGTCCGCGGGGGCCAGGTGGGGGATGCCGTCGTCGTCGGTGACGACGCGGGCGGCCAGGACCGGGTGCTGTTCGGTCACCGCGGCGCACGCCGCGACGAGGGCCCGACGGTCGAGTTCGGCGGCGAACCGTACGCCCAACGCCATGTGGTAGGCCGTGCCGGCGACGCCGGCCTGCTCGGTGAACCAGACGGCGTGCTGCGCGGAGGTCGCCTCGGCGGTACCCACATGTGCTCCCATGGTCGTGCTGGTGGTCAGTTGTCGAAGAGGTCGGTGAGCTGCCGCTTGAGCACCTTGCCGCCCTCGTTGCGGGGCAGCCGGTCCAGCAGCAGGAGTCGGGCGGGCAGCTGGTAGTCGGCCAGCCGGTCGGCGAGGAAGCCGCGCAGCACCGGCAGGGACAGCCCGTCCGGGCCGGCCGGGGGGCGGGGCACGACGGCGGCGGCCACGACCGAACCGAGCACCGGGTGCGGGACGCCGACGACGGCCGCCTCGGCGACCAGGGGGTGCTCGTGCAGGGCGGCCTCGACCTCGATGGTGGAGACCTTGAACGCGCCGGTCTTGACGACGTCCTGGTGCCGGTCGGTGAGGTACAGGTAGCCGTCGGTGTCCATCCGGCCGACGTCGCCCATCCGGACCCACCCGTCGCGGAAGGTGGCCCGGTTGGCCGCGTCGTCGCGGTAGTACGCGCGGGGGTGGGGGGCGCGCAGCCACACGTCGCCGGTGGCTCCGGCCGGCAGCGGGTTCCCGTCGGCGTCGGCGACCATCAACTGCCCACCCACCGGCCGCCCGACCGCGTCCCGGCGGGACGGGTCGTAGATCATCGTGGTCTGGGCCGGGGCCGCCTCCGTCGACGTGTAGTAGTTGACGATCGTGGCCTGCGGGAACGCCTCGGCCAGCCGGGCCGCGACCGCCGGGGCGAGCGGGGCGGCGGTGGAGCCGATGAGCTGCACGGCGCCGGTGTCCCGCCCGCGCAGCGCCCCGGAGTCGAGCAGCTCGACGGCGATCGACGGGACGACGAAGACGGTCCCGGTGCCGGGCGTCTCGATCAGCCGGGCGAACCGGGCCGGGGTGAACCGGGGCAGGGTGAACGCGGCGGCCTTCGCGGTGAGCGCGTTGGCCAGCATGGTCTGCCCGGCGTTGGTGCCGATGGCGAACGCGTGCAGGAACCGCTGCGAGTGGGCCAGCGCCAGCCGGCGCGGGTGGGTCGGCGCGCCCACGGTGAGGTTGGCGTGGCTGGCGGCCACTCCCTTCGGGCGGCCCGTGGTGCCCGAGGTGTAGAGGATCTGGGCGAGGTCGCCCGGGCGGGGGCCGGCGGGGTCGAGGTCGGTTCCGGGACCGGCGAGCAGGTCACCCACCGTCCAGGTCGACACGCCGGACGGTACGGGCGGGGCGGGGGTGTCGTCGCCGTGCAGGACGGCGGTGGCCGCGCAGTGGGTCAGCGCGTACCCGAGTTGCCCGGCGGCGAGCCGGTCGGACAGCGGCACGGCGACGCCGCCGGCCCGCAGCACCCCGCAGTACGCCACGGCGAACCGGGTCCAGTCGCGGGCGCCGAACAGCAGGCCGACCCGGTCGCCGCGGCACAGGCCCCGGTGCCGCAGCGCGGCGGCCACGGCGGTCGCGCCGGCGGACCACTGGGCGAAGGTCAGCGTCGCCACGCCGTGCACCTCGACCGCGACCTGGTCGGGGTGCAGGCTGGTGCGCCAGTCGAGCAGCTCGGGCACGGTACGGAGGGTGGCCCGGCCGGTGGTCGTCGCGGTCATGTCAGGCGGCCTTCCGTCCGGTCGTGGCGGCGGGTTCCCGGCGCTCCCGGACACCGGCGACCCGGGCGCGGCGCTCCTCGATGCCGACCAGGTCGTCCGGCGGCGCGTCGGGCACCTCGTCGTCGAACCGGGCGAGGGTCGGCGTGAGCAGCGACACCAGCGCCGTCGCCGCGATGCACACCCCGAACAGCACGTACAGCAGGCCGTGGCCGCGGCCCGGGCCGACGCCGATCACCGCGCCGACCGTGGCGGCGAGGGCGCCGTCGGGCAGCAGCATCGGCTCGGCGACCCGGGCGGCGAACGGGGCGACGACGCCCCAGCCCAGCGGCAGGGTGGACTGCGCGACCATCTGGTTGAGCGCGAAGACCCGGCCGTGGACGCGCGCCGGCACCTTGGTCTGGATGATCGTGTGGTAGACGCCGTTGACGATGCCGAGGGCCAGGTAGATGCCGAACGCGCCCACGCCGATGAGCAGCAGGTTCGGTCGCAGCCCGGTCAGCACGGCGGCCACCGCGATGCCGCAGGTGCCCAGCAGCACCGCCCGCATCCGGCGTCGGCGGGGGCCGCCCCAGATCAGCATCACCAGGCCGCCGACGGCCGCGCCGACCCCGCCGGCGAGCGCGACCCGGGCCACCTCGTCCAGGTCGGCGAAGCCGAGCACGAGCGGGGAGAGCAGGAACAGCACCGGGAACAGGAAGAAGTTCAGCGCGGCGAAGAACGCCAGCATGGCGCGGAACTCCCGGCGGCGCAGCGAGTACCGGAAGCCGGCGACGATCTCGGCGCCGATGCCCTCGCGCCGTTGCAGCGCCAGGGTGCGCGGGAACCGCACGGCCGCCAGGACACCGATCGCGAACAGGTACGACGCCACGTCGATGAGCAGGATGCCCCGTAGCCCGACGGCCTGCAGCAGGGCCACGGCGAGCAGCGGCACGGTGAACTGGGTGAGGCCGACGGCGGTCTGGGTGAGACCGTTGGCGTGGCCGAGGTAACGCTTGGGCACCAGCTGCGGCAGCGCCGAGACGAACGCGAGGCGCTGGAACGCCAGCGCGACCGACAGCCACGCCGTCAGCGGGTAGAAGTGCCACACCTCGGCCCGGTCGACGAGCACGAGCCCGGCCAGCACCGCGTTGGCGCCGCCGGCGGCCGCGTTGGCGAGCAGCAGGACGCGCCGCCGGCTGGTCCGGTCGACCAGCGCCCCGGCCAGCGGGGCGACGAGCAGGCCGGGCAGCAGGCCCAGCACGGCGAAGAGGGCGAACCGGGCGAGCGACCCGGTCTCGGTGTAGATCCACAGCGGGATCGCGAAGGTGGTCAGCGCGGTGCCCAGGCCGGAGACGATCTGGCCGGTGGCGACCAGGCCGAAGCGGCGCATGCTGGGCGGCGGCGCGGTGTCCGCCGGGGTGTCGGCGCCCGGTGGTGGGGGGCCGGCGGGCCGGTGGGAGACGGCGGTGAGCTGCCAGGCGGGCCGGGCGGCGTCCGGTTCGGCCGGCGCGGGTGGCGGCCCGTCGAGGCGTCGGTGCACGTCGGTGACGATCTCCGCCAGCTCGGCGGCCCGGTACTTGAGGAAGTAGTGCCCGCCCTCGTCGACCACGACCAGGGCGGTGCGGTCGGTGAGGAGGTGCCACTCCCGGTACCGCTCCTCGTGGTAGTCGGTGCTGCGGTCGCGTTCGCCGACCACCGAGATGACGGGCGCGCGCAGCGGGGTGACCCGCCGGCGCATCAGGTCGGTGAAGTAGTCCTCGGAGACCTCGGCGTCGTGGCGCATCGCCCGGATCAGGAACCGGACCTCGTCGGGCGCGAGCGACCCGACGGCGGTGCCCTGCGCCTGCAGCCAGGTGCGGTAGATCCGGTCGCTGCGCAGGCGTTCGGCCAGCCGCAGCCGCAGCAGCGGACCGAGCGGCCCGCCGGCCGGCCGGGCGAACGGGAAGACCGCGCCGAGGTACACCGCGGGCAGGTCCCGGCCGGCGGCCTCCAGCCGGCGGGCCACCTCCACGGCCAGCGCGCCGCCGGGGCCGCAGTGTCCGTAGAGGATCAGTGGGCCCTCCACCCGGGCCAGGATCTCCGCGACGACGTCGGCGGCGACGTCGGCGATGGGCGCGGGTTCGTCGGCGAGGCCGATGTCGTGCCCGGGCACGGCCACCGACAGCAGCCGGTACCCGGCCGGCAGCGCGTCGGCCAGCGGTTGGTACACCACGGCGCTGCCGCCGCCGTACGGAACGCAGACCAGGGTGGCGACCCGCTCGGCGGACGGCACCGGCGGGGTCAGTTCGTGCAGCAGCCCGGCGGGACCGGCGGCGACCCCGGCGACGAGGGCGGCCAGCTCGCGTACGGTGCGGTGGCGGAAGAGGTCCATCACGCTGACCGCCGGCGCTTCGGCGCCCACGACGACGGGCAGCTCCCGGCGCAGCCGGGCCACCACCTGGGTGGCCAGCAGCGAGTGCCCGCCCAGGTCGAAGAAGTCGTCGGTGGCGCCGACCTCGGCCACCCCCAGCACGGCCCGCCAGATGCCGGCCACCAGCGTCTCCACCGGCCCGACCGGCGCCACCCGCTCGCCGCCCGGCGGTGCGTCGGTCGGCTCGGGCAGGGCCCGCCGGTCGACCTTGCCGTGCTCCTGCAGCGGCAGCCGGTCCAGGACCATCCAGCGGGTCGGCACCATGTGCTCGGGCAGCCGGTCGGCGAGGCGGCGGCGCAGGCGCGCGGGGTCCGGCCCGTCCGCGCCGGGTGTCGGCTCCAGGTAGGCCACCAGCCGGTCGTCGCGCAACAGCACCGCTGCCTGTCGTACGCCGGGGCAGTTCCGCAGGGTGGCTTCGATCTCCCCCAGCTCGACCCGGTAGCCGCGAATCTTCACCTGGTGGTCACGGCGGCCGAGGAAGACCAGTTGCCCGTCGGCGTTCCAGCGGCCCAGGTCGCCGGTGCGGTAGAGGCGGGCGCCCGGGGGTCCGTACGGGTCGGGCACGAACCGCTCGGCGGTGAGGCCGGGTCGGTTCAGGTAGCCGCGCGCGAGCCGGTCGCCGCCGAGGTACAGCTCGCCGGCCACCCCGACCGGCACCGGGCGCATCCGCTCGTCGAGCACGTACACGCGGGCGTGCGGCAGGGGCCGGCCGATCGGCACCGGGCCGGTGCGCGGGCTGTCGGCGACCACCTCGTAGGTGGCCACGCCGACGGTGGCCTCGGTGGGGCCGTAGTGGTTGAAGACCTGGGCCGGGCCGGCGTCGGCGAGCGGGCCGACGCGCTCCAGGTCGGACGCCTCGCCGCCGAGGATCAGCGCGCGGGCGGGCAGCAGTTCGGCCGGCTCGGCGTCGGCGGTGAGCGCCGCCAGGTGCGACGGGGTGATCTTGAGGTAGTCGATGTGCCCGTCGCGCAGCCGCTCGGCCAGTTCGGCGCCGGTGCCGCGGCGGGGCAGCAGGTGCACCGCGCCGCCGGTGGCCAGCGCCAGGTAGAAGAGGGTGACGCTGAAGTCGAACGACATCGACTGGAGCAGCCCGTACCGGGCGGCCGGGACGACCGCGAACCGGTCGGCCACCCCGTCGAGGTAGCGCAGCGCCTGCCGGTGCGCCACGGCGACGCCCTTCGGCGTGCCCGTGGAGCCGGAGGTGTAGATGACGTACGCGAGGTTCCCGCCGGTCGCCCCGGTCTCCGGTGCGGTGTCGGGCACGGCGGCGGCCTCGACGGCGATCTCGTCGAGGCAGGCGGTCGGGGCGTCGGAGGGCAGCAGGTCCCGCAGGTCCGCGCTGGTGAGCACCACCGTCGGGCGGGCGTCGGCGAGCATCAGGGCCAGCCGGGCGGCGGGCTGCTCCGGGTCCAGCGGCAGGTACGCGCCGCCGGCGCGGAGCACCCCGAGCAGCGTCGCGGCCAGGTCGACGGACTGCTCCAGCAGGACCCCGACCAGCCGCTCCGGGCCGACGCCGCGGGCGCGCAGCACGTGGGCCAGCCGGTTCGCCCGTCGGTCCAGCTCCCGGTAGGTGAGCGTGTCCGGCCCGCAGACCACGGCCGGCGCGTCGGGCGTGGCAGTGACGAAGGGGGCGATGAGGTCGGCCAGGGTGTGCGCCGGGCCGGTGACGCCGGCGCCGGCGGCCGGGTGGTCGGCTCGGTGGTCATGGCGTGCCTGGTCCGCGCCGGCGTCGCCACGCTCGGGCCGGGCGAGGGCGAGCACCCGGTCCCGCTCGGCGGGGCCGATCAGGTCCAGGTCGACGACGGGCAGGTCCGGCCGGGCGACCGCGGCGCGCAACAGCGTCTCGAAGCTGCCGGCCAGCCGGCGTACGGTGGCGGCGTCGAACAGGTCGGTGTTGTGGACGACCATGCAGCGCAGGCCGTCGGCGGTCTCGCCCACGTAGAGCGAGAGGTCGAAGCGGGCGGTGGCGGCGTCGGTGCCCACGCCCTCGGCGTGCAGGCCGGCGGGCCAGCGGTCGCCGCCGTGGGCGTAGTTCTGGAGGGTGAACAGCACCTGGAACACCGGGGAGCGGCTGACGTCGCGGGCGACGTTGAGCTCCTTGACCAGCCGTTCGAACGGGATCTCCTGGTGGGCCAGGGCCCGGACCACGGTGGTGCGGGTGCGCCGCAGCAGGGCCGCGAAGCTGGGCTCGGCGGCCGGGGCGTCGGCGGTCGCGGCGACCGGGGAGAGGTCGGCGCGCAGGGCGAGGGTGTTGACGAAGAGACCGACGAGGTTCTCCAGCTCCGGCACCACCCGGCCGGCGACCGGGGTGCCGACGGCGAAGTCCCGCTGGCCGCTGTACCGGAACAGCGCGGCCTGCAGACCGGTGAGCAGGGTCATGTATAGGGTGGCGCGGTGGGCGCGGCTGAGCCGGCGCAGGCCGTCGGTGAGGTCGGCGTCGAGGGCGAAGCGGTACGTGGCGCCGGCGTACGACTGCACGGCCGGCCGGGGGCGGTCGGTGGGCAGCTCCAGCGCGGGCACCCCGGCCAACGCGCGGGTCCAGTACGCGAAGCCGTCGCCGGTGGCCGGCCCGTCGAGCCGGTCCCGCTGCCAGGCGGCGTAGTCGACGTAGTCGACGGCCGGGGCCGGGGGTGGGACGCCACCGTCGCGCAGCGCGGCGTAGGTGGCGGCGAGCTCGCCGAGGAGCAGGTCCAGTGACCAGCCGTCGCTGACGATGTGGTGCATCGCGAGGTGCACGAGGTGCTCCTCGTCGCCGAGCCGGACGACGAGGGCCCGCAGCAGCGGCGCGTGGCCGAGATCGAAGGGGGTGGCGACGGAGGCGGCCACCAGCGCGCGGGCGGCGGCCTCCGACGGCGCGGCGGTGACGGTGACCGGCACCCGCACCTGCGGGAGCACGTGCACGACGGGTTCGCCGTCGGCGTTCTCGACGAACCGCATGCGCAGGCTGTCGTGCCGGCCGGCGGTGGCGTCGAGGGCGGCGCGCAGGAGGTCGACGTCCAGCGGCCCGCGCAGCCGGGTGGTCGAGTGGACGACGTACGCGGCGGTGCCGGGGGTGAGCTGTTCGGTGAACCAGATCCGTTCCTGGCCGAACGACAGGCGGGGGTCGGCGGGGGGACGGGTGGCGGCCGGCGCGAGGGCAGGGCTCCGCGACGGTACGTCAACGTTGGTCACGCGGGTACCCTCTGCTGCGGTGACGGACGGGAGCCAGTAGTTTGCACGCCGCAACCAACCGGGTGGATCGGCTGATCGGTCCACTGTGGACAACATGATCGAGCGGTCCGGAAGCTGTTGGTCCACGGTGGACAAGATGATCGAGCGATCCGGAACCGGAACGGACCGTCGTACGGTCGGGAATGCGATTCACCGACATGGTCGTGCCCGCCGAGTGGGCGTCGGATGCCCTCGTGCACGTCGAGTTCGCCGGCGTCGGGGCCGGAACGGCGCCACTGACCTGGGCGCAGCAGGTGCTGTGGCGGGCGCTCACCCGGTTCGGGTCCAACCACCGCTTCCTCAACCTGCGGCGTACCGTGGCGGTCTCCGCGCGGGCCGGCGCGGACGTGGCCGCCGCGGCCCGCGCGGTGGGTGAGCTGGTCGGCCGGCACTCCGCGCTGCGCACCCGGCTGCGGGTGAGCGACGGCGAGCCATGCCAGGAGACGGCGGCGGCCGGGGTGCTGCCGCTGCTGGTGTACGCCGGCGCCGACGACGGGTCCGGGGCCGCCCGGGAGGCCGCCGGCCGCCTCGGCGACGTCGCGTTCGACCACGCCGAGGAGTGGCCGCTGCGGGTCGCGCTGGTCACGGTGGACGACCGGGTACGGCAGATCGTGGTGGTGTTCAGCCACACCACCGTGGACGCGCACGCCGCCGAGGTGGTGCTGCGCGACCTGCGGCTGATCCTGCTCCGGGGCCCCCTGCCCACGCCGCCCGGCCCGCAGTCGGCGGACGTGGGCCGCCGCCAGCACGGGGCCGACCGGCGCCGCTCGGAGCGGGCCGTGGCGCACTGGCTGCGGGAGTTCCAGCGCCTGCCCCGCCGGCCGCTGACCCCGACCGGGCCGGGGCTCGACCCTCCGCTGCGCCGGGGCGTGCTGGTCTCCTCCGCCATCGACACCGCCGCCCGGCTGATCGCCGCCCGGCAGCGGGTCAGCGTGTCGGCGGTGCTGCTGGCCGGGTACACGGCGATGGCCGCCCGCGATTCGGGGCGCGAGCTGTGCGGCCTGTTCCCGATGGCCCACAACCGGTTCCGCGTCGAGTACGCCGACGCGGTAGCCAACCTCGGCCAGATCGGCTTCTGCGTGGTGGACCTGACCGGGCGTCCCGACTTCGGCGAGCTGGTGTCCCGGGTGTGGGCCGCGTCCCTGGACGGCCTGCGGCACGCCTACTACGAACCGCCCGCGCTGCGCCGCGCCTTCGAGGCCCAGGGCGTCGACCTCGACTCGGCGTTCCTGCCGTACCACTACTTCAACGACGTCCGACTGGCCACCGGCGGTGCCGAGCCGGCGCCCCGGGTGACCCCCGGCGAGCTACGGGCCGCCGTGGAGCGCAGCACCTTCTCCTGGACCGCCGGCCTCCAGCAGGCGGCCTGGCACCTGCTGGCCCACGTGGTCGACGAGCCGGCCGGGGTCGGCGTCACGCTCACCGCCGACACCCGCCACCTTCCGATGAACGCCGTCGAGCCGTTCCTGCGTGGGCTGGAGGAGCTGCTGGTCGAGGCGGCCTTCGCGGCGGTGCCGTGGCCGTGGTCGTCCGTCCGCGCCGGGCTCCCGGCCGCCGCCGGGCCGGTCACCCCCGACGCCACGGGCACCGAGCAGGTGGCGTACGCGTCCTTCCACGGCGGACGCGCCGCGAGTGCGCCGCTGACCTGGGGGCAACGCGCGATGTGGCGCACCGTCGAGGAGTTCGACTCCCCCGCCGCCTACCGGGTGCTGGCCCTCCCCCGCACCCTGACGGTCCCCGCACGGGCCGACCTCACCGTGCCCCGGGCGCTGGACGCCGTCGGCGCGCTGGTCGCCCGGCACGAGTCGCTGCGTACCCGGTTCCGCCTCCGGGACCGGGAGCTGCACCAGGAGGCGGCGGCGACGGGCCGGCTGCCGGTCCTCGTCCACGCCGTGGCCCGACCGGCCGACGACCCCAACGGCCGGCGTGCCGCGGCTGCCCTGACCGCCCGGCTGGGCGAGCCGCGCTTCGACCACGTCGCCGAGTGGCCGCTGCGCGTCGCGCTGGTCACGGTCGACGACCGGGTACGGCAGATCGTCGCGGTGTTCAGCCACGCCGTCGTGGACCTGCACGCCTCCGACACCGTGCTGCGTGACCTGCGGGCGCTCCTGCTGCGCGGCGCGCTGGACACGCCGCCCGGTCTTCAGTCGCTGGACCTCGCCGAGCGGGAACGCCGCGTCGGGACAGGGCGCTCGCAGCGGGCCGTGGCGTACTGGGTCCGGCAGTTGGACGGCCTCACCGGGAGCCTGTCCGACCCGGACCCGTCCGCGGCGGCGGCCCGCCACCTGCGCGGTTCGCTGGTGTCCCCGGCGCTGCACCACGCGACCGGGCTGGTGGCGGCCCGCCACGGGGTCAGCACCTCCGACGCCCTGCTGGCGGCGACCGCCGCCGTGCTGGACGCGGGCAGCGGGCGGGGCGCCTGCGGAATCGTCGTCATGGCCAACAACCGCTTCCAACCCGACCACGACCGCGCCGTCGGCACCCTGAACCAGATCGGGTTCTGCCGGGTGGACCTGGCCGACGGGCCCGGCTTCGCCGAGCTGCTGTCCCGTACGCGACGCTCGGCCCTGGACGCCTACCGGCACGCCTACTACGACCCGACGGCGTGGGAGCAGGCGGTCACCGAGCTGGGCCACGACCACCGGACCTTCCTGGCCCCGTTCTGCTACCTCAACGACGCCCGCCTGTCGCGCCCCGCCCGGCCCTTGACGGCCGGACCGGACGAGGCCGACCTGCGGGCCTTGCTGACCCGAAGCACCGTCCGGTGGCTGCCGGACCTGGCGCAGTTCCCGTGGCGGTGCCGCCTCCAGGTGCGCGACGCGCCCGGCGCGGTCGAGCTGATCGTCACCGCCGACACCCGGTACCTCCCGCCCGGGCGGGCCGAGGGGTTGCTGCGCGGCGTCGAGGCGCTGCTGGTCGAGGCGGCCGTCGACGACACGGCGCACATCGCCGCCACGCGTTGAGTGGCGGTACGTGCCTCGGTCATGGACTCCCGACGTTCGACAGTTCGGCGGCGACGTCGGCGGTCGCGACGCGCCGGCGGACCCGGGCCGGCGGGGCGGGCAGGGCACGCCGGTCGACCTTGCCGTTCGCGGTCGCGGGCAGCTCCGGCAGGACCACGTACCGCAGGGGCACCATGTAGTCGGGCAGCTGCTGCGCCATGAAGGCGCGCAGCGCGCGTTCGGCCACCCGCTGCGGGTCGGCGTCGCGTTCGGTCACCACGTACGCCACGAGGGTCGCCGCGGCGCCCAGGTCGTCGCGCAGCAGCACGACGCTGTTGGCGACGAGCGGGTGCCGGTTGAGCACCGACTCGATCTCGCCGAGCTCCACCCGCTGCCCGCGGACCTTCACCTGGGTGTCGATGCGCCCGCCGTAGTGCAGGTGCCCGTCCGTTGACCACCAGGCCAGGTCGCCGGTGCGGTACACCCGCTGCGGCCGGCCGGCGACATCCGTCTCGACGAACCGCTCCGCGGTCAGGTCGGGCCGCCCGGCGTACCCCCGGGCCAGGCAGTCCCCGCCGAGGACCAGTTCCCCGGGCTGGCCCAGCGGGGCGAGCGCGCCGCGCTCGTCGAGGACGTACGCGGCGACGTTCGTGATCGGCCGGCCGATGGGGACGGTGTCGTCCGGTTCGGGCCGGCGGCACGGCCAGGCGGTGACGTCGATGGCGGCCTCGGTGGGCCCGTACAGGTTGTGCACCTCGACCTGCTGCAGGACGGTGGTGAGCTTGTTGACCAGCTTCGGCGGCAGCGCCTCCCCGCTGCAGACGACCCGGCGCAGTCCGGTGCAGCGGCCCAGGCCGGCCTCCTCGACGAAGAGGGCGAGCATGGAGGGCACGAAGTGCACCGTGGTCACCGACTCGCGGGCGATGACGTCGACCATCTCCTGCGGGTCGCGGTGCGCCTGCGCCTCGGCCGTGACCAGTGTCGCGCCGGCCATGAACGCCCACAGCAGCTCCCACACCGACACGTCGAAGGTGTACGGCGTCTTCTGCAGCACCACGTCGCCGGGGCCGATGCGGTACTCGTCCTGCATCCACACCAGCCGGTTGGCCAGCGACAGGTGCGTCATCTGCACGCCCTTGGGCGCCCCCGTCGAGCCGGAGGTGAAGATGACGTACGACAGACCCCGCACCACCTCCTCGGGGGCCCGGTAGCCGCGCCAGTCGACCGGCGCGGCGGGCAGGTCACCGCCCGTCAGCGGCCGTACGGGCACGGACGGCTCGCCGCCGGAGCCCAGCGCGGCCCGCCCCGGGTCGTCGGCCAGCACCAGCGCGGCGTCGGCCGCGCGGAGCATGAGGTCCAGCCGGGGGCGCGGGTGGGACGGATCCAGCGGCAGGTACGCCGCGCCCGCCAGCAGGACGCCGAGCACCGCGACCACCATCTCGGGGCTCCGCTCGGTGCACAGCCCGACGACCGACCCGGGTCCCACACCCTCGGCGCGCAGCCGCCCGGCCAGCGTCGCCGCCTCGTCCAGGAACTCGCGGTAGGTGCGGTCCCGTCCGCCGCCGCGCAGCGCGACGGCGTCCGGGGTGAGCGCCGCCTGGCGGCAGATCGTCTCGTGCACCGGCGTGCGGGGCGCGGGGACCGGCGCGGGGTTGAAGCCGAGCAGCGTCGCGCGCTCCGCCGGGCCGACCAGCGCGGCCTCCCGGACCGGCCGGTCCGGATGGGCGGCGAGCCAGGCGTGCAGGGTGTCCAGGCGCTCCTGCAGGTACGTGGGATCGCCGTGATGCCGGGCGAACCGGACCGGCACCCCGGCCAGGACCGCCGGCACCCCGGGGCCACCCGTGGTGGGCTCTGCCAGCACGACGTCCGCGGACGCCGACCCCTGCTGCCGACTGGGCGTCTGCGCGCGTACCTGGGTCAGGGTGCTGTCCGGGGAGACGCGCACCAGGACGTCGCCCCGCGGGCCGTGCACGGCGACCGACGTCGCGGCCGAAAGGCGGTGGCAGAGCACGGCCGCCACCGCCGCGACCAGGTCCAGATCGTCGTGGCCGCTCATATCGTCACCAGCCCGGCCAGCGTGCGCGGCGTGGGGTCGGCGGAGAGCACCTCGACCGGGATACGCACCCCGAACCTGCGCTGCACCTGCGTGATCATGCGGATGAACAGCAGCGATTCACCACCCAGCACGAAGAAGTTCGCGTCCGGGTCAATGTCGGGAGTGCCGAGCATCCTGCCCCACAGCTCCATGATCTCGTCCACCACCTCGGTCTCGCCGGCGCCGACGGAGGCCTGCTCCGGTTCCGCGATGCCGGCGGCCGGCGCCGCCGGTACGGGGTCGAGCCAGTGTCGGGTGCGGGCGAACGGGTACGTGGGCAGCGCGACCCGCCGCGCGCTGCTCTCGCCCCGCACCGCGGTCCAGTCCACGGCCGCTCCGGCGGTCCACAGCCCGCCGAGTCCGGCGAGCACGTCACCGGCGTCGACCTGCGCCCTCGGCCGGGGTTGCAGGGCGAACGTGGGCACCCGCCCCCGGTCCTGCGTCGTCTGCCGGGCCATGCCGGTCAGGGCGGTGCCCGGCCCGACCTCGACCAGGACCGGGTCGGGCAGGTCCAGCGCGGTCAGCAGCGCGTCGTGGTAGCGCACCGGGCTGCGCAGCTGCGCGGCCCAGTAGCCCTCGGCGCGGGGCAGCCCCCTGCCGAGCAGTACGCCGTCGATGCTGCTGACGACCGGGACGGTGCGGGGTCGCTGGGCGATGCGGTCCGCCTCGGCGCCGAGCAGTCGTGCCGCGTCGGCCATCATCCGCGAGTGGAAGGCGCGCTGCGCGGGCATCGCCCGGCAGTGCACCTCGGCCGTGGCCAGGCGCTCCCGCAACTCGGCGAGCTGCGCCACCGGCCCGGCCAGCACGGTGAACTCGGGGGCGTTGTACGCGGCCACGTCGAGGCCGTCCAGACCCACCAGGTGCTCCTCCACGGTGGACGGCGGCGCGAGCACGGCCAGCATGCCGCCCTCGGGCGCGTCCTGCATCAGCCTGCCGCGGGTCGCGACCAGGCGCAGCATGTCGTCGGCGGCCATCTCGCCGGCCAGCGCCGCGGCGGCGAACTCGCCGATCGAGTGGCCGATCAACGCCGCCGGGCGGACGCCCCACGACACCAGCAGACTGCCGAGGGCGAGTTCGTGCAGCGCCAGCGCGGGCTGGGTGACGTCGGTGCGGTGCACGATCCCCTGCGGGTCGTCGTCGACCAGCACGTCGCGCAGGTCCAGCCCCAGGACCGGGGCCAGCAGCGCCGCCCCGTGGTCGAGGTCGGCGCGGAAGGAGGGGTAGCGGTCGTAGAGGCCCCGCGACATGGCGGGGAACTCCGCGCCCTGGCCGGGGAACAGGAACACCACGCTGGGCCGGCGCGCCGCCTCGCGGACCGGCGCCTTGGGCAGCCGGGTCAGCGCCGCGGTGACGTCCCGCGCGGCGACCGCGAGCCGGTGCGGGAAGTGCCTGCGGTACGTCTGCGACGTCAGCGCGACATCGCCGACGGCCAGATCGGGGCGTTGCCGCAGGTGCTCGCCGAGCTGCTCGGCGGCCTCGCGGACCGCCTCCGGGCTGCGCCCGGACAGCACGATCAGCTCGGTGCGACCGTCGACCACGGCGGGACCGGGCGTGACCGGCCCGTCGGCCTCCTCCAGCACCACGTGGGCGTTGGTGCCGCCGAGGCCGAAGGAGCTGACCGCCGCCCGGCGCGGGCCGCCGGCGGAGTCCCACTGCCGGGCCACGCTGTCCACGGTGAACGGGGACGACCCGTCGAGCAGTTCGGGGCGGGCCTGCTTGAGGCCGGCCAGCGGCGGGATCTGCCGGAAGTGCAGCGCCAGCGCGGCCTTGATGAGCCCGGTGACGCCGGCGGCCGCGTCGAGGTGGCCGACGTTGGCCTTGACCGAGCCGATCGAGCACGGCTGCTCGCCGCGCCGGAACACCTCGGTCAACGCCGCCAGCTCGATCGCGTCGCCGACCTCGGTGGCGGTGCCATGCGCCTCGAGGTAGCCGACGGTCGCGGGGTCGACGCCGGCGGCGGCGTACGCGCGCGTCAGCACGTCGATCTGTCCGGCGATGCCGGGCGCGGTGTAGCCGACCTTCATGCCGCCGTCGTTGTTCACCGCCGAGCCCTTGATCAGGGCGTACACGGTGTCCCCGTCGCGGCGGGCGTCCTCGGCGCGTTTGAGCGCCACCATGGCGACGCCGTTGCCGGGGACGGTCCCGTCGGCCGAGGCGTCGAAGGGCCGGCACGTGCCGTCGGGCGACATGATTCCCTTCGTCTCGTAGAGGTAGCCGGCCTGCTGCGGCACGGCCACGCAGGCGCCGCCGGCGAGCGCGACGTCCGAGTCGCCGGTGCGCAGGCTCTGGCACGCCAGGTGCACCGCCACCAGCGACGTCGAGCAGGCGGTCTGCACGGTGACCGCGGGGCCGCCCAGGTCCAGCCGGTACGCGACCTTCGCGGCCAGGTGGTCCTTCTCGTTGCCCAGCACCACCGACAGCAGCCCCTGCGTCTCGACCAGGCCGGGCTGCGCGAACACGTGGTGCAGCGCGTAGTAGTTGAAGCCGGCCCCGGCGAACACGCCGACCCGGCCGAAGGGCTCCCGGGTGGCCAGGCCGGCCGACTCCAGCGTGGCCCACGCCGTCTGCATCAGCAGCCGGTGCTGCGGATCCATGGTCTCGGCCTCCCGCGGCGTGATGCCGAAGAAGGCGGCGTCGAACAGGTCCGCCTCGGCCAGCACGCCGCGCGCCGGCACGTACGCCGGGTCGTCGAGCCGGTCGGCGGGCACGCCGGCGGCCAGCAGCTCGCCGCGGGTCAGCTCGCTGATCGTGATCTTCCCGGCGGCCACGTTGGACCAGTACTCCCAGACGTCGGCGGCGCCGGGGAACCGGCCCGCCATGCCTACGATCGCGATGTCGCCGTTCATGATGATGCGCCTGCTCCTTCGGTCTGTGCGTGCAGATGCCGGGCCAGCGTCTGGACGGTCGGGAAGCGGTAGAGGTCGGTCAGCGCGACGGTCCGGCCGGCCAGCCGCTCCTGGAGCAGCCGGCGCACGATGGCGAGCCGCAGCGACTCCCCGCCGACGTCGAAGAACGCCTCGTCGACGTCGAAGTCGTCGGTGCCCAGCGCCTCCACCCAGGCCCCCGTCACCAGCTCCTCGAACTCGGCGAGCGACGCGGAGCGCTGGGCGGGAACCCGCGCCGGCTGCCCGGCCGTCGCGGCAGCGGTCGCCTGGTCGCTCGCCGTCGCGGCGGCGGGCACTGCGGCAACGGCGGACGTCGCGGCGGCGGGCTGCGGCACCGCGGCCAGCGCGCCCAGGGCACGGAGGTCGACCTTGCCGTTGCGGTCGAGCGGGAACTCGGCCACGGTCACCCACTGCTGCGGCCGGGCGTACGGGGCCAGCTCGGCCTCCACCGCACGGCGCACGTCGGCCACGACAAGGCCCTCGGGCGCGGGCTTCAACGCGGCGCACAGGCGTACGCCCGTCACCGGGTCGCCGGTGGTGAACACCACCGCGTCCCGCACCCCGGGCCGCGCGCGCAGCCGGCGCTCGACGTCGACCAGCTCCACCCGGTGCCCGGCGATCTTCACCTGGCGGTCGTTGCGGCCCAGGAAGCGCAGCTGGCCGTCCGTGCCCCAGCGCACCAGGTCCCCGGTGCGGTACAGGCGCACTCCCAGGCCCGCGTGCCGCACGAAGGACGCGTCGGTCCGCACGGGGTCGTTGAGGTAGCCGTCGGCGAGCCCGCCGCCCGCCGCCCACAGTTCGCCGATCGCGCCCGGCGGCACGAGGCGCCCCGACGGGTCGACGACGTACAGGTCGGTGCCGTGCACCGCCGCACCGATCGGCAGCGGGTCGGGCGTCGCGTCGGCGTGCTCGACCGAGTACGTCGTGGTGAACGTGGTGTTCTCGGTGGGGCCGTAGCCGTTGGTGAGCCGCAGCCCCGGGCAGGCCCGCAGCACCCGGCGCACGTGCGCCGGGGAGACCACGCCGCCGCCGGTGAACAGCTGCCGCAGCCCGGCGAACGCGTCCGGGCGGTGGTCGGCGACCAGGTGGAACACGCCCGAGGTGAGCCAGGCGTGGGTGATCCCGGCGGTGGGCAGGAACTCGGCCAGGCCGCTCGGCGTCGGTTCGCCGGGTGGGAACACGACCACGGTGTCGCCGTTGGCGAGCGGCACCAGCAGCTCCAGCGTGGACGCGTCGAACGCCAGCGGGGACAGCCGCATCATCCGCATGCCCGCCCGGTCGGCGAACAGCCGCGGGTCGTCGGCCAGCCGCAGCACGGCCCGGTGCGGCACGACCACACCCTTGGGCACGCCCGTGGAGCCCGAGGTGAAGGAGACGTACGCGGTCCGCGCCGGGTCGGCCGGCGCCGCCTCGACCGGGCCGTCGTCGGACCGCGCGGGGCCGGCCGGCGCCGAGTTGGCCCGGCCCGGCGCACCCCCGCGCGCCTCGACCGGGCCCTCTCCCGGCTGCGCCAAGGCGTCCAGACGGGCGAGTGGGCAGTCGGCCGCGCCCGACCACTCCGGGCCGGGCGCGCCCGCGCCGAGGCGGGCCCGCGGCGCGACGGCTGCGGCCAGGTGCGCCCGCCACTCGCCGGTGGCGTGCTGGTCGACCGCGACGTAGTGCGCGCTCAGCCGCAGCACGCCCAGCACCGCGACCGCCTCGGCCGCCGAGCGCGGCACCTCCAGGATCACCGCGTCGCCGGCGCGCACGCCGTGCACGTGCAGCAGCCGCGCCTGCGCGACCGCGTGGTCGTGCAGTTCGCGGTAGGTCAGCGTGAGCCCGGCGTGCGGGTCGACCAGCGCGATCCGCTCGCCCGCAACCTCCGCGTGGGCCGCGAACCGGCTCCACACGTCGTCGGCGGTGTCGTGCGGCCCGCCCGCGCCCAGCGACCGCAGCCGGGCGTGCTGCCCCGCCGACAGGGTCGTGAGATCGCGCAGGGCCGCGTCCGGGTCGGCGGCCATCTCCCCCAGCGCCGCCTGGAACGACTCGGCCAGCTCCCCGGCGTCGGCGGCGGTGAGCGCCGACGTGGCGTACTCCAGGGCGAAGCGGGGGCGGTCGGACCACGACTGGAGGTAGAGCAGCGCGTCGAAGACCGCGCCGTGGCAGTGGCCCTCGTGCACCCGCCAGGTGCGCCCGCCCGCGACCAGCTCGTCGGGCACCAGCTCGTGGTGGGCGGCGAAGCCGAGCTGCGCGAGCGGGTTGCGGCCCGGGTCGGTGGTGACGCCGAGCCCGGAGACGACCCGTTCGAACGGCACGTCGGCGTCGGCGGCCGCCTCGGCCATCGCGCCGGCCACGCCGCGTACGTGGTCGCGCACGCTGACGTCGTCGGGCGCGGCGCAGCGCACCGGGACGGCCCGGGTGCACAGGCCCACGACGGCGTCCATGCCCGCCTCGAACCGGCCCGCCGCCGGCACCCCGAGCACCAGGTCGGTCAGGCCGGCGCGGCGGGACGCGGCCAGCGCCCACGCCGCCATGGCCACCGATGTCACCGTCACCCGGCAGTGCCGGGCCAGTTCGGTCGCGGCCCGCGCCGCCTCGGCGTCGAGGTGGAAGTGCAGGCGCGCGCCGCGTCCGTCGGCCTCGACGACGGGCGGCAGGTCGGTGGGCAGCGCCACCGTCCGGGGCGCGCCGTCCAGCCGGTCCGCGATCCGGGCCAGCGCCTCGTCCACCGCCCCGGCCTTCTCCCGCGCGGCGAGCCGCGAACCGATCCAGTCGGGCGACGGCGCGGGGCCCGCCGGACCGGCGCCGGCGTAGAGCTCGGCGAACTCGCGCCAGAGCACCCCGATGCTCCAGCCGTCGCTGATCGTGTGGTGCACCAGCATGGTGAGCAGGTCCCGCTGCCCGGCACGGGTCAGCACGAAGACGACCGGCGGCTGCTCGAAGGGGCGCAGCAACTGCGCGGCCGACCGGCCGTAGAGGTCGTGCACGGCGCGTACCGGGTCGTCGCCGGGCAGCGTCTGGTGCAGCAGCCGGGGCTCGTACGGCGCGGGCAGCACGATCCGGGCCTGGCGTGGGTCGCGGACGAAGCGGGTGCGCAGCGCCTCGTGGCGGGTCGTCAGCTCGCGCAGCGCCGCGCGGGTCCGGGCCGCGTCGAGCGGCCCGTCCGCCTCGAGGGTGAACATCAGGTGGTACGGCGCGTCCTGGTCGAGCAGGTGCGCGGCCAGCATGGACCGCTGGCCGGGCAGCAGCTCCAGCTCGGCGGGCCGCTGGGCCGCCGGCGGCGGCGCGGTGTCCACGTGGTCCACCGCGCCGGCCAGTGCCTGCGCCAGCGGCAGCGCCGACAGCAGCCGGGCGCTCTCCACGTGCGCGCGCAGCTCCCGCTGGCCGAGCGAGACCAGCGCGATGGCCTGCAGCGAGGTGCCGCCCAGGCCGACGAACGACTCGGAGGCCGCGGCGTCCCGGAGGTGTTCCGGGGCGAGGCCGAGCACCTGCGCGGCGAGCGGCGCCCAGGCGGTGAGGTCGGGGGCGGCCATCAGACGCTCTCCGCCACGGGCCTGTCCAGCGGCACCTGGCCGGCGATGTCGCGCAGGTCGGCGAAGCGGGGGTTCTCCAGCACGTGGCCGAACATCACCGCGAGGTTGAGTTCCTGGCGGATCAGGGTGCTCAGCCGCAGCGCGCTGAGCGAGTGGCCGCCGAGGTCGAAGAAGTCGTCCTCGTCGTCGACGGTGTCGACGCCGAGCACCTCCATCCACAGCTGTTCGAGCTCGGCCACCCAGGTCCGGTCGGTTACGTCGCGCATCAGTGGTGCCTCTCTGTGTCCAGTCGGGTCGCGGGGGCGTCCAGGTAGTGCCGGGTGGCCGCGAAGGGGTAGGTGGGGGCGGGCACGCGGCGCCGGCCGGCGTCGTGCGCGCGGTCCCAGGCGTCGACGACGCCCAGTTGCCACAGCGCGCCGACGGTCGCCAACAGCCGGGCGTGCCGGTCGGCGGGCAGCGCGGGCTGCTCCGGGCCCAGGTGCGGGGTGACGCTCGTGCCGACCTCGATCCAGAGCACCTGGTCGAGGTCGGCGGGCAGCGTCGCCGGCGCGGGCGGTTCGGCCGCCTGCGCCCGCCAGTACGCGAGGTCGTCGTACTCGGTCAGCGGCTCCCCGCCGGAGGTGTGGACGGGCAGGTCGGGCGGGCCGAACCGGCTGCCGTCGACGTGGGCGCCGCGGATCAGCGCCAGCGCGTCCGCGACGGACATGATCCCGGCCACGACCGCGCAGGCCACCGCGCCGAGGCCGACGCCGGCCAGGGCGCGCGGTGCCACGCCCCGGCTGCGCAGCGACCGCGCCAGGCCGACGCAGGCCAGCAGCCGGGTGCAGCGCTCCCGGACGGCCTCGTCGAGGTCGCGCCCGCGCAGTAGCGCCACGCCCTCGTCGACGACCTGGCGGTACACCGGGTCGGCGTCGTAGTTGGGGCGGTTGCCGGTCAGCTCGCCGGCCCCGGTGAGGTGCAGCGCCACACCGCGCGCCCGCGCCTTGGCCACGACCTGCCGGACCGTCGGCGGCGAGGCGTGCGCTCCGGTCAGGAACGCGGCCCGCCACGGCAGCTCCGCCCGGCCGGTCCGCAGCGTGTACGCGAGGTCGGCCAGCTCCCCGGGCGCGGTCCCGGCCACCCACGCGACGGCGCGGTCCAGGCTGTCCTGCGCCGCGGTGGCGGTCTTGGCGGAGACCACGACCAGCTCGGTGACGTGGCGGCGCGGCCGGGGCCGGGCGGCCGGGGCCTCCTCCAGCACGACGTGGGCGTTGGTGCCCCCGATGCCGAAGGCGCTGACGCCGGCCCGGCGTACGCCGTCGGTCGGCGCCCACGGCCGGGCCGCCGCCGGCAGCTCGAACACCGAACCGTCCAGCCGGACCGCCGGGTTGGGCGTGGCGAGGTGGGCGATCGGCGGGATCACGCGGTGCTTCAGCGCCAGCACCGTCTTGATCAGGCCGATCACCCCGGCGGCGGTGTCCAGGTGCCCGACGACCGACTTGGCCGCGCCGAGCGCGCAGGGCGCCCGGTCGGGCCGGTCGCTGTCGAAGACCTGCCGCAGCGCCGCCACCTCGATCGGGTCGCCGAGCGCGGTGCCGGTGCCGTGGGTCTCGACCAGGCCGATGGTGTCCGGGTCGACGCCGGCCACGCTCAGCGCTGCCGAGATCACGCCGGCCTGGCCGGTGGGGCCGGGCGCGGTGAAGCCCGCCTTGCGGGCGCCGTCGTTGTTGACCGCGCAGCCGCGGATCACCGCGTGCACGGTGTCGCCGTCGCGCAGCGCGTCGACGAGTCGCTTGAGCACCACCACGCCCGCGCCGTCGCCGGGCACCGTGCCGTCGGCTGCGGCGTCGAAGGCCCGGCACCGGCCGTCGGCGGAGAAGATCCCACCGGGCTCGTGCAGGTGCCCGCGCCGGGTCGGCGGGGCCACCGTGGCGCCCCCGGCCAGCGCCAGGTCGGCGTCGTACGTCAGCAGGGCCTGCACCGCCTGGTGCACCGCGACCAGCGACGTCGAGCAGGCGGTCTGCAGCGTCAGCGCCGGGCCCTGCAGGTTCAGCTTGTACGCGATCCGGGTGCTGGCGAAGTCCTTGTCGCTGCCGATGATCAGCCCCAGGCCGCCGGCCGCCTCGACGGCACGCTCGTCGGGCCACACGTTGTCGAGCAGGTAGACGTTCAGGCCGGTGCCGACGTACACCCCGATGCGGTTGCCGTCGGCGGCGACCGGCGGGTGGCCGGCGTGCTCCAGCGCGGCCCACGCGCACTCCAGCAGGATCCGCTGCTGCGGGTCCATCAGCGTGCTGTCCGACGGCGAGTAGCTGAACAGCCGGTGGTCGAAGCAGTCCGCGTCGCGCAGCACCGCCCGGGCGGGCACGAAGTCGGGCCGCTCCACCAGGTCCTTGGGCACGCCCCAGCCGACGAGCTGCTCGGCGGTGAAGAAGGTGACCGCGTCGATGCCGTTGACCACGTGGTGCCAGAACAGGTCCAGGTCGCGTTCGGCGCCCGGGACGCGGACGGCCATGCCGACCACGGCCACCGCCGCGCTGTCGTCGAACTCAGCCACGGCTGCCTCCCCCGGCCCGGCGGGCGGCGAGCAGGGCGCGGCCCTGGCGGCGCTGCGCGGCGTGCGCGTCGGCGACCACGGGGGCCGCCTGCTGCAGATGCGCGGCGCAGCCGGCGACCGTGCCGGCGCGGAACAGGTCCGTCACGGAGACCTCCAGGCCCTCCTCGGACAGCCGCTGCTGCAACGCGATCAGCGCGAAGCTGTGCCCGCCCAGGTCGAAGAAGTTGTCGTGCAGCCCGATGTCGCCCCGGCCGAGCACCTCGCCCCAGGCGGCCCGGATCCGCTCCTCCAACCCGGTGCCGGCGGTGTGCTCGCGGCGCGTCGCGGGTGCGGCGGCCGTGCGCGCGGCGCGGCTGTCGGCCAGCAGTCGGGCGGTGTCCACCTTGCCGTGCGCGGTGAGCGGGATCGCCGCGACGGCGAGGATCCGCGACGGCACCATGTACGCCGGCAGGATCGCCCGCACGTGGGCACGCAGCTCGCGTTCGGCGTCCGGGCCGACCTCGCCGGCGACGAAGGCGACCAGTTGGTCGTTCTCGGCCGCGACGGCGCACGAGCGTACCGCCGGGTGGGTCAGGAACGCGCCCTCGACCTCGGCCAGCTCGACGCGGTAGCCGCGCAGCTGCACCTGGGTGTCGTTGCGGCCGAGGTACACCATGTTCCCGTCGACGCCCCACTTGACGACGTCGCCGGTCTTGTACATGACGCCCCCGCCGTACGGGTCGGGCAGGAAGCGCGCCTCGGTCAGCTCCGGGTTGTCCACGTAGCCGTGCGCGACGAGCACGCCGCCGCAGTACAGCTCGCCGGGCACGTTGACACCGGTCGGCCGCAGGTCCTCGTCCAGGACGTAGCAGCGCCCCGACGGCAGCGGCACACCGATGTCGCCCTCCGTGACCCGGGCCAGCTCGCCGGTGGGCACCTCGACGATCGTGACGTGGATGGTGCCCTCGGTGATGCCGTACATGTTGACGAACACCGCGCGCATGCCCGGCGCGCCGGCGACCAGCGACGTGACCCGCGACCAGCTCAGCGCCTCGCCGCCGAGGACGACGTAGCGGATGCTGGAGACCTCGTCCGCGCCCAGCAGCCGCAGGTACGGGGGCAGCAGCCGGTAGAGCGCCCCCGGGGTCTGGAACACCACCGTGACGGCCTCGCGGCGCACCAACGCGGCGAGCCGCTCCCGGTCCACCAGGTCGGCCTGGTCGGCGATGACGAGCCGGCCGCCGGTGCTCAGCGCCCCCCACATCTCCCACACCGAGGCGTCGAACGAGAACGAGCTGGCGGCCAGCCACACGTCGTCGGCGGTGATGTCGAGGCCGGCGGGGGTGGGGCTGTTCAGCGCGTCCAGGCCGCCGTGGCCGACGATGACGCCCTTGGGCACGCCGGTGGAGCCCGAGGTGTAGATGATGTACGCCTGGTCGCCCGGCCCGGGGAACGTCTCGGCGACCACGGACGCCCCGTCGAGGGTGTGCGCGTCGGCCATTCGGATGTCGCGGCCCCGCGCCAACGCGGCGGCCGCGTCCGCGGTGCCGGCCTCCACCAGCATGATCGGCATGGCGGCGCTGGCCGTGATCAGTTCGAGGCGCTGCTGCGGATACTCCGGGTCCAGCGGCACGTAGACGCCGCCGAGCTTCCAGACGCCGAGGATCGCCGCGATGACCGCGGGCGAACGGCGCAGCAGCAGCCCGACCCGGTCGCCGCGCCGCACGCCCCGGTCGGCCAGGCCCGCCGCGATCCGCCCGGCCCAGCGGTCCAGTTCGGCGTAGGTGACCTCCACGTCCCGGTGGCGCACCGCCACGGCGTCCGGGGAGTTCGCCACGTGCCCGGCGAACCGGCGCAGCACCGACGGGTGGTCGACGGGCTGCTCCGGGATCGGCGGGTTCACCCCGGCGGTCAGCAGCAGCCGCTCCGCCTCGTCCACCATGGACGGTTCGGCGTCCGGCTCGTCGACGACCGACCGGAGGAAGGCCAGGTAGTGCGTGAGCAGCGTCGCGACGGTCTCCGGGGTGAACAGCTCGGTGCTGTACTCGGCGCGCACGAACGGCGCGCCGGTGGACACGTCGAGGGTCAGCCCCAGGTCGAACTTGGTGACGTCGACCTCGACGTCGACCTCGGTCAGCTTCACCCCGTCGAACTCGGGGAACGCGAACGGGAAGTTCTGCACCGTCAGCGAGGTCTGGAACAGCGGCGCGTGGCTGAGCTGCCGCTCCCCCACGGTGGCCCGCACGATCTGCTCGAACGGCACGTCCTGGTTGGCGAACGCGGCCATGCTGGCCCGGCGGGCCCGCTCGACCAGCTCGGCGAAGCCCGGCCGGCCGGACACGTCGAGCCGGATCGGCAGCGTGTTGACGAGGCAGCCGACGATCCGCTCCTCGGCCTCGTCCATCCGGTTGGCCACCGGCACCCCGACCACCACCTCGTCCTGGCGCGCGTACCGCGACAGCACCGAGGCGTACGCGGCCAGCGTCACCGCGAACAGCGTCGCGCCCCGCGACCTGGCCCACGCGGTGAGCCGCTCGACCAGCTCGGGCTCGACGGGGCGCCGCAGCACCGCGCCGCGGGCGCTGAGCACGCTCGGCCGGGGGAAGTCGGTGGGCAGCGCGAGCTGCGGGACGTCCCGCAGCTCGGCGCGCCAGAAGTCCAGCCCGGAGCTGTCGCGCTCCCAGGACTCGCGTTGCCGCCGCGCGTACGCCAGGTAGGACTCCGCCGGTTCGGCGTACGCGGCGGCATCCGGGCCGGACACCGCGGCGTTGTACTCGGCGGCGAGGTCGCGCAGCAGCAGGCCCACCGACCAGCCGTCGCAGGCGATGTGGTGCACCAGCACGGCGAGGGTGTGCTCGTCGGGGCCCCAGGAGCGCAGGAAGGCGCGCAGCACCGGCCCGTCGCCGAGCCGGAACGGGCGCCGGGCCTGCTCGGCGACGAGGGCGTGCAGGAAGGTCTCCTGGGTGTCCCGGTCGGCCCGCCCACCCGCCTGGACGTCGATGTCCGCGTGCGGGGTGGCCGACACCCGCTGGGTGAGCACACCGTCGACCAGGGCGAACGTGGTGCGCAGCGCGTCGTGCCGGGCGACGACGCGGGTCAGCGCCCCGCGCAGCGCCTCGGGCTGTAGCGCGCCCTGCAGGTGGACCGCGAAGGCCACCACGTACGCCGGATTGCCGGGCTGGAGCTGGTTGAGGAAATAGAGCCGTTCCTGAGCGAAGGAAGCACGACCGGTACGAACCATGCATCGATCGTGGTCCGCCGGACGTCCCGCCCGGCAGAGCGACCTTCCCCGCCCCGCCAGGGAAAACCTCCCGGTCGGGTGCCGGACACCCACACGCCGTCGCCGGACACGACTCGGCCCCCGGTCCGGCGGGTCAACCGTCGGACCGGGGGCCGGTCAGGCTGGGCACGCCAGGCAGGTCCCGACAGGACCGGCCGGCGGATGGTGGTGAGGGACGGTTCGACTGCTCGGGAGGTGCGGGCCCGGCCTGGAGCGGCGCGTGGGGTGGCCGGCAGGTGCCGGCCACCCCACGCGTCTGTGGGACGGTCAGAGGCCGCCGGTGAAGACCAGCCGGTTGGGCGTGCCGGCCAGGTCGCCCTGGACCACGCCCGTGGTGGCGTTGCCGACCAGCCAGCTGTGCAGGGTGGCCTGGGAGGCGTCACCGTTCACGCTCTTGTAGAGCGCGGCGATGCCCGCGACGTGCGGGGTGGCCATCGAGGTGCCGTTGAAGACGGCGGTGGTGTTGTTCGGTTGGGTCGACAGGATCGCCGAGCCGGGAGCGTAGAGGTCGACGCAGGCGCCGGTCGAGGAGTAGCTGGCCCGGGCGTCGGTGTTGGTCGACGCGGCGACGGCCACCGCGGCGGTCACCGCCCGGGGCAGCCGATCGCACGAGTCCGCGCCGGTGTTGCCCGCCGAGGTGGCCAGGAAGACACCGGAGTTCATCATCCCGGTGATCGCGGCGGCCATCGTGTCGGAGTAGGTCCAGTTCCACGAGGTGTTAGCCACCGCCGGCTTCGCCGCGTTGGCGGTCACCCAGTCGATCGCGGCGATGGTGGCCGAGGTCTTGCCCGACCCCTGGCAGTTGAGGATCTTCACGGCGTGCAGCCGGACGCCCTTGGCCACCCCGTACGTCTTCGAGCCGATCGTGCCGGCGACGTGGGTGCCGTGCCCGTCACAGTCGGTGTTGCGCCGGTCGATGGCGTTGTAGTCGAAGCTCGCCCGGCCCTCGAAGTCCGGGTGGGTCACGTCGATGCCCGAGTCGATGACGTAGGCGTGCACGCCGGAGCCGGTGGCGGTCGTGGTGTAGCTGTTGGACAGCGGCAGCGTGCGCTGGTCGACCCGGTCCAGGCCCCAGGACGGCGGGTTGGCCTGGGTGCCCTCGGCGACGCCGTCGAGCCAGGCGTCCTGCTCGACGGCGAGCACCGCGGGATCGCGGCGCAGCGCCTGCACCTGCCCGGCGGTCAGCTCGGCGGCGAAGCCGTTGACAGCCCGTTCGTAGACGAACCGCGGGTTGACCGACAGGGCACGGGCGATGCCACGCGGTTCGGCGCCCGGGCGCAGCCGGACGATGTACTCGCCGGGCACCGGCCGCACGCCGGGCGCGGCGGACGCCGCGTTGACCGGTGCGGACGACGTGGACGCGGGTGCCGCCGCAGCCGGTACGGCGACCAGGGTGCAGCCCGCCGCCACCAGCGAAGCCATCAGGACTCTTGATCTCACATTGCCTCCCAGACTGACCCGGTGTCATCACTGGATGACGCCGCGGTGAAGAGGCACGCTAGTCGGAGCACTGTCGAGCGTCAATGCCTTCCTCGCCCTGCGGACCGGAGGGCAGGTGGCCGACGGCCGGTCGTGACATCGACTGTCGCGTCCGGCCCGGCGACGCCGGCCGGGGAAGACGGTGGACAGGGTGGCGGCGGGTGAGCCCCGCCGCCACCGCACGGTCAGCAGACCTGGCGTCGGCGTAGCCCGCGCCACCTGCCACCAACCGTGAACCGTTCCCCCGCGACAAGCGCCACCGAGCCCGACGGAGCGACGACTAGTATTCGCCACGCCCGAAGGCGGCCAGCTCCGCGGAGTGGCCGGGGTTGCTGACGTACGTCGCCCCGATCGGAGCGGTCACCCGGCACCACATGTCCAGCCGTTCCACGTCGATGCCGGCCGCCGCGGCCAGCTCGTCGCGCCGGCGCAGCATCTCCGCGCGGTCCAGGCCCTCCAGCACGTAGTCGACCGCGTCGAAGCACGGGTCGCCGGCGCAGGCCATCGGGTCGATGGCGACCAGACCCTTCGGGCCGCCGCTGAGCACGTTGCCCAGGTGCAGGTCGCCGTGCAGCAGCACGGTGTCGGTGGGCACCGCGAACAGGTCGTCGCGCAGCCGCTTCGACCCGGCGAGGTCGGCGCCCCGCCGCACCGCCGAGTTGAACAGCACGTCGATCCAGTCCTCCAGCCGCCGCGGCGCGGCAGCCGGGTCCCCGGCGCCGTGCAGGTCGTTGAGGAACGCGGCGTACTCCCGCGGCGACGGCGGCTGCGGCATCTTCTCCACCAGCGTGCCCGGGTGGATCGACTCCAGCAGCACGGCGCCTTTGACGGCCGCCAGCACCGCCGGCACCCGCCCGCTGGGCGCGAACTGGCGCAGCATGTCGACCTCCTCCCGTACGGCGTAGCTGTCGGGCGACAGTTTCAGCACCGCGTCGCCCTGCGGGCCGCGGCACCGGAACACCACCGAAGAGTTGCCGGACTTGAGCCGGTCGCCGAGGTCGAGCTGCCACTGTGCGACGAGCTCGTCCAGGCGCTGGGGCAGCGTGCCGACCCAGCGGTGCGCCGCCTTGCCGAACCGCGGCTCCAGCCGGCTCGCGATCGCTTCCAGATCCAGGGTCATCCCGCTCACCTCTCCATCGATCGCGCGCCGGCGCAGGCGGCCGAGCCGCCCACCCCCGGCAGGGACATGGCGCCACGCCTACGCGCCAGCGGTACGCCGCCACCGGACACCGTGTCGAGACTCGACCCGTACGGCCCGGGGCGCTCCAGCCTGGCCTTGCGGGCGACCTCGATCGCCTCGTGCCGGTCCGACACGTTCAGCTTGCTGAAGATGGTCGAGATGTGGTTGCTGACCGTCTTCGGCGAGAGGTTCAGCCGCGTGGCGATCGCCACGTTGCGCATGCCCGACGCGATCAGTTCCAGCACCTGCCGCTCACGCGTCGTCAGCTCCGGGAAGAGCTGCTGGTTGCGCGGCTCGCGGCCCAACTGCCCGATGAGTTGGTCGGCCACCCGGGGGCCGAGGATCACCTCGCCCGTCGCGATGCCCCGGATCGTCCGCACGATGCCGTCGCCCGGGCAGCTCTTGAGCACGTAGCCCCGCGCACCCGCCCGCATGGCCGCGAAGACCGCACCCTCGTCCTCCACCGCGGTGAAGACCAGCACGGCGGTCGAGGGCGACATCCGGGCGATCTCCTGCAGCGTCACCCCCACCTGGAAGCCCGGCAGCTCGATGTCGAGCACGAGCACGTCGGGGCGCAGCGACGCCGCGCATGTCATCGCCTCCCGCGTGGTCCCCGCCTCGGCGACCACGCTGACCTCAGCCGAGGAGGACAGCAGGGCATGCAGGCCCCTGCGTACCACCGGCTGAGCGTCGGCCAGCACCACCGTCACGGTGCGAGGCTTCGCCTCGCCCGCGACACTTCCCGGGCTCCGCCTCATCGTATGAGCCAGTTCCGAGGTCGAGCCAACGCTGACCATTACGACACCTCACCCCGTCCTAACCGGCCCGCGACGCCTCCCTTCCGGAGGCGTCGCGGAAGCGCCGACCTCCGCGTCGGCGTGAACATCTACTGACGGCGAACAGAACAACACATGAAGTCAGTCGGACGGAAGCCATGTCAATCTTCTGACGTATTTTCCGAAATCAATTTAATACGACCATCCGGTACCCTTCTCGGCCGACGGAGCAGCCCGCGACAGACCGGGAATGCCGGGACGATGTACCCGCAGGTCCCGCCTCCGCGCCGCACGCCGGGACGCACCGCCCGCCCGGACCAGGCCGGGCGCCTAGCGCACCGCGCCCCGGACGTCCAGCGGGAAAGTTCCCTGCCCACCCGGGAAGTCGTCCCGACCCCGGTCCGCCGAACGCCCTGTCCCGCCCGGCTTCGCCGCGGCGAGGATTGACGCCGGCCGCTCCACCACACAAGGATGTGCGAATATGCCCTTGTCACGAATGATTGATTTTTCATCCCGTTTGGTGCCGACCGACCCGCTACGCAGGAAACTGATCGCGATCCGGCTGGCCGAATCGATCGGCAAGGGAGTCTTCCTCAGCGGCAGTGTCGTCTACTTCACGCTCCGCGTCGGCCTCGACCCCAAGCAGGTCGGCCTGGGCCTGTCCGCCGCCGGCCTGTCCGCCTTCATCTCGTCGGTCGTGTTCGGCGTGATCGCCGACCGGGTGGGGGCGCGCAGGCTGCTCGTCATGCTGTTCGCCGCGCTGACGGTGGGCTTCGGGCTCTACGCCCTGGTGGACAACGCGATCCACTTCTTCGCCCTGGTGGTCGCCGTCGGCTTCATCGAGTACGGCACCGGCCCGACCAACGGGGCCCTCGTCGGCAACCTCGTGCCCGCCGAGGAACGGGTCAAGCTCAAGGCGATGATGCGGTCGGTGTTCAACATCGGCTTCAGCATCGGCATCGGGGTGGCCGCCGTCGCCGCGCTCGACCAGCGGCTGCTCGTGCTGATCCCGCTCACCACCGCCGCGCTCATGGCCAGCGCCGCGCTGCTGGTCACCCGCCTGCCCGACGTGCCGTCGCGTCCCGTCCCGGTGGGCTTCAAGCGCTTCGCCGCCGTACGCGACCCGCGCTTCCTCTCCGTCATCGGCGTCTCGACGGTGCTCGCCTCCCACGTCACCGTCATCCTGGTCACGATGCCGCTGTGGGCGCTCAACCGCACCTCGCTGCCACACTTCCTGATCCCGTTGCTGCTCATCTTCAACACGGTGTTCGTCATCCTGTTCCAGGTACGGGCCAGCCGGGGCGCGGACACCGTGGAAGGGGCCGGCAGGCTCGCGCGGCGCTCCGGCTACTGGCTGGCCGGCGGCTGCACGGTGATCGCGGTGACGGCCCTGGACGACAACGTGGTGCTGGTCTCCGTCGCGATCGTCGCCGCGGTGCTGATCCTGTCGGTGGCCGAGGTGATGCAGGCCGCCTCGGGTTGGGGTCTCGCGTTCGGCCTCGCCCCCGAGCACGCGCAGGGCGAGTACCTGGGCGCGTTCGACCTGCACGTGATCACGCAGAACATCATCGGACCGGCCGTGCTGTCCGGCCTGGTCATCGCGTTCGGCTTCTGGGGCTGGCTCGGCATCGCGGTCGCCGCGCTGGTGGCGTCGGCGCTGATCATCCCGGTCGCGCACCGCAGCCAGGCCACCCTCGTCCCGGAAACGGCCTCCGCGACAAGCCCGTGAACAGCGGCTCGACCACCGAAACGGCCAGCACCACGCGGCCGCGGGCCGGCCCCGGTGTGGGGACGGCCCGCGGCCGCGTGATGGGTCAGGAACGGTCGGGGTCCGCGTGCTCCGGCCGCGCGGCGGCGGCCACCAGGGCCCGGATCTCCGGGGCCATCGTCGCGCTGAGGGGTTCGCGACGCAGCTCGCGCAGCAGCCCGGCGACCATGCCGACCATCACGAACAGGAACGGCAACGCGGCGAGGATGGTCAGCGACTGCAGGGCGGACAGGCCACCGGCGAGCAGCAGCACGGCGGCCACCAGGCCGGTCAGGATGCCCCACATGGAGACCAGCCATGCCCTCGGTTCGAGGTTGCCGCGCGAGGAGAGCGTGCCCATCACCACCGAGGCGGCGTCGGCCCCGCTGACGAAGAAGAGGGCCACCAGCACCATCACCAGGATCGCGGTGACGGTGAAGAGCGGGAACTCCCGCAGGACCGCGAAGAGCGCGGCCTCCGGGCTCTCCGCCACGGCGGCCGAGAGGTCGGTGCCGCCGAGTTGCAGGTCGATGGCGGTACCGCCGAACACCGAGAACCAGGCGAAGCTGACCAGGCTCGGGATGGCCACCACACCGAGGACGAACTGGCGGATGGTGCGGCCCCTGGAGATGCGGGCGATGAACGCGCCGACGAACGGGGTCCAGGAGATCCACCACGCCCAGTAGAAGATGGTCCAGCCCGCCATCCACCTCTCGCCCCCGAAGGCGCCGGTGCGGAAGCTCATCGGGATGAGGTCGTTGAGGTAGCCGCCGGTCGAGGCGGTGAGGCTGTTGAGGATGAAGACCGTCGGGCCCACCACGAGCAGGAAGAACATCAGCGCCACCGCGAGCACCATGTTGGTGTTCGAGAGGAACTGGATGCCGCGCTTGACGCCGGTCACGGCGGACACCACGAACGCCACGGTGAGCACCGCGATGATCCCGATCGCCAGCGGGGTGGACTTCGGCACGCCCCAGAGGTTCGCCGGGTTAGGCGAAGCCCCTTCACCACACAGGCCGATGGAGCCCGGAGCGCATACGCAGGGTGCCTGGGTGGCGGCCATTCACCAAGGGCCGGGCGAAGGACCGCTGTGTCGGGGACGGATCGGGCACGAGCCTCGGCCTGCCTGACCACGCTCAATCGCTGTCGGCGCCTCCTGACCGTCGCCGCTCCTCGCGCCACAACTCGTGTCCTCGCATCAGCCACCCAACCCAGAAGACCGCGAACAGGATCAGGAAACACGCGAACGGCACGATGGCGAGCACTGCCGCGATCGGCTGGATGCGGCCTCCGTCACCGTTCCATCCGCTCGCGGCGACCGTGCCGAGACCAGCGCACACGATCATGAGGAGGACAGGACCCGGCCGGTCAACCGGGTGCGGCTCACGGGGCAGGCGCAACTCCGACTCCTTCGTGGCACAAGAGGCGTCCATCACCGGCTTTCGCCAGCAGTGTTGCAGCACGAAGGCAGAGATCAAAGACCAAGAATTCGGCGTACGGGTCGACTCATCCGTCGCTTACCACGTCAGGCGTCGCGGCCAGCGGAACGCCAACTCCCGGACACCGGCAACCGCTGGCGGGGTCCGCTGTAGCCCTCAACTTAAACCGCCGAGCGGGTGTGGGCCGACGAGGTCGCGGACATGGCTCAGCACTAATTTCCATCTTTCGATGATGTTGGTACTGTGCTGCGGTGTCTCCCCCTCGCACCGTCAGCACGCCACCGGGCGACCGCTCCCTGACCGTCGAATCCACGCGTTCCACATTCCGGCGATGGCAGCTCGCACGCTTCGGCGAACCCGGTCTCGCGTGGCTGATGCTGTTGCCTTCGGTGGCGATATTCGCCCTGTTCGTGTTCTGGCCACTCGGGCGAACCCTCTATCTGTCCGTGCACGGGAACGACATCTTCGGCGCCCCGTCCGAGTACGTCGGCGGGGAGCACTACCGGGAGATGCTGTCCGGGGAGTTCGGCAAGGTGCTGGCCACGACGGCGCTGTTCACGCTGTTCTCCGTGGTGCCGGCCGTCCTGGGCGCGCTCTTCGTGGTGCTGCTGCTGGAGGCGCGCATACGCGGGGTACGGGTGCTGCGCACCGCGTTCGCGCTGCCGTTCGCGTTCTCGGTGGCGACCGCGTCGGTTGTCTTCGCCGTCATCTACAACCCGGCGATCGGAGTGGCGAACGGCCTGCTCGGATACCTCGGGATCGACCGGGTCAACTGGCTCACCGACCCGTCGATCGCGCTGCCCGCCGTCTGCGTCGCCACGGTGTGGATGAACTTCGGTTACAACATCCTCGTGCTCTCCGCCGGGGTATCGGCCATCTCGCCCGAGGTGGTCGAGGCGGCGCGGCTGGATGGCGCGACCGGTTGGCGGCTGGCGTCGCGGATAACCGTGCCGCTGCTCTCCCCGCAACTGTTCTTCCTCGTCGTGGTGTCCACGATCCACGCGTTGCAGAGCTTCGGGCAGATCCACATCCTGACCAAGGGCGGACCGGACCAGGCCACGACGACGCTGGTCTACTCGATCTACGAGAAGGCGTTCGCCTTCGGTTCCGCCGACTTCGGCGCGGCCAGCGCGCAGGCCGTCGTACTGCTGGTCATCATGCTCGGCTGCACGGCCGTCCAATTCGGCATCCTCGAACGGCGGGTCCACTACCGATGAAGAAGCCCAGCCTCGGGCAGGCCGCCGTCTACGTCGTGCTCGGCCTGGCCGCGATCCCCGTTCTGTTCCCGGTCTACTACGGCTTCGTCGGCGCCGTCATGGGCCCCGGTGACCTGGCGACCTACCCGCCCGCGCTGGTGCCGCAGGAGCTGCACTGGCAGAACATCAGGGACGTGTTCCGCTCGGTGCCGCTCGGCCGTTTCTACGTGAACTCCGCCGTCCAGGCCGGGGTCATCACGGTGGCACAGGTCGTCACCAGCATCTTCGCCGCGTACGCCTTCGCGTTTCTTCGCCTGCCCGCGAAGGCGGCGACCTTCGGCCTGTTCCTCGCCACCCTCATGGTGCCGTGGGAAGCGATCATCATTCCCAACTACCTGGCCATCTCCGGCTGGGGCCTGACGCGGGGTGGGCTGACGTACCTCGGCCTGGTGCTGCCCTTCCTCGCCTCGGCGTTCGGCACGTTCCTGCTGCGTCAGGCGTTCCTGCAGTTCCCGACCGAGCTGCGGGACGCCGCAGTGATCGACGGGTGCGGTCACTGGCGCCTGTTGTGGCGGGTCGTCGTGCCCCTCTCCAAGCCCTCGATCGCGGCGGTCGGGGTCTACGTCTTCCTCTCGGCGTGGAACCAGTACTTCTGGCCGCTGATCCTGATCCGCGACACCGAATTCCAGACGCTTCAGATCGGCATCTCCCAGCTCAACGACGCCGAGGCGGCGCAGCCGGGTCTCGTCCTCGCCGGCGTCGCGCTCTCCCTGCTCCCCACGCTGGCCGTCGTGATTCTCGGTCAGCGCCACATCGTCCGCGGCCTGACCGCCGGCGCGCTGCGTTGAACCTTCGAGAAGGAGAGAACCAATGAGAAGACCTCGGCTCCGCCGGACCACAGCGGCGCTCGTCGCCCTCGTGGCCGCCGCCGCGCTCACGGCCTGCGGCGACTCCGGATCCGGCACCGACAGCGGCAGTGACGCGCTCGACGCCCCCGGTGCCGAGGTGCTGGAGAAGGCCACGGAGAAGACCACGATCGAGTTCTGGCATGCGATGAAGGGGGCCAACGCCACCGCCGTCGACCAGCTCATCGCCGACTTCAACGCGCAGAGCGGGGGCAAGGTCGAGGTCAAGGCGGTCTTCCAGGGAAGCTACGACGAGACGATCGCGAAGTACAAGGCCTCGGTCCAGCAGAAGAGCACACCGGCCCTGGTGCAGATCTACGACATCGGCAGCCGCTTCATGGTCGACTCCAAGCAGGTCGTGCCGATGCACAAGTTCATCGAGAAGGACGGCTTCAACGCGGCCGACATCGAGCCGAACATCGCCAGCTACTACTCCGTCGACGGCAAGATGTGGTCGATGCCGTTCAACTCCTCGACGCCCCTGCTCTACCTCAACAAGGAGGCGTTCGAGCGCGTCGGCCTCGACCCGACGAAGCCACCGAGCAACCTCACCGAGATCGGCGACCTGGCGAAGAAGCTGACCGTCAAGGACGCCAGTGGCAAGACGGTCCAGTACGGCTTCGGCGCCGCCATCTACGGGTGGCTGCTGGAGCAGTTGCTCGCCACCGACGGCAAGGAGTACTGCGACAACGGCAACGGGCGTACGGGCCTGGCCTCGAAGGTGCAGTTCGACCAGGAGACGGCCGTGCGTGTCGCGCAGTGGTGGACGGACCTGGTGAAGGGCGGCTACGCGACGAACACCGGCCGCAAGACCGACGACGCCCAGGCGGCGTTCAAGGCGGGCACGGTCGCCATGCACCTGGAGTCCACCAGCGTGTTGCGCGGCTACGTCGACGCCGCGAAGGGCAGGTTCACCGTCCTCACGGCCCCGTACCCGAAGGTGAGCAGTTCGTCCACGGGTGGACCGATCATCGGTGGCGCCTCCCTGTGGATCAACGGCGTCGGTCACGGCGCCAAGGAGAAGCGCGCCGCGTGGGAGTTCGTGAAGTTCGCCTCCACCCCGGCCCAGCAGGCCAAGTGGCACACCAGCACCGGGTACGTGCCGATCAACGCCAAGGCGCTCGACGAACAGATCGACAAGGACTGGATGGCGAAGTTCCCCCAGTTCCGCACCGCGGTCGACCAGCTGCACGCGCTGCCGCCGTCGGTCGCGTCGGCCGGTTGCCTGCTGGGCGTGATGCCGCAGGCCCGCAAGGCGTCCGAGGACGGCCTGGAGGCGGCGATCGTCGGTAGCAAGCCGGCCGACCAGGCCATGAAGGACGCCGCGACGAGCGTGCAGGGCGCCATCGACAGTTACAACAGGTCGGTCAGCTGATCATCGCGTCACGACCGGGCCGGTCCGGTCACGGGGAAGGGCCAGCTCCGAGGGCACTGGCCCTTCTCGGTGCCGGTCGCCTGCGCGGCGGGGGGACGCTGGTGCCTCGCCGGGGCGGCACACCTGCTGCCGTCACCCGGCTGCGTTACCGCCCACGGCGCTCGGACGCAGGGGGCGTCGCCTCGACCAGACGCCGCGTGATCCACAGTGGTGAGGTGACGGCGTTGCCCATGACGACGGCGTGGGCCCCGGCCGCAAAGGCCTGCCGGACCTGCTGCGCCGTGCGGTAGCGACCCTCCGCTATCACCGGCACCTCCAGCCGCTCGGCGAGCTGGGCGACGAGTCGTAGGTCGGGGCCCTCCGTCGGCGGGCTGGTCGGCGTGTAGCCGGAGAGTGTCGTGGCCACCGCGTCGGCACCGGCGTCGACCGCGGCCAGGGCCTCGGCCAGGGTGGAGATGTCGGCCAGCACCAGGGCGGCGGTGCGCGAGTGCACCGCGCGTACCGTGTCGGCGAAGCTGCCCGCGTCCGGGCGGGGCCGGTCGGTGGCGTCGACGGCCACGACGTGCGCCCCGGCCGTGGCGGCCCGCACCGCGTGTGCCGGGGTCGGGGTGATCATCACTCCGGTGGTGCCGTGTTTGACCAGGCCGATCACGGGCACGTCGACGGCGGCGCGGATCGCCGCGATGTCGTCCGGCCCGTTGGCGCGGATCGCCACCGCACCGCCCGCCGCGGCCGAGGCGGCCACCCGGGCCTGCACGTAGGCGTCCCGCATCGGGTCGTCGGGCTCGTCGGGCAGCGGCTGGCAGGACACCACCAGACCACCCCGCATGACGTCGAAGACCGTCACCTGTCCTCCATCGCCATTCGGGCCGCGCCGATCGCCACGGCGTTGTCACCGAGCGCCGACGGCAGCAGCGGTACGTGGGACCAGGCCGGGAGCACTTCCGCCTGGTAGGCGCGGGTCGCCGCGGACAGCACCGCCGGCGCCGCGCCGCCGGCCAGGACGACCGCCGCCGGGTCGAGCAACGCGACGAGTCCGGCCAGGGCCGCGCCCAGCGTCTCGCCGGCATGATCCAGCACGCGCTGGGCGGCGGCTTCGCCGGCTGCGGCCCGGGCGGCGACCTCCCGCCCGCTCACCTGCTCACCGGCGGCCAGGGCGTAGGCGGCGGCGATCCCGCTGCCGGACGCCACGGCCTCCAGGTGCCCCCGGCGCCCGCAGCCGCAGCGCAGTTGTTCCGCGCCGGGTGCCGGCAGGTGGGCGACCTCGCCTGCCGCCCCCTGGGCGCCGCGTTCGAGGCTGCCGCGCCGGATCAGAGCGCCGCCGAGGCCGGTCCCGAGGGCGAGCAGGAGCAGGTGCTCCCGGCCGCGCCCCGCGCCCGTCCACGCTTCCGCGAGCGCGGCGGCGTTCACGTCGTTGTCGACGTGCACCCGGCGGCCCAGTCGGGCGCCCAACTCGTCGGCGATCCTGGTGCCGGCCCAGCCGGGCAGGCTGTCCGTGGCGTACCGGACGGTGCCGGTGGCCGGATCCAGCGTGCCGGCGGCACCCACCCCGATGCCCGCGACCCGGCCGCCGTCCAGGAGCCGCCCGGCCAGTTCGGCGGCCGTGTCGAGCACCATCGCCGGCCCGTGTCGGGCGGGTGTGGGGGCCTGGACCCGGGCGGCCACCCGCCCGTCGGGGGTGAGCAGCAGGGCGATCGTCTTCGTGCCCCCGATGTCGATGCCGAGATACGCGACGTCCGCGTTCCCCGTGGCGAAGCTGTCGATCATGGTTCCGTTTCTCGGGGTGACCGGTGATTGTCGTGTAGTCCTGGTCGAACTCTCGCAGGCCTGGTTTCGGCCCAGACCGCAAGTTACGCTACGGCGGATCAGAGGCGTGTACCGGGATCGGGTGCCCGCCGCCCGCCCGCTGCAATCCGTCCGCGTCCGCCAGGGCGTCGCGTCGCCGCCGGCGCTGGTCGAGGTTCTTGGTCCGGGGCGACTCTGGGCAAGTTACGGCCCCGGCCGCAACAATCGAGCCACACTCCATCGATCAGTGAAGGAGACCGATGAAACGGACAGGACTGCGGTCCGCCGCCCTGCTCACCGCCGGCGGGCTGCTCGCCGGCTTGCTCGTCGCCACCGCCGGCGGCGCGGTGAACGCCGCCCCGCCGCCGGCTCCCGCCCCGATCGTCGGCGCGGAACAGGACCTGGGCCACGCCATCAATTCGCGGGTGCTCTCGCAGTACCAGGCGCAGGGCGTCGACCAGCAGGGGCGCCCACAGGCCTACTGGGTGACCGCCGGCAACAGCGAGGTCACGGCGATGTTCCAGGTCACGGACATCCGGTCGGGGAAGGTGGTCTTCGGCCAGCGACTGCCCTCCGGTACCGGTAGCTGGGCGGTCACCTTCGCCAGGCCGCAAGGTGCCGTCTACTTCGGCATGACCAACGGCGCCGTCTACACCTGGTCCCCCGGGGACACCTCGGTCACGTCCCTGGGCGTGCCGTACCCGGACGAGCAGATCTGGCGGATGGCCGCGGCGCCGGACGGTGTCGTCTACGGCGGGACGTACCCCAGCGGAAAGCTCTTCTCCTACGACCCCGCCACGAAGCGGTTCACCGATCACGGTCAGATCGTTCCCGGGGAGACCTACGGCCAGGCGCTCGCGATCGACGACCGGTACGTCTACTTCGGCACCAAGCCGAACGCGAAGCTGGCCCGCTTCGACCGCGCCACCGGCGAGGTGCGGCCGATCACGCTGCCCGCCCAGTACGCGGACGAGGAGGCCGTCTACGACCTCACCCTCGCCGGGGGATACCTGTTCATCCGGCTCGACCACTCCAGTGACCTGCTCGTCTACCGCCTCAGCGACGGGGTCGTCGTGAACATCGTCCCCGCGATCTCCGGTCGGATGGTCTCCGAAACCGATGCCACGGGCCGGTACGTCTACTTCCGCATGGTGGCCGACGGCATCGTCCGGTACGACCTCCAGACCCACACCTACACGCCGGTCGGCTGGAAGCCGAACGCGCTGCCGGGCAGTTGGGAATGGGTCGACCTGGCCGACCCGGCGTGGCCCGGACCGACCCTGTCGATGACGTACTACTACGGCCGCGTCTACCTGTGGAACCCGCAGACTCGGCTGACCCGGTACATCGGCGAGCAGGACCTGGAGGGCGCCCCCAACCCGATCCAGGCGATGGGGACCGGGCCGGACGGATCGGTCTACATCGGCGGGTTCCTGTCCCCACCCGGCATGGCGCGCTTCGACCCGGCCGACGACTCCATGACCCTGCTGTCCGGCGCCGGGCAGGTGGAGGGTTTCGGAACCCGCGGCGACCACCTGCTCTACGGTCGCTACCCGGACGGCAACCTGCTCTCCTACGACACCACCAGGCCGTGGGCGTACGGGTCCAACCCGGCTCCCAGGGCCGTCCTGGGCGACGAGCAGCAGCGGGCGCAGGCCTTCGTCGACCTGGGTGAGACGGTCGCCGTCGGCAGCATCCCCCGCGCGGGTCGCCTCGGCGGCGCCCTGAGCTTCTGGACGCCGTCGACCGGTGCCGTGCAGACCTACCGGGACATCGTGCCGCGGCAGAGCGTCGTCAGCCTGGTCGAGCACGACGGACTGCTCTACGGCGGCACCTCCGTCAACGGCGGGTACGGCATCGAGCCGACCGCCACCGAGGCCGAACTGTTCGTGTTCGATCCGCAGACCCGGCAGGTGGTCGAGCGCGTGGTCCCCGCGCCCGGCGGCTCGGCCGTGAACGCGCTGGTCGTCGACCCGTCCGGCACCATCTGGGGCCTGTCCGACGGCACGTTGTTCACCTTCGATCCGGCGACCCGCGCGGTCACCAGGTCGGAACGGCTCTTCCCGAACGAGACGACGATGTACGGCCACGAGCGGGGTCTCGTCCGCGCCGACGACGGCTTCTTCTACGCGTCGGTGTCCGACAGCCTCTGGCGGATCGACCCGGCGACGTGGGACGCCGTCGAGCTGGCCGCCGGCCGGGTGGCGTTCCTCACCAAGGGCGGCGACGGCAACCTCTACTACGGTCGGGTGTCCCGCCTGTACCGGTGGAACTTCGCGCTCCCGGCGGTGTGCAGCCGCGTCGTCAGTGGCAGTTACGCGGGGCCGCTCGACATCACGACGGGGACCACCTGCCTGCGGGATGCCACGGTGTCCGGGCAGGTTTCGGTGGGCGACGGGGCGACGCTGGTGGTCCGGGACAGCACCGTCGAGGGACCGGTCGTGGCCCGACGGGCGGCCGGCGTGACCGTACGGGACAGCTCGGTGGTCGGGCCGCTCTCCGCCACCGGCACCACCGGTGACTTCAGGCTGGTCGACTCGTCGGTGGCGGGGCCGGTGACCGTGGTCGACGGACGAGGGCCGTCGGTTCTGGCGGGCAACGTCATCGAGGGCCCCCTGCGCTGCACCGGCAACGAGCCGGCGCCGCAGGACGACGGTCAGCCGAACGCGGTGACCGGCCCCGTGCAGGGGCAGTGCGCCACGCTCTGACCTCACATGCCCACGGCCGGCGCTCAGGATGCCATCCGGAGCGCCGGCCGCGGCGCGCCGGGCCAGGTGCGGAGGTCGGGGCTCGTCCCGCTCACCGCGCCGGGGCACCGGGGTGCGTCCGACGGAGCGAACCCGATCAGAGTCCGCAAGGGTGCGGGCGGAGGGGAGCGACTCGCACAGAAACCGGTTACAGTGCTCGGACCGGACCACACGACGACAGGAGGTGCCCCGGTGACGAGCATCAGCGACCACCAGCCGGCAGACGCCCGATCCGACTGGGAGTCACGGATCGCGTTGCGCAGCGACGAGGCGGGCACGACTGACGGCACGCCCGTCCTCGCCCCGCCGGAAGGTCTGGCGGCGGTCGCCGGAGTCCACCACGTCCGTCTCTCGTGGTCCCCGGTGCCCGGCGCGGTGGGTTACCTGGTGCACCGCGCGCCGGTGCGCGACGGCGCCGCCGACGGCGAGCTGACCCCGATCGACCACCTCGGCGGTGACGTCCTCGCCATCCCCGACACCTGGTACGTCGACACCACCGGCGAGCCCGGCCAGTCGTACGCCTACGCGGTCGCCGCCGTCCCCGAGGTCACCGTCACCGGCCCGCTCGGGGCACGGGTGACCTGCGCGTCACTGCCCGCCACCGGCGTCGCCCCGACCGTCGTCCTCCAGGTCGACGCGGCCGCGCACGGCGCCGCGCTGGCCCGGCCGTGGCAACCGATGATCGGTAGCGAGCGGCTGTCCCAGCTACTCTGCACGGACACCTCCGGCGGCCGGCAGATCGGCGGCGAGCTGCTCGCCGCGCTGCGCCGCATCCGCGACGAGATCGGCGTCGAGACGGTGCGCGCGCACTCGATCCTCCACGACGACCTCGGCGTCTACCGGGAGGTCGACGGCGAGCCGGTGATCGACTTCTCCGGCGTCGACCGGGTCTACGACCTGCTCCTGTCCGTCGGGCTGCGACCGGTCGTCGAGATCGGTTTCATGCCCCGCGACCTGGCCAGCGACCCGGAGCGGACGGTCTTCGAGTACCGGGGGGTCATCTCCCCACCGAAGGACTGGGACCGCTGGGGCGAGTTGGTCCGCGCCCTCGTCGCGCACCTGCTCGACCGGTACGGCGAGGAGGTGCTGGGCTGGGACTTCGAGGTGTGGAACGAGGCCAACCTGGAGGTGTTCTGGTCGGGCACCCGTGAGGAGTGGATGCGGCTCTACGACGTGACCGCCAAGGCGGTCAAGGACGTCGACCCCCGGATCCCCGTCGGTGGGCCGTCGTCCGCCGCCGCCGGCTGGGTCGACGCGCTGCTGGAGCACGTCCGGCGCTCCGGCGCTCCGGTCGACTTCGTCTCCACACACACCTACGGCAGCCCGCCGCTGGACCTGCGCCCCACCCTGGAACGGCTCGGCTTCGGGCACGCCCGGATCCTGTGGACCGAGTGGGGCGTGACGCCCACCCACTTCCACCCGGTCAACGACGGCACCTCCGCGGCGACGTTCCTGCTCACCGGCATGCGCTCGGCAGCGGGCCGGGTGGACGCCCTGTCCTACTGGGTGGCCAGCGACCACTTCGAGGAGTTGGGCCGACCGCCGCGGCTGTTGCACGGCGGCTTCGGCCTGATCACCGTCGGCGGGATCGCCAAGCCCCGCTACCACGCGCTGCGGATGCTCAGCCGGCTCGGCGAGACCGAGCTGCCGGTGCGCGCCGGCGGGGACGGCGCCGGCGGCCTCGTCCAGACCTGGGCCAGCCGGCGCGCGGACGGCAGCCTGGCCGTCCTCGTGTGGTCGTCCACGCTGGACCAGTCCAAGCGCGACGGCGACCCGGCGCTCGCCCGCCGGATCCGCCTGGTCGTCGACGGCGCGGCCGGCCGGGCCGTGACCGCCACCCGGCTCGACCGCGAGCACGGCGACATCACCACCCTGGCCGAGCAGCTCGGCATCACCGAGTGGCCGGTCGGGGAGCAATGGGACGCGCTGCGCGCCGTCGACGCGCTACCGATCGAGGAGGTCGCCACCGCCGTCGAGGGCACGGCGGCGGTGGTGGAGCTGCACCTGCCGCAGCCGGGCGCGGTGCTCGTCGAGGTGGCCGGAGGCTGACCGTGCGGCCGAACCCTCCGCCGCCCGACGCCACGACGTCCGGCGCGGCCACGCCCACGGCCGGCGGCTCCACGTCCGCCGGCCTTCGGGCGGGCCGCGAGCCCCCGGGCCTGCCGGCGCGGGGACACGGTCACGGCATCCGGGTACGGGCAGGTCGCGGGCAGGTCGACGTCGACTGGGATCCGGTGCCCGGCGCCGCCGGCTACCTGGTGCACCGGGCCGACGGCGACGGCCCGTACCGGGTGGTCGACCATCGCGGCGGTGACCTGCTCGCGGTGCCCGGCCCGCCGTACGCCGACACGACCGTCGAGCCCGGGCGGCGCGTACGGTACGCGGTGCGCCCGGTGCTCGACCCGGACCGGCCCGGCGACGGTCCGCTGGGGCCGGGATCGGCGCCGGTCACGGCCCGCGACGGCGGTGACGCGGTGGTCGGGGTGACCGTCGACGCCGCCCGCCCGGTCGGGCCGGTGCCCCGCCCGTGGCGGGACATGGTCGGCTCGGAGCACCTGAGCCTGCTGCTCTGCACCGACCGGGTGGGCGGCGAGGAGATGGGGGCCGGGCTGGCCGCCGCGCTCGGCCGGGTGCGCCGCGAGCTGAGCGTCGAACGGGTCCGCGCGCACGGCATCCTCGGCGACGACCTGGGCGTCTACCAGGAGGTCGACGGCCGCGCGGTGCACGACTTCACCGGCGTCGACGCCGTGCTCGACGCACTCGCCCCGACCGGCCTACGGCCGGTGCTGGAGCTGTCGTTCGTGCCGCGGGCGCTGGCCCGCGACCCGTCCCGCGAGGTCACCGCGGCGGGCGTGTCCAGCCCGCCCCGCGACTGGGACCGGTGGGCGGCGTTGGTCGGCGGCCTCATCCGGCACCTGCGGGCCCGAGTCGGCGACGCAGAGCTGCGGCGGTGGGCGGTCGAGGTGTGGAACGAACCGGACCTGGACTGCTTCTGGACCGGCACCCGCGAGGACTACCTGCGGATGTACGACGTGACGGCCCGGGCGGTGCGCGAGGCCTGCCCCGGCCTGCCGGTCGGCGGGCCGGCGACCGCCGCGACGAGATGGATAGAGCCGTTCCTCGACCACGTCGACGCCTCGGGCGCGCCGCTGGATTTCCTCTCCACCCATGTCTACGGCAGCCCGCCGCTGGACCTGCGACCGGCCCTGGAGCGGCACGGTCGGGCCGGCACCCCACTGCTCTGGACGGAGTGGGGCCCCTCCCCCACCCACTTCGCGCCGGTCAACGACTCGGTGCTCTCGGCCGCCTTCGTGGCCACCGGGATGCAGGAGGCGGCCGGCCGGGTCGCGGCGCTGGCCTGCTGGGTGGCGAGCGACCACTTCGAGGAGCTGGGCCGTCCGCCCGCGCTGCTGCACGGCGGGTTCGGGCTGCTGTCGGTAGGCAACCTGGCCAAGCCCCGGTTCTGGGCACTGTGGATGCTGGAACAGCTCGCGCCCGTGCAGCTCGCCGCCCGGCTCGACGGGGACGGCGCGGGAACGCTGGTGCGGGCCTGGCCGTCCGTCGACCCGGACAGCGGGCGGGTCGCCGTGGTGCTCTGGAACGGCACGCTGGACCAGGGCGTGCTGGGCCGGCCCGACCAGCGCCGCCGGCTGAGCCGTACGGTGCGGCTGCGCATCGACGGGCTGCCCGCAGCCGGGTACGAACTCCGGCACCGCCGGCTGGACGAGCGGACGTCGAACCTCGCCGCGACCGCGCGCCGGCTCGGCGTCGACGGCTGGCCCACCGAGGAGCAGTGGGCCGGGCTGCGGGCCGCCGACACCCTCGCCGGTGCGGGACCGCCGGTCACCGTCGCGCCGGACGGCGGCTGCCTGCGGCTGCCGCTGACCCTGCCCCTGCCGTCCCTCGCCCTGGTGGAGCTGACCCCGCGATGACCCACACCGGACCATGGTGGCGGGAAGCCGTCACCTACGAGGTGTATCTGCGTTCCTTCGCCGACGCCGACGGCGACGGCCTCGGGGACCTGCCCGGTCTGCGTTCCCGGCTGCCCTACCTGGCCGCGCTCGGCGTGGACGCCGTCTGGGTCACCCCGTTCTATCCCAGCCCCGACCGCGACGCCGGGTACGACGTCACCGACCACCGCGATGTCGACCCCCGGCTCGGCACCCTCGCGGACGTGGACCGCCTCGTCACCGACGCGCACCGGCTCGGCCTGCGGGTGCTGGTCGACCTGGTGCTCAACCACGTCTCCTCGGCCCATCCGTGGTTCGTCACCGCCCGCGCCGCCGGCCCCGGCTCGCCGGAGCGGGCCCGGTTCCACGTCCGGCCCGGCCGCGGCCCGGCCGGTGCTGAGCCGCCGAACAATTGGCGGTCCATCTTCGGCGGCTCGGCGTGGACGCCGTTCGGCGACGGCGAGTGGTACCTGCACCTGTTCGACACCGATCAGCCCGATCTGCGCCACGAGCACCCGGAGGTGGCCGCCGACGCGCTGGCCACGCTGCGGTTCTGGCTGGACCGCGGGGTCGACGGCGTCCGCTTCGACGCGGCCGGCTCGCTGTGGAAGGACCCCGACTACCCGGAGCTGCCGCCCGGCTGGCAGCCCGGTGACCCGGCGCCGTACAGCGACCGGGACGAGGTGCACGAGATCTACCGCCGGTGGGCGCGGGAGCTGGCGTCCTACCCGGGTGACCGGCTCGGCGTGGCGGAGACCTGGGGCGGGCCGGAGGTGCTCTCGCCCTACCTGCGCCCCGACGAGCTGGGGCAGGCGTTCGCGATGGACCCGCTCTACTGGCCGTTGCGGCCGCAGCCGTGGCGCGAGGGCGTCGAGGCGCTCCTGGCCGCCACCACCCGGCACGGGCGGCTGCCCACGTGGGTGCACGGCAGCCACGACGTACGGCGAGCGGCCGACCGGTGGGGACCGGACGGCGCGCGGGCGGTGCTGCTGATGATGCTGGCGCTGCCCGGCGCGGTCTACCTGTACGCCGGGGACGAACTCGGCCTGCCCGACGTCGCGCTGCCCGACGACGCGATCCGCGACCCGGTGTTCCGCCGCTCCGGCGGCGTGGACCGGGGACGCGACGGCGCCCGGGTGCCGCTGCCGTGGACCGCAGGCCCGGCGCCGTACGGTTTCGGCCCGGCCGGGTCCAGGCCGTGGCTGCCCCAGCCGTCGGGCTGGGGAGCGCGCTCGGTGGCCCGCCAACGCCACGACCGGACGTCGACGCTGGCCCTGGCCCGGGCGGCGCTGCCGCTGCGCGGTACCTGCTGGCGGGGTCGACCGGCGCGGCTGTCCTGGCGCGAGGCGCCGGCCGGCTGTCTCGCCTTCCGGCGCGGCGCCGGCGGGCCGACCTGCCTGGTGAACCTCGGTGACGGGCCGGTCGACTGGCGGCCCTACGGGGACCGGGTCCTACTCGCCAGCGGCGCGGCGGGGGCCGACAAGCTGCCGGCCCGCTCGACCGCCTGGCTGGCCTGACCGGCCGGCCTCCCCTCCCCCGTCACCGTGGGGAGGCCGGTCGGGGCCCGGGGGCCGCCGGGCAATGGCGGGCGCCCTGATGTCAGGCCGACGGCGTGCTCTCCCTGCCGGTGGCTTCCGCGAACGGGTTGGGGATCGAGTCGAGCAGCAACCTGGTGTAGTCGTCCCGGGGGGCGCCGATCACCTCGCGGGTCGGGCCGCGCTCCACCAGGATCCCCTGGTGGAGCACCAGCACCTCGTCGGCGAGCAGCCGGGCGCTGAGCAGGTCGTGGGTGATGTAGAGCATCGCCAGCCGCCGCTCTCGGACCAGCTCGCCGAGCAGCTCCAGGATCTCGGCGCGGATCGACACGTCCAGCATGGAGATCGGCTCGTCGGCGATCAGCACCTGCGGGTCGGGGGCGAGGGCCCGGGCGGTCACCACCCGCTGCCGCTGCCCGCCGGAGAGCTGGTGCGGCAGCTTGTCGAGGAACTGCCCGGCCGGGGCGAGCCCCACCCGCTCCAGCAGCTGGGCCGCGCGCTCCCGGACGGCGTCGCCGCGCAGCCCGGCGAAGTTGACCAGCGGCCGGGACAGGGCGTACGCCACCGTGCGGGTCGGGTTCAGCGCGCTGAACGGGTCCTGGAAGACCATCTGCACGTGCCGCCGGTAGTCACGCAGGGCCCGGCCGCGCAGCCGGTCCACCCGGATCCCGTTTCCGGAGCCGCCGGTGAACCGCACCTCGCCGGCGCTGGGGCGTTCCACCCCGGTGATGATCCGGGCGATCGTCGACTTGCCGCTGCCGCTCTGCCCGACCAGGGCGGTCACCGCGCCGGGGCGCAGCGCGAAGGACACCTCGCGGACGGCCTCGACGGTGCTGGTGCGCAACCCGCGCCGGCTCGGGTAGCGCTTGCTCACGTTCTCCACGGACAGCACCGCGTCGCCCTCGCCCGCGGGAGTGTCGGCCTGCCGGGTCAGGGTGCCGGCGGCCGGGAAGTGGCTGTCGAGGGTGGCGGCGGAGCCGAGGGTGACGACCGGCAGCCGGTCCTCCTGGGCGACCAGGCAGCGGACCAGCCCGCCGTGGTCGGGGAGCAGCTGCGGGTGCGTCGCCCGGCAGGCGTCCTCGGCGTGCGGGCAGCGCGGGGCGAAGAGGCAGCCGGTGTGCGGCCGGGACAGGTCCGGTGGCCGGCCGGGAATGTAGGTGACCCGCACGTCCGGCAGCCGGGGGTCGGCGTACGAGCCGAGCAGGCCGCGCGTGTAGGGGTGCCGTGGCTCGTGGAGCATGTCGGCGGCCCGCCGGTCCTCCACGATCTCGCCGCCGTACATCACCATCACCCGGTCGGCCATGTCGAGGACGGTGCCCAGGTCGTGGCTGATGAACAGCACCGCGAAGCCGAGCTCGCGGCGCAGCTCGGCCAGCCGGGTGAGGATCTCGCGCTGCACCACCACGTCCAGCCCGGTGGTGGGCTCGTCGAGCAGCACCAGCTTGGGACGCAACGCGAGCGCGAGGGCCAGCGCCACGCGCTGTTTCATGCCGCCGGAGAGCTCGTGCGGGTACGCCCGGAGCACCCGCCGGTCCAGGGCCACCAGCTCGAGCAGCTCGATGGCCCGTTCGGTGACGTCGCCGGGCACCTTGTGCGCGGCGAAGGTGTCGGCGAACTGCGCGTGGACCCGGATCACCGGGTTGAGCGAGTTCATGCTGCTCTGGAAGACGGTGGACAGGTCCACCCAGCGCAGCTCCCGCAACTGCTCCTCTCCGGCGGTGGTCAGGTCGACGCCGTCGAAGGTGACCCGGCCACCGGTGATGCGGGCCGGCGGGGAGAGCAGCCGCAGCACGGCGTTGCCGAGCGTCGACTTGCCGCAGCCGGACTCGCCGAGCAGGCCGACGAACTCGCCCTCGGCGACGGTGAACGAGACGTCGTGCACGGCCCGGTTCGCCGGCAGGTCGCGGGGGGTGTACGTGACGGTGAGGTGGTCCACCTCGAGCAGGGTCATGTCAGTCCTCCCGCAGGTGGGGGTTGCTCAGCGCGTCGATGCCGAAGTTGATCAGCGTGAAGGAGGTGATCAGCAGGGACAGGGCCAGGCCGGGGGCGACCAGCCAGGCCCACTGGCCGGTGAGCAGGGCGCCGCCGAGGCTCGCCTGGTTGAGCATGGTGCCCCAGCTGACCGTCTGCGGGTCGCCGAGCCCGAGGAAGGCCAGGCCCGCCTCGCCGCCGATCGCGCCGAGCGCCGCGCCCATGAAGCCGACCACGATCAGCGAGGTCATGTTCGGCACGATCTCCCGGGCGATGATGCGCGCGGTGCCGTCGCCGGCGAACCGGGCCGCGGTGATGTAGTCGCGGGTGCGCAGCGTGATGATCTGGGACCGCTTGATCCGGGCGCCGTACGCCCAGCCGGTCACGCTGATCACGAAGATGATCAGCCACAGCCCGCGGACCGGGGCGTACGCGGCGAGCGTCACCATCAGCGGCAGCGCGGGCACGACCAGCCCGAGGTTGATCAGGAAGGACAGCACCTCGTCGACCCAGCCCCGCAGGTAGCCGGCGGTCAACCCGATGACCAGCCCGATCAGGGTGGACAGGGCACCGGCCGCGAGGCCGACGACGAGCGAGGTGCGGGCGCCGACGACCAGTTGGGACAGGACGTCCTCGCCCTGGGCGGTGGTGCCGAGCCAGTGGCTGCCGGTCGGGCCGAGCGAGGTGGGGAAGGCGTCGTCGCGCGGGTCGTACGGCGCGACGAGCGGCGCGAAGACCGCGACCGCGATGAACGCGGTCAGCATCAGCAGCCCGATGCGGCACTTGCGGTTGCGCCAGAGGATGACGAACCAGCCGGGCAGCCGGCTGTGGCGGGCGAGTTCGGTGGCGGCGGCCTGGACGCCTTCGGTGTCCGTGCCCCGGGCGGGTACGGCGGGGGCCGGCGTGCTCACGCGACCTCACCCCGCTCGTCGCGGGCGATTCTCATGCCGACTCCACCTTTCGCACCCGTGGGTCGAGGAAGCCGTACAGCAGGTCGGCCAGGAAGTTCGCCACCAGCACACCGATCGTGGTGAACAGGAAGATCGCCTGCATCAGCGGGTAGTCCCGGCTGGACACCGACTCGAGGAGCAGCCGGCCCATGCCGGGATAGTTGAAGACCGTCTCGACCAGCACGGTGCCGCCGAGTACGCTGCCCAGCGCGATGGCGAAGCCGGTGACGTTGGGCAGGATCGCGATGCGCGCACCGTAGGTGATGGCGATGCGTCGCCGGGGCAGGCCACGGGCGACGGCGAGGCGGGTGTGGTCCTCGCCCAGGCTCTGCACCATGTTGTTGCGCATGCCGATGATCCAGCCGATCGGGCCGGTGATGAGCAGCGCCACGGCGGGCAGCACGCTGTGCTGGAAGGCGTCGGAGATGAAGATCCAGCTCCAACCGGGTGAGCTGCCGCCGCCGTACCCGCCGCGCTCGGGGAACCAGCGCAGGGTGATCGCGAACACGTAGATGAGCAGCAGGGCGAGCCAGAAGAACGGCAGCGTCCCGAGGAACGTCGAACCGAGGGTGATGACCGAGTCGACGCGGCTGTTGCGGCGGTACGCGGCCCAGGTGCCCAGCAGTGTGCCGACGACGAACGAGATGATCTGGGTGACCCCGACGAGGATCACGGTCCACGGCAGCGCCTGCCCGATCATGTGGGTCACGCTGTAGGGGAAGTAGGTGTACGACACCCCGAAGTCGCCCTGCACCACCGCGCCGAGGTACTGCAGGTACTGCTCGAAGAGATTGCCGTCGGGGGTGCCCAACATGATCCGGATGGCCTGCAGTTGGGCCGGGTCGACGCTCTCGCTCTGCCCGGCCAGCCGGGACACGATGGCCTCGGCCGGGTCCCCGGGCTGCAGTCGGGGGATCAGGAAGTTGAGGGTGACGGCGGCCCACAGGGTGCCGAGGAAGAAAGCGAAGCGTCTGGCGAAGTAGGCCACGGGAGCCATCCCTTCTCGGGGACGGGCCGGCCGGCGCGCGGGGCGCCGGCCGGCCATCGGCTACTTGGCGTCGGTCCCGGCGGGCTGCAGGTTGGTGATGATCAGCAGGTTGTCACTGGGCGCGGCGTACGGGTTCTGTTCGTTGGGCCAGCCGGTCGCCTTCGCGGTGCGGTACTGGAACCACTTGGCGCCGTACCAGAGCGGGATCATCGGCACCTGCTCGGTCATCACCTTGGTCAGGTCGGCGACCGCGGCCTTCTGCGCCGCCTCGTCGGTGGCGGTGCGCAGCCTGTCGATGAGTTCGTCGGTGCGCGGGTCGTTCCAGCGGACGAAGTTGCTGACCGCCTTCTTGCCCACCGGCGCGGACTGGTCGCTGGCCAGCGGCTCCTGGAAGTTGCGGAACATGTTGCAGCTGCCGCCGTGCACGCCGAGCAGCATGTCGTAGTTGCCGATCGCGCGGTCGTTCTCGTACGCCTCGGGGGTGGGGGTCTCGGCCCGGACGGCGAAGCCGAGCGCGGTCAGGTTCGCCACGATGATCCGCTGCGCCTGCACCCAGTCGGTCCAGGAGCCGGGCACCCGGAAGCTGAAGGAGATCGGCTTGCCGTCCTTGCCGACGCGCTTGCCGTCGCCGTTGCGGGGATAGCCGGCGGCGGTCAGGTCGGCGTCGGCCTTGGCCGCGTCGTAGCCGACCACGCCCTGGTTAGGGATGTCCTTGGGCAGCCAGTCGGCCTGGCCGGGCATCACGAGACCGGTCTGGCTCGCCGGCTTGACGTAGCCGAGCTGCGCCTTGTCGACGATCTCCTGCCGGTTGAACGCGGGCACCAGGGCCTTGCGGAAGGCGGTGTCGTTGAACGGCGCCCTGGTGAGGTTCATGTACACGCTGATCGAGCTGCCGGAGGGGTACCAGTACTTGTTGTGCTCCGGGTCCCGGTCGACGTACGCCTTCCTGACGTCCGGCACGAACATGGCGTTGGTGTCGTACTCGCCTCGGCTGAGCTTGAGTTGGTCGATCTGCCCGCCCCCGTCGGCCTTGTGGAACCGCAGCTCGTCGACCTTGACCTTGTCGGCCTGCCAGTAGTCGGCGTTGCGGCCGAGCGTCAACTGCTGCGGGTTGAACGCCTTGACGGTGAACGGTCCGGTGCCGACCGGCCGCTCGGCGTTGGTGAAGGTCACCGGGTCGCCGACGGTGGACCAGACGTGCTTCGGCACGACCTTGATCTCGCTGAACAGCGTGAACGCCGCCGCGCCGGGCTGGGTGAACCGCATGGTGACGGTGTGCGGGTCGGTCGCCTCGACCGCGCTGAGGTACCGCCAGATGCCCTTGACGTCCAGCGCCTTGTGCGCCCTGAGCATGTCGTAGGTGAAGGTGACGTCGTCGGCGGAGAACGGTTTGCCGTCGTTCCACTTCACCCCGTCGCGCAGCTTCCAGACGAGCGTCTGCGGGTCGGTCCACTTCCATTCGGTGGCGAGCCAGGGCTTGGCCTGGCACCCGTAGTTGTCGTAGGTGATCAGCTGCTCGAAGACGTACTCGGTGGCGCCGAGCCGGCTGGCCTCCAGGTAGGGGTTGTAGTTGGCCTGCGGGTTGCTGCCGCCGCCGAAGTCACCGTAGTCGAGGAACGCGACCCGCCCGTCGGTGCCGGGGCCGGACTTCTGCTCGGTGCCGGTGCAGCCGCTGGCCGCGAGGGCGACGGCGGCTGCGATCGCGGCGATCCGGGCGAGCTTCGATCTCTTCATTGACCGATACCTCCAAGGGGGGCGCCCGTCGGGCAGCCGCAGCTGCGGCGCACGACGAGCTCGGTGGGGAGGACGATGCTGTCGGGAGCCGCCGCGCCAGGGGCCTCGACGGCGTTCAGGATCAGCCGGGCAGCCTCCGCGGCCAGGTCCCGCACCGGCTGCCGGACGGTGGTGAGCGGGGGCGAGACGAGCGCGGCCATGGGTGCGTCGTCGAACCCGGTGATCACGAGGTCCTCGGGCACCCGCAGGCCCCGGCCGAGGGCGCCGACGAGGACGCCGAGAGCGATCTCGTCGTTGGCGCAGACGACCGCCTGCGGCGCGGCCCCGTCACGCAGCAGCTGCTCGGCGGCGAGGACGCCGTCGGGCTGCTGCATGGCGACCCGGACCGGCTCGGCGGGCGGGGTGAGCGCCAGCTCCCGGTGGGCGGCGAGGAAACCGGCCCACCGCTCGCTGATGTCGGGCGACCCGTCCGGGTTGCCGACGAAGGCCAGGTCGCGCAGGCCGTGGTCGAGGAGCAGGTGCCGGGTCAGCCGGGTCATGGCGGGCGCGTTGTCGACGCTGACCGAGGGAACCGTCCCCGTCCCCCGGCCGGCCAGCACGACGACCTGGACCATCTCGGCGAGCCGGAGCAGGACCGGTTCGGAGATGGTGCCACCGATGACCGCGATTCCGTCGACCCGGCGGGCCATCTCCAGCACCTGCGCGTCGGAGTCCTCACGCATGTGCGTGCAGAGGATGTGCACGCTGGCCCGGGCCGGCACCGCCTCCGACTCGAAGCCCTGGATCAGCTCGGTGAAGTAGGGGCCGGACAGACCGGGGAAGACCAGGCCGAGCGCGCCGTGCCGGCCGGCGGCCAACGCTCGCCCGAGGTGGTCCGGTCGGTATCCGTGCTCCTCGATGGCTTCGAGGACGCGCCGGCGCATCTCCTCCGACACCTGGCCGGTGCCGTTCCAGACCCGGGACACCGTGGCGACGGAGACGCCGGCCAACCGGGCGATCTCCCGAACCGTGACCCGACTGTTGCCCATGGCCCCCTCGATCCGTAACGTGCGGTTAACAGAAACCGGTTTCAGGCACCATAAGCAGGTGCGAGCCAGATCACAAGTGGACGCCTGGGAAGTCCGGCGAGAGGAAGAGGGAAACTCATGTCGCGAGTTCTTCTCCACGACCGCAGGATCGTCGTCGACGGTCGACCCCGACTGCTGCTCGCCGGGGAGGTGCACTACTTCCGGCTGCCCCGGGCCCAGTGGACAGACCGGCTCGACCGGCTCCGCGAGTGCGGCGGCGACACCGTGGCGACCTACGTGCCGTGGCTCTGGCACGAACTACCGGACGGCACAGTGGACCTCACCGGCCGCACCCACGAACAGCGCGACCTCGGCGGCTTCCTGGACCTGGCCAACGCGCGGGGCCTGCGGGCGATCGTCCGGCCCGGCCCGTTCATCATGGCCGAGGTCAAGAACGAGGGCATCCCCTACCGGCTGTACGACGAGCACCCGCACCTGCTGCCGACCACCTGGGACGGCGCGCCGATCGACACCCGCACCATCGACTACCTGGCGCCGGAGTTCCTCGCCGCCGCCGACGGCTGGTACGCCGAGGTGATGCCGGTGATCGCCGAGCGGCTCGCCGACCGGGGCGGGCCGGTGGTCGCGGTCCAGTTGGACAACGAGATCGGGATGCTTTCCTGGGTGACGAACTCCCCCGACCTGACCGACGGGGTCTGCGAGGACCTGCGCCGGTGGGCGGTCGACCGATACGGCAAGGACGGCGCCGCCGAGCGGACCGGCGTCGACCCGGGCGACCCGATTGCCTGGTCGGCGGCGTTGCGGACGCCGGCCGAGCCGTGGTCCCTGGCGGTGCACGACGCCCTGGGTCGCTACATGCGCGACCGCTACCGGCGCTACGTCGCGGCGCTGCGCGCCTCCGCCGAGCGGCACGGAGTGACCGGGGTGCCCTTCCTGGTCAACGTCCACGGCACCGGCGGCGGGCGCGGGCGCACCTTCCCGATCGGAATCAGCCAGCTCTTCGAGGCCTACCGGGGCCAGCCGCAGCTCACCTCCGGCTCCGACTACTACCTGGGCGACCTGACCGTCACCAACGTCGCCGACCTGTACGTCGGCAACGCCTTCCTGGCCGCCGTGCACGACGCCGACCAGCCACTGACCTCGCTGGAGTTCGAGGCCGGCAACGGCGACTACGGGCAGGACCTGTCCACCCTCTACCCGCCGGAGGCGGTCGAGCTGAAGGCCCGGCTCTGCGTGGCCCAGGGCAACCGGCTGCTCAACCTCTACCTCTTCGCCGGCGGCTACAACCCGCCGCTGGCCCAGCCGGTGGGCGACGGAAACGACCGGATCGCGTTCACCGGAGAGCGGCACGGGTTCGCCGCGCCGGTCGACCCCGAGGGGCGACTCAACCCGACCTTCGACGCGGCCCGGCGCGCGCTGCACGCCATCGGCGGGATCGCCGACCTGCTGGCCGACTCCGACGAGGAGCACGACGGGCTGGCGCTCGGCTTCGTGCCCGACCACTACCTGACCGAGTACCACCACCCGGCCTCGGCGTCCCGCGCCGAGCAGGTCGCCGACCTGGAACGGTTCCGCGGCATGGGCCCGCGCGACGTGCTGGCCCGGGCGTTGCTGCTCGCCGGCTTCTCGTTCCCCGCCGTCGACCTCCAGTCGGCCGACCCGGCGACCACTCCGCCGGTGATCGCCCTGGCCAGCGCCGCCACCCTCGGCCGAGACGTCCAGCAGCGGCTGGTCGCGCACCTGCGCCGCGGCGGCCGGCTGCTGCTGCACGGGGTGCTGCCGGACCGGGACCACGACGGCACCCCGTGCACCCTGCTGGCCGACGCGCTCGGGCTCACCGTCACCGGACGGTCCGACGGCGGACCGCACTACTTCCCCTCGGTCGTCGGGGTCGGCTGGACGGCCGAGGTCCGGGTCGGCTACGCCCAACGGCTCGCCGGCGCGACCGCCGAGCCGCTGCTGACCGAGGTGGGCTCCGGCGAGCCGTGCGCGGTGGAGGTCAGCGTCGGCGCCGGCCGGGCCCTGGTGGTCACCGCCGACGTCCCCTGCGACCTGGGCTTCTGGCGTACCGCCCTGGACCGGCTCGGGGTGCGTCCCCGACTCGCCCCCGACCCGGACGGCCCCGGGCTGGTGCTCACCTCGACCGTGGACCGCGCCGGGCAGCGGCTGTTGCACCTGGTCAACGTGGCCCCGTCGGCGGTGACCGTCGCGCTGGGCTGGCACGGTGAGCCGGTGCTGGCCGGCCGACGGCTGCGGGTGCCCGCGCGGACCGGGCTGGTCCTGCCGTACGGAATCAGGGTCGGCGCCGCGACGCTGGTGGAAACGACCTGCGACCTGGTCGCCCAGCACGGCGACGAGGTGCTGCTGCGCCCGACGCAGGGCGACGACGAGGTGGTGCTGACCACCGACCGGCCGGTCCACGCGAGCCGGGGCATCGTGACGGCGGCGGACGGGCGGGTGGTCGTCCGGCTGCCCGGCGGACCCGACGGCGAGCCGGTCCGCATCGGCGTGGGCTGACGGCGGCGTTCGACGGCAGCCACCACGACGTCACCGAACGGGCTGCCGGGATGGGCCGGAGGCTCGGGAGGCGCGTCTCCTCCCCAGGGAGGAGACGCGCTCCGACCGTCGGCCGCAACCCGGGCTTGAGGTCGGGCGAAGTCAGCCAGGCCCCGCACCAGCATCTGCAGGTATGACAACCACACTTCGTCGGGCCACACGATGGAACCGCCCACTGATGATCTTCGTCTGGGCGATGGCCGTCCTCGCCGTCGTCTCCGCGGTCGGCATCGTCGCCGATCCGCGGGTCCTCACCGGCGTGCCGATCTGGCTCAAGCCGTTCAAGTTCTCGGTGTCCTTCGTGCTCTACGGCACCACCCTGGCCTGGATGCTCTCCCTGCTGCCGCGCCGCAGCCGGATCGCGGAGTGGGCGGCCACCGTCGTCGTCGCCATGGGCGTGGTGGAGATGGCGATCATCGTCGGGCAGGTGCTGCGCGGCACAACCAGCCACTTCAACGAGACCAGTCCGCTGAACGCCACCCTGTGGCAGCTGATGGGTGTGACGATCATGGTGCTGTTCGCCGCCCACGTCGTCATCGGGATCGTGCTGCTCCGGCAGCCGATCTCGAACCGGGCCGGCAAAACCGCGATCGGGTGGGCACTCGGCCTTACGCTGCTCGGCATGCTGGTGGCGATACCGATGGCGCTGCCCGACCAGGCCCAGAGCATCGAGGGGGTCGCCGGGGCGCACAGCGTGGCCGTGCCGGACGGCGGGCCGGGGCTGCCGCTGGTCGGGTGGAGCACCACCGGTGGGGACCTGCGGATCGGGCACTTCGTGGGGCTGCACGCCTTGCAGGCGCTGCCGATCCTGGCCATGCTGCTGGCCCGGTTCGCCGACACGCGACTCGACGAGCGCACCCGGGCGCGGCTGCTGGTCGTCGCCGGCGGCGCGTACGGCGCGCTCACGCTCCTGCTCACCTGGCAGGCGCTGCGCGGGCAGCCGCTGCTGCGGCCGGACGCGCTCACCCTGACCGCCGCGGCGGCCCTGGTGGTGGCCACCGCCGTGGCCAGCGCCGGCGTGGTGGCGGCCCGTCGGCGCCGACCGGAGCTGGTGCTGGCCGCATGACCGGGACGCTGTTCACCCTGACGTTCGCGGTGGCCGCGCCGTTCTGGGCGCTGATGATCCTGCTGCCGCACTGGTCCGTGACCGGCCGGGTCGTCAGGTCGCCGCTGATCGTGGCGCCGGTCCTGGCGATCTACGCGATCCTGGTGATCCCGGCGCTCGCCGAGGTGCTGCCGGCCGTCGCGTCCCCGACCCTGACCGGCATACGCGACCTGCTGGGCACCGACGACGGCGCGGCGGCGGCCTGGGCGCACATGATCGCATTCGACCTGTTCGTCGGCCGGTGGGCGTGGCTCGACAGCCGGGAACGCGGCGTCCCGTCACTGGTCATGGCGCCGGTGCTGGTGCTGACGATCCTGCTCGGGCCGCTCGGCCTGGCCGCCTACCTGGGCATCCGGACCAGGTGGACGAGCAATGTTCCCGCCCCGAGCCGCAGCGCCTAGGCTGACGCCGTGAGGTGGGTGGGGCGGCTGTTCGACGCGCGCGACACGCTCGTGCGGATGCTACTACTCGACCTGAGCGGCGTCGGCTACCTGCTCCTCGGCAACCCGGCCAGCGGAAACACGCCCGCCATGCAGTGGGTCCTGGCCGTGGCCGCGTTCGCCGTCGCGCCGGTGCTGCACCGCCGGCCCCTGGTGAACCTGGTGGTGCAGACGGCGCTGCTGGCGGTGGCGATCGGCCTGATCGACGACGTTGTGATCAACCAGGTGGGCGCCAGCTGGGCGTTGCTCGAGCTGACCATGCGGGCGCGCCGACCGCGGACCATCTGGCTGGCCGCCGGGCTGCTGACCGTGGTCGACCTGACCGACTCGATCGGCGACCCGTTCCTGCGGGTCCTCTCCGGCGTCTTCGGGCTGCTGGTGGAGGTCGGCGTGCCGCTGCTGCTCGGCCTGGTCATCCGGACCACCCGGGAGCTCGCCCGGCAGGCGCAGGAACGGGCGGCGGCGGAGCAGCGCCGGCGCGAGTCGGAGAGCCGCGCCGCGCGCGCCGACGAACGCAGCGCCATCGCCCGGGAACTGCACGACGTGGTCGCGCACCACGTGGCGTCGATGGTGCTGCGGGTCGGCGTCGCGCGGCACGTGCTGACCGATCTGGACCCACGGGTGCACGAGGTGTTCGACGACGTGCACGGCACGGGGAGCGCGGCCCTGGCCGACCTGCGCCGGCTGGTCGCGGTCCTGCGCGACCCCGAGGGCGTACGCGGCGATGCGGCCCTGACCGCGATCGAGCCGTCGGCGCTTCCGGCCGCCCTCGGCACGGCCGTCGACCGGGCCCGCCAGGCCGGCGTCACCGTGGAGGCCGACATCGACCCGGCGATCGGTTCGCTCGACGCGGTTCGGGGTCTGGCGGTGTTGCGCCTGACCCAGGAGGCGCTGACCAACGTGGCCAAGCACGCCGGCACGTCCGCGCTGGCCCGGCTGTCGGTCGGCGTGGTCGACGGGGCCGTCCACTGGGAGGTGTCGGACGACGGTGGCGGGTGGGTGCCGGCGCCGGTGCCCTCCATCGGTGGCCACGGCATCACCGGCATGCGCGAACGCGTCGAGGTCCTCGGCGGCCAACTGGAGGCCGGGCCGGCGGGCGCGGGTTGGCGGGTGCGTACCATCCTCCCGGGCGCGGCCACCGCGCCGGCGCCCGCTCTCCACTCCCCTGCCGCCACGCCGGCCTCGTCGGTGCCGCACGAACGCGAGGCCCCGGCGGGGCCGCGCACCGCGGAGCCGGCATGATCCGCGTCCTGCTGGTCGACGACCAGCACCTCATCCGCGCGGGCCTGCGCATGCTCTGCGACGCCCAGACCGACATCGAGGTCGTCGGCGAGGCCGACAACGGCCGCGACGCGATCCTCCTCGCCGCGCGGCTCATACCCGACGTCGTCGTCATGGACCTGCGCATGCCCGGCGTCGACGGGATCACCGCGACCAGCCGCATCCTCGCCGACCGCCCCGCCACCCGCGTCGTGGTACTGACCACGTTCGGCGACGACGACCACCTCTACCCGGCCCTGACCGCTGGCGCCTGCGGATTCCTGCTCAAGGACGCACCCCCGGCCGACCTGCTGGACGGCGTCCGCCGGGCCGCCGCCGGGGACAGCCCGTTCAGCCAGGAGGTGCTGCGGCGCCTCGTGCAACGCGCGGTGCACGCCCGCGCCGAGACGCCTCGGCCGGTCGACGGGCTGACCACCCGGGAGCAGGACGTGCTGAACCTGGTCGCCGAAGGTTTCTCCAACACGGAGATCGCCGAACGGCTCCACATCGGCGTCACCACGGTCAAGACCCACATCACCAGCCTGATGACCAAGACCGGCAGCCCCAACCGGGTACGCCTGGCCCTGTTCGCCCGCGACGCCTGAGTCAGGGCCGGCACGCCTGACCGGCATGCGACGCCTGCGGCCCGAGGGCCCACTACGGCGTGGACGACCTCACTCCCTGGTAAGGGTCACAACCTGAAGCGACTCACCAGCCATCGAGTCAGATGGTGATGACCACTTTCGCCCGCGCGTGTTCACCTTCGAGGTACCGGATGGCTCGGGGCACCTCGTGGAGCGGATAGGTCCGGTCGATGACCGGGGTGAGGCGGCCGGTCTCGGCGTGGGCGCGGAGCGTGTCGAGGTGCTGCCGGCTGGGTGCCGTGGTGAGGGTGACGATGCGGTGTCGAACGAAGGGTGCCAGCAGCCGCCCGCGCGCGAGGAGCCAGACCGGTCCGACGAGACTGCCGCCGCGGTACACGCCGCCGCCGGAGAGCACCAGCGTCCCGGTCGGGGTCAGCGCCCGCCGGAGCGCGGTGAGTGAGCGGTTGCCGACCAGGTCGAACACGACGTCGTGGCGGCGAGCGTCGCGGGTGAAGTCCTCGCGGATGTAGTCGACGACGTGGTCGGCACCGAGGGAGCGGACCAGGTCGGCATTGCGGGTGCTGCACACCCCGGTCACGGTCGCGCCGAGCGCCTTGGCCAGTTGGACGGCCAGGGTGCCGACGCCGCCGGAGGCGCCGTTGATGAGAACGCGGTGGCCGGGCTCGACCTGCCCGACGTCGCACAGTCCCATGAGCGCGGTGATACCGGCCAGCGGCAGGGCGGCTGCCTGCTGCGGCGTCAGGTTCGCCGGCTTCGACGCGACCAGGGTCTCGGGCACGCACACGTACTCGGCGAACGCGCCGTTGGCGTCGCCGAGGTCACCGAAGACGGCGTCACCCGGGCGCACCTGTCGAACGTGGGTGCCAACGGCCTCGACCCGGCCGGCGAAGTCGCGGCCACGGATGCGCGCCCGCGGCCCCGGTCGGCCCATGGCCAACCGCGCCATCCGTGGATCGCCACGCATGACATGCCAGTCGTACGCGTTGAGCGCGGCAGCCTCGACCCGCACGAGCACCTCGTCGGCGGCCGGCACCGGCGCGTCGACGTCCGCGAGCGTGAGCGTCTCCGGCGGGCCGTATCGGTCTTGGACGATCGCCTTCATCTTCCCTCCCCTCCCGGTGTACGGCGTACACCCCATGGAGGCAGCGTAGGTGTACGCCGTACACCCGTCAAGGCGGTTATGGTTTCAACCGTCGCCGGAAGACGAGGACCGAGATGGCTGAGCAGGCTGACACGCTGCGCCGGACGCCGCTGAGCAGGGACCGGGTCCTGCGCGCCGCCGTCGCGCTCGCCGACGGGGCCGGGATCGAGTCCCTCAGCATGCGCAACCTCGCACAGGATCTGGGCGTCGTGCCGATGGCCCTCTACAAGCACGTGGCCAACAAGGACGAACTGCTCGACGGCATGATCGACGTGGTCGTCGGCGAAATCGATCCGCCGGTGCCCGACACCGACTGGAAGCGCGTGCTCCGCGGGCGCATCCTCTCGGCGCGGCAGGTGCTGCGGCGCCACCCCTGGGCGCCGCTCGCGATCGAGTCGCGGAACATGGCGACGCCGGCCATCCTCGCCTACCTCGACTCCGTGGTCGGGACGTTGCGGGCCGGCGGTTTCTCCGCCGACCTCGCCCACCACGTGATGCACGCGATGGGCAGCCGGATCCTGGGCTTCAGCCAGGAACTGTTCGACGCCTCCCGGCGCGCCGGCCGGTCCGGCATCACCGACCCGGACCCGCCGGCGGCCCTACCACCGGAGGTCGCGGCCCGATTCCCGCACCTGGCCGAGATCGCCGGGGCGGCATCCCACGACGACGCGTCGGTCGTGGGGCAGGGCTGCGACGACCAGTTCGAGTTCGAGTTCGCGCTGGACCTGCTGCTGGACGGCATCGAACGGCTGCACCAGCAGGGCTGGACGTCGTCGCGCCGACCCCGGTGAGACGGTCAGCGGTTCTGGCTCGGCTGGCAGGGCCAGCAATTCACGCATGGTTCTCGACTTGTTGGGCGTGGGCGTGACCCGCCATCGATAGCGTGCTCGCGACTTGACCTGAGAGGGAGAGAACATCCATGACAGAGCACATCGATCCGGGTCTGGCCCGTCGCGGCCTTCTCAAGCGTAGCCTCGTGACCGCAGCCGCACTCGCCGCGCTCGGTCCCCTGGAGGCTCTCGGTGCGCGCACCGCCGGCGCGGCACCGATGAGCAAGCGCCCGTCCAGCCCCGACTACGGTCCGCTCTACCCGACCAGGGACCACACCACGGGGCTGGAGTTGCTGGCCCTGCCCAAGGGCTTCGAGTACATCAGCTACGGCTGGACCGGCGACCTGATGTCGGACGGCGTGGCAACCCCGGGTTCGCACGACGGGATGGCCGCGTTCCGCCGCCCGGACGGCAAGATCGCGCTGGTCCGCAACCACGAGCGGGGCAGCTACACCGGTGCGTTCACCACACCGGCGTACAACCCGGCGGCTGGTGGCGGCACCTCCAACCTGGTGTTCGACCCGGACCAGGGCAAGTTCCTCGAGTCCTGGGGCAGCCTGTCCGGCACGATCCGCAACTGCGCCGGCGGGCCGACACCCTGGGGCACCTGGCTGACCTGCGAGGAGACCACCGAGATCGCCCCGGACGGCACTCGCCACGGGTACGTCTTCGAGGTCCCCTACGACCGCAAGGGTGACCCCCGTCCCATCAAGGCGATGGGGCGGTTCAGCCACGAGGCGGTCGCGGTCGACCCGAGGACCGGGATCGTGTACCTGACCGAGGACGCCACCCCGTCCGGGTTCTACCGCTACCTGCCCAACAAGGCGGGCGAACTGTCCGCCGGCGGCGAACTGCAGATGCTCGTCGTGCGGACCCCGGACGGATCGTCCTACTCGACCTACGCCGACGGCACCGGCGTGGAGTACCGGACCTCCTGGGTCACGGTGCCCGACCCCGACTACGCCCCGGGCGAGACCCGCCCCGCGGTGCAGGGCGCCGCACTCGGCGCCGCCGTGTTCAAGCGGCTCGAGGGCGCCTGGTACGGCAACGACCGGGTCTACATCGTGTCCACCAGTGGCGGGCCGAAGGGCCAGGGCCAGGTCTTCGAGTACGACCCGCAGGCCGAGACGATGCGAGTGCTCTTCGCGTCGCCGGATGCCAGCGTGTTGAACAACCCCGACAACATCTGCGTCAGCCCGCGCGGTGGCATCGTGCTCTGCGAGGACGGCAGCGAGGGCGAATACCTGCACGGCCTGACCACCGACGGCGAGATCTTCCCGTTCGCGCTGAACCAGGTCGTGATCCCGGCTGGCGGGATCCCCGGCAAGTCGGTCGCCCCCGGCGACTACGCCGGTTCCGAGTGGGCCGGGTCGACCTTCGATCCGAAGAACGGCAACTGGATGTTCGTCAACGCGCAGAGCCCCGGTATCACGTTCGCCATCACGGGCCCCTGGCGCAACGGTTCGCTCTGATGCGCTGATCGCGCCGGAAGGGCGGGTAGCCGCACGGGGGTTGTCCGGGAACATCCGGACAACCCCCGCACGGATCTCCCAAGCCCGGAATCGCGGCCACCACCTTCCGGTGATCGATGTTCGGCAGCGGGCGGCGTCACTTTTTGTGACCCTGAACGGCGTGGGCACAGCACCCGGACACGAGACCGTTGAGCTGCGCGTGCACGGGGTGTCCGGCGCGTCGGCGGAGCAGATTCTCGACCACCCGATCGTGGTGCGCGTCGCCGGGGATCGGCACGCGGGGTTCTACCGGCCCCGGCCGGGAGCCGGCGCGGCCGGCGGCGCCACCGCCGGGGTCGCCGTCGAGGCGTACCGCTGGGGCACGCTGACGGCCGGCGCCGCGGTGCGCACGGCGTCCATGCTGCTGCTGTTGCCGTTCATGCTGTGCAACCTCGCGATCTGGCTGCGCCCGACGCCAACCGACCGGTTCGGTCTGCTCGGCGCGCTGTGCCGCCTGCTCGCCGGCACCCTCACCGCCGCCTTCACGCTCTCGATCATCGGCGTCACGCTGAACCTCGTCGGCTGGCAGTGCGTGCCGTACGTCGAGTGCCGGACCGGCCGGCCCTATCTGTCCTGGCTCGCCACGCTGCCGATGGGCCCGCGCCTGGCCGTGCTGTCGCTCATCCCACTGCTCGCACTCCGCCTGGTCTGGGCGATCGGCGCGCGCTCCGCCCGGGCGTTCGAGGGCTTCGGCCCGGCCTCGGCCGAGCCACCGGCCTCGGAGATGACCGAGAGCCTCACCACCCGCGGGTTCTGGGACGACGAGCGCGTCACCGCCTGGCTTCGCCAGATCCACGTCGGGATCAGCGCCGGCACGCTCGACGCCAGCCTGCTCGCCTCCCTGCCAGACGGCGGGCGGAATCGGCTGGGTCTGCTGCTGTTTGCCGCCGCCGCGGCCCTGGTGGCGTTCTGCGCGGTGCTGCTCTGCCTGCCCGTGCCGACCAGCCCCGCGCAGGCCCGTCGCCTCCTGCGCCCGCTGTGGGCAGCCATCGCCGGGGTGACCGTCCTGAGCCTCGGCTACGCCGCCCTCACCCGCACGGCCCAGCCCGTGATCAGGCAGTTGCCGGGCTACGAGGGCAGCACCGGCGGCCTGGTCGCGGCACAGGGCATCCTGCTCGTGGCGATCGCCGTCGTCACGTTCGCACGCCAGTGGACGCAGCCGACCGGGACCCGCCCGTTCCTGCGCGGACTCGGCACGCCCGTCGTGGCGGCATTGTCGGTCAGCGTCGCCGCAGCCTTCACCGCCACCCTGGTCTTCCGGGTCGCCGACTACCTCGACCGCGGTCACATGCCCAATCCGGTCCGGCCGAACCCACCCGTCCTCGGCCCCCTGGAGCCGCCCGTCGCGTACTGGTGGGCCGCCCTCGCCGGACTCACCGCGCTGCTGATCATCACCGGAATCACCACAGCTACGCTCCTGCTCAGTCGCCGCCGGCGGCGGGCCCTGGCCGAGCGCGTCGTCGCACAGGACTACCCGCAGGTGCCCCTCGACGCGGCGCCCCGGCTACGCCTCGTGCGGGAGACCGTCGCCAAGTCGCACGTGACCGAGGAACTGGCCCCGATACTGGTCACGTTCTTCCTGATCTCCTCGCTGGGCCTGGCCACCATCGCGCTGGACCTGATCGGGATCGGTCCCACCCAGCTTGCGGCAAAGCTCAGCGGCCAACGCGACGGAACCGGCCTGCTCGTCGCCCACGTCACCGACGTGGCGATCTGGGTCATCAGCCTGCTCGTGATCAGCCTCATGATCCTCGGCTTCCGCTCGTACCGGTCGGCCGAGACCCGACGCCTCGTGGCGGTCCTGTGGGACCTGGGCACCTTCTGGCCCCGCACCGTCCACCCCTTCGCGCCCCCCTGCTACGCCGCCCGGGCAGTACCCGAACTGACCAAGCGGGTCGCCGCGCTCGCCGCGCACGGCCCCGTGGTCATCTCCGGACACAGCCACGGCTCGGTCCTGGCCGCAGCCACCGTCCTGCAACTGCCGCCGACCGCCCTGCCCAGGGTCTCCCTGCTGACCCACGGCTCCCCACTGCGCCGCATCTACGCCCGCCTCTACCCGGCCTACCTCGGTCAGCAGGCGCTGTGCGACCTGGGCGAGCGACTCGACTGGCGGTGGCGCAACCTCTGGCGGGACACCGACCCGATCGGTGGACCCATCTTCGACCGCGGGGGCACAGCGCCACCATGCGACACCCCGGCAGCCGAATCGGTGGACCTGCGGCTCCGCGACCCCCACGCCGTGACCATCGACCCGGCCGACACCGTGCCACCGCCCGTCGAGCGCCACTGGCCGTACCACACGCAACCGCAATACCAGGCGGCCGTACGTGACCTCACCGATCGATCGGCCAGCAGCAGTCCCTCGCTACCAACATCCCCGTGAACGGAGTTTCGGGTGCATCGTGGCACTCTCTCCTCTCAGATCCAGTAGGTGTCGTGGCGCAGGAAGAACTCGGTCCGTTCCTCCTCACTCAGCGCCGCCAGCCCGGGCAGCCCCTCGAAGTAGCCCTCCCGGGGGGCGCCCGGCGCGAAGTGCAGCAACATCGACGCGGGCAAGCCGGACTCGTTGCGGAACGCGTGCACCCCGCCCTCCGGCACGTGGACGAAATCGCCCGGCTCGGTGTCGATCCAGCGGCTGCCGTCGTAGATCCGTACCGAGCCGGCGAGGATGTAGAACGACTCGGAGATGGAGCGGTGGAAGTGCGGGGCCGGGCCGCTCGGTGTCGGGCCCATGTCCCAGCGGTAGAGGCCGAACTGACCGTTCGTCGTGGCGCCGGTAGCCAGGTAGTGCGCCGAGCCGCCGTTGGCGTAGCGCAACTCTGGTGCGGCGTCGGCCGTGCGGTACGTCGCGCTGACCTCACCCGTGGCGCCGAGGTACCGCGGTGGGGGGTACGTCATGTGCTCTCCTTCAACCGGTGGTTCCGGACGGCGCTACCGCTTCTCCGCCGGCTGGTAGCGCAAGATGACGACGCCCGAGCTGAGCTCGGTCTGTCCGACGAGTCTCAGGTTCGCCGCACCGCCGTCGCGGAACAGCAGGTCCCCGTTCTCCACCCGCCCGTCGCCCACGAAGACCGGGTGCAGCCAGAACCGCAGTTCGTCGAGCAGGTCGTTGTCGAGCAGGGTGCGGGCGAGCCGGCCGCACCCGTACATCAGGATGTCCTTGCCGGGCTGCCGCTTGAGCTCCGCGACCTCCTTGGCGACGTCGCCGGCGATGATGGTGGAGTTGTGCCAGTCGAGGCGTTGCAGGGTCGTCGAGACGACATACTTCGGCAGGCTGTTCATCCGATCGGCGAAGCCGGCCTCGTCGCGCGGCATGCTCGGCCAGGCCTGGGCGAACCCCTCGTACGTGGCACGCCCCAGCAGCAGGGCGTCGCTGCCGAACAGCTGCTCCAGGGCGTACCGCTGCCCCTCCTCGGTCATGTACGAAAGCATCCACAGGTGCGGGTTCGCGATGACCCCGTCGAGGGAGAGGTACGTCGAGGCGATCACCTTCCTCATGGGCGCGGCGCTCGTGTCAGTCATTGTTCCGGTCCTTCCGCTCGTTCCGGCCGGGCCTCTCGGCACCGGCTCGCTGTTTCCGGGGACCAGCGTGCGCCCGGCCCGGGCCGCCGGACATCCGTGGCGGCCACGGATTCGGGTACCGAAAGCCGGCACGGACGCCCCCGTGCCCGGGTGTGCGGGACAATGGCGCGTGTCCTCGACCGCCATCGACCGACCGTCCAAGCGCGAGGCGGAGGTCCTCGCCCTGCTGAGGCTCCGCCTGTCGAACGCCGAGATCGCCGAGAGGCTGTTCATCTCGGTGCGCACGGTGGAGAGCCACGTGTCGTCGTTGCTGCGCAAGTACGGCGTCGCCGACCGGTTCGGCCTCGCGGCACTCGCCGAGCCGCCGCCGGGCGGCGCCACGCCGACCGGCCCGCTGGCCGGGCTACCCGACCCGCGTACGGCGTTCGTCGGGCGCGGTCCCGAGCGGGACGCGATCCTCGCCGCCCTCCAACACCACCGGCTGGTGACCCTGGTCGGCCCGGGCGGGGTCGGCAAGACCCGGCTGGCGTGCGTGGTGGCCGCGGCGGCGGCGTGGTCGTTCCCGCTCGGCACGGCGTTCGTCGATCTCGTACCGGTCCGGGACGACTTCGTGGCCCAGGCCGTGGCGACCGCGCTCGGGGTCACCGAACGGGCGCAGCAGCCACTGCTGGCCGCGATCGCGGACCGCCTCGGCCAAGGCCGCACCCTGCTCGTGCTGGACAACTGCGAGCACCTGCTCGACCCGGTGGCCGGCTTCGTCGAGCGGATCCTCTCGGCCTGCCCGGACACGACCGTCCTGGCCACCAGTCGGGAGCGGCTCGCCGTACCCGGCGAACAGGTCGTCCCGGTGGCCCCGCTGCCGCCGGCGACCGACGCGGTGGCCCTGTTCCACGACCGGGCCCGGGCGGTCGACCCGGACTTCAGCGCGGACCCGGCGCTCGTCGCCGAACTCTGCGCCCGGCTCGACGGGATGCCGCTGGCGATCGAGTTGGCCGCCGCTCGCAGCGCGTCGCTGGGCGCGGCGGGCCTGCTGGCCGCCCTGGACGACGTGCTGCGCCTGCTGGCCGGCGGGCGCGGGGCCGACGGGCGGCACCGCTCGCTGCGCGCGGTGATCGGCTGGAGCCACGACCTGCTGGACGACGAGGAACGTGCCCTGTTCCGGCGCCTGGCGGTGTTCGTCGGGAGCTTCGACCTGGCCGCTACGGCGGCGGTCAGCCAGACCGCCGAGCACAGTGCGGTCGCCGACCTGCTCGGCCGGCTGGTGGAAAAGAGCCTCGTCGTCCACCAGCGGGGGGCGGTGAGCAGGTGGCGGCTGCTGGAGATCGTCCGGGCTTTCGCCGCCGAGCGGCTCGCCGGGGCCGGCGAGGAGCCGGCGCTGCGCGAGCGGCACCTGCGTTGGGCCGCGGCGACGGCGGCGGGCCTGGAGCGGCGGCTGACCGACCGGCCGCGTGGGCACCCACGAACGGGGGACCGGCCGGAGGCCCGGTCGGCGGGCCGGCCGGTCGGCGACTGGCGGGACGACTTCCACGCCGTCGCCGACGACCTCCGGGCCGCCCTGGCGAACTGCCCGCCGGGGCCGAGCCCGCTCGCCCACCAACTGGCCCGCGCACTCGGCCGCCTCGCGTACGCGCACCGGTTTCTGCTGGAAGCCGCCCGCCATTTCGAGCGCGCGGCCGCCCACGCTCCCTCTCCGGACGCCGCCGCGCGGGACCTGCGCAGCGCGGCCGACTGCGTCGTGATCGTCACCAACTCCAGCCCACGGGCCTTCCGACAGTTGCTGGCCGCGGCCGAACGGGCCGGCGCGGCCGGCGACGGCGACGCCCGGGCCGTCGCGCTGGCCCGGGCGGTGGAGTTGGCCAACCGGTTCAGCTCGGAGCCGGCCGCCGAGATACCCCAGCAGCGGCTACGCGACCTGCTCAACGAGGCGTCCGCCGACGGGGCACCGCACCGGCCGGCGGTGGCGGCCTGCCTCGCGCTGGCGACGGCATGGGCCGCTGGCGGGCAGTGGCGCGACCCGGATCCGGACCTCGCCGCGGCCGCGGTCGCGGCCGCCCGGGCCGTCGGCGACCCTGTGCTGGTCAGCGCCGGCCTGGAGGCGGTGAGCGCGGCCGCCACCAAGGCCCGACGGCTGCGCGAGGCGCATCGGGTGGCTGGTGAGCGGATCGCCCTGCTGCCCACGCTGCCGCGCGACGACCCGTACGCCGGTCCGGAGATCGTCGACGCGCTGCACATGGCGGCGACCTACGCGATCGCGGCCGGAGACCTGCGGGCCGCGCTGGCCGCGGCCCACCGCGTGCAGCAGGACGACCTGGTGAGCAACCACCCGTACGCCTCGGCGAGCAAGCTGATCCCGGCTCTCGCCCTCACCGGGCAGTTCGCGGCGGCGGTGCGACATGCCGGCGCGATGTGGGCCGGTTGGGAACGGGCGGGCAGCCCGCCCGCGCCCTGGCTGTCGCCGGTCATCCTGGCGGCCGCGCTCGCGCACGGTCTGCTCGGCGACGGCGAGAGCTTCAGCCGGTGGCGGGGCCGCGCGCTTCAGGTCACCGGCCTCGCCGACGCCGAGCACCTGCCCAGCCTGGTCCCGTTCCTCGCCTTCGTGGACGCGCGCGTCGCCGTGCACACCGGTCGGCTGGGCGAGGCGGCGGCGCTGACCGAGCGCGCCTTCGGCGACTACCCGCAGAGCAGGTACGAGCCGTACGCGCGGGCCGCCGCGGCCGAACTCGCCGTCGTCGCCGGACTGCCGGACGCGGCCGAACGCCTCGCCACGGCGGCAGCGGTGTGCGCGGAGAACGACTGGGCGGTGGCCTGCCTCACCCGTGCGGCGGGGCGGCTGCACCACGACGAGGACGTGCTGGCCGCCTCGGTCGAGGCCTGGGAGCGCAACGGCGCCCGGTTCGAACGCGCCTGCACCCTGCTGTTGCTGCCCGCCCGCGTGGCTGAGGGGCGTGCGGAACTGGCCGAGCTGACCCGCCGGTGAGCACGGCGCCGGCGCCGGCGATTCGCCGCCGACGAGATCGGCCAGGCGGTGGCGAGTCGAACAGGCCGATCAGCTCGGGCTGCTCCGCCCCGACGACGCGGACGCCGACGTCCGGGTCCGGCCGGATGGCCGCCCCGTCCAGGGGTTCGGCCAGCCCGGCAGCAGCGGCCCTTTCGCGCGGCTCCAGGACGGCACGCTCGCTGCCCCGCCCCCAGCTTCCCTCCCAACCGGTCTCGCGACCGCCATCGGGGTACTGATCGCGATTCCACCAGCCTATCGATGGTGTTGGTGGAACGATGGAAGGCGTGGGAACTGCGAAAACTGCCATGCCTGCTGTCTCGCCGCTTGCTGGTGAGCCGATCAAGCGTGCCGATGCCGAGCGGCTCGCGGGAGTGCTGAAGGCGTTCGCCGACCCGGCCCGACTGCGACTGCTCAGCCTGATCCAGTCCGCTCCGGAGGGCGAGGCGTCCGTCAGCGACCTCACCGCGCCGCTTGATCTCTCCCAGCCGACCGTGAGTCATCACCTTCGGATCCTCACCGAGGCCGGCCTGCTCGAGCGCGAGAAGCGCGGCGTCTGGGCGTACTACCGCCTGGTGCCGTCCGCGATCGCGGCGATAGCCGACCTGTTGACGCCGCCCCGCAAGCGGGCGACGAAGAAGGCCCGCTGACGGCACTGTCGAGGACCGTGCCGTCGTAGAACGCTGGCAGGACGATCCGGTGGGCATCACCCGCAGTGCCGTCGCAAGGCACCGGAGCATCCCGGCGGGCAGGGCACCGACTGAGGCCGTTTGCGCACGGCCGGCCCGGGAAGACGACGAGCGGAGTGGCGCGCGGAGCCGCCCGCGCCACGCACCACGGGGAGGCCGACATGGGTGACCGGGAACGGCTGCACGAACTCCGTCAGCAGGCGCACAACGCGGGCATCGAGGGTAACTCCAAGATGACCGAGGAGCAGCTGCGCGAGGCACTGCGGAAAGTCGGCAGGGGCGAACAGCCCCAGATGGCCAAACACCAGGCCAAGCGGTGACAGACGCGAGCGGTGCCGGCACCCGCTGAAAGGCGGGCCGGCACCGCTCGCGGTTCTCGACTGATCGTTTTCCGGATTCCCTACCGCCCCACCGAAGACTCCCGACACACACCTCACCGGCCACCCTCGGGCATGGTGCGGGCACGAGGGGGTACCGCCCCCGCGCGGTCAGTACGGGCGTCCGAACAGACGTGACCCGCCCGGCGGGGCCATGACCCAGCACCCGCCCCCGACGGCGCCCATCCGTCGCGGCAGGAACGTGAAGACGACGCCCGGCTCAACACCCGGCCCGCCCTGCGTGCCGCCCGCGGCACCGGCGTGGTCGCCGCCGCCGTCCGTGGCTCCCGTCCGGCCGGCGCCGTGGCGATCTTCGGCACCTCCGCCGACGCGGTCGGCGCGTTCTTCCTCAGCCGAACGCGACGAGGATCAGCCCGAACTCTCCGGTACGGTCCCGCCATGGACCTTCGATCTCGGCGGGCTGCCACCACGCGAGTGGTAGGCACTACCGCACTGCTGTCGGGCCTGCTGATCTCCGTGCTCACGATCTCCAGCGACTCAGGAATGGCCGAGCCGCACTTCCTCGCCGGGCTCCTTGTCCTCACAGGCATCGGACTGCGCATAGAGGCCGCGATCATGGCTCCCGGGGCGTAGCCGGAGCCCCGTTAGCCGCGAGCGGCCGGTGCCCGCCGGAGGCCGCCAGCGGGCCGAGCGCGGGCAGCTGGCGCCGCGCTTGTGCGGTGCCTTGATCCCGAAAAGACCGTTTCGGCGGCGGTGGGTGTGGACCTCCTGTCGGCGTCCGGGACGCCGGGAAAGTTCCGTTGCACGAGTGGGGCCGCGCTCCTGCGCGCGGCCCTGCGGCAACTCTGCGGCACCCAGATCATGACCACCCCGTTGAGCCGCAACCACGACCCGACGATCACGCCTGAGGCCGACTTTCACATCCTCCATTCAAAAGTTCCGATAAATCGATGGAAAGTGCTAACGTCACCCATCGATCTTCTGTCTCGCGGGAGCGCATCGACCGGCCCAGGGGAGAAAGTTGACCGCTCTTCCGGCAGGGGAGCCGCACCCACCAGGAGGAACCATGACCGCACCGAAACAACGGCGGCGTCGAGCCGCGCTCGCGGCCGCAGCTGCCGCGGTGGCGACCCTGCTCGCCGCGGCCCCCGTCACTCCGGCCACCGCCGCACCCGCCACCGCCGATCTCCCGCCGCAGGAACCCGGCGTCACCCTGCGCTCGTACGACATGGGTGTCCCGCTGTCGGCGCTGTGCACCCTGAAGCCCGCGCAGACGCCGAACGTCGACAAGCTCATGCCGCAGATCAACTGGACCGCTACGGACGAGTTCGGCCTGTCCGACCGGTTCATCAGCCACGTGATCGCCAACCTCGCCGTGCCCACCGACGGTGACTACACGTTCCGGCTCACCAGCGACGACGGGTCACGCCTGACGATCGGCGACCAGCTCGTCGTCGACCACGACGGCCTGCACGGCGAGACCTCCCAAGAGGGATCGATCAACTTGAGCGCCGGCCTGCACCCGTTGCTCGTCGAGTTCTTCGACAACGGCGGCGGGCAGGTGTTGCGGCTCGAGTGGCGGCGCCCCGGCGCCGACGGCTTCGAACTCGTGCCGACCTCCGCGCTGAGCACCGACGCAGGCGTCGTACGCGTCACCGCCCCTGGCTGGAAGTACTGCGAGGGGGCAACCGACTCGGCCGGCGACGGCCTGCCCCTCGACCGGGTGCACCCGGGGTACACCCTCACCGACCTGCGCCCCGAGGGCTTCCAGCCGCAGGTCACCGGCATGGACTTCATGCCCGACGGGGACCTGGTCATCTCCACCTGGGGCGGCACCGACAACACGACCGGCGAGGTCTACGTGGTCGAGGGCGTCACCGGGAAGAGCGGCCCGGAGCAGGTGACCTACCGCAAGTTCGCGGCGGGACTGCGCGAACCCCAGGGGGTGGCGGTGGTCGACGGGACCGTCTACGTCAGCCAGAAGCACGAGCTGACGGCCCTGCGCGACACCGACGGCGACGGCGTCGCGGATGACCACCGGACGGTTGCGACCTGGCCGTGGGGCCGCAACTTCCACGAGTTCGCGTTCGGCCTGCTCCACCGGGACGGGTACTTCTATCTCAACCTGTCGGTTGCCATCAACTATGGCGGCGCCACCACCGTGCCCCAGCCCGCGCCGGACCGCGGCACCTCGATCAAGGTGAACGCCGCGACGGGCGAGATCACGTATGTCGCCGGGGGGCTGCGCACTCCGAACGGGATCGGTTGGGGTCCACGCGGGGAGGTCTTCGTCACAGACAACCAGGGGGGCTGGCTGCCGGCGTCCAAGCTGGTCGAAATCCAGCAGGGAGCGTTCTACAACCACTACACGACGCCCACGGGTCGGTTCGACGACAAGCCGGTGACGCGTCCCGTCGTCTGGCTTCCGCAGAACGAGATCGGAAACTCGCCCTCCACTCCCGTACTGCTGAAGCAGGGCCCGTACGCGGGGCAACTGGTCGTCGGCGACGTGACCTACGGCGGCCTGCAGCGAGTGTTCCTCGAGAAGGTCGAGGGGCAGTACCAGGGTGCGGTGTTCCGGCACACGCAGGGACTGGAGTCCGGCATCAACGAGGTCACCCTCGGCCCCGACGGCGCGCTCTACGTGGGAGGCCTGGGCGCCGGCGGCAACTGGGGTCAGGAGGGCAAGCTGACGTACGGCCTGCAGAAGCTCACGCCCAACGGCACCTCGGTCTTCGAGGTCAAGCAGATGCGCGCGTCGCATGTCGGGTTCGAGCTGGAGTACACCAAGCCGCTGTCGGCCGAGACCGCGCAGAAGCTCGCCGACGCGTACCAGGTGACGCAGTGGCGCTACGGCGCGACGAGCCAGTACGGCGGGCCCAAGCTCGAGCTGGAGACGCTCAGGGTGGCCAAGGCCGAGCTGTCGGCCGACGGTCGCACCGTCAAGCTGCGGATCCCGGGCCTGAAGGAGGACCGCGTGGTGCACGTGCGCTCCCCGCGTCCGTTCTCCTCCGCCGGCGGCGAGGAGCTGTGGAACACTGAGGCCTGGTACACGCTCAACGAGATCCCGGGACGCGTGGTGCAGCCACAGACCTTCTTCGAGGCCGAGGAGGGCCGCACGGTCGCTGTCGCCATGGCGACCGACCACGCCGCCTACTCCGGCGCCGGCTTCGCTGCCGGGTTCGCCCAGAACGGCTCGTCGACCAGCATCTCCGCGGACGTGCGGGAGAGCGGGACGTACGACCTGGCGATGCGCTACAGCAACGGCCCGAACCCCTACTCCGGCGAGAAGCAGCTGAGCCTGTACGTCAACGGTGAACGGGTGGAGCAGACGGTCTTTCCCTCCACGGTGACCTGGAAGGAGTGGGGCACCGTCACCACCACCGTGCGCCTGGACAAGGGGCGCAACCTGGTCGAGTACCGCAAGGAGGCCGCGGACTCCGGGCACGTGAACCTCGACGTGCTCGCCGTCCGGCCGCACGGCGAGCGCATCACGCTGTTCAACGGCGGCGAGCTCACCGAGTGGCAACACAGCGACGGGCGCGAACCCGGATGGACGGTTGCCGACGGCGCCATGACGGTGCGCAACGGGGACCTGCGCACCTTGCAGGCCTTCGGCGACTTCCGCCTGCACGTCGAGTTCAACCTGCCGCTGTACCCGCCGGACGTGACCGGCCAGGCGCGCGCCAACAGCGGCGTGTACCTACAGGACCGCTACGAGATCCAGGTGCTGGACTCGTTCGGCATCGACCCGCCGAAGAACAACGACGCCGCGGCCATCTACAACCAGAAGGCCCCCGACGTGAACGCGGCGCTGCCGCCCCAGACCTGGCAGACGTACGACATCGTCTACCGGCAGGCCCGCTACGACGCGGCCGGCAACAAGGTCCAGAACGCGCGCGTCACCGTCGTGTGGAACGGCGTCACGGTGCACGACGACGTCGAGATTCTCGGACCGACAGGTGGCAACCGGCCGGAGGGCCCGGCGACGGGCGCGATCCGGTTGCAGGACCACGGCAACCCCGTCCAATACCGCAACATCTGGATCGAGCCGCTCGACCTGTAGTTCCAGCGGCCAGAATGCGGACGGCCGGGACCGGTTCGCCGGCCCGGCCGCCCGCCTGGCGGCCGCAGCAGCCACCTCGACGGCGCGGGTCGCCGTTCGCGTTGAAGCCCAGCGGCAGGCCGGTCCGACGACCCCGAGCCGTCGGCCCGGCCCGCCACGCTCGGATCACACCGTCACGCGGACACGTGCGCCACCCCGGGCCGTCCGCTCTGCACGTAGACGCTCGCCCGCGTCGACACCGGCGCGCCCGGCGCGTTGACGAACGGCACCACCCGGTAGTCGGTGCGCATCTCGTCACGGCCCAGGTGGCACATCTGGTACCCACGCTGGGAGTTGTGGAACTTCATGTGCGGGTTCTCGGCCAGCCAGGTCACGCCGAGGCTGTCGTGGTCGGTCCCGTTGCCGCCCGAGCTGATCGACGTGCCGAGGAACTCGGTGCCGATCGTCCGCGACCCCGGGTCGGAGAAGTCCAGCTTGAGATCGGCGGCCACGCTGCGGTGGGCGTCACCGGTGACGACGAGGAAGTTCTCGACGTTCCGCTCCGCCACGCCGTCGAAGAGCCGCTGGCGTGCGGCGGCGTACCCGTCCCAGGTGTCCATGCCGTACCGCTCGTCCGGGCCTGCGGTGTGGTCGGCCTCCATGGCGAAGATCTGGTTGCCGAGCACGTTCCACCGTGCGGTGGACGCGGCGAGCCCGGCCAGCAGCCATGCCTCCTGCTCGGCGCCGAGCATCTGCCGCTTCGGGTCCCAGCGCAGCGACGCGTCGGTGAGCTGCCGGTCACGGAACCGCCGGGTGTCGAGCACGTCGAGCTGCAGCAGGTCGCCGAACCGCAGGCGCCGGTAGACCTGCATCTCCGGGCCCTGCGGCATCGACGACGCCCGCAGGGGAAGGTTCTCGTAGTACGCCTGGTACGCGGCGGCCCGGCGGAGCCGGAACACGGCTGGGTCCTGGTCCGGCTCGGTGTCCGGCTGGGAGTGGTCGCCGGCCCAGTTGTTCTCCACGTCGTGGTCGTCCGGCGCCACCACCCAGGGCGCGGCGGCGTGCGCGGCCTGCAACGACGGGTCGAGCTTGTACTGGGCGTACCGGATCCGGTAGTCGGTCAGGGAGAACGTCTCGACGGCCGGGTAGTGGGCGCGGCCGATCGAGCCGGCGCCGCCGCCCTCATAGATGTAGTCGCCGAGATGGACGACGAGGTCCATGTTCTCGCGGGCCATGTGCTCGAACGCGGTGAAGTAGCCATCGGTGTAGGCCTGGCAGCTCGCGAACGCGAAGCTCAGCGACTGGAGCGCGGTCCCGGGGCGCGGTGCGGTGCGGGTACGGCCCACCGGGCTGACCTGGTCGGCGATCCGGAACCGGTACCAGTACCCGCGGTCCGGCCGCAGGCCGTGCACCTCGGCGTGCACCGAGTACCCCCAGTCGGCCGTGGCGCGTTCGACGCCGCGACGCACCACCCGGTGGAAGTTCTCGTCCTCCGCCATCTCCCACCGCACCAGGACGGGGCGATCAGGCATCCCGCCGAGCCCGTCGAGGGCGAGCGGGTCCGGTGCCAGGCGGGTCCAGAGCACAACACCGTCGGACGTCGGGTCGCCGGACGCCACACCGAGCGTAAACACGTAGCCCGGCAGGGCGACCCGGCTGTCCGAGGCGGTGGACGTCGCGGAAGCCGGCTCGGCGGCGAGGACCGCCGCGCCCGCGGCGATACCGCCCAGAGCGAGAAAGCGACGTCGGGGCAGCATGAGTGGGGACTGTGACATGAGGCGTTGCCTTCCGGACAGGTCGGGCATCTGTTCCTCGACATCCCAACGGCCCGGCCTGACGCTCCCGGGAACGAGTGGTGAACGGAACGCATTCTGATGTGGGGATTTCTGGTCACGTCGCTCGCCAAGCGGTGACAGCCGACAACGGTCGCGCAACGTTCTCGTGTCGGTGGTCGGTCGCCGCTGGAGGATCGAGGAATCGCTCCAAGCCGCGAAGACCTGCCCTCGGACGGGATTCGGGTCCGCCGTTCGGCTAGTGGGGCGCGCCGAGAGGGCCAGCGATCCTCGGCCGATTTCTGTATGGTGCCCGCCATGATCCGCACGCCCACACTTACCGCCGCCGCTGTCGTACTGCTCGTCCTGACCGGATGCGGCGAAGACGGAGACAGCAGCACCTCTCCTGCGTCGGCACCGAACACGCCCGCCCTGCTTGCGTGCAGCGACCTCTTCAAACCAGGTCAGAAGATCGAACAAGCGGAGGCCGAACGCGGATGTGTCGACCGTGCTGGCGGCGTCCACGTCGTCGGGGGATTCCGTTGCGACGACGGCCGCGACCTGTGGGTGACGGACTCCTCGACGGGCGCGCCGGCCGGGTGGGGGTTCGGTGACGGCGAGTTCGTTGCGGTGCAGGACGCGGCGAGCGAATCCGGCTTCCGGAAGGCATACCAAAGCTGCAAGCCGTAGCACCGCAAGCAACACCATGCATCCGCTGACCGAGGGCGTCACCGTCATGGTGACGCCCTCGGCACCCTGGTGGCGGTACGTGCCGCTGTCCATCGACCAACAGCTGGGGCCCGGCCGGGCCGGCCGGGCGGACTGCGCGGAGCTGAAGCTCTGGCGCCTTCGCGGTTACCGTGAGGGCTGTCGCCAAGAGAAGGAGGCACGGACATGACGGAGCGGCATCCCGCGCTCGCGCGACTCGACGCGCTCGTCGGCCGGTGGACGGTGCAGCCGAAGGTCCACGGCCTCGGTGCCGGGTGGACGAACTTCTCCTGGGTCGAGGACGGCAAGTTCCTGCGGCAGTTCTCCGACGCCGAGCCGCCGCCGGCCAGCGCACCGCAAGCCTGGCGAGAGAACAACCCGTTGCCCACGACGTCGCTGATCGGGCTCGACGACGCGGGCGAGGAGTTCACCATGCTGTACACCGACGCGCGCGGCGTGCATCGGGTCTACCGGATGTCCTTCGCCGACGGCGTCTGGCGGCTGACGCGGGACGCCCCCGGCTTCAACGTGGCCTAGCGAGGAATCCCGGCCCCTTCATGGCCGGAAGGAATCGCGTCACGAGCCTGGACGTTTCTGGTTTTCGATGTACTCGCGGATGACGGCTATGGGTGCCCCACCGCACGATCCGGCGAAGTACGACGGCGACCACAGGTGGCCGTGCATGATGTGCCGGTTGATCCGGCCGGTGAACTCCTGCCGAAGGTAGTGCGCGGAGACGCCCTTGAGCCTGTTGACCAGGGTCGATATCGGTAGCTTCGGCGGGTAGTGGACGAGGAGGTGGACGTGGTCGTCTTCGCCGTTGAACTCCCGCAGTTCCGCACCGAGCTTGGCGCACACGTCAGCCATGATGTGCCCGCACCGGGTGAGCATGGCGTCATCGAGCACGTCCCGCCGATACTTGGTGACGAAGACAAGATGCACGTGCAGGTTGTGCACGACGCTCCGACCGCGGCGGACATTCGGATCTGGGGTCCATCGGGGTGACATAGACAAGAATGCTAGGTTGTGGACGTGAAAATTGTTGTGCAGGTCCGCCTGTTCCCCAACGCTGGCCAGGAGGCGGCGTTGCGGAACACGCTGAGCCTGTGCAACAAGGCCGCCAATTTCGCCTCGATGGAGGCGTTCCAGCGGCGAATCCACGCGAAGCAGGCGCTCCAGCGGCTTACCTACGGCCGCTTGAAGGCCCTGGGCTTGTCGGCTCAGCCGGCGATCCATGTTGCCCGTAAGGTCGCCGGCGCGTACGCCACCCTGAATGCCAACATTCGTGCCGGTAATCTCGGTAAGCCCGGGTCGAAACGCCGCCGCACGGCCGAGGCGAAGCCGATCGGATTCCGTCGGGACGCCGCGCAGCCGTTCGACGACCGCTGTCTGTCCTGGCAGATGCGCTCCCGCACGGTCTCCATCTGGACCATCGCGGGGCGGCAGGCCGGCATCCGATTCGGCTGCTCCGCGCAGCAGTACGCGGTGCTGTCCGCCCACCGCAAGGGCGAATCCGATCTGGTGCACCGTGACGGCAAGTGGTATCTGTACGCCACCTGCGACATCCCTGATGTTGAGGTGAAGGAGCCTGACGGGTTCCTCGGCGTCGACCTGGGCATCGCGAACATCGCCACCACCAACGACGGGACCCGGCACTGCGGCAAGGGTTTGAACCGGGTGCGTCACCGTAACCAGCGGCTACGGGCCAAACTCCAGCGCATCGGCACCAAATCGGCCAAACGGCTGTTGAAGGCCCGCCGCCGCAAGGAAGCCCGGTTCGCGGCCGACACCAACCATCGCATCGCCAAGCAGATCGTGACCGAGGCCGAACGCACCGACCGCGGCATCGCCCTGGAGAACCTCACGGGCATCCGCGACCGGGTACGGCTCCGACGGCCCCAGCGGGTCACCCTGCACACGTGGGCGTTCCACCAACTCGGCCAGTTCATCGCCTACAAAGCAGCCCGGGTCGGGCTGGCCCTCGTCCACGTCGACCCGGCGTACACCTCGCAGGGCTGCTCCACCTGCGGGCACACCACCAAAGCCAACCGCCCCAACCAATCCACCTTCCGATGCACGTCCTGCGGCTTCGCTGAGCACGCCGACGTGAACGCAGCCCGCAACATCGCCACACGCGGTGCTACGGACTGGGCAGCAGTCAGCCTGCCGAACGCGGCGTGACCGATACAGCCAGCATCGAACACGATCTGCAAGCTCGGCCCCTTCAAGGCCGAGAAGCTGACCCAACGCTTCACCTGCACGCTCAGCCCGGATGGCGACACCATCGACGGGCAATGGGAGACGTCCGAGAACGGTGTCGACTGGCGGCTCGACTTCGAGCTGACCTATCGCCGCTGACCGAGCCAGCCGAGCCCCCTCGCCTCCTGGCTCGGTTCGCCTCGACCTCGACCGACCGGGCTTCGTCAAGCTGGTCTTGTGCAGGTAGAGCGGTTCGCCGGCGTCCGAAGCCATCCGGCGGAAGCCACCGCCTCGGCTACTCGCGTGGCTACTCGGCTACTCGCGTGGCTACTCGGCTACGCGGTCGGCGCTTCGGACAGGTTGCGGTCGATGTGGTCGGCGTGGAACAGGGCCTGCCGAAGTAGCCGCCGAACGTGCTCGTCGGCGGCGGAGTAGTAGACGAACGTTCCCTCGCGACGTCCCTTGACCAGCCCGGCGAGGCGGAGCTTGGCCAGGTGCTGACTGACTGCCGTGGGGGCCGCTCCGGCCAGTTCAGCGAGGCAGGCGACGGACGATTCGCCCTGCAAGAGCGCCCAGAGGACCTTGATCCGGGTGGGGTCGGCCAGGAGCCGGAACGTCTCGGCCGCCAGATGCACCTGCTCCTCGTTGGGCATGTCGAAGTCGGGCAGCGACGTGTGCATGGCCTGAGCATACCGACCATCCCACTGCTTGCGTATCTGCGTAACTGCGCACATAAGATGCCTGGGTGACGACGAGCGTTGAGAACCCGTCTACCGCCCAGCCCGTGCATCCGGTCCCGACGCGTCGAGCTGGCCAGCGGCGGACTGCCCTGTGGTCGCTGCCGGAGGTCCGCTCGGCTGTCGCAGCGACCGGCCTGTTCGGGCTGGGTCTGCTGACCCAACTGTCCCCCGCTCCGAGCTGGGCGTGGTGGGCGTTGTACCTGGCCTGCTACGTCGCTGGCGGGTGGGAGCCGGGCTGGGCGGCCCTGCGGGCGCTGCGCGAGCGCAAGCTCGACGTTGACCTGCTGATGGTCCTGGCGGCGGTCGGCGCGGCGTCCATCGGGCAGGTTCTCGACGGGGCGTTGCTCATCGTCATCTTCGCCATCTCCGGCGCGCTGGAAGCTGTCGCCACCAAACGCACAGAGGACTCCGTCAGCGGCCTGCTCGACCTCGCGCCCGACACAGCCACCCGCCTCACCGCGACCGGTCAGGAGACCGTCGAAGCCGCCGACCTGCAGGTGGGAGACGTCATCCTGGTTCGCCCCGGCGAGCGGATCGGCGCCGACGGCGACGTCACCCACGGCGCGAGCGAGGTCGACCAGGCCACCATTACCGGCGAGCCGCTGCCCGTGGACAAGCATCCCGGTGACGAGGTGTTCGCCGGCACCCTCAACGGCACGGGTGCGCTCCGCGTCCGCGTGACCCGTCCGGCCGGCGACACGGTCATCGCCCGGATCGTCGCCATGGTCGCCGAGGCCAGCGCGACGAAAGCCCGCGTGCAGCTGTTCATCGAAAAGATCGAACAGCGCTACTCCGTGGGCATGGTCGCCGCCACGATCGCCCTGTTCGTGATCCCGTTGGCGCTGGGTGCCGAGCTCCAACCGACGCTGCTGCGCGCAATGACCTTCATGATCGTCGCCTCCCCGTGCGCGGTGGTGCTGGCCACCATGCCGCCGCTGCTGTCCGCGATCGCCAACGCCGGCCGGCACGGCGTGCTGGTCAAGTCCGCCGTGGTGATGGAACAACTCGCCACCGCCACGCGGATCGCTTTCGACAAGACCGGCACCCTCACCGAAGGCACCCCGCACCTGACCGACATCCGGCTCCTGCCCCACGCCAGCCTCACCGAAGACCAACTGCTGGCCCTGACCGCCGCTGCCGAAAGCTCGTCTGAGCATCCCCTCGCCCGCGCTGTGGTCGCAGCCGCCCGCGATGCGCAGCTCCCGCTACCCCCGTCGGACGCCTTCACCTCGACTCCCGGGCGCGGCGTCACCGCCCACGTCGATGGCTACCAGGTCGACGTCGGCAGCCCCGTCGGACTCCTCAAGAGCCATGACGACCCACTACGCGCCATCGTCGACGAGCTGGAGCAGGCGGGTCGAACAGCGGTCGTGGTCCAGGTCGATGGCGAACCGGTCGGCGTGTTGGGCCTCGCCGACAAGCTCCGCGCAGACGCCGCCGCAACGGTCGCGCAACTCACCGTTGTGACCGGGGCGCGCCCGCTGCTCCTGACCGGCGACAACGAACGCGCCGCCCGACGGCTCGCCGGCGAGGTCGGCATCACCGACGTTCGCGCCGGCCTGCTCCCCCAGGACAAGGTCACCGCGGTGCGCGAACTGGAAAACCACGGGGCCCGCGTGATCCTGGTGGGCGACGGCGTCAACGACGCCCCCGCCCTGGCCGCCGCCCACGCCGGCATCGCCATGGGACGCGCCGGCGCCGACCTCGCGCTCGACACCGCCGACACCGTCATCACCCGCGACGAACTCGCCACCCTGCCCGCCGTCATCCAACTGGCCCGCCGCGCCCGCCGGCTCGTCATCGCGAACCTCGCCATCGCCGGAACCTTCATCGCCGTCCTGGTCGCCTGGGACCTCATCGGCGCCCTGCCCCTGCCGCTCGGCGTGGCCGGCCATGAAGGCTCCACCATCATCGTCGGCCTCAACGGACTCCGCCTGCTCCGCCGCGCCGCCTGGGATCGGGCAGCAACCCCAGCAGCACCATGAGGAGAGGCATGTGGCCGGGACCGGAGGACGCCCACCGCCCGACACGCCGCAGCGTCAGGCGGGACGTCCGCCACCGATCACCCACCGCGCGGATGGTCAACCGCACCGTCAGCGGTTCTGTGCCGGTGCGGCGATACCCTCCTCGATGGCCAGCCGGGTCAGCTCCGGCCGCCGACGGCGCCCCGTCTTCTCCCGGATCCGGTCGAGGTGGGATCGGACGGTACGGACGCTGATCGCCAACGCCTCCGCGATGTCCTGGTCCCGTTCGCCGGCTGCCAGCAGCGACAGCACCTGACGTTCCCGGTCGGACAACGGCACCCGGTACAGCGGCTGCCGTCCCCGGGACGAGTCCAGCAGGATCGAGGCCAGGGTCGGCGACACGTAGGTGTTGCCGGCGGCGATCTCCCGTACCGCCCGGAGGATCTCGTCGGCGTCGGCGTCCTTGGTCAGGTAGCCACGGGCCCCGGCGGCGATCGCCCCGAGCACGTCGGACTGGTCACCGTGCGCGGACACCACCAGCACCCGGTGGCCCATCCCGGTGACCGCGACCACCGCCGCCGCGTCGCGTACCCCCGGCAGCCGCAGATCGAGGATCGCCACTCCCCCGCCGGGCTGCCGGTACGCCGCGAACTCCTCCACCGACTTGGCGGTCACCCTGACCTGGACATCCGGTGCGTCCCCGAGCGCCCGGACCAGCGCGGCCCGATAGAGGGGGTGGTCCTCCACCACCGACACCTCGATCGTCGGCACGCCGGTCACCGGGGCTCCCCCGCGCCGGCGGCCGGGGTGGTGACGCCCGGCGTGGCTGGCCGTCGGGCGGCGGCCGGGTCCAGCACGGGGCCGACGGGGAACAGCGCCAGCACGGTCGGTGGCACCGGCGTGGGCCGAACCGTCCCGTACCCGAGCGCCTTGAGCGCGTCGCCGTCCGGAACCGGATACCGTACGCCCTGGTCGGTGAGGAGGAAGACGGTGCCGAGGGCGGCCTGCGGCGTCGGTCGCTCGCGCACCACCGCGGCCCGGCCGGCCGGTACGAACACTCTGTCGGCCCGCGTGCCACCGCCGGCTGCCAACGGCTCCGCCCCGGCCGGCACGCCGGTGGTGGCGCCCAGCCTGACCATCGCCCGATCGCCGTCCACCGTCGCGCACACCGCGGCCCCTTCCTGGGGCGCCTCGGCGGGCGGGGCGAGTCGGGCCGGATAGTCGGCGGCCTTACCGGCCACCGCCCGCGACTGCGCCACGTCGGCCGGCGTCACCGGAATCTCGCGCGCCGCGCCACCCGGGTACGCCGCGCGGTTGGCCGGATTGCCGAGCACCAGCGCCGCCTCGGTCTGCCCGATCGGCAGCAGTCCGTCGGCGTGGACCAGGTAGTAGCGGGGTTCGGTGCCGACGGTCGTGGCGGCGAGCACCTGGCCGACCCGGGTGCTCCGGTCGCCGATCCGGGGCCCCGCGGCGCCTACCCCCGCCACCGTGATCAGTCGCAGGTCCGGGCCAGCGATCACCGCGCTCAGCCAGGCCGCGCTGACCGGCAGCGGGCGTACCGCGTCGTAGCCGAGGGCTACCGCCGTGGCCGGGTCGGTGATCCGGTGCCGGCGACCGGCCACCAACGCGTGCTCGGTGCCGTCCGGGCCGGCGACCAGCAACGCGGTCGCCGCGTCCACCTCGACGCCCACCGGCGGAACCCCGGCCAGCGCCGTGGTGACCGGCGCGGTGCCCGCCGGCCGGCCGTCGGCGGTCTGCGCACAGACGGTGAACGGCCCCGTCGTCAGCCGATCCCGGCCCGGCAACGACGGCGGCGCGCCGGGTATCCCGAGCGGGACGCCGCGCGGGGCACGCGCCAGCGACTTGCTCGACACCCGGCTGGTGGCGGTGCCGTCACCGCCCGCGAGCAGCCGCGCGGAGGCGTAGTTGAGCATCGGGTGCAGCAGCCCGTCGGTGCCCATCACGTACGCAGCTCCGGTGTCCTTGTCGAGCACCACCTGGCCGGGCTTGCGCCAGTCGGTGTTCGCCCCGGGCCGCAGAAAGCCGTACACACCGAAGCCGGCGGTCACCAACAGGGCGACCGCCGCGCCGAGCGCGCACCCGATGACCAGACGGCGACTCGGCGACACCGGGTGGTTGGCGTCACCGACCTGCAGCGCCGAGACGAGCCGGCGGCGAAGGAACTGGTACGCCTGTAGTTGGTCCCGCTGTGTCCACATCAGTTCGTCCCCGCCATGGTGCGGTGCACGCCCGGTGCACTAGAACTACGGATAGAAGGTACGGATCGCCGACGAGATCGAGCCCAAGGAGCCGAGCCATGCCGCCAGCCGCACCGGCCACCGCACCGCCCCTCGATTCCACACGGCAGCGGAGTGCGCCGCCGATGCCCGTACCACCGGTGGGACCGCGCACACTGCGCGGGCTCGGCGTCGGCCGGCTGATGCTCTGGCAGACCGCGGTGCTGGGTGCGGTCGCGGCCGGCGGGCCGTCCGACGCGGCCGGCGGCACGCTCACCGGGGTGGCGGCGGGCGTGGTGCTCGCTACCGGGGTGCGCTGGCGCGGCCGGTGGCTGTCCGACTGGGTGGTGGTCCGGCACCGGTTCCGGCGCCGCGCCGGAAATGCCCTGCCGGCCCTGCCCGGCCTGCGGACCCGGACCGACGCGGACCGGGCGGGTAACCGGATCGGGTTGGCCGGTGACGGCACTTCGTGGAGCGCGCTGCTGCGCGTCGAACCCGACGGTGACCTCGACGACCTGCTGCGCCGGCTGCTGTCCCGCTACGACGACCCCGATCTGCCGCTGGCCGGCGCGCAACTGGTCGACTGGACCTCGCCCGGCACCGGCAACGCGGCGCGTTGGATCGCCATCCGGCTCGACCCCGAGACGGCCACCCGGGCGGTACGGGCCCGCGGTGGCGGCCGAATCGGCGCGGTACGTGCCGCGGGCACCGCCGCGCTGCGGCTCGCCGCCGAGCTGCGCGCCGGCGGGCACCAGGTCACCGCGCTCGACGGCGGTCAACTGCGCGACGCGTGGGCCGCCGTGCTCGGTGTCGATCCGCGGCGCGCGGACGATCCGGGCACCGAGACCTGGCACTACTGGTCGCTGGGCATGCTGCACCAGGTCTGCTTCCGGCCACGCCGAGCCGCCCGGAGCCTGAGCGAGACAGCCGCGCTGCTTCGCCGGCACGCCGCCACACCGGCGCTGGTCAGTGCCGTGTCGGTACGGTGGGACCGGCAACGCGGCGGCGGCACCCGCAGCACGGCGCTGATCCGGCTCGGGGTGCCCGCCGGACCAGCCCGGGAGGCGGTCGCCGAGGCGGTCGGGAAGGCCACCGCCGGCTTCGACCGGGATCTGGTCCCACTGGACGGGGCGCATGCCGAGGCGGCCTGGGCCACGCTGCCGCTGGCTGGCCTGCCAGTGGGTTAGCCGCCCCATGCGCGTGCCGCGCCGTAGATGTCGAGCACCGCGCCCGCCACCGGCACCAGACTGAGCAGCGCCAGGAACTCGACCACGTCGAGCAGCCGGCCCCAGTACGGCGACGGTGTCTTGGCGGCGGCCCGGACCGCGTACGTCCCGCAGACCACTCCGGTCACCAGGAGCAGCCCGGCGAGGAGCAACCGCGTTCCGGGCCCGCCGGCCAGGCTGGCCCGTGCCGTCAGGCCGAGCACCGACGCGGCACCGGCCAGCAACAGGGCGGCCCGCTGGCCGACGCCGACGTAGGCTCGGGCGCGGAGCAACAGCGCTACGCCGGCCAGACCGGCCAGCGCCCACGCCCAGCGACCACCGCTCCACAGGAGTATCCCGGCGCAACCGGCCACGATGACCGCCAAGCCGCAGAGCAGACCGGTCAGGATCCGTTCGGCGGCCTCGGTGTCCGCGACCACCTCGGGCCCGAGCGTGGGCCGCTCGTCCCCGCGGAACGCCTCCATGTCGGTGGGGACCCCGGGCAGCGGCAGCCGGCCGAGCCGAAGCGCGAGCATCGGCAGCGCCGGACTGGCCACCACGGCCACGCAACAGGTGACCGCCGCGACCGAAGCGGGCGAGGAGGCGGTGAGCAGGTCGGCGAGCGCGCCGAGACTACCCACCGCGGCAGCCACCGCGGCGGCGGCGAACCGCTGCTCCGCCACCACCACGGCGGCCACCGCCGTGTAGAGAGTGGCCGCCGCGCCGGCCAGCGCCAGTCGACTCGCGGTCAGCTCCATTGCCGTGCCCAGGCCACCGATCGCCGCCAGCCCGCCGATCATCGCGGCCGGTACGCCACCGGCGGCCACCGCCGCGCCCAGACCTCGCTCGCCGAACGCCCGCGACAACGCTCCGCTGGCGAGCAGCAGTATCAGGGCCAGGATGCCGGAGAGCAGCGCGACGGTCGACGCGGCGAGCCCGCTGAAGCCGACCGCGACCGCGACCGCGGTGAAGGCCAGCGTGGCGACCGCACCGCCGACCTTTCGGGACGCCGCCGCCCGCCACACTCCGGGCCGGTCCGCGGCGGCGCTCGCGATGGCGTCCACCACGTCGTCGAAGAGCATCGGGGTGGCCCGTCGGTCGACCGTGTCCAGGTAGAGCACCTCGCCGTCGCGCACCCCGGCGCCGCTGACGGTGACCGCACCGTCCAACGGCGGCGCGCCGAAACGACGCAGCTCCCAGCCGACCCCGCCGGCCCGATCGGCCCGGTCGGCGTTGGTCGCCAGCAGCCGGACCAGTTGCGGAAGCAGCTCCGCCACCGTGCTCTGGATCGGCAACGACACGTCGAGACGGGCGTGGGGAGCTACCACGGTGACCCGTCGAGGGGCAACCGCAGTGGTCACTGCTGCGCCTCGCCGAGCAGCGGAGCGTACCTCGCCTCGTTGGCCGCCGCCAGCTTGGCCAGGCCGTCGTTCACCGCCTCCAGCACGAGTTGACCGAGGGTGTGCGCGTCGTAGCGACGCAGCACCTGCGGGTCGATGGTCACCTCGGTGAACCGGCCGTCACCCTTGAGCTTCACGGTGACGTCGCCGTTGCCCGCGTACGCGGTCAGCTCCATCGTCGCCACCGAGCGCTGGATCTCCTCGATCCGCTGTTGCTGCTCACGCACCTGGGCGAGCAGATCCTCGATCGCCGGTTCCATCTGTCGTCTTCCCTCCGGTGTCACCGCTACCCGCCCGTGCCGTGGCCCGCCAGTGGACTACGGCCGCCGCCCCTGCACGTCGTATTGGATCGACTCACGGGTATGAGTCGCAAGGTTTGCGAGATACACGTACTGCGCGGCGGTGGTGTAGGCGTCCATGTAGTCGGCCCGGCCCGGGTCGGCCCGGGCCCACCGTACGGCCTCCTCCGCGGCCGCGCCATGCAGCGCGCCAACCGGTACGGTCGGGGCCGATCCGCCGTTGCGTAGCTCGAAACTGGCGAGGTCGCCGGCCGCCGTGTAGACGGTCCCGTTGCCGGTGAACTGCGGGTGGTGGAACACGTCGGTGGGCACGCTCTGTGGATGCACCGGGGCGGGTGCCTGCAGGGCACCGGTGACGACGTCGGCCGCCTGCCCGAAGGCGAAGCCGGCGAACTCGCCGACCTCCGGCAACTTGCCGACACCGAGCCCGACCACGTCCTTGACCGCGTTGGCGATCGCCACCTGCCGGGCGTACGCCTCCTGCGCCGTACGGGTGGCCTGCTCGGCGTCCTGCACGTTGGCGTACCAGATCGCGTTGGCGGCCGCGGCGTTGGTCAGGCCGTCGACGTTGCCGGCGTACCGGCCCGCCTGTTCCATCGGGATCGTGCCGGCGTCGGCCTGGCGCAGCAGGTACTCCTGGTACAGGTCCGCCGCCGCGCTGATCTCGTCACGACCGTCCTGGGTGACCTGACCGAGCATCAGCATGTGCCGGGCGTCGGTGCTGCCCAGGCGCTGCGCCGCCGGATCGGTGTCCAACCCGTCGAGCGGCTGGGCGTACAGATCCAGGTTCGGCACGGTGGCTCGGGCGACCGCCTCGGCGAAGTGCGGGTTCTCCCGCATCGCGGCCAGGGTCTGCGGGTACGACGCCGGGTCGGTCATCGTCTGCGTGAGGTTGACGTAGGCACCGCGGGCCAGGTCGTGCTCGGCGGGATCGGCGGTTCCGGCGCCGATCCAGTCGACGACCCGGCCCGCGGTGCTGCCGTCGTCCGCCCACCCGAAGCCGGCCAGTCGGCGCAGTGTCTCGCCGTCGCTGGCCAGCGCCGCGTCGGCGACGTGGTTCCGGGTGGACACGTCGAGCAGCGTGGTCATCGTCGCATCCACCCGGGGCTTGTCCCAGAGCACCGCGTCGTCGGTCGACACGTAGTACCCGGGCTGGTCGGGGCTGTGCCGGGAGAGGCCGTCCAGCCGCTGGGTGACGTCGGCCATCTCGCCGACCCGACGGGTCACCGCGGCGGAGTAGTCGGCTCCGGCGACGAGATCCCGGTCGGCCGCGCCGGTCAGCTGCGACAGCGCCTCCCACTGGGCGTAGCGGGGCACGTCGAGCCGGTTGGTGTAGACCGTCTCGCCGAGCACCCCGGTCAACGGTGCGCGGCCCGGCGTCGCCGGCACCTCGTGCGTGAAGCCGAACGAGTTGGTGCCGATGTTGGTCTCGGTGGCCGCCGGGGTGTGCACGAGGTCGCGGACCGCGGCAGGCAGGTCGGCCGGGTCCTGCGACAGGGTGAGGATGCCGTTGCCGACGGTCCGCAGCATCTCCTGCCGGTCGGCGGGGGCGAAGCCCGGGGCGGTCTCGCCGAAAATGCCGAACAGACTGGTCTGGTAGCGGTGCTCCGTGGCGTTGACGTAGCCCGGGAGGTCGAACACCCGGTCGCCGAGCGCGCCGTAGAACGAGGTCAGGAAGGCCTTGTCCGCGGCGGACGGTGGTTGGCCGGCGCGTACCCGGTCGGTGATCACGGCGAGTTGCGCCATGCTCTGGCGGAACTGCGTTGGCGAGGCGTCGCCGGCGAGCGCGGCCCGCACCTTCTCTCCCGCCAGACGTCCGTCGGCGCCGGCCGCGGCGGCCGGACCGGCGGCCCCGACCGGGTGCGACCCGCCGAGCTCGGTGGCGACCTGCGCCAGCACCACGCCAAGCCGGTCCCACACCCCGCGCATCGCACCCAACGCCTGCTCACCGATGTTCCGGGCGTGCCCGAGCAGAACGGAGACCTGGCTGCTCGGCACCGCCCCGGCGGCGGCCACCAGCAGCTGGGCGTTGGCCCGGAACCGGGCGATGACCGTGTCGGCGGTGCTCGCGGCGGCCTCCAGGCCGCCGGCTGCGCGTTCCAGCGCGGCGGCGTGCCGGCGCAGCCGCGCCTCGGTGCCGTCGAGCCCGGTGGTGACCCGGCCGGCGGCGGCGCCGAACGCGTCGTACGCCGAGCCGTGCCACTGCGCCGAGAGCCCGGTCCGGCGCCGGACCAGCTCGCCGGAGACGCCCGCCGCCTGGTCGGCGATCGCCAGATATGAGTGGGCCACGGCCCGCAGCCCGGCCGGGTCGCCGGTCATCTGCCGGCGGTATTCGGCGAGCACCGTGGCGTACCGGGAGAGCAGCCAGGACAGCGCGCCCGACAGATTGACGGTGTGGCCGACCAGGGCGGGAGAGACGCCGGTCATCGGTCAGTCCACCTTGATCGAGCCGTCGGCGCCGACGCTGATGTCGGCGTTGACGCTCTGCCCACCGGAGCTGGCGGTGACCTCGATGTCGAACGCGCGTCCGGTGTCCACCGGCACCTCGACGGTCAACGTCATGTCACCCTTGCTGGCCGTGATCGTCACGTCGTCGTCGCCGTCGTCGCCGGGCCCGGACGGGGCGGACGACGCCGGCCCGTCAACCGGCGCGGCCGGTGGGATCGGCAGGGTCTGCACCGGGCCCTGTGGGGTCATCGTCACCGGCGCCCCACCGGAGGGGAGCGAGGACTGACCGGGTTGGACCGCGATCCACTGGTCGGTGCCGAGCGCCGGCGGCAGGTAGTTGCTCATCGAACCGCCGGCCGGGTAGCCCGCGCCGGTGAACGACGGCATGCCGTAGCCGCTGGTGCCGTAGCTGCCGCCCAGGGCCACCTGTCCCGCGCCGGTGGCGACGCTGGCCATCGGTGGTGGCGCGAGCACGGGGTTGCCCGCGCTCCCGGCCGGCAGCGCCGGAGCGGGCACCGAGCCGCCGTCGTTGTTCTTCGAGAACAACTGCTCGACCTGGCCGACGATGGTGGCCAGACCGGTCAGGATCTGGCCGAGGTTGGTCACCCCGATGGCGGTGAGGATGCCACCGATACCGGTGAGGAACGCCTTGAGGATCCCGGTGGTGCTGACCGCCAGGGCCCGGCCGGCCGCCCGGGTGTACGGATTGGACATCAGCGCGGCCACCGTCGGGTTGACCGCGCTGACCACTGCCCGGTAGGCCGTCTGCGCGGTGGTCAACTGCGCGGCGGCACCCTCGAGTTCCCGAACGCCGGCGTACACGGTCTCGATGATCTGCTGGAAGCTGGCGAAGGACTTGTTCAGCTTCTGCACCACGGAGTCGCTCGCCGACCCGGCGGACCACACCTCACGCAGTTGCTCGCGGGCCCGCTCCAGGTCGGCCAACAGAGTGACCAGCCGGGCCACCCGCGCGGTCAACGCCGCGGAGTGGGCAAGGATGGCTTGCGGGTTACCGCCCACGATCGTGGGCAGTGCGACGGTGCCGGGCCCGCGACCGCCGGCGGCGGCGTCCATCGCGCCCGAGTTGGGGATGTCAAACACGACGCACCTCTCTCGGCTTCAGGCCGTCGGGGTTCACCACAGCGAGGTCGCATCCGTCATCGGACGGTAGACCCGGACGCGTCCGAACTCCGCCGCCGAGCCGACCGCTCCGTGGTTGTAGAGCTGGCCGCCCGCGCCGGCGACACCGATGACCGGGCCACCGTCACCGACGACGGGCTGAACGACCACCACGTCGCCGGGGTGCACCAGACCGGACACGTCCCGCCCACTGCCGGAGTAGACCGCCAACAGGCCTACCCGTTCCTGGTTGGCCGGGCTACGGTCGAGCCAGTCGGCGAAGTCCCGCGCGTCGCGGAAGGTCACCTCGGTCAGGGGCCGGGCCGAAAGCTCACCGAGCCCCGCCCGGCCCAGGTAGTCCAGGATGTTGCCGACCGACCCGGGCTCCCCCGCCGCGCCCGCGCTGTCGTTGATCGCGTAGCCGGCGAGGGCGGCGCTGGGCGCCGCACCGGTGCCGGAGGGCGCCCCGCCCAACGCGGCGGCGACCGCCCGGTCCGCGTCGTCGTAGTCGTTGGCGCTGCGGTGCACCAGGTCGTTGATCTCCTGCAGCAGTTGCAGCAGCGTCCGCATGGTGCCGACGACCTGCCCCTGCATCGCGATGTTCGCCGACGCGACCGGCGAGCCCAGCTTCGCGAATGACGTCGGCGCGAGGGTGAGCCGCTCCAACTCCATCACCGTGCTGTACGCCTGGAGCAGAATGCCGACGACGTTGCCGACCACTCCACGTACGGCATCCGGCCGCACGTTGTACGACGAGCCTGTCGTCATCGTTCGCACCTTCCCGCCAGATCGCCCACGCCGGGCCGGGCAACTCGGCCGCGCTGAGGCGGTTCCCGGATCGTTGCGGGTCATCGTAGGTTGGTGCGCGCGAGCCCTTAAACGGCAAAACTACCCACTACCTGCTCTGTCAAAGTGACCACGGGTCCTGATCCTTCGGGCCGAGGAGGCACCGCCGGATGTCCGCCGACACCTTCCGCCGCCGGGCTGTACTGCCCGAACCACCACGCGGCGAGATCATGCTGCAGTCCCCGCCCGCCCTGCCCCGCGGGTCCGGCCAGGCCGGCATGCAACTGATGTTCATGCTGCCGATGATGCTCGGCATGGGCGCCATGTCGTTCGTCTACATCGGGCGGTCCGGCGGGGCGATGACCTGGGTTTTCGGCGCCCTGTACATCAGCGCCATGGCCGGCATGCTGATCATGAGCCTGTCCCGTGGCGGAGCCTCGAAGAAGGCGCAGATCAACGACGAGCGACGCGACTACCTACGCTACCTCGGCGGCCTGCGCGGCCAGGTCCGTGAGGTGGCGGTCCGCCAACGGGAGACGGCCCTGGCGGCGCTGCCCGACCCGGCCGACCTGTGGTCGTTCGCCGGCACCGAGCGGCTCTGGGAACGGGCCCGCACCGATCCCGACTTCGGCCGGGTCCGGGTCGGCACCGGGCCGCAGCGGCTGGCCACCGCGCTGCGGGCGCCGCAGACCGCCCCGCTGGAGGACCTCGATCCGGTGGCGTCCACCTCGCTGCGGCACTTCATCCGCACCTACGCGACCGTCGGCGGGCTGCCGGTGGCGGTGTCCCTACGTTCCTTCCAGCGGGTCACCCTGGCCGGCGACCGCCCCGAGATCCTGGCCCTCGCCCGGGCCCTGCTGGCCCACCTGGTCACCTTCCACTCCCCGGACAACCTGCGCGTCGCCGCCTGCGTCGGGCCGGACCGGCAGGACGGCTGGGACTGGCTGAAGTGGCTGCCCCACGCGGTGCATCCGGGCCGGGCCGACGCGAGTGGACCGACCCGGTTGGTCGCGCCCACCCTCAGTGAGTTGGCCGCGCTACTGGCCGACGATCCGGCCGACCCGGCGGCCCGCGGCCCGTTCAGACCCGGCGCCCGGCCCGAGGCACCGCACCTGCTGATCGTGCTCGACGGGGCCGGCACGCTGCCCGATGCCGGGCTGGCCCCACCCGACGGCCTGGCCGGCACCACCCTGCTGGAGATCGGCGGCGGGTCCGGTGGTGGCGCTGACGCGCTCGATCTGGTGATCTCCGAAGGTCGGCTCGGCATGCGCACCCCGGACGGCGTCTCGCTGGTCGGTGTGCCCGACCGGCTCAGCGTCGCCGGCGCCGAGGTGGTCGCGCGGCAGCTCACCGCGCTGCACACCGGCACGGCGGCGGCCAGCGAGCAACCGCTGTCCACCACCTTCGGCCTGGCCGACCTGCTCGGCATCGGCGACCCGCGCCGGCTCGACCCGACGGTCACCTGGCGCCCCCGGTCGGCCCGGGACCGGCTGCGCATCCCGATCGGGGTGGATCCCGACGGGCGCCCGGTCGACCTGGACCTCAAGGAGTCGGCCGAGGGGGGCATGGGCCCGCACGGGCTGGTCATCGGGGCCACCGGGTCCGGCAAGAGCGAGCTGCTGCGCACCCTGGTCACCGGGCTCGCCGCGACCCACTCCTCGGAGACGCTCAACCTCGCGTTGATCGACTTCAAGGGTGGCGCCACCTTCGCCGGCATGACCGGCCTGCCGCACACCTGCGCGGTGATCACCAACCTGGCGGCCGACCTGACCCTGGTCGACCGGATGGCCGACGCGCTCCGCGGCGAGCTGGTCCGCCGCCAGGAACTACTGCGGGCCGCCGGGAACTACGCCTCGGTACGCGACTACGAGCGGGCCCGAACCGAGGGCACGCCGCTGCAACCGCTGCCCTCGCTGCTGGTGATCATCGACGAGTTCAGCGAGCTGCTGTCCAGCCGGCCCGAGTTCATCGACCTGTTCGTGATGATCGGTCGGCTCGGCCGCAGTCTCGGCGTGCACCTGATGCTCGCCTCGCAACGGCTCGAGGAGGGGCGGCTACGCGGCCTGGACAGCCACCTGAGCTACCGGATCGGGCTGCGCACCTTCTCCGCGGCGGAGAGCCGGGCGGTGCTCGGGGTGTCCGACGCGTACGAGCTGCCGCCGGTACCGGGCTCGGCGTACCTGAAGTGGGACACCACCACCCTGCAACGGTTCAAGGCCGCGTACGTCTCCGGCGAACTGCCGCCCGAGCAGACCGCCGCCGTGGCCGAGGAGATCCCGTACGAGCGGCGGGTGCTGCCGTTCGGGCTCGCCCCGCTGGCGCTGGCCGAGCCGGTACGCGCACCGGCACCGGCGAACGGCCTCGACACCGCGGCGACCAAGGGCGAGACCGTGCTGAGCGCCATGGTCGGCCGGCTGCTCGGCAACGGGCCCGCCGCGCACCAGATCTGGCTGCCGCCGCTGGCCGAACCGCCCGCCCTGGACCAGCTGCTGCCGCCGCTGGGCGTCGATCCGCAGCGTGGTCTGACCCCGGTGGGCTGGGCCGGCAACGGGCAGCTCACCGTGCCACTGGCCATCGTGGACAAGCCGTTCGAGCAGCGTCGGGACCTGCTGTGGGCGGAGCTGTCCGGGGCGGCCGGGCACGCGCTCGTGCTCGGCGCACCGCAGAGCGGCAAGAGCACCCTGCTGCGTACCCTGGTGACCGCGCTGGCACTCACCCACACCCCGACCGAGGCGCAGTTCTTCCTGCTCGACTTCGGTGGCGGCGGCCTGGCCACCCTCGCCGGCCTGCCGCATGTCAGCGGCTACGCCAACCGGATGGACACCGAACGGGTCCGCCGGATCGTCGCCGAGCTGACCGGCCTGCTGTCCGAGCGGGAGCAGTCGTTCGCCGCGCACGGCATCGACTCGATCTCCGACTTCCGGCGCCGCCCACCGCCCAGCCCGGACGGGCGGACGTTCGGCGACGTGTTCCTCGTCGTCGACGGCTGGATGACCCTGCGCCAGGAGTTCGAGCCGCTGGACGAGTCGGTCACCACGCTCGCCGCCCGCGGCCTCGGGTTCGGCCTGCACGTCGTACTGTCGGCCAACCGGGCGATGGAGATCCGACCGGCCCTGCGCGACCTGATCGGCACCCACGTCGAGCTGCGCCTCGGCGACCCGGCCGACTCGGCGTACGACCGGCGGGCCGCGGCCGACGTGCCGAAGGGGGCTCCGGGACGCGGGCTCACCGCCGACAAGCTGCACTTCCTCGGCGGGCTGCCGCGCATCGACGGCCGTAACACGGTCAGCGACCTGCCCGACGGCGCGAGCGACCTGGTCAAGCAGGTGGACGCGAGCTGGCACGGCCCACGCGCTCCGCAGGTGCGGTTGCTGCCCAGGCTGGTGCCGGCCGCCGACCTGCCCGGGCCGGTTCCCGGTGACCGGCGGATCCCGATCGGGCTGGCCGAGGCGGACCTGGGACCGGCCTACGTGGACTTCGACGCCGACCCGCACTTCATCGCCTTCGGCGACGTGGAGTCCGGCAAGACCGGGCTGCTGCGGGTGCTCGCCCAACAGATCGCGGCCCGCTATCCGGTGGCCGAGGCCGCGGTCATCGTCGCCGACTACCGGCGCGGGCTGGTGGACGCCCTCACCGGCCCGCACCTGCTCGGCTACGCCGGCAGTGAGCCGGTGCTCGAGCAGCTCGTCGCCGAGGCCGCGGAGGGACTGCGGCGACGCCTGCCCGGTCCGGAGGTGACCGCCACCGAGTTGCGCGAGCGCAGCTGGTGGAGCGGCCCCGAGCTGTTCGTCCTCGTCGACGACTACGACCTGGTGGTGTCACCGAGCCGCAACCCACTCGCGCCCCTGCTGGACTTCCTGCCCCAGGCCAAGGACGTCGGCCTGCATCTGGTGCTCACCCGCCGGTCCGGCGGCGCCAGCCGAAGCCTGTTCGAGCCGGTCGTGCAGCGGCTACGCGACCTGGGCACACCGGGCCTGCTGCTCTCCGGTTCCCGCGACGAGGGCGCGCTGCTGGGTGACGTCAAGCCCAGCAAACAGCCGCCCGGACGTGGGCAGTTGGTGGACCGGCGGACCGGGGTGTCGCTGGTGCAGCTCGCCTGGGCGCAGACCGACCCGGCCTGATCCGAACCGGTCGACGCAGGGACCCGGCGGCCCCGGCCGCCGGGTCCCTGTGGGTAATAGTGCCGTGTCGGCGACGGGTACTTGTGCCGTACTACCAAGGGTGACGGATGCATAGCATCCCCAGCGTGTACGGCGCCGCGAGTCGGCGCGCGACCCTGCCAAGAGGAGGTGACCCGACGTGGCCAGTCCCGGATACCAGAGTGATGCCGCCGCGATGACGCGAGCGGTCAGCGGGTTCGACGAAGCCGCCACCAACACGGCTCGGAGCATGGCACAACTCGAGAGCGAACTCGTGTCGGTACTGAGCCGGTACGCCGGTAACCAGGCCACCGCTTTCTGGCAGCTGCAAGGCCGGCTGCAGGAGAGCATGCGGGTTGCGTCACGGGAGCTGCAGACCATGTCCGGTCTGGTCAACGAGAGTTTCCGCAACTACAACACCGGTGACACGGCGGCCGCCGACTCTCTGCGGGGCCTCACCGGCGCCGTGGGCGAGGGCAGCCCCGTACTCAGCCGGCTGGCCGGTGCCTAACCTGCCCGGAAAGGGGTGATGTGAGATGACCGCCGATGTAATCAATGTGGAATTTGGCGCGCTGCGGGCCGCCGCCGACTCGCTGCAGGTGAAGGCCCAGGCGTTGAACGGCCACGTGGAACAGCTGCAGAGCAGCCTGGCCCCGATCAAGCAGACCTGGTACGCCTCCGGCAGTGCCGCCGGTCAGGCCGCGGAGCAGTCCGAGACGCGGCTGCGCGCGGCCCTGGCCGACATCATCGCGGTGATCGGTCAGTTCTCCGGCAAGGTGAACGAGGCGCACGACACCCAGTTGGCGCTGGAGAACAGGAACACCAGCTTCTTCGCCTGAGCCGGTGCGATCAGCGGCGGCGTGGGGTGGGGCGGAATCCGCCTCCACCCGACGCCGCCGCCCCGCTGGCCGGCGTTGTTCTCAGCCGAGCTCCGAGACAGGAGAGCGCGACGATGTCCCACGAGGAGTCGTTCCGGGTCCACCTCGAATCGCTGCTGGCGTTCGCCCGCGAGCTGGAGGACCAACTGGAGGCGATGCGCAGACCGACGGACGGCCTCGGCCAGTTGCGCATCCGGCCGGTCCGGCTCGGCGATTTCGGCGAGGCGGCGTCGCTGGCCGAGCGGCACCGGGCCGCCGCCGAACAGATGCACGAACTGCTGCACACCGTGCGGGAGGCGATCGCCTTCGCCAACGACGTGACCCGCATGATCGCGGACGGGTACGCCGACTACGACATCGGCGTCGCCACGTCCTTCCGGGCACACGGAAGGGACTGACACGATGCCGCGTGGACACGGTCGGGCACGTAGCGACTTCAGCCAGTACAGCCATCACGAACTCATGCGAATGCTGCACGCCGGCGAACCGAAGTCGGTGACCGAGGCGGCGGAGGGCTGGGGAGCCGCCGGCACCGCGCTGCACGAGCGCGCCGGCGACATCGAGCGCCAGCTCCGCGAGTTCGAGCAGTGGTGGGACGGCGGCGCCGCCCGACAGTACAAGTTGATGATCAATGATCTGACCTCGGGTATCCGGCAGGTGGCCAGCACCGCCTTCACGGTGCGTGACCTGGCCTACTCCTCCGCCGAGGCGCTCACGACGGCCCAGAAGTCGATGCCCGCCCCGGTCGCCGTACCCGATCTCGCCCCCTCCGTGGTCGCCGCCGCGACCACGCCCCTGGTCGTACCCGCGGACACTCCGGCCAGCACGGTCGAAACCCTGCGCCAGCACCAGGCCGAGGCGGTCGCCGAGGTCCAGGCCCAGCAGCGGGCACAGGCCGCCTCGAACGCGGCCCACCAGCAGGCGGTGCAGGTGATGTCCACCCTCGCCAGCGAGTACGTCACCACCGAGGACGCGATGCCGGTCACCCCGAGCGCCGCGTCCCGGCCGGCCACCGGCACACCGATCGAGGAGCCACCGCCGGTCACGCCAGCCCCACCGCTGGATCCGCAGACCGGCGGCGGCCTGCCGTCCGTACCGGCCGAAACGCCGGTCGACCCGGACAAGGCACCCGTCGACCCGGACGCGACACCACCGGCGATCCAACCCCGGCCGCTGTTCGGCACGATGTTCACCGCCGGGTTGGCCGCGGCCGCCGCCGCGCTCGGCGGGCGGTTCGCCACCGTGCCGCCTGGGCTGGGGGCCAAGCCGAAGGACGAGAAGAAGGACACCGCTCCCGCGGCCACGGCCAACGACAGGGCCGCCGGCAGCGGCGCCCGGATCTCCGCCGGCGGCGCGGGTGGCGGTGTGGGTGGCGGTGTGGGTGGCGGCGGAGGCGGCGTCGACATGTCGCCGGTGGCGAACCAGTCCTTGGCCGGTCAGGCCGGCGGCCCGACGGCGAGCGGACTCGCCGGAGCCGCCGGGGCCGCCGCCGGGGTAGCTGCGGCGAAGGGCATGGCCGGCGGCTTCATGCCGGCGATGCCCTTCGCCCCGATGGGCGCGGGCGACGCCGCCGGCGGCCGACGCATCCCACCCTGGCTGGTCGAGACCGAAGACGTGTGGGGCGAGCAGTCGGTGGTGACGCCGGCGGTGATCGGCGAGGAGCCTGAGTCGGACCAGCCTGGGAACCGGTCATGGAGGTGACCAGCGCCGGATTCCGAGCCGTCCCGACCGCACTGGACGCCGCGGCGACCGAGCTCACCGGAAGCGCCGACCGGTTGAACACCATCCGCGGGCAGCTCACCACGCAAGCCATCGACGGCCAGGCGTTCGGGTTGGTGCCGCAGTCGCAACGCGCCATGCAGGCACACGGCAACAGCCTGCAGCTCAGCAGCACCGAGCTGGAGTCGGCGGCGACGCAGACCCGGCGGTTGGCCACCGGGGTGACCGCCGCGGTGACCAACTACCGGCAGGGCGACACCCAGGTCAGCCAGGCATTCCGACAGCTACTGGGCGGTCTGGCCGGTGGCACCACCCTGGCCGCCGCCGGGGCCGCCGCGCCCGCCGGCACTGCCCCGTTCGGCACCCGGATCGCGGCCAACCGGTCGGCGATCACCGCCGAGTTGGCCGCCGAACGGCAGCGCCTCGCCGGCTATCAGGCCCAGCTCACCGGAGACCCGGTCGTCGACCACCGTCTACAGGAGACCATCACCCGGTCGCAGGCGCGCATCGAACTGTACGAGAACGTCATCGCCGAGAACCGCAAGATCCTCTCGTTCGACCCGTCCGGTGACGGATCGATGGTCGAGCTGGTCGGCGACATCGACGCCGGCACCCGCAACGTCGCCGTGTTCGTTCCGGGCACCTTCTCCGAGCTGGCCAACTTCGAGCGGTACCGCGACGCGGCGGCCGGTTTCGTCGACGCCGCCCCCCGGCGGGACCTGGCCATGGTCACCTGGATGGACGGCGACCTGCCCTCCAACCTGTTCCCGCAGGCCCCGTCGGCCAGCTACGCCGACGACCTCGGACCCCGGCTCGCCGACTTCTCCCGTGAGCTGCGTGCCGAGATCGCCGGCTCCGCCGCGGCCGGCAACGACGTGCAGGTCACCTTCGCCGGCCACTCGTACGGCGGCGCCGTGGTCGGCACCGCCGAGCAGCACGGGTTGGACGCCAACCGGGTCCTGCACATCGAGTCGGCGGGCATGGGTCACCGCGTGGACGGCCCGGAGGACCTGCGCCCCGCCCAGCCCGATGTGCAGCGCTACTCGATGACCGCCCCGGGCGACCCGATCGCCTGGGTCCGGGACATCAACATCTTCAACTGGGGGCACGGGGCCGACCCCGACGAGTTCCCCGGTGTGGTCCGGCTGGAGACCGGCAACTACCCCGACGGCCGACCGCTGGAGGGCACCTCCGCGCACTCCGACGTGCTGACCTACCACAGTGACGCGTGGTGGAACATGTACCAGGTGTTCACCGGCGGCCCGGTGGTGACGGTACCGTCGACGCCATGACCAGCCCGATCGACTACGAGCCGCTGGCCGCCGTGGCGGGGCCGCTGCGGGCCGTGCTGCACGCGGTCGCCGCGCGGTTCGGCGCCGACGCCCGGATCAGCCGCGACGAGCAGCTCGACTGCGACCCGTTCCGGCCGGCCGGCGTACCGAGCGAGTCGGTGCGCTGGGAATACAACCTTCGGGTTCCCGTCCCGCCCGGCGCCGTCGAGATCCTCTTGACCGAGGTGGTGCCGGAGCTGAGCGCGGACGGTTGGCGAGCCACCGACCGCAGCGGCGAGTCCGAGGTGGCCTACCAGTTCCAGCGGGACGGGGCGAACCTCGGCGTACACATCTCCCGGGACGGCACCGGCGACGTGGTGGTCGGCGGCTCCAGCCGCTGCGTACCGACCGAGATGCCGTAGCGCCAGCCGCACCACGGGTGGGGCCGGTCAGTCGCCGGGACGCCAACCGCGGGCCCGGCCTCGACGCGCCACGGCCGTGCCGACCCCGAGCAGCAGCGCCGCCCCGAGTCCCGCCGACGCCAGCGGCAGCACCAACGGATCCACGCGGGGACCAGGGTTCGCACGGGCCGCGGCGACCGGCTGCGCGCTCGCGCCCACGGCTCCCGGCGGATCCTCGACACCCTCGGCGGCCACCGCCCGGTACGGGTCCACCATTCCCCAGCCGAGCTGCGGGTGTTGCCCGTCAACCGCGGTCCGGTGCGCGGTCGACTCGATCCGCCGCACCACCTCGGCGGCGCTGAGTTCCGGCCGGTAGGACCGCAGCAGCGCCGCCGTGCCCGCCACGTACGCCGCCGCGTAGGCCGGATCGTCGACCGTGGGTGAGTGTCCCAGCCGACCGTCCGCCCCGGCGGAGAGGCTCACCAGTTGTCTTCCCGGGGCGGCCACCCCGATGTGGTCACCGGATTCGGTAGAGGCCACCGCGCCGTCCGGCCCGAAGGCACCGACCGCCAGCACCCCGGGCAGGGCGGTCGGGTAGCTGGTCGCACCCTGGTTCCGCGCGCCGGAGGCGGCCGGCGACACCACCACGATGTCGGCCGCGATCGCCCGTGCGGTGGCGTCCCGCAACTGGGCGCTGTTCCTGGTCGCCGGCAGTACCACGTAGATCACTCGGGCGCGGGCGGTGACCGCGAAGTCGATGGCGGCGGCGAGCCGGCCGGGGTCGACGGCCCCGTCGCCCTGCCTGGTGGTCTGGGTGTAGCGAACCGGGAGCACGGACACGCCGGGAGCCAGACCGGCGAAGGTGGTCTTGTCGTGTGGCCGGGCGGCGATCAGGCCGGCGGCGAAGGTACCTCGGCCGTCACAGTCGTCGGTGGCCCCGTCGCGGTTGGCCAGGACGTCCCGACCTTCCTCGACCTGACCTGGGCGAAACTGTGCGTTACGGGCGTCGACGCCGGTGCCGAGCACCGCGACCCGGACCCCGGAACCCGTGCTCAGTGGCCACACCCGGCGCGGCCCGAGCAGTTCCATCGCCCACGGGGTGCCGGCGGTGTGCACTCCCACCGGGCTGGCGCAGCCGGCCGGCGCCCCGTAGCTGGCCGGTGCGGCTACCGGCAGCGCCCCGACCAGCGCGCCGACGACGCCCGCCAGCGCGCCGAGAGCGGGTCGCGAGCCAGCCGACCCCGGCCTGGCCGCCGTGCCGACGCCGCGCCTGGGACCGCCCAACCGGATCATGCCGGCACCCGCAGGGTCACCCGGGTGCCGCGACCGGGCCAGGACTCCACGGTCGCCTTGCCGCCGACCTCGCGCAACCGGCCCACGATCGATTCCCGGATGCCGAACCCGGGTCGGCCGGCGACATCGAAGCCACAGCCGTGGTCACGGACCACCACGACCAGGGCGCTGCTCTCCTCGTCGGCGCGGACCACCGCGTCACTGATCCCGGCGTGCTTGGCCACGTTGCCCAGAGCCTCCCGCACCCCACCGAGGACCGCGTCCCGGTACGGGCCGGACATCCGGCTGCCGGCGCCGGCGGCCACCGCCAACTCCACCCGCAGCCCGCGCCCCGCGAGTTCCTCCACCAGTTCGGCCAACCCGTCGGCGAGCGGGTTGTCTCTGCCGCCACCGGGATCGTCGAGCGTCCTGCGCAGCCGAGCGGCCTGGACCCGGGCGGTGGCCCGCACCTGGGCGAGCTGCACCGCTGACGCCGTCTCATCCGCCGCGCTGTGCAGGGCGATCGCCTCCAGGGTCTGCAACACCGTGTCGTGCAGCGACCGCAGCCACCGGGCCTGCTCGGCCTCCCGACCGGCTTGGATCCCGTACGACATGGTCAGGTGCAGACTCAGCCCACAGATCACGAGCGCCGCCAACGCGACCACCACCGCCAATCCGAGCCACCCGGCCCGGCCGGCGAGCGCTTCCCTGCCCGCGGCGGCGCCGAACGCGGCCGTCGCCAACTGGACCGGCATCGACAGCAGCACCGCGAGCACGCCACCGACCAGCCCGTACGCGCCGGTCACCAGGACCACGGCACCGGCCAGGTACGACCAGAACACCTCGGTGTGGGGCACCACCGCACTTCCCACCACGTTCACCCCGTACGCCACGGCGAGGTCGACCAGCACGGCCCCGCGTACCCGTTCGAGGTCCACCGTCGACCGCCGGTGGACCGTGACGATCGCCGCGACGTTGGCGGCCAGCAGCAGGGCCGCAATCGGCAGCAGAGCAACCAGTGCCACCGGCTCCCCGCGCACCACGAGCAGGCCCATGGCGACGGGCAGGACGCACACCCGGTATGCCAGAGCACCGAGCAGCAGGCAACGCGAGGTCTGGCGATGCAGCACGGCAGCGGCGGTGCCGTCGACCGGGCCGAAACCCTCCGCTACGGTCGCCGGCGTCCACATCGGAGGCCGGCGCGGGAATGCGACCCCCGCCACGGCGGCGCGGGTCAGCAGCGTGAACACCATGGCCGGCATGGCGACACTGTCGACTGTCACGGACCCTCCCGCGCTGCGCCGACCAATGCCCACGTGTCAGCTCCTTGTCCACATCACGGACCGCGCGTCGCGACTGGCCCACGAGGATCATGGCCAGTTTTCCCGACATTTGCCCTTCGGGGCAAGAGTTGGCCGCGCATTGATCCGGGCCGACCTCGAATGGCGCCCGGGCCCGTGATCGGACGAGATCAGCGAGCCGCGTTCGCCCCCGGCCAAGGGCAGCTGAGCCGTGTAGTGGCAGAACTCCGACACCAGCCGAACCACCCGGCCAGCACACCCGGATCTCCACTTCTCGCGGAAGAGCGTGCGGCTGATCGCCCACGAGGTGCATCACCATCCGCCGTCGAAGAAGGCCAGGAGTGCCGGCGCCGGGTCCGCCGCGGTGGTCGTGTTCGCCACAATGACAACGATCACGACCAGCGACAACAACGCCGAGAGAACCCCGAAGGACCCCAACACACGCCTCGTTCGCCTGTCGGACGGCCCTGTTCTCGCAAACCTCGTCCACGACACCACGCTCGTGCCGACGAGGACGGCCGCCACGATCCCAGCAACCACGGCCATCGCCACGTGATATCGAGAGAAGTCGCTGATCATCACCTCGAGGGCCGGCGGGGTCCGGTCACCCGCGCTCAGGGAGTCCGCCAGTCGCTGCCTGACCTGATCGAGCGTATCGGCGAGCTCTCCGTCGGTTCCGCCGGACGCCAGCATCGGCAACAGCGAGGCGTAGGGCGCTACCGCACCCTGCACGTTGGCCATCACCATCGCCAACGAGAACAGCGCGAGCATCGTGACAAGGACGCCGCCGGACGCGAGGGCGGCCCTCCTTCCCGCCCCGATACCGCCGGCCCTCAGGAATGCCTTCCAGAGAAGCAGGCCGAGTGCGACGAGCACGATCAGCAAGATCGCAGCGATCACGGCCTTGGCCAGGTGGTAACGGAACCAGTAATCGACGACCCTCTGCAAACCCGGGGAAAGGTCCCGTTCGCCGGAACGCCAATACTTGACGAATTCTTCGCCCAGGGCTTCGACGAGGTCGCGCCTCTCGACGAAGCCGCCGCCCGACCCGCTCGCCGCCAGCGTGCGCGGGGCGACGACGAACGCGGCGACGAGCGCCACAGCGAGGGCGACGAGCACAGCGAGGGTGCGACCGGAGACGCCTACGGATCGCGACGGGGATGCGGGACTACGCAAGGAGATTCCTTCGGCTCGATTCATTGCGATCACCATTTCGCACCGGCGGTCGCCCGGTCACGGGGGCACGCCGGACACTTGGGGGTGGGGCCTGCCCCACCTCTCCGGGCAGGGCGGGACGGCCCCACACCGGTGCTCTGCGTCCTGGTCTTCGAGGACCACAGCCAGACCGGCACCGGGTCACCTCCATCGGGAAGATGGTCGACCTGAAGGCGGATCGGCGTGCGCTCGATGGTGGGGAATAGGCTGGGGCTATGACCGCGTCGTTCCCCTCCGCGGTCTGGCGTCGGTGGCGGTCGGGTGTCAGGTTCGTCTTCCGGATGGGGCATCGCACGGTCGTGGAGTCGCTGTACCTGCTCACCGCGCCGGTGACCGCCGCGGCTGGCCTGTTGCTGGTGCTCACTGGTCTGTGTATCGGAGCGGTCGGCTTGCTGTTGCCGGGCCGGTCACCGGTCGTGGCCGGCGGTTTGGCGCTGGTGCGGTGGTTCGCCGACGTGGAACGGTGGCGGATCGCCAAGGTGCGTTCCCCGGCCGTCGGCGTGGAGGGCGTGGGCCAGCGGCGGAGACCGAAGGAGACAGCCACCGCCTCCGGCCCGGGGCTGTGGCTCGGCGTGGCGCACGCGGTGGCGGTGCTCCCTGTCGCCCTGGTCACCTCAGTGGTGACGGTGCTGTGGTGGTTCGTCGGACTCGGTGCCGGCACGTGCGCAGCCCCTACTCGTCCGCCGGGCCGATGCGGCCCACGACCCTGACCGTGGGCAGCCCCCGGTCCCACATCGCCTTGACCCTGGGACTGACGTCGCCGACCGAACGGCTCGCCTTCGGGACCGCGGTCGGCCTGCTGTTGCTGTTCACCCTGCCGCTGGTGACCCGGGCGTGCGTCGCCGCCCAGGCCGGACTGGGGCAGACGCTGCTGTCTGACGCGTCCGCGTCGCACCGCCGGATCAGCGGCCTGGAGCAGGAGCGGGACATCGCCCGCGCGCGGACCGTCGCCGCGGTGACGGCCGAGGCGACCGCGCTGCGACGGCTCGAACGCGACATCCACGACGGGCCCCAGCAGCGGCTGGTCCGCCTGGCGATGGAACTGGGTCGCGCCCAGCACCACCTCGACAGCAGGCCGGAGGCCGTCCGCGCGGCGCTCGCCGACGCGATCGTCCAGACCGAGGAGGCGCTGGACGAACTACGGGCCCTGTCGCGTGGCATCGCCCCGCCGATCCTCGTCGACCGCGGCCTGCGCGCGGCGCTCACCGCCCTGGCCGCGCGCTCGACCGTACCGGTCGAGCTCGATGCCGACCCCTGAACGACCGGCTGGCCGCTGCGGTCGAGACGGCCGCGTATTTCGTGATCGCCGAGGCCCTGACCAACGTGGCCAAGCACAGCCACGCCGACCGGTGTGCGATCGGACTGCGCCACAGTGAGGGAACCCTGCGGGTCTGGGTGACGGACGACGGGGTGGGCGGCGCCGCGCTGGACAAGGGACACGGGCTGTGCGGGTTGGAAGACCGGCTGCACGCGGTCGGCGGCCGGCTGTGGGTCACCAGTCCCTACGGCGGCCCGACGGCGATCACCGCGGAACTGCCGTGCTGCTGAACCCGCACGAACCACCACCGGGCCGCGCGGCCCGCGGTCCGCTGCGGATCGTCCTGGCCGACGACGCGGTACTGCTGCGCGAGGGCCTGGTCCGCCTGCTCGCCGAGGACGGTCACCAGGTGGTGGCCGCGATCGGTGATGGCCCGGCCCTGGTCGAGGCGGTGCTCAGACACCGCCCGGACGTGTCGATCGTCGATGTGCGGATGCCGCCGACCTACACGGACGAGGGCCTGCGCGCCGCGATCACCGCCCGCTCACAGTTGCCCGGCGCCCCCATGCTGGTGCTCAGCCAGTACGTGGAGGCGTCCTACGCCGGCGATCTGCTCGCGGACGGCTCCGGTGCGGTCGGGTACCTGCTGAAGAACCGGGTCGCCAGGGTCGAGGAGTTCCTGGATGCCCTGGATCGCGTCGCCCGGGGCGCGACGGTGCTCGACCCGCAGGTCGTTGCGCAGTTGCTGGCCGGGCAGCGCCGGAACGACGCCCTGGGGGCGCTGACCACGCGGGAACGGCAGCTCCTGGCGCTGATGGCCGAAGGTCATTCCAACACGGCCATCGCCGAGCGGCTGGTGGTCTCCGCCAGCACGGTGGAAAAGCACATCGGCAATGTCTTCGCCAAGCTCGGCCTGCCGCCTGACGACGCCCACCACCGCCGGGTGCTCGCTGTCCTTGCCTACCTCAGGGCCTGACGGCGGCCCGTCCGCACCCTCCTCGGTGCGGCCTGCCCCACCCCGTACGCCGGCCGGGCCCGCGAGCGTCTCGGCGCCCTCAGAGGGTGCTGCGGTACGGCGGCATGAACCGCAGTCGGGGCATCTGGTCAGCGAGCACTCCCCCGTCGACGACCAGGTGGGTGCCGTTGATGTAACGGCCGGCCTCGGAGGCGAGCAACAGGAGCGCGCCGACGCAGTCGGCCGGCGTACCGTAGCCGCCGCGCAGGGGGATCCGCTCCTCCCAGGCGGCCTCGAACGCCTGCCGGTCCAGGGAGAACTCACCGTCGATCGGGGTGGCGATCATCCCGGGAGCGATCGTGTTGGCGGTGATGCCGTGCGGCCCCAGCTCGGCGGCGAGCGACCGGGTGAGCAGCTCGACGGCGCCCTTGGAGGCGTTGTAGTGGGCCAGTCCGGCCTCGGCCATCAGCCCGTTCTTCGAGGAGACGTTGACGATGCGGCCAGCCACCCCGTCGGCGATCATGTGCTCGGCGACCCGTTGCGCGAGGAAGAAGACGGCGTCCACGTTCACCCGCATCACCTCCCGCCAGTTGGCGACGGTGATCTCGTTGAAGTGCTCCAGCCGGGCCACCCCGGCGTTGTTGACCAGGACGTGCACCGGCCCGTGGGCGCGCCGCAGGTCGTCCACCCAGGGTGCGATCGCCTCGGTGTCGGCCAGGTCGAAGGCGTACGGGTGGCAGGCGCGGCCGCGGTCGGTGATCGCGGCGGCGACCGCGCCGAGGTCGACGCCGGGCCGGTCGACGACCACGACGTCGGCGCCGGCGGCGGCGAGCCCGGTGGCGAAGGCCGCCCCGAGCCCGCGCGCCGCACCGGTCACCACGGCCAGCCGGCCGGACAGGTCGAAGGAGGGCGGGACAGCGGTCATGTCAACCCCAGCAGGTCGAGCGACGGGCGGTGGATCAGCTGCTCGATCTGCTCGGTGTCGAGCGGGTCGAGGCCGGGGATGCCGGGCACCCGACCCACCGCCCGAAGCCCCTCGATCGAGGCGTCGACGGTGGTGAAGGGATAGTCGCTGCCGAACAGCAGCTTGTGCCACACCCCGTAGTCCTGGACGAGCCGGAGGCTGTGCCAGAGCTGGAAGGGTCGGTAGTGCAGCGCGGAGACGTCGGCGTAGACGTGCCGGTGCTTGCGGATGACCGCGCTGCACTCCCCCTCGTACGGGTGGCCGAGGTGGGCCAGCACCATCCGCAGCTCCGGGTGGCGGATCGCCACCTCGTCGAGGTGCACCGGCAGGGCGAAGCGCAGCGGTGCGGTGGAGACGAAGGTGGTCCCGGTGTGCACGAGCAGTGGCAGTCCGTGCCGGACGGCGTACGTGTACAGGTCGTCGTAGGCCGGGTCGGCGGGGTCGAACCCGGCGTACATCGGCATCAGCTTGATGCCGCGCAGGCCGAGGTCGCGGTGCCCGTGCTCCAGCTCGTCGCGCCAGCCGGGCTGGGTGGGGTCCAGGGCGAGGTAGCCGAGCAGCCGGTCGGGCTGGGCGGCGACGTACGCGGCCACGGCGGCGTCGTCGACCCAGAGCCCGGAGCGGCGGGCCTTGCCGCCGACCACGATCGTCTTCGTGTCCTCCGGTGCGGTGGCCGCGTACTCCGACCACCGCACCGTCAGGTCGACCTCGCCGCCGTGCGCCCGGGCCGCCTCGGCGGCGAACGGGTCGCCGACGTGGTCCGGGCAGTCGAACAGGTGCGAGTGCACGTCGACGATCATCGGCGGTCCCGTTTCTCCCAACCCTCGGCGAACATGTTCCAGAAGCCGTGGCTCGGCGGGTGCTCGACGAACACCTCGTCGACCAGCTCGACGCCGAGGCCGGGCGCGGTGGGCAGGTCGATGTGCCCGTCGACCACGGGCAGGGCACCGCGCACGGCGTCGAAGACGTACTCCTCCAACAGGCCGTCGAACGTCTCGAGGATCTTGAAGTTCGGTATCCCGAGGACGGCATGCACCGAGGCGGTGGTGCACAGCGGCGAGTTGGAGTTGTGCGGGGCGACCACCATGGCGTGCTGGTCGGCGATGGCGGCGAGCTTGCGCACCTCGGTGAACCCGCCGGCCATGGACAGGTCGGGTTGGATGATGTCGACCGCGTTGGTGGCGAACAGCCGGGCGTACTCGTAGCGGTTGTGGAAGTGCTCGCCGCCGGAGATCGGCATGGTGGCGCGGGCGCGCAGCTCGGCGTACCGCTCGATGTGGGTCCACGGCAGCGGTTCCTCGAACCAGCCGAGGTCGAACGGCTCCAGCTCCCGGACGAGCCGGGCGGCGGTGTGCATGGCGAAACGGGCGTGGCCCTCGACGAACAGCTCGGTCTCGGGCCCGACGGCGTCGCGGACGGCGGCGACGATGTCGACCGAGCGGCGCAGCTCGGCGCGGGACAGCTCGCCGAGACCGGCGCCGAACGGGTCGAACTTCAGCGCGGTGTACCCCTTGGCGACGGTGGCGACGGCCCGTTCGGCGAAGGCGGCGGGCTCCCGGTCGCCGGTGTACCAGCCGTTGGCGTAGACCCGGACGCGGTCGCGACAGGCCCCGCCGGTCAGCCGGTACGCGGGCACGCCGAGGGCCTTGCCCATGATGTCGTAGAGGGCCTGGTCGACACCGGAGACGACGATCCCGCCGACGTCGCCGCCGCGCAGGAAGTCGCCCTGGTACATACGCAGCCAGATCTCCTCGACGTCGAACGGGTCGGCGCCGATCAGGTGCCGCCCTGCCATCGCCTCGGCGAGCTGGCAGGTCTCCCGGGCCCGGTACGGGTGGGTGATCTCGCCGACGCCGGAGAGCCCGGCGTCGGTGTGCACCCGTACGTAGGAGAAGTCCCGCCAGGCGGTGCCGAGGGTGAGGGTCTCCACCCGGCTGATCCGCCCGGCCGGGCCGACCGGGCGCGTCTTGTCGACGGTCAGCATCACCGCCGCCCTCCCCCGGTGGGGGTCGCGCCACCCATGGTGGCGGTGCCGGCCAGCTCGGTCACCCCGCCGGCGGCGAGGGTGTCGCGGACGGCCGCCCGGGTGGCGTCGACGAGGTGGTCGATGTCGGCGTCGGTGTGGGCGTACGAGATGTGGTTGCGCTTGAGGTTCAGCGGCAGCTCGAAGATGCCGTGCTCGGGCATCCGCCGACGGTAGCCGATGAACATGCCGGCATCGTTGCGCAGCAGGTCGTCGTAGCTGCGCGGTGCCGGGCCGGGCATGAAGTACGTCACGAAGACGGAGCCGTGGCCGGTGACCACGGCGGGGACGCCGAGGTCGGCGAGGACCTCGGTGATGCCGGCGCGGGCCCGTTCGCCGAGCCGGTAGACGTGCTCGTGCACGGGCTCGGCGCGCAGCTTGCCGAGGGTGGCGATGGCGGCGGCGACCACGGCCGGGTGGCCGTTGTAGGTGCCGGCGAAGAACGCGGGCGCGCCGGGGTGGGTGCTGAACAGGTCCATCAGGTCGGCCCGGCCGCCCAGGGCGCCGATCGGGTAGCCGTTGGCGATGGCCTTGCCGAGGGTGGTCAGGTCCGGGGTGATCCCGCTGATCTTCTGCCAGCCGCCGAGGTCGTGCCGGAAGCCGGTGATCACCTCGTCGAAGACGAGCACGCTGCCGGCCCGGGTGCACTCCTCGCGCAGGGTGCGCAGGAACTCCTGGTCGGGCAGGAGGCAGCCGACGTTGTGCGGCACCGGCTCGACGATGACGGCGGCGATGTCGTCGCCGTGCGCGGAGAAGGCGGCCCGGACGGCGGCCACGTCGTTGAAGCGCAGCACGAGGGTGGCGTCGAGGACCTCGGGCAGGATGCCGGTGGAGATCGGGTCGGCCACGCCCACCTTGTCCGGGGCGGAGATGACGTTGAGGCTGACCGAGTCGTGCCAGCCGTGGTAGCAGCCCTGGAACTTGACCACCAGGCGCCGGCCGGTGGCGGCGCGGGCGACCCGCAGGGCGTGGAAGGTGGCCTCGCTGCCGGTGCTGGTGAGCAGCACCTTCTCGATGCTGGGCACCAGCTCGGCGAGGGTCTCGGCGAGCTGGACCTCCCCGTCGGTGACGGCCACGCCGCACAGGTCCAGCCGCCTGCCGGCCTCGGTGACGGCGGCGTTGACGTCGGGGTCGTTGTGACCGAGCAGGGGTGGCCCGAAGGCCGCGTGGTAGTCGGTGTACTGGCGCCCGTCGGCGTCCCAGAAGTGCGCTCCGGAGGCCCGGGCGATCACCAGCTCGGTGAGGCCGGGGATGCTGCGCTGTCCGCTGTTGACGCCGCCGGGGATGACCCGGCGCGCCCGCTCGGCGAGCGTGGCACCGGTCGGGGCCGATCGTGAATTCACACCTTCTCCTCATCGGTGCGGCGCGGCGACCCAGCCCGGTCGCGGCGCCGCGGGGTGTCCGCCGCAGGAGGAACATTTCGAAGTTTCTGAACACTGTTCGGCATTGCCAAACGATGTTCGGCATACTAAGCACGCTTGTTCGCCACGGTCAACACGCCGGGATGCCAAATCTCGAACAGCTTTGTTACGCTGTTCGGCCTTGGCGAACAGTTCGGCTTCCCCCTGCCCGAAAGAAGGACCATGACCACCACCGAAGACGGGGACAGCTCCCGCTACCTGGTGCGCAGCGTCAGCCGCGCGGCCGAGGTGCTGGAGGCGCTGTCCGCCGCCACCCCGGGCGACGGGCTCAGCGTCACCGACGTCGCCCGCGCCTGCGGCCTGTCCAAGAGCGCCGCGTTCGCCACCCTGCACACCCTGTGCCACCACGGCCTGGCCGCCGACGACGGCGAGGGGATGAATCGGCGCTACCGGCTCGGGATGTCCCTGGCGCGCCTCGGCGTCCGCGCCCAGGAGCAGCTCTCGCTGCGCGACATCGCCCGCCCGGTGCTGACCCGGCTGACCCGCGACACCGGGCTCAGCTCCCGGCTGGCCGTCCCCGAGGGGGCGCACGCGGTCGTCGTCGACCAGGTCAGCAACGGCGAGCGGATCCAGATCGAGTTGCGGATGGGCACGCGCGAGCTGCCGCACTGCACCGGGCTGGGCAAGGCCCTGCTGGCCGAGATGACCCCACCGCAGGTCGCCGAGCTGATCGGCCGCGTCGGGCTGCCCCGGCGCACCGACCACACCATCTGCGACCTGGACTCCCTGCTGGCCCACCTGGCCGACGTCCGCCGCGCCGGGTACGCCCTCGACGACGAGGAGGACGCCGAGGGGGTGTTCTGCATCGGCAGCGCCCTGCGCGACCACACCGGCGCGTGCTGCGGAGCCATCAGCGTGACCGGGCTGAAGCTCGGCCTGCCCAGCTGGCGATACCAGGAGCTGGGACGACAGGTGCGCCAGGCCGCCGACGCCATCTCCGTCCGGCTCGGCCACGTCCCGGCGGAGCAGACCCCTTGACAGCGGGTTCACCTGCTGTTTAACGTTCCGCCAGCGTCGCGGCCCGGCCGCGACCGTCTCGGGCGAACCAGCTGGCTCCCGTCGTGCCGCAGCCCCGGCACCGGGCGTTCCGGTCAGCAGCTCCGCCGCCTGCGCGCCTCGCGCGTTTGCCCGACCTTCCCCCCGTCCTGCGGCGCCTCACGGCGGCCGCAGACCCCCCAGCACCGCCGTCCGGCGCACCCGCCGGCCGGCGGGACCGCGAAGGTTGAGGCTCTCCATGGGTCTACTTGGCACGTCCGTTCCCACCCCCCACGACCAGGTCCTGCGCGTCGACACTGTCGCCGACCTGGCCGACCTCACCCCCGCCGCGCTGACGGCCCGCACGCTGGTACGGGTCGCCGGCTACCACACCCCCGGCGACGGCGGCGGCATGCTGCTGCGCTGGGACCCCACCAGCACCGCCGCCGGCAACGGCGGCACCGTGCACGACCCTTACCCGAGCGGGCGCGGCGACCGGCGCGGCCGGTGGTCGGCCGTGCACGACGGGGTCGGCGACTTCCGGATGTTCGGGATCTTCGGCCGGGACACCCCCGCCGACGCCGCGCTGGACGCGATGGTCGCCGACCCGGCGATCCATCGGATCGAGGCCCACACCGACCTGCGCTTCGTCAAGCGGCACACCTTCGGCCGAAGCGACATCGAGCTGGACTTCGGCGGGCACACGGTGCACACCGACGGCATCGAGCGCAACACCCACGACAACCCGTTCGGCGCGGTGCTCTACTTCCGGGGTGCGGTGACCGACACGACGATCACCCACACCCTCACCGAGACCGTGCCCGAGCTGACCGACGTGTTCCCGGTGCCCGACTCGGGGCGCTTCACCGTCGGCCAGTGGTGGACCGCCACCAGCAATGCCCTCACCGGCGCCGACGAGCGCGAACTGCAGAAGATGGTCCAGGTCACCCAGATCGTCGACGGCACCCACATCCGGGTGGGCTACCTCAACGGCTGGGCGCTGGAGCCCGGACGCACGATCACCTGGCGGCGGGTCGAGCCGGTCCAGCGCGCCCACGTGCGCAACATGGTCTTCCTCGGCCACGTCGCCTTCACCGGCGAGTACCCCGGGTCCGGGCCGGACGACCGCGAGTACAGCGGCTCCCACCCGGTCGCCTACGAGTACGCGGTGCGCTGCGACGTCTCCGGCATCGACGCCACCGGCACCTGGTGGCCGGTGATCATGCGCCGCTGGTGCACCCACTTCACCACCGCCGACTGCACCCTGAAGAACCCGCCGACCGTGATGTACGGCGGTGCCGGCTACCTCACCCAGCAGATCTACTGCCTGTACGGGCACGTCGTGGACTGCCGCAGCTCCAACGCCCGGCACCTCAACGACCTCACCGCCTCGGCGTACTGCACCGTGGAGAACTGCCACGGCGACGGCGACGACGCCGGGGGCAACCCGTTCACCACCCACGGCCAGTACGAGCACGACCTCGTCTTCACCGGCAACTCCGGCCTGATGGACATCGCCAACAGCGGTGGCCAGTGGGGCATCAGCGCCAAGCGGATCACCGTCCGCCGGCACGTCTGCTCCTGGTTCGTCGCCGGCACCAAGATCACCGACCTGACCCTGGAGGACGTGCGGGTCGTCGCCCGCTCCACCTTCGACCCGGCCGGCACGCTCCAGGTCAACGCCGACGGCGCGCAGCTGCGCGGCTGCTCGGCGCGGACGCTGAGCATCGCCCAGCGCTCGACCCGTTCCCGCCGGCCCACGGTCGTCGCCGACTGCGACTTTGACCAGCCCGCCGGCACGGTGATCGTGCAGACCCCGGTGAGCAACCCGGTGCACTTCGTCCGAACCACCTTCCGCGGCCTGGACGGCGCGATCATGCGCGGCGCCGGCCCCGTCCACTTCACCGACTGCACGCTGACCGGGGCGCCGGGCGCGGCGCCGCTGCTGATCGGCGCGGCCGAGGTGGTGGTACGCGGCGGCACCCTGACCGACACCGGCATCGAGCTGTCGGCCGTCCGCGACCAGCGCCTCGTCGTCGACGGCGGCGCGGTGGTCACCGGCAGCAACGCCCGCCGGGCGCTGCTGACCCGGGCCGCCGGCACCGGCGCGGTCCGGATCGAGCTGGGCGACTACCGCAGCGCGGCGGCCGACGCGGAGACCGCGCACGTGCGCATCGACACCGGCGTCAACCGGTACCGGGCCGTCGGCGCCCGCTTCTCCGGCGGGCGGCTGGCGCTCGCCGACGCGGCCTTCGGCGCCGCCTCCACCCTGCTGCACACCGGGTGCGTCGAGGAGGGGGTCGCCCGCGAACTGCCCGCCGACTCCGCCCGCGTCGCCACCGGCGACAACCTCACCCTCTGATCGCCTCGGCCCCTGCAAGAGGAGATACCCCCATGGACCGTTCCGAACCGACCTCCCGCCGCACCCTGCTGCGCGCCACCGGGGTCGGCGGGCTCGCCCTCGCCGGCGCCGCCCTCACCCTCGCCCCCGCCACCGCCGCGTCCGCCGCCCCCGAGCCCGACAGCACGGCGAACCCCCTGGCCCCCGGCCTCGACGCGGTCCTGCACGTCGGCACCGTCGCCGCCCTGCTCGCCCTGAATCCCGGCACCCTGCAGGACGGGCGGGTCGTGCACGTCGACGGGCACTACGCCGCCGGCGACGGCGGCGCCCGTTTCGTCCGCTGGAACGCGGCCAGCACCGCCGCGGGCAACGGCGGCACCGTGCTCGACCCGCACGGCGACCGGCCCGGGCCCGGCCGCTGGCTCCAGCTGCACGACGGCGTCGTCGAGTTCCGGCACTTCGGCGTCTTCGACGCCAAGACCCCCGCCGACGCCGCGCTGGACGCCATGGTGAACGACCCGTCGGTGCACCGCATCGAGGCCCACTCCGACCTGCGCTTCGTCAAGCGGCACCGGTTCACCCGCAGCGACCTCGTGCTCGACTTCGGCGGGCACACCATGTCCACCGACGGGATCGAGGACGCCGGCCGCGACGACCCGTTCGCCGCCGTGCTGTTCTTCCGTGGCAAGGTCACCGACGAGGTGCGCACCCACACCCTGACCGAGACGGTCCGGGAGGGCTGGGACTCCTTCCAGGTCGCCGACTCCGGTGCGTTCGCCGTCGGCCAGTGGTACGCCGTCGAGGTCAACCAGCTCGCCGGCCGCTGGGAGAAGGAGCTGCAGAAGCTCGTCCAGGTCACCCAGATCGTCGACGGCACCCACATCCGGGTCAACTACAAGAACGGCTGGGAGCTGGCCCCCGGGCGCACCCTCACCTGGACCCGGGTCGAGCCGGTCAGCCGGGTGCACGTACGCGACCTGGTGTTCACCGGCAACGGCGCCGACCAGTACACCGGCTCCCACCCGATCGCCTACGAGTACGCCGTGCACTGCGACGTCGCCGACGTCGACGCCACCGGCACGTTCTGGCCGGTGATCATGCGCCGCTGGTGCACGTACTTCCACACCACCCGGTGCACCCTGAAGAACCCCACCTCGGTCACCTGGGGCGGCGCGGGCTACCTGACCCAGCAGATCTACTGCCTGTACGGGCACGTCGAGGACTGCCGCACCTCCAACGCCCGGCACCTCAACGACTGGACCGCCTCGGCGTACTGCTACGTCACCAACTGTCACGGCGACGGCGACGACCAGGGTCCGTTCGTCACCCACGGCCAGTACGAGCACGACCTCGTCTACACCGGCAACTCCGGGCTGATGACCTTCGCCAACTCCGGAGCGGCCTGGGGCTCGGCGGCCAAGCGGATCACCGTGCGCAAGCACGTCTGCTCCTGGTTCGTGGCCCGGGTGAAGGTCACCGACCTGACCCTGGAGGACGTGCAGGTCATCCGCAAGACCGGACTGGCCGGCTCCGGGATGATGTGGGTCAACGCCGACGGCGTGCAACTGCGCGGCTGCTCCGCCGACGACACGCTGATCATCTCCCAGCAGTCCACCCGGTCGCAGCGGCCGAACGTCATCGAGGGCTGCTCCTTCACCCTCGCCACGGCCGGCACCGACGTGGTGCAGGCCAGCGTCACCACCCCGGTGCACCTGGTCCGCACCACCCTCCGGGGGGTCGACGGCCACACCTTCAGCGGCACCGGGCGGCTGCACCTGACCGACGTGACGTTCGTCGGCGCCCCCGACGCCGCGCCGGTCACCGTGAAGTCCGCCGACCTGCGCCTCTCCGGCGGCACGTTCACCGACACCGGCATCCGCCTCGCCGGCGCCGCCGACCAGCGGATCAGCGTCGGATCCGGGGCGGTGTTCAGCGGGACGAACGCGGCGAAGGCGCTGCTGTCCCGCGCCGCGGCCACCGGCGTCGTGCGGTGGGAACTGGGCGGCTACCGCAGCAGCACCGTCGACGCCGGCACCGCCCACGTCAGCGTCGACGCCGGCACCAACCGGTACTCCGCCGTCGGGGCGCAGTTCACCGGCGGGAAGCTGCGGCTGGCCGACGCCGGCTTCGGCGAGGGGTCGTACCTGCACCACACCGGGTGCGTCGAGGAGGGCGTGGCCCGGGAACTGCCCGCCGCCTCGCCCCGGGTGCGCGACGCCGGAAACCTGACGGTCTGAGCGCGGCGACGGCGAGCGCGAGAGAAAGCGAGGAACAGGTGGAACAGCAGGACCGGCCGGTGCGGGTGGCGCTGGTGGGCGCCGGGAACCGGGGACAGACGTACGCCCGGTGGGTGGCCGCCAACCCCGCACGCGCGCGGCTCGTCGCGGTCGCCGACCCGCGCCCCCACCAGCGGGGGCTGATCACCGCCGCCCACCCCGGCGCGGCGGCGTACGCCGACTGGCGGGACCTGCTGGCGGCGGACGCGCCGGCCGACGCGGTCGTCGTTTCCACCCAGGACCGGATGCACGTGGAGCCGGCCGTCGCGTTCGCCAAGGCGGGCCGGCACCTGCTGGTGGAGAAACCGCTCGCGCCGACGGCGGACCAGTGCCGGGAGATCGTCGACGCGGTCCGCGCCACCGGGGTGCTGTTCGCCGTCTGCCACGTGCTGCGCTACACCCCCTACACCGACCTGGTGAAGCGGGTGGTGGACAGCGGGGTGCTGGGCGAGATCGTCAGCGTCCAGCACCTCGAACCGGTCGGCTGGTGGCACTACGCCCACTCCTACGTGCGCGGCCCGTGGCGGCGGGAAGACCTGGCCACCCCGATGCTGCTGGCCAAGTCCAGCCACGACCTGGACTGGCTCGGCTACGTCACCGGGCGGCGCATCGAACGCGTCGCCAGCTTCGGCGGGCTGCGCCACTTCCGGCCCGACCAGGCCCCGGCCGGCGCCGCGCAGCGGTGCCTGGACTGCCCGGTCGAGCCGGACTGCCCGTACTCGGCGCCGAAGCTGTACCTGCCGGTGCTGCGCGAGCACGGGCCGATCTGGCCGGTCAGCGTGGTCACCGACGGCACCGACGAGGCCGCGCTGGTCGAGGCGCTGCGCACCGGCCCGTACGGACGCTGCGTCTACGCCGGCGACAACGACGTCGTCGACCACCAGGTCGTGGCGATGGAGCTGACCGGCGGGGTCACCGCCACCTTCACCATGGCCGCCTTCACCGAACAGACCCACCGCCAGACCCAACTGTTCGGCACCCACGGCTCGCTCTCCGGCGACGGCGAACGGGTCCGGGTGCACGACTTCCGCACCGACCAGATCGAGGTCCTCGACGCCGGCACGGTCGGCGGGTCCACCGCCGCCGACGACCACGGCGGCGGCGACACCGGGCTGATGGACGCCTTCGTGCGCGCCGTCGCCACCGGCGACGGCCGGCACATCCGGTCCGGACTGGACGAGACCCTCGCCAGCCACCTCGCGGTCTTCGCCGCCGAGGCGGCCCGGCACACCGGCACGGTCGTCACCGTGCCCGCGCAGTGAACCATTCAGAGAGGAACGGACAGATGCGAGTTCGTAGGTTCGCGCCGGTCGCGGTCGCCGCGCTGGCGGCCGGACTGCTCACCGCGTGCGGCGGCGGGTCCGACGCCGGCGGCGACAAGCAGAACGTCACCATGTGGATCTACCCGGTGATCCCGGACGAGGCCACCCACCGGGGCTTCTGGGACAAGCAGGTCGCCGCGTTCGAGGCCGACCACCCGAACGTCGACGTGAAGGTCGAGATCTTCCCGTGGGCCAAGCGGGAGGAGTCACTGACCACCGCGATCGCCGGCGGCAAGGGCCCCGACGTGGTCTACCTGATCCCCGACCAGCTCGGGAAGTTCGGCAAGATGATCGAGCCGGTCGACGAGTACCTGCCGGCCGACGCGAAGGCCGACTACCTGGACAACCTCCGCGAGGCGGTCACCCAGGACGGCAAGATGCTCGGCGCGCCCATCCTGACCAGTGCCAACCCGCTGATGTGCAACGCGAAGGTGTTCGCCGCCGCCGGCGTCACCGAGTACCCGAAGACCTGGGCGGACCTGCTCGCCCTCGCGCCGACGTTCAAGGCCAAGGGCTTCGACGTGACCAACTACTACGCCGACCCGAACGCCACCCTGAACCAGTCCTTCTACCCCCTGCTGTGGCAGGCCGGCGGGGACGTGTTCGGCGCCGACGGCAAGTCGGTGGCGTTCGACGGCCCCGAGGGCGTCAAGGCGCTGACCTTCCTCAAGCAGCTCGTCGACGGCGGCTACGTGGAGAAGGACCTGCTCACCAACATCCCCGCCTTCGAGCAGACCAACGTCGCCAAGAACAAGGTGGCCTGCACCTGGCAGCACGTCCCGGCCGACGTCGAGACGTTCTGGGGCAAGGAGAACATCAAGATCTTCCCGCCGCTGACCGACGTCAAGAGCGTCGGCTACGGCGCGGTGGGCAGCCTGTCGATGCTCAAGGGCAGCAAGGCCAAGAAGGCCGCCGGCGAGTGGATCACCTTCGCCACCCAGCCGTCCGTGGCCACCGCGTACGACACGGCGGGCGGCTACTTCTCCACGAAGAAGTCCGCCGGCTCGCTCTACGCCCAGGACCCGGTCAACGGCGAGCTGGAGAAGACCCTGCCGAGCATGACCGTCGGCTCGCTGAACGAGAAGAGCCGCGAGGTGATGGGCGTGCTCGGCCCCGAGATCCAGGCCGCGCTGATCGGCAAGAAGACCCCCGAGCAGGCCCTCGCCGACGCGGCCAAGGCCGCCGACGCGCTGCTCTGACCCACACCGGCCCGCCGTCGCCGCGTCGCGGCGGCGGGCCGGGCACCACTCGACCGGCCACGTCGGCCGGTCCGTACCCGCGAAGAGGATGGCGAGATGGCCGTACCTGCTCAGCTGCCGGCCCGCAGGGCCCGGCGGGTGATCGCCCGGCGCGAGGCACGATGGGGTCTGCTCTTCGTCCTCCCCGCGTTCCTGCTGTTCCTGGCGTTCCGCTTCGGCCCGGCCATCGCCGGGCTGGTGCTCGGCTTCATGGAGTACACGATCGGCGGCGACGCCGAATGGACCGGGCTGGACAACGCCCGCCACCTGGTCGACGACCCGGTGTTCTGGCAGTCGCTGCGGGTCACCGTCGTCTACACCCTGCTGTACGTGCCGCTGACCGTGGCCGTGTCGGTCGGGCTGGCACTGCTGGTCCGGCGCGGCTTCCGCGGCGTCGGCTTCTTCCGGTCGGTGTTCTTCCTGCCCGTGGTCACCAGCCTGGTCCTGGTCGCCACCGTCTTCTCCTGGGTGTTCTCCTCCGACGGCCCGTGGTCGCGGATCATGGGCTGGCTCGGCCTGCCCGACGACTCGTGGCTGGCCTCCAGCGCGCTGGTGGTGCCGGCGCTGGCGCTGGTCGGCGTGTGGTCACACTTCGGGTACGGCATGCTGATCGTGCTGGCCCGGCTCCAGGACCTGCCCAGAGAGCAGGAGGAGGCGGCGCTCACCGACGGCGCCGGCCCGTGGCAGCGGTTCCGCTGGATCGTGCTGCCCCAGCTCAAGCCGGTCCTGTTCTTCCTGCTGGTGATCGAGACCACCGCCTCCTTCCAGGTCTTCGACCTCGTGTACGCGATGACCGGCGGCGGCCCGGCCCGCGCCAGCTACACCCTCGTCATGGCCCTGTACGACCAGGGCTTCAAGTACTTCGACCTCGGCTACGCCAGCGCGATCGGGGTGGCCCTGTTCGTGATGACCCTGGTCGTCGCCCTGGTGCAGCGGCTGGCCCTCGGGAGGAACAAGTGACCGCCACGAGCACGGCCCCCACGCCCGCGCCCACCACGCCACCCCCGCCGGCGAAGCGGCGGCGTCGGTCGTACCGGGCGTTGCAGCCCGGACCGGCCGGCACCGCGCTGCGGTACGTGCTGCTCGCCGTCGCCAGCGTGGTCACCCTGTTCCCGTTCTACGCGATGGTCGTGTTGAGCCTGAAGCCGACCGCTGCCGTCGAGTTCCCCGGCAGCCTGCTGCCCTGGCCGATCGACCTCGACGCGTACGCCACCGTGCTCGACTCGCGGGACATCCTGCGGTGGCTGCTGAACACCACGATCTACTCGGTGGTCAGCGTCGTCGCGGTGCTCCTGCTCGCCGCGATGGCCGGGTACGCGTTCGCGAAGAAGCGCTTTCCCGGCCGGGAGACGATGTTCTGGTCGTTCCTGGCGATGGTGATGGTGCCCTACCACGTCACCCTCATCCCGACCTTCATCCTGATCGCGAAGGTCGGCGGGGTGGACACCTACTGGGGGCTGATCCTGCCGACGCTCGCGAACGCGCAGGCGGTCTTCCTCATGCGGCAGTTCATCCAGGGCCTGCCGGACGAACTGTTCGAGGCGGCGCGCATCGACGGCGCGTCGGAGTGGCGGATGTTCGTGCGGATCGTGCTGCCGCTGTGCAAGCCGATCCTGGCCACCCTCGGCGTGTTCGTCTTCCTGTGGCACTGGAACGACCTGCTCTGGCCGCTGATCATCGGGCAGAGCGGGGACATGCGCACGCTCACCGTCGGCATCGCCTCCCTCCAGCAGGAGAACGTGCCGCTCAACGTCATGCTCGCCGGCTCGGTCGTCGCGTTCGTGCCGATCTTCGCCGCCTACCTCGTCGGCCAGCGGTACTTCACCGAGGGCGTCACGATGTCCGGAATCAAGGGATGAGTAGACCAGTGTTCAACAGTGAGTCCGAGTTGGAGGACCGGCTGGCCCGGCCGTCGGCGGCGCTCGTCGCCGACCTGGCCGGCGACTCCGGCGACCTGGTGGTGCTCGGCGCCGGGGGCAAGATGGGCCCGTCGCTGTGCCGGCTGGCCCGCCGGGGGCTCGACGCCGCCGGCCGCACCGGCGACCGGGTGTACGCGGTGTCGCGCTGGTCGGACCGGGCGGCGGCCGACGCGCTGGCCGCCGACGGGGTGGAGCCGGTGTCGTTCGACCTGCTGGGCGACGGCGACCTGGGCGGCCTGCCCGACGCCCGCGACGTGATCTTCATGGTGGGCGCGAAGTTCGGCACCGCCACCGCCCCCTACCTGGCCTGGATGGTGAACGCGGTGCTGCCCGCCGCGGTGGCCCGCCGCTACTCGGCCGCCCGGATCGCCGCGTTCTCCACCGGCAACGTCTACCCGATGGTGCCGGTGACCTCGGGCGGCTGCGTGGAGACCGACCCGACCGGCCCGGTCGGCGACTACGCGATGAGTTGCCTCGGCCGGGAGCAGGTCTTCGCGCACGCCGCCGCGACCCGGGGCACCCCGGTCGCGGTGCTGCGGCTCAACTACGCCGTCGACCTGCGCTACGGGGTGCTCGCCGACATCGGGCAGGCGGTGCTGGCCGGCGACCCGGTCGACGTCACCACCGGCCACGTCAACGCGGTCTGGCAGGGCTACGCCAACGAGGTCGCCCTGCGGGCGCTGCGGCACGCCTCCGCCGACGTGTGCACCCTGAACCTGACCGGCCCGGAGACCGCGCCGGTGCGCCGGATCGCCGCCCGGTTCGGCGCGCGCCTGGGCAAGCCGGTGACGTACGCCGGCACCGAGGCGCCCACGGCGCTGCTCAACGACGCCACCCGCTGCCACGCGCTGTTCGGCTACCCGGACGTCCCGCTGGGCACCCTGATCGACTGGCAGGCCGACTGGCTGGCCGCCGGGCTGCCCACCTCCGGCAAGCCCACCAAGTTCGCCGTCCGCGACGGGAGGTTCTGACCGTGTCCCTGGAACTGCTGCGCGAAGGCACCGTCATCCCGGCGCACCCGCTGGCGCTGACCGCCGACCGTCGCCTCGACGAGCGACGGCAGCGAGCGCTGACCCGCTACTACCTGGCCGCCGGGGCGGGCGGACTCGCCGTCGGCGTGCACACCACCCAGTTCGCCGTCCGGGAGGCCGGGCTGCTGCGGCCGGTGCTCGCCATGGCCGCGGAGACGGTCGACGCCGAGGCCGGCCGGCCGGTGGTGAAGGTCGCCGGGGCGTGCGGACCCACCGTCCAGGCCGTCGCCGAGGCCGAACTGGCGGCCGGGCTGGGCTACCACGCCGTGCTGCTGTCCCCCGTCGTGCCGGGCGCCGACGAGGCGTACCTGCTCCAGCGGGCGCGCGCGGTCGGCGAGGTGCTGCCGGTGATCGGCTTCTACCTCCAGCCGGCCATCGGCGGCCCGCGCCTGTCCCCGGCGTTCTGGCGGGCGTTCGCCGACCTGCCGTCGGTGGTCGCGGTGAAGCTGGCCCCGTTCGACAGGTACCGCACGCTGGAGGCGGTGCGCGGGATCGCCGCCGCCGACCGGGGCGCGGAGGTGGCCCTGTACACCGGCAACGACGACCACATCCTCGGCGACCTGCTCGGCGAGTTCGCCGGCCGCCGGTTCGTCGGCGGGTTGCTCGGCCAGTGGGCGGTGTGGACCCGGGCGGCGGTGGCGATGTTCGACCGGGTGCGGGCGGCCCGCTCGGGCGACGCGGCGGCGCTGGCGGAGCTGACCGTCCGCGCGGCGGCGCTCACGGACGCGAACGCGGCGGTGTTCGACGCGGCGAACGACTTCGACGGCTGCATCGCCGGGGTCCACGAGGTGCTGCGCCGGCAGGGGCTGCTCGACGGGGTCTGGTGCCTCGACCCGGCCGAGGGGCTGTCGCCCGGCCAGGCCGAGGAGCTGACCCGGGTGACCACCGCCTACCCGTGGCTGACGGACGACGACTTCGTCGCGGAGCGTCGCGATGACTGGCTCCGGTGAGCCCTCCGGGGCGGCCGGCAGGCCAGAGGCGCCGGACGGCCGGCCCGTGACCACGCTCCCCGGCGGGCACCGCCCGGTCACCGTGGTGTCCGTACCGGCCACCCTGCGCGCCCAGTTCTTCCCGGACCGGGTCGGCGACCGGCTGACCGCCGTCACCGACGCCACGCTGGTCGACGATCACGCGGCACTCACCCGCACCGACCTGGCGCCGCTGCTGGCCCGGGCCGAGGTGCTGGTGACCTCCTGGAGCGTTCCTCGGCTCGACGCGGCCCTGCTGGACCGCTCCCCCGCGCTCCGGCTGATCGCGCACACCGGCGCGTCGGTCAAGCCGTTCGTGACCCCCGAGGTGTTCGCCCGCGGCATCACGGTCACCCAGGCGGGGCAGGGCATGGCCCGGTCGGTGGCCGAGGTCGCGCTCGCGTTCACCCTGGCCCTGCTGCACCAGACGCCCCGCTTCGACCACGCGCTGCGCGGCGGCACGAGCTGGAGCCGGGCGGAACAGGCGCCACCCCGGCACGAGATCCTCGGCTGCCCGGTCGGCGTCGTCGGCGCGTCCCGCACCGGGCGGGCGTACCTGGAGCTGGTCCGGGCCCTGGGGGCGGAGGTCAGCGTGTACGACCCGACCCTGACCGCGGCGGACGTCGCGGCGCTCGGCGCCCGGCTGGTCGGCCTGGACGAGTTGCTCGCCGGCAGCCGGATCGTCGCGCTGCACGCGCCGACCCTGCCGGAGACCCGACACCTGCTCGGTGCCCGCGAGCTGGCGCTGCTGCCCGACGGCGCCGGTCTGGTCAACACCGCCCGGTCCTGGCTGGTCGACGAGGCGGCGCTCGTCGCGGAGCTGTCCCGCGGCCGGATCGACGCCGCGCTGGACGTCTTCGACGAGGAGCCGCTGCCCACCGGCCACCCGCTGCGGGCGCTGCCCAACGTGCTGCTCACCCCGCACCAGGCCGCCGGGACGGTGCAGGGTCGCCGCCGGCAGGGCGAGATCGTCGTCGACGAGATCATCCGGCATGTGACCGGTCTGCCCCTCGCCCACGCGGTGACGCCCGAGATGCTGGCCCGCACGGGCTGACCCGCCGTCCCCCACCCGACCCGTACGCGCTGGACCCGGGCCCGCCCGCGGCCCTGCCGTCGCCAGAAAGGACATCATGAAGTTCATGCGAATCGGCCCGGTCGGCGCCGAGCGGCCGGTGCTGTTCGACGGTGCCAACCACTTCGACCTGAGCGGGATCACCGCCGACATCGACGCGGCGTTCCTCGCCGCGGACCCCGTCGGGCGCGTCCGAGCGGCTGGGCCGCTGCCGCTGCTCGACGTGACCGGGGAGCGGATCGGCGCCCCGATCGCCCGGCCCGGGGCGGTGCTCTGCATCGGGCAGAACTACAGCGCGCACGCCGCCGAGTCCGGAGTCGCCCCGCCCGACGAGCCGATCCTGTTCCACAAGTCACCGAACACCGTGGTGGGCCCGTACGACCAAGTGCTGGTTCCGCGTGGCTCGACGAGGACCGACTGGGAGGTGGAACTGGCCGTGGTGATCGGAAGACGCGCCCGCTACCTGGACTCCCCGGCTGAGGCGCTGGCCCACGTGGCGGGGTACGCGGTCACCAACGACGTGTCCGAACGGGACTACCAGTTCGCGGACCCCGGCGGCCAGTGGTCCAAGGGCAAGTCGTGCGAGACCTTCAACCCGCTCGGCCCGTGGCTGGTCACGCCGGACGAGGTGGGCGACCCGCAGGCGCTGCGGCTGCGTTCGTGGGTCAACGGCGAGCCTCGGCAGGACTCCCGCACCGTCGACATGATCTTCGACGTGGCGTACCTGATCTGGCACCTGTCCCAGTTCACCGTGCTGGAACCGGGCGACGTCCTCAACACCGGCACCCCGCAGGGGGTGGCGCTGTCCGGCCGGTTCCCCTACCTGGCGGCCGGCGACGTGATGGAGACGGAGATCGACGGGCTCGGCCGGCAGCGCAACGTGCTCGCGCCCGCGTGACCGCCCCCGTCGAGTACCGTTCGGCCACGCCGGCGGACGTACCGTCGCTCTACGCCACGTGGGCCGAGGCGTTCACGGACGCGCACGTGACCCGGCTCTACGCCCACGACCGCGACCGCTTCCGACGCACGTTCGTCGCGGTGGAGGCCGGAGCGGTCGTCGCCGCCGTCTACTACCTGCCCCGCCGGGTACGCAACGCCGCCGGCGGCGCCGACCTGGTCGGCGGGATCGCCAACGTCGCCACCCGGGTCCAGGCACGCGGGCGGGGTCACATCCGCCGCCTGCTCGACCTGGCCGTCGCGGCGATGGCGGCGGACGGCTGCGCCTGGTCGTTGCTGTTCACCGGCACACCGGGCGTCTACCTGAGCAGCGGCTACCGCACGTTCACCCTGCGCCACCCGAGCGGTCGACCGGCGGCGGGCGTCCCCCTGCCACCGGACTGGACCGTGCGGGCACAGTCCCCGGTGGACTGGGCGGAACTCGCCCCGGTGCACGAGTCGTTCAACGCCCACCGGCCGCTGAGCACCGTGCGGGACGCCGACGACTGGCGGCTCCGGGTGCCCGTCTGGTACGCCCCACCCACCGAGATGCTGGTGGCCCGGCACCGCGGCCGGACGGCGGGTTACCTGGCCGCGCAGTGGTCTCCCGGGCGCGTCCGAGTGGTCGAGGCCGCTGCCTGGCCTGACCGGCCGGAGGCCCTGCGCGCCCTGTTCAGCGCCGTCGCCCGCACCGCCGCCGAACGCGGCGTAGGGCACTGTGTGGCCCGGCTGCCGGCCGACCCGGCGATCGAGGCGGCACTACCGTGTCTCCTGGCCGATCCGGTGACCGAGGCCGACACCACCGGCATGGTCCGGCCGATCCACGCGGCGCCCGATCACCTGGCCGCGATCACCGGCGCGCCCGGGGCCTTCCACTGGCCGGCCGACTACCTGTGAACACCGGACGAGCCGCACCCCGTCGGCGACGGTGACATGGGGCAGCCCACGCCACGTACGGCACACCAGGGAGGTTCGATGGTCGTCGCGGAACAGGTCACCCCGGCGGTCGCGGGACACGGCGAAGGGCCGGTGTGGTGCCCCGACGACCAGCGGCTGCGCTGGGTCGACATGCTGGTCGGGGACATCCTGGCGCTGGACCCGGTCACCGGGGCGGTCAGCCGCCGGCACGTCGCCCCGGTGGTCGCGGCCCTGCGCCCGCGATCCGGCGGTGGCCTCGTCGCCGCCGTCGAGCGGGGCTTCGCGCTGCTCGGGGACGACTCGGTGGAGTTGCTGCCCGAGCTCTGGTCGGACCCGTCGATCCGGATGAACGACGGCGGATGTGACCCGCTCGGGCGCTTCTACTGCGGCTCGATGGCGTACGACGCCGCGCCGGGTCGGGCCGCGCTGTACCGGCTCAGCCCGAGCGGTGCCGTCGAGACGGTGCTCACCGGGCTCACCGTTTCCAACGGCCTGGCCTGGACCCGGGACGGCGGGACCGCCTGGTATGTCGACTCGGCCACCCACCGGATGGACGCCTTCGCCTTCGACCTGGCCACCGGCGAGCTGCACGGCCGACGGCCGATGGTCGCGGTGCCGCCCGACGCGGGCACGCCGGACGGGCTCTGCCTCGACGTCGAGGGCGGTGTCTGGGTCGCCCTGTGGGATGGGGGCGTCGTCCACCGGTACGCCCCGGACGGCCGCCTCACCGCCGTCGTGGAGCTGCCGGTTCGGCGCCCCACCGCGTGCGCGTTCGGCGGCCCCGACCACGCTGACCTCTACATCACCACCTCCCGCCAGGGCCTGTCGGCCGACGACCGTTCCCCGGCGGGGGCACTGTTCCGGATCCGACCCGAGGTGCCGGGGTTCCCCGAGCACACCTTCGCGGGCTGACAGCGGCGCCGAGCCCCGATCGCGCGCCACGTCTCGCGGTACAGGTGACCACCCGCCGCTGATCGCCAGGGGGCGCTCGTCGGCGACCAGCGCGTCACGGTCGCCGGCAAGGAACGGGTGTGGTTCAGCGTCGGCCCGTCTCTGCTCCGATCGCCGACAGCATGACGTCACGAGCCGGCACGGGTGAGTCCTCGGTGATGCGGGTGAGCCCGGCGAGCCCGACTCCGAGCATGAGGATCCGCCAGGCGGCCGTTCGCGCCTGCGCGGCCTCGGAGTCCCCGGCCAGGACCGAGGCGAGGACGTCGGTCAGCCGGGAGAGCGTCTCGACGTAGCTCCTCGCGACGAGGGGACGCTGCTGCGCGTGTGCGCCCGCCTCGGCCCACCGCGCCAGCGCGTGCCCGTCCCCGTCGGTGCTCACGAGGTCGGCGAAGAAGAGCACGAGCGCGTCGTACGCGTCGAGGCCGTCGACGTCGCGCTCGTACTCGTCGATCTGCTGCGCGGCGTAGTGCCGCCAGGCCTCGGCGGCGAGTTCGTCGGTTGACGCGAAGTGGTGATGGATCTGGCCCGGTGACCCGCCAAGTTCGTCCGCCACGATTCTCGCCGTCACCGCACTCAGGCCGTCGCGCTCGACCACGGCGGCCGCCGCCTCGACGATCGAGCGGCGCCGCTCCGCACGCGCCAGGTACGCCATCATCGCCTCCCTCGTACGGTTCTCGGAGTGCTCGACACCGAGCGTAGGAACGCGACGGTACGCATCCGCAGCCCCTCCCTGCGCGCCCGGATGATTTCGTCAACCGGTGGGTCGAGCGGTCCGAGGACGGGCGCGCTGTGCACCTTCGTGGCGCAGTCGAGGTCGGTGCACACGAGGATGCCGAGCGTGCTCAGCCGCTGGCGCTTGTCCGCGGAGGGGCGCGGCGCGGAGAAGAGGGCGACCTCGTTGAAGCGCCGCATGAAGTGGCACAGCGAGCACATGACCGCTCGCCCGCCGAGTTCGGCCCGGCTCGGACTCTGGCGGAGCAGGGCGCCCGACGCCGTGCCGTCGATGTCGGTGACCAGGTAGGCCCGCAATGGCGCTCGGGGATCTCGCCACCCGAGGTAGTCGAGCTTGCCCCACGCGACCTCGTCGAACCAGGCCGGCAGACGCACCTTGCTCTCGACCGCGTCCAGGTTCGCGATCGCACCGCGCACCTCGTCCCGGCTCATGACCCGCACGACGTCACCTCCCAGTAAATCTGTACATGCTTACAACTTGTAACTCGATACAAGTTCCCTGTCCACTCGATTTCCGGTGCGATCCGCCGTCCGAACTCCTTCGCCAGCAGCCGGAGCGCCCGCCTCATCGACCCCCCGCGCCGAGTCCCCGTCCACCTGCCGCGTCCCCGAGCACCACCGAGGTCGCAGGGCGTCGCGAGCCCAGTCGTCAGACGCCGGCGAAGCCTGGCCTGGCGTCGCGAGCCCAGTCGCCAGAGGTCGGCGAAGCCTGGCCTGCGGAACGGTCAGCGCCGCCGCAACGCGTAGAGCGCCGCGCTGGCGGCGAAGAGCGCCCCGCTGATCGCCAGCCAGCGGACCAGCAGCGGTCGCGGGGCCAGGCCGGTCGCCGCCGTGTATGTCTCGTCGCCGAGACCGAGGATGCCGGGAAGGTAGACGAGTAGCAGCAGCCCGGCAGCAAGCGCGGGCACCCGCACGTGGTTCAGCGCCGACGGTGTGCCTCGGTGCCCCGGGGCGGCGCGCAGCCCCCGGTCGATCAACGCGTAGACCGGGAACAGGAGCAGGTCGTGGGCGATGACCGCGCCGAGGAACCAGAGCAGCATCCCGCCTGCGGCCGGTTCCCCGGACAGCCGCAACGCGATCCAGCCCGTCACTGCGAAACAGCCGAGCAGGAGCAGCAGGTGCCAGGGCGCGGCGCCGTAGCCGCGCCGGAACTCAACCATCGGCACGTTCCTCGAAGGTGATCTCCCGGACCCACTTGGTGCAGTGCACGCCGGGCAGTGCCGGCACGATGATCCGCGCCGGGTAGCCGTGGTCGAGGGACAGGTCGACGCCGTTGACCCGCAGGGCGAGCAACGATTCCGGGTCGCGGACCTGGTTGGGCTGCAACCGGGTCTGACGGAACAGGCCGCTCCGTTCCAGCGATCGGACCCGTGCCGGGGCGGACTCGGGCACGCCGACCAGGGCGGCGAGGTCGCGCAGCCGCACCCCGGTCCAGGTCTGCGCCGTCGACCAGCCCTCGACGCAGGCGATCGGCAGGTCCGCGGTGTGCTGGGCCATCGCGAGCAGGCCGACACGGTCCAACTCCACGGTGCGGCCGCCGCCCCGCACGCTGAGCCGCCAGTTCGCCCCGGTGTCGACGGGCTGGATGCCGGCTGCGGCAGCGCTGCGGTTCACCGGGAAGCCGTTCGGCCCGTCGCCGTGCCGCCGCCCCCGAGGCAGCAGCAGCGCGGTGCGGCGCGGCACGCCGTCCAGGCTCTGCCCGACGGTCAGCGCCGCGAGCAGCAGCGCGCCGCCCCCGGTCAGGGCCAGGACTCCGCGTCGGCTCATCGTCGCCGCACCGGGGCGCCGGGCAACCAGACCGTCCGGGTCCGCCGGCTCCGGTCGGGTCCCGGCCGGCGGGGTACGCGCGAAGCCCGGACCGCGCAGCGCGGAGACCATCCGGGGCAACTTGATCGCCACGTGCGTGACCAGGGCGGCGGTGAAGACCCAGGCGCCGTACCAGTGCGCGGTGTAGAAGTCGAACCCGAACAGGTAGGCGTACTGGATGTCGAGCAGGCCGGTGGCCATCTCGAAGAGGATCCCGCCGACCAGCAGCAACAGCGACAGTCGCTCCAACGCCTGAGCCGTCGATCGAGCCGGCGGCCAGTCGAACAGCTTCGGCACCACCGACCAGAGTTTGGCCAGCACCACCGGCACCAGCACGATGCCGAGTGTCACGTGCAGGCCCTGGGTGACCCGGAACAGCCAGGCCGGGCGGGTCGGCCAGTCGAAGACGGGCGGGTGCAGCCAGCCCACGTCGCGGGGAAAGGCCTGGCCGAGGCGGGGACCGTAGGCGATCCAGTCCAACAGCCCGGTGATGATCACCAGCGGTAGCGCGGCAAGCAGGACGGCACCGAACACCGAGGTCAGCCACGGGCCGCGTACCGGGCTGCGCCAGGCGCCGGCGGCCGCCTCGGCACCCGGTGGGCGGTGCCGGTCCAGCGCCCGCCACAGCCGCGCCGGGTAGGCGTACCCCTGGCTGTCTGTTGTCCCGGCGGACGGCCGGGGTGGCACGGCGGAGGGCTCGGGCCGGCCGGACGCCCGCGTCGGCCCGCCAGGGTCGGGCCCCGGAGGCGGGTCTGGCGGCGGGTCGGCGGGCACGTTTCTCCTGGCGGCGAGTCGTCGAGCCCGGCGCGGCGGGCCCTCGTGCAGCACGCTAACCGGCAGCACCACCCGCCGGCGGGCTTTGCCGCATTACCGAAGCTCACCGCCGGTCCGCATCACCGAGGGCCCTTACGGAAGGCTGACGTCCGACCGGAACCGGCCCGCGGGGCCACCGGTCTGACCTAGCGTGACGGGAATGCGCGTACTCGTCACCGGCGCCGCCGGATTCATCGGATCGCAGGTCGCGGACCTGCTCGTCGCCGAGGGGCACCACGTGGTGTGCCTGGATGCGCTGCTGCCGCAGGCACACGGGGGCGCCCTTCCCGAATGGTCCCGCCGGCACGACCCGGTGGTCGGCGACATCCGGGACCCGGGGCTGCTCGACGACCTGCTGAGCGGCGTCGACGCCGTCTGTCACCAGGCGGCGATGGTCGGACACGGGCTGGACCCGTCGGACGCCCCCGACTACGTCAGCCACAACGACTACGGCACGGCGGTGCTGCTCGCCGCGATGCACCGGGCCGGTGTGTCCCGCCTGGTGCTGGCCAGCTCGATGGTGGTGTACGGCGAGGGGCGCTACGTGTGCGCCCGGCACGGCGTCGTCCGGCCCGCCCTGCGGCGCCCGACCGACCTGGCCGCCGGCCGGTACGACCCCACCTGCCCGGAGTGCACCGGCACCCTCACCCCGGCACTCGTGCCCGAGGATGCCCCGCTGGAGCCGCACAGCACGTACGCGGCCAGCAAGCTGGCGCAGGAGCACCTCGCCGCCGCCTGGGGTCGGCAGACCGGGGGCGGGGTGTGGGCGTTGCGTTACCACAACGTCTACGGTCCCCGGATGCCCCGCGACACCCCGTACGCCGGGGTCGCGTCGATCTTCCGGTCGGCGCTGGCGGACGGCCGGCCGCCGCGCGTCTACGAGGACGGCCGGCAGCGGCGCGACTTCGTGCACGTCACCGACGTGGCGCGGGCGAACCTGCTGGCCCTGACCGCGCCGACCCCGGACGGCCTGGTGCCGGTGAACGTCTGCTCCGGCGAGCCGCACACCGTCGGCGACCTGGCCGCCACCCTGGCCTCGGCGATGGGTGGGCCGGCGCCGGTGGTGGTCGGCGGGGCCCGGGCCGCGGACGTGCGGCACGTGGTGGCCGACCCCGCTCGCGCACGCGAACTGCTCGGCTATGCCGCCCGGGTCGGTTTCGTCGACGGGGTGACTGCCTTCGCCACCGACCCGCTGCGCGAGCCCGCCGCCGTGGCGGTCTGACCACACCACCGCACCCGCCGCCCGCTGGCCCGCCCGGCGACCCCGCCGGCGACCGCCCCGGCCGTCCCGGGTCGCGGCCCCACCCGCCCCCGGCGAGGTCGGCGTTCGGTCAGGAGACGGTGAACAGCAGGTGGTTCACGGCGAGGGCGGTCAGCGCCTGCCCCGCCAGCCACCAACGCCGGGCCGGCGCGGGCAGGTGCGCGACGGCGACCAGCAGCCAGACCGCGAACGGCAGCCAGATCCGCTCCACCTCGGCCTTGCTCATCCCGGACAGGTCGGCGGCGGCCACCGCCAGCGCGGCGGCGGCCGGCAGCAGCATGGTCGGTTCGCGGGCCCGCCACGCGAGTGCGACGAGCCGGTGGTGCCGCACGAGGCCGCGCACCGCCGAACCACCCGGTTCCGGGCCGCTGGCCAACGGGACCGACGGACCACTTCCGACCCGTGTCACCGCCCCTCGGCCCGCCCGAGCCGCGAGCAGTGCGCGGCGCAGCGCCGGCCCGGCCACCGGTCCGGCGGCGAGCAGCAGGGCCGCCAGGTTCGCCCAGACCCAGTAGCCGTACGGGCGGTCGGCCGCCCAGCCCTGGTAGTAGCGCTCCACCACCAGGTCGTACCCCCGCCACCACTGAAAGCCGGCGACGGTGAACACCACCACCACCGCGGCCACCCCGGCCGCACCGGCGAACATCGCGCCGCGCCGGCGCGCCGGCCGCAACGCCAGCACCGCGAGGGCCAGTGGCGCAACCAGCACGAAGCCATACGACAGGTACAGCGCGAAGCCGAGCAGCAGCCCGCCGGCCAGCGCGATCGCGGGCCCGCGTACCGCCAGCAGGGCCAAACCGGCGGCGACCACACCGGTGAAGACACCGTCGGCGGAGGCGCCCACCCAGACCGCCCCCGGCAGCAGCACCAGGAACGGCAGCACCGCCCGACCCGCCTCGCCCGCGCCCAGCGCCCGCAGCGTGACCGGCACGGACACCGCCACGGTCGCCCCGACCAGGACGCAGGCCAACGCCGCCGCCGTCCCGCCGCCAAGGCCGATCCGGTCCAGCCCGACGAAGAGCAGCAGGGCTCCCGGCGGATGGCCGGCCGTGTGGGTGGACCACGAGTCCGGTTGGAAGTCGAGGATCCGGTCGGTGAAACCGACCAGCATCCGCCCGACATCGGTGACCCGCGGCACCTCGTGCAGGTACTCCGCCTGCGGAGTGAGCCGCCGGGCGAGCCCGGCCGACCAGCCGTCCACCAGCGCCAGGGCGAGCGTCCAGGCCACCGCCGCCAGGTAGCCGGCGAACAGCAGCGGGCCCCACCGGGCCGCTCGGGCCCACCGCAGCCCCGGCCCGAGCACGGCCGCGGCCACCAGCAGCGCGACCGGGGTGCCCCAGCCCAGGTGCGGCCGCCAGGTGGCGTAGAGCGGCGCGGCCTCGGCGTGCAGGTCCACACCCCGATGGTTCAGCACCGCGCCGATCACCACGGCCGTGGCCAGCAGCGCCGCCTCGACGCCCAGCACGACCAGGTCGCCCCCGTCGCGCGCCGGGACGCGGTCGGAGACGGGCGAGCGGGAAAGTGTGGCGCCGGGTCTCATGTCGACCGGACGGTACGGTCTGCCCCGCCCCCTGTCAGCCGAGTCGTCGGTACGTCACCGGATGGTAAGAAGTGCCTGTTCGGTAGGCGTTCCGTAAGGCCGAACGCGGAACGGGTGGCCCCGCGCGGACTTAGCGTCGGGGGTATGCCGACACCGATCGACGTGGTGCTGCCGTGCCTGGACGAGGCCGCCGCGCTGCCCGCCGTGCTGACCGCGCTGCCGCCCGGATACCGGGCGATCGTGGTGGACAACGGGTCTCGAGACGCCTCGGCCGAGGTGGCCGCCCGGCACGGCGCCCGGGTGGTCCATGAGCGCCGTCGGGGGTACGGCGCGGCCGTGCACGCCGGGATCGAGGCCGCCGAGACCGAACTGGTGTGCGTCCTGGACGCCGACGGCTCGTTCTCCCCTCGGGAGCTGCCCGCCCTGGTCGCCCCGGTCGCCGGGGGGAGCGCCGACCTGGCCGTCGGCCGTCGCCGGCCGGTCCGTGTCGGGGTCTGGCCCTGGCACGCCCGGGCCGGAACGGCGCTGGTCGCCGCGCTGCTGCGGCACCGGGGGGTGCCGCTGCGTGACCTCAGCCCGATGCGGGTGGCCCGTCGGGAGGCGTTGCTCGGTCTCGGCGTCACCGACCGGGCCTTCGGCTACCCGCTGGAGCTGCTGATCCGGGCCGCCGCCGCGGGCTGGCGCATCCACGAACTCGACGTCGCGTACGCCCCGCGTGCCACAGGCACCCGCTCCAAGGTCTCCGGCTCGTTCCGCGGCACCCTGCGTGCCACCCGGGACTTCGCGGCCGTGCTGCGCACCGTGGAGCGCCCCCGGTGACCGTGCTGCTGGTGGTCGCCAAGGCCCCCGTGCCGGGCAGGGTCAAGACCCGGCTCTGCCCACCGGCGACCCCGGTCCAGGCCGCCCAGCTGGCCGCCGCCGCGCTGCGCGACACCCTGGACGCCGTGCGGGACACTCCCGGGGTGACGCCGGTGCTGGCGTTGGCCGGGCGCCTCGCCGACGCCGAGGACGCCGCCGACCTGACCGCCGCCGTCGCCGGTTGGCCGGTCCTGCCGCAGCGGGGCGTGGATTTCGCGGCCCGACTCGCGAACGCCCACGGCGACGTCGCCGACGCCTTCCCCGGCCGTCGGGTGCTTCAGATCGGGATGGACACCCCGCAGCTGACGCCGGCGCGGCTGTCCGCCGCCGTACGCCGGCTGGCGGACGCCGAGGCGGTGCTGGGACGGGCCGCCGACGGCGGCTGGTGGGGGCTGGGGCTGCGCGACCCGCGGCAGGCGGTGGCGCTGCGCGGGGTGCCGATGTCGACTCCGCGCACCGGCCGGTCGACGTGGTCCGCGCTGACCGGGCGAGGGCTGCGCACGATGCCGCTGCCGGTGCTGCGGGACGTGGACGACTGGTCGGACGCGCGGGCGGTGGCCGTGGCGACCCCGGGTGGCCGCTTCGCCCGCCAGGTCGCGGCGGTGCGCCGCGCCATGGTGGTGCGGGCGTGACCGGGGACGGTTTCGCCGCCGCCCTGCGCGACCGGGGCGACAACGCGCACTGGCTGGTGCCCGCCGACGGACTGCGCCGCCGCCTGCCGGTGCACCGGTGGCACCGGCCCGCCGGGACGGCAGAGGCGGCGGTGGTCACCCGCTGCACCGGTCCCACCCTCGACCTGGGTTGCGGCCCGGGCCGGGTGACCCTGGCCCTGACAGTGGCCGGGCTGACCACCCTCGGGGTGGACGTGTCGGCCCGGGCGGTGGCGCTGACCCGGGCCCGGGGCGCGGTCGCCGTGCGGGCCGACCTGTTCGGCCCGTTGCCGGCGGAGGGACGCTGGGCACACGCGGTCCTGCTGGACGGGAACATCGGCATCGGGGGCGACCCGATCGCGCTGCTGCGCCGGTGCCGGGCGTTGCTGCGGCCGGCGGGAACAGTGCTGGTCGAGCTGGAGCCGCCCGGCTCCGGCGCCTGGCAGGGACAGGTCCACGTGGCATCCGGCCGGCACCGGGGCCCGACCTTCCGCTGGGCATGGCTCGACACGTGCGCGGTGGCGGGCACGGCGGGGGCGGCCGGGTTGGCGGTCGGCGAGGTCTTCCGCTCCGGCCGCCGCTGGTTCGCCGAGCTGACCCGCTCGGAGCGTCCGGGCCCGCACCGACGCGCGCCCGTCGTGGCACTGCCACAGTTGTGATCTTCGTCAGTAGTTGGCGCGACGTGATGCGTTGCCGGGACGGGGACGAAGCGCGGTGCCGTGCCCCGGGGACGCGGATGTAGAGGTCAGGCCGCCCGTGATGACGAAGCGGCCGTCTACTGTCCGCTGCCGCCTGAGCCGCTGCGCAACCGGACCTCGGCGCCATTCTGTTCGTAGCTCTGCTGCGACACCTGGACGAGCACCGCGTCGCGGTGAAAGTCCGGCAATGTGATGGCGCCGCAGCTGACCATGGTGGCGCGCAGTTTCGCAACCGTACGGGCAATGTTGGGGTAGAGGCTGCCGGCATACGGCACATAGCCGTCGACGCCTTCCTCGAACGGCAGCTCGGTCTCGCCCTGGTCGTAGCGGGCGACGTTCCGGGCCCGTTGGGAGCCCTCACCCCAGTATTCCTTGAACAGCTGCCCGTCGAGATTGACGAGGTTGGAGGGGCTTTCGTCGAATCGGGCGAAGTAACGCCCGAGCATGATGAAGTCGGCGCCGAGGGCGAGGGCGATCGCCATGTGGTAGTCGGCGAGGAGACCGCCGTCGCAGCAGATCGGCACGTAGATGCCGGTTTCGTCCGCGTAGCGGTCGCGTTCGGCCACCACGTCGATGAGTGCGGAAGCCTGCCCGCGGCCGATGCCTTTCTGGTCGCGGGTGATGCAGATCGACCCGCCGCCGATACCGACCTTGACGAACGCGGCACCGGCATCGGCGAGGTAGCGGAACCCGCGGCCGTCGACGACGTTCCCCGCGCCGACCGGGACAGCGCCGTTCAACTCACCAACGGCGTACTGCAACGTCTTCTGCTGCCAGACCGAGTGGCCGTCGGAGGAGTCGATGCACAGCACGTCCGCGCCGGCCTCGACGAGGGCGGGGATCCGGTCGCGGTAGTCGCGGGTGTTGATCCCGGCGCCGACCCGGAACCGCTTGTCGTCGTCGATGGACTCGCTGCGGAACTGTTTGTGCAGCTCGTAGTCGCGGCGCAGCACAATCGAGGCGAGGCGACCGTCGGCGGTGACGATCGGCAGCAGGTCGAGGCGGTGGTCCCAGATGAGGGTGTTCGCGTCGGACAGCGAGATCGTCGGTGGCGCGGTGACCAGACCGTCGGCCGGGCGCATCCGGGACTCGACCGTGCCGTTGAGGTCGTGACGCTGGGGATGGAAGTCGGCGGTGGAGATCAGGCCGATGAACAGGCCACTCGAGGTGCCGTCGTCGGTGACGACCGCGACGTCCCGTTCGGCGGCCTTGAGCAGGCGGCTGACCTCGCCGAGCGTCGCGGATGGCTTCGTGTTGATGTCGGAGTGCCGGAAGCCCGCCTTGTGGCGCTTGACCGCGCTGACCGACTCGGCCTGCGCCTCGACGGTCTGGTTCTGGTGGATGAAGCTCAGCCCGCCGGTCTGCGCGAGCGAGATGGCGAGGCGGGGCGAGGAGACCGCTTGCATGATCGCGCTGACGAGCGGTACGGCGATGCGCAGTGGCGAGGACCCGCCGACCGGGTGCCGCACGATGGGCGTGGAGAGGTCGACGTTGTCCGGGGTGCAGTCCTCGGTGGTGAGGTTCGGCACGAGTAGGTACTCGTTGAGGGTGCGGGAAACCTCGGGGAGGATCACGACCACGCGCTGCTCCTAAACACTCCGCCGCGGCGGGCTGGCTGGAATGCAGACACACGCTACCAGCGCCGCAGCAGCCACTGCGGTCGGTCCCATGGCCCGGCAGGTCGGCGCCGCAGGTGAGGCCGGCCCTGCCGGGACACAACCCGCCTCTCGCGGCTTCGCCGATGAGCGGTCGGTGCGCAATGGCTGTGGGGGCGCTTCAGGGGTTGCCGCGTACGGATGTCGATCAGACAGGGGTGCAGCGGTCGCGCAGGGTTGCGACACCGTCGCCTTCGAGTTCGTCGCAGTACGTGGTACGCCCAGTCATCGCCATGGTCAGTGCCAGGGTGGTGCCGGACACGAGTGGCCCGGAGCCAGTGGTGAAGGGGCCGTCGTTCGCGACGAGTCGCAGGCCGCGGATGCGGCCTTTGGCCAGGACCACCTGGTCGGAGCCCTGGTAGTACCGGGCGACCTGCGTGATGGTCTCGATCGGGTAGGGCCGGCGGATGTCCAGGGGGCGCCGGATGTCCTCCCCGTGCACGATCGTTTCGCCGAGCATCGCCATGGTCGGCAGCGGCGGTTTGGTCCTGCTCATGACGATGCCGCGGAATCTTTCCAGTGTCTCGGCGGCAGTTGCGCCCAACTGCTCGTTCAGCCGCATGGTCACCTGCTTGTCGAAGTCGAATCTGCATCGGATGACCCCTGCCAGCCATTGCCAGGAGTTCAGGCTTGCCCCTGCGATGAGGTGAGCGAGCACCTCTCGTACCGTCAACCCGGTGCACAACGACGGCGTCGCGAACTGCTGATCAGTCAGGCCCGCGAGGTCGGCCGCCAGTGCCGCGCGTTCTGCGTGGATCCGAGACCAGGTGTCGCTTCCACGATCGATGCGGGCTCCTGCTTCCTTCTCGGTCATGTCGAGGTCTCCTGTCGTGGTCGAGTGTCGGTTCATCAGGGCGAGATGACGCCGGTCCAGCGGTAACTGGCTCCGGTGGTGAGGGTCTGCCGGAGTGGAGACCGCCGCTGCGGGGCAGAATCGTCGCTCGTGAGCAAAGATCCTTCTGGGTTGGCTGGAGACTCGGCTGCGGTGCGCGACGAGCATGCCGATCTTGGCCGGGCGCGCGAGGGTGACGACGAGGCCTTCACCCGCTTGGTCCAGCCACTGCGCCGGGAGTTGCACGCCCACTGCTACCGCATGCTCGGCTCAACCCATGACGCCGATGATGCGGTGCAGGAAACCCTGCTGCGGGCTTGGCGAGGACTCGCGCGATTCGAGGAACGCAGCTCTCTGCGCTCGTGGCTCTACACCATCGCAACCCGGGTCTGTCTGAATATCGTGGAGTCCCGTGGTAGACGGCCGCTACCCGTCGACCTTGGTCCCTCCAGTGACCGTGCGGTGCTCGATGACCGGCCGCTGACGGAGTTCGCCTGGCTGGGCCCCTACCCTGACGCCGGCCTCGGCGACGGTCCATCAGCTCCCAGCGCAAGGTATGAACAGCGTGAAGCCGTCGAACTTGCCTTCGCCGCCGCGTTGCAACATCTACCGGGCAACCAGCGGGCGGCGCTGCTGCTCTTCGACGTCCTCGGCTTCTCTGCGGCCGAGATAGCCAACACGATGAACACCTCGACCACCTCGGTGAACTCGGCCCTCGCCCGCGCCCGCCGGGTGATCGCGGAGAAGGTCCCACCGCAGTCCCAGCAGCAGACCCTACGGAAGATCGACGACGCTCGCGTACGGCAGATCGTCGCCCGATTCTCCACCGCGTTCGAGCGCGGTGACGCCGATGCGCTCGTTGCCCTGCTCACCAGCGACGTCACGTGGTCGATGCCCCCGATGGCGCACTGGTACCGCGGGATCGAGGCGGTCACCGACTTCGCCGTTCGGATCCCGCTGACCGGTTGCGGGAGTTGGCGGTATCGTCCGACGACTGCGAACGGTCAGCCTGCCGTCGGGTTCTACCTCGGCAACGACCAGGCGGGCCCGCACCTTGGTTGGTCGATCACCGTGTTGACCTTGAGGGATGAGCGCATCGCGGAGATCACGTCGTTCCTCGGCGCGGAGCACTTCCCGGCTTTCGCACTGCCGACGTCACTACCGTGATCCGGACAGCGGCCCAACGTACGTTGACCGACCGCACGCTCATGGCACCAAGGTGCTCGGCAACCCGCGCGTGGATCATCCCGGCGTTGGAGCGGAATTGGAGTACGTCCATGGCCTGGGGTAGCAGGATCGGCGGATCGCTTCTCGCATCGCGAGGAGACCAGGTATCGCCAGCCCATTCGAGAAGCTCGACCGCCTCAAGCCGCTGCCCGCGCCGGGCAGCCAACACGGCTGATGCCCGGCGATCCCGAAGTCGAACACCGGCCAAGTATGCCGACCCCAACGCCTCCGGCGCCCCACATGCTGCTTTCCACGTTGTCGCCGGCCACAACCCCGGCTCCCACGGCACCGTCACAACCGGGGCTCTTGCCTCGCGGTTCGACGTGCATGTCGAGGTCGTCACCGACGGGGACCGGGCTGCCGACCGGGACGGCTGGCGGGAGGCACTGCACTCGCGCCCATGACGGGACGAGGTTCTCGCGCCGGACCGAAGACGCCGGCGCGGAGGGCTGCGGCGGCCGCGGCGGCGGCACGTCGGGCGAACTCCTCGTCGATGGGTTCGTCGATGACGAGCAGCCGCAGGAAGAAGGGCGCGCCCAGGATCTCGATCGCGGCCCGGACATCGGTGCCATCAGCCAGTTCGCCGCGGGCGACGGCGTGGTCGACGACGGCCTCGGCCAGGCCGAACCGTTCGGCGAAGAAGCCGCGGACGATCTGCGCGGCGCGCGGGTTGCGGGGCGCGGCCGCGGCAAGGGCCGTGATCAGCTCACCGGGTTCGCCGGCCATGCCGCGCCGGATCAGCAACGCCAGTTCCTCGAGGTCGGTGTCGAGGTCGCCGGTGTCCGGGATCGGGACGACCTCACTGGCGTACTCGCTGAGCAGGTCGCCGAGGACGCCTTCCAGGTCGGTCCACCGGCGGTAGACCGACGTCTTGTTGACGCCGGCCGCCTGGGCGATCCGTTCGACGGTCAGTTCGGCGTACCCGTCGGCGAGGAGGCCACGGGCGGCCGTGAGGACCGCCGCCCGGACGCGGGCGCTGCGCCCGCCCGGACGCTGGCCGACAGACATCGGACACCTCCTTTGACGCACCGGCTGTTGCGTTACACCATCCCACTCGGCAAACTCAAAAGGCAACACGAGTTGCGATTGGAGGCAACCATGAAGGCCACTGTCTGCGTCGTCGGCGGTGGGCCCGCGGGGCTCGTCCTGGGGCTGCTGCTCGCCCGGCAGGGAGTGCAGGTCACCGTGCTGGAGAAGCACGCCGACTTCCTCCGGGACTTCCGCGGCGACACGGTGCATCCCTCCACACTGAACATGCTCGACGAGATCGGGCTCGGCGAACGGATGGCGGTGCTGCCCGGGCGCAAGGCCGGCGCGTTGCGCGTCACCTTCGACGACGGCACCTACGCCGTCGCGGACTTCACGCGCCTGCCGACGCCACACAACTACCTGTACTTCGTCCCCCAGTGGGACTTCCTGGAGATGCTCGCCACCGAGGCGGCGAGGTTCCCCACCTTCACGCTGCTTCGCTCCACCACCGTGACGGGCCTGCTCCGCGACCCGTCAGGCGCCGTCACCGGCGTGCGCGCCGTGAGCCCGGAGGGCGAACTGGAGATCGAAGCGTCGCTCACTGTCGCCTGCGACGGCCGTGATTCGGTGGTACGCCGGGCACTCGGCCTGCGGCCGGTCGACTACGGCGCACCCATGGACGTGCTGTGGTTCCGGATCTCACGCCGCGCAGGCGACGGCGACGGCCTGACAATGCGGGTCGGCGCCGGCGGGCTGATGCTCACCATCGACCGCGGCGACTACTACCAGTGCGCGTACGTCATCGCCAAGGGCGGCTACGACGAGATCCGCGCGGCCGGGCTGGAGGCGCTGCGGGAACAGGTGACCCGGCGGCACCCCGTCCTCGCCGACCGAGTCGGTGAACTCGCCACCTGGGACGACGTCAAACTGCTGACGGTGAAGGTCAACCGGCTGCAGCGCTGGCACGCGCCCGGCACGCTGCTCATCGGCGACGCCGCACACGCCATGTCCCCGATCGGCGGCGTCGGCATCAACCTGGCGGTGCAGGACGCCGCGGCCACCGCCCGGATGCTGGGCCCGAGCCTCGCCGCCGGGCAGCCGGTCACCGAAGCCGACCTCGCCGCGGTGCAGAAGCGCCGGCACCTCCCGACGGTGCTGACGCAGAACCTCCAGCGCGCCGCGCAGCGGCGCGTCGTCGACCCGCTGCTGTACGCCACCGGCCGGATCGACGCCCCGGCACCGATACGCCTGGCGAACCGGTTCCCGGCACTGCAAGCCCTCCCCGCCCGGCTGGTCGGCATCGGCGTACGCCCCGAACACGTGCGTTGACCCACCGTTCCGACAGACGGATGGAGACGCGATCCGCAGGGACGGACTCTCGGGGCAAAAGGTCGGCTGGCGTGGTGGTCGTCGGACGTGTCAGGGGTTCGGGGCGGTCGATACGCTCACAGCCAAGGGCTCTGCGGGCTCAGCCCGCCGATACCTGCCGAGGCGAACGCCCCAGCGGCAGCAGTGCCACCAGCATCAACAGCCCGGCCAACGGCATCAGATCCAAGTTCACCGGCGGCAGCAGCACCCCGACGAGCATGACCACCGGGCTCCACCACGGCAGCCGGCCCGCCCTGGCGGCCAGCACGGCGACCGCCACGATCCCGACGAAGAAGAACAGTGGCCCGACGTCGTAGATTGCGGGTCGCACGCCGGGTAGGCCGGAGAAGTCGTGCTGCACGCTCCGCAGCTCTTCCTTGTCGGCAGCCATGAATGCCTGCACGATGTCTGCTCCGAACTGGACCACGGATGCCGCCAGACCGAGCAGAGTCGCGCCGACCACCACTTCGCGCACCGCCCCGGCGGGCAGTAGCGTCCGCAGCCCCAGGACCAGCGGCACGAACAGGAGGAAGCCGGCCAAGCCGAGGAAATGGGCGAGTTGCCAGTCGAACCCCGGCCCGTACATGTTGTCGAGTCTGCCGACGATACGGGCCACGCCGTAGCCGCCCAACGCGAGCGGCCCGGCGATCAGAGCGAACTTCGCTGCCTTCGTCATGCTGAAGATCATGGTCGCGCACCGGATCATGGTGCCTCCGGCGGAACCCCCGCCCGCGACCCTGAGAACCCCCGCAGAAGTCGACCCTGACCATCTACAGGCGGCCGAGCAAGGCAAGGTCGCGAGCCCAGCAGTACGAACCACGAGCATGCCGAATCGTGTGCACCCGCCGAACGGACCTCAGGTGTCGTACTCGCCGCTGTCCCACGGCTCAGTAAAGGCCATGTAGTCGCCGGGCTCGACGGTGACCCACCACGTGTCGTCGTCGTCCTCCGGCTCCCGGGGAATCAGGCCGAAGGTTGTACCGAACCGATCGATCGCGAAGGGCTCGACCTCGATACGGGTGAACGTAACCTCTCCAAGCTCCTTCAGCCGAGCGTCACATGCCGCCCGCCGCGCCATACGGTCCATCCGGGCTCTGGGACCGAAGGCGTCGATCCTGGCCTCCAGGAACCGGCCCTCGGAGTCGAAGAGGTACAGAGCGACAAACTCCTGACCGTCGTCGTCGCCTCGGATGGCTGGTTCGAAGGGAGTGGTGAGGAAGAACTGCCTGCCGTCAGCGGTGCGCCCCACATGCTCGGCATGATAGTCGTCATGATCGATGGCGAGACAGCGCGGCGGTCCGGCCCTCATCCCGCTCGTCCTCTCCTCGCGCCGACGGCGGGAGCCGTCGCGATCGCTACGCCAGCATCATGCCGTCCGGGTACGACAGGATCGTGTCCCAGCGATCTCACCACCGTGCACCGACGTGCCACTCGTCGTCGTGTCATCCTTCGGGATCGTGCAGTGAGGTCGGAGAGAGCAGCGGCTGAAGTAGAGCGGGGTTGATGATCGCCGGCAACCGCCGGGCTACCCCAGCGAGGAGGTCGGCGACCTGGACCCGCGGATCGTCGCGGGAGTCGACCATCACCAGCCCGGCCAGGGGCGATACGCCGGCCGGCAACGCCCCAGCCTTCTCGGCGTCTGCCGCCGACGGTCCGCCGCCGTTGGCCAGCACCTGCTGGAGGCGGGTCAACCGGTCGGCCGTGAGGGCACTCTGCTCATCGTGGATCACCAGCACCTGCCGCCGTCCGGCGCTCCAGGACAAGACCGTTTCCGCCAGCGCCGGCAGCATCGGTTCCAGCGGCGGCGGGATCGACCGGTCGTCGTTGTCGAGCCTGGTCGCCACCGCCCACACGTGGCTCGGACTGAGCCCGTTGAGGACAGCATCGGCCGGTGTGCCGAGCCCGTGTCGTACCAGCGCATCCCGGGCCTGGAAGAACCGCTCCACGGTCCGGCGATCCGGACGCCGCCGTTTGATCCGGACCAGGTCGACGAAGGCTGCCAGGAAGACACCCCAGTCGCTTCCGGCTGAGCGCCTGGCCCGGTACAGGGCGAGAGCGGCCGGACGGTCGCCCTGAGTCAGGCGGGTACCGGCCGCGTACGACGGCTCGGTCAGCAGCAGGTCGACGATCCGGGTTACGAGGAAGAACTCCTTGTCGACCAGATGGACGTGCGCGCGGCCCTTCAGCGCCGCCAGGAACCACTCCAGCGCTTCACCCGCGCCCGGGCCGCGAAGGAACTGCCCGGACTTGAACTCGTGCGGCGAGAACCGGAACCCGGACCGCAGCGCTGTGATCAGCCCGATGGCCTCGTCCGCGCCCAGGTCGACACTCGCGTGCGTGATCACCGGGGTGGTCGAACGGAGCAGATTGGTGCCCGAGAATCCGGACTCGTCACAGGCGATCTCCACCACGGCGCCAACCACCGCGTCCACCGGCGGTAGCCCGCCCTGAAACGGCGATCTCACCACCGATCCCCCCACCATGCCGACCATGGTCACCCGTACGCCCTCGTCGAACAATCCAATTGCGGCCGGGAGGCCCGCGACGGAGAACATGCTCCTGCTGGTGCTGAGGCACTGGACGACGGACCACAGATCACCGCCGAACGCGGCCGCGGGTCGTTACGAGCAGCGACGCGGGACACAGCACCAGGGTCGGGCCTGCGGTGGCGGGGTCGGCCCGCCGTGGCCGCGCGAGTCGGCCCATCCGCTTGTGCCGCCGAGCGGGTGCGCCCTGCCGGGCGTTCGGCACTGCCCGAGGCGCTGTCCGGGTGCCTCCTCCGTGGTGACGTCTCGGCGGGCGTTGTTGGCAACGTCGGTCATCGTGGAGCTGCTATCCGAAGAGGGTGGGCGGTCTTGTGAACGCGTGGTCGCGGAGAGCCAGGCGGTGGCGTGGTCCGGCCGCCCGAAGCACCACGTCGAGGACCTGGTCGGGGTTGGCGGCGTAGCTTGTGCTGAACCAGGCCATGTTCGCCTCCACCACGGCCCAGTGTTCGTCGCCGCGGTCGGCGTTGCTGGCGAGGCCGACGTCGACAACGACGGCGCTGGGCAGGCTGTCAGCGCAGGCGTCGAGCAGGCTGACGGCGAAGTCGAGCACGGCGGCGCGGTGTGGGCAGGCGGCGAGGGGAGCCGGGTCGAGCCGGCCGTTGGTGGCGTAGCGGCTGGCGGCGTGCACTGCGGCGTCGAGGACGAACAACCGATACTCCACCAGGAACGTCACGATCTCGCTGACCAGCACCGGAGTGTCGGCGGAATGGCGCTCGGCACGGGGCAGGCGGGAGCCGTCGGCGTAGACGCCGGCCGTCAGGGTCTTGTCTCGGGGCGGCTTGACGAACATTGGCGTACGGGACCAGCGTGCGTCGCCGAGAGTGGTGAGGGTGATGTCGCGGCGGGTGTACTCGTACGGCAGCTGCGCCAGCCAGTCGTCGGCCGGTTCGAGCATCGCCAGGTCGAGGTCCGCGGCGACGGCAGCGGCGAAGACCGGTCCTCCGTAGAGGTGCCCGCCCCGGGCCCGCCGCAGCTGATCTGGTGCTGACGGGTGGGGCAGTTGCTCCACTGCCAGGCCCCGTCGCCGGGCCGATTCAGCAAGCAGCTCGGCGGTCCTGTCGAGGCGCGGCGGCAGCACCAGGAAGTCACCGACCGGGACGGCGATGGTCATGACTGACGATTCTGAGGACCCGCCACGTTGCCGTCGCCTGATTATCCTCGCCGCACCCGTTGGGAGGGTTGTGGCCAGAGAAGGATCCCTCTCCGGCGCCCTTGTGGCCGGAGTTCTACGTCGTCAGTCAGAGCGTTGGGCGGCTTCTACGATGGCGGTCGCCGACCAGGTGGCGAGGATCTTCAGCCGCTCTTCGTGGATGGTTCCGGGTTCGGCGGTGTACACAGTCAGTTCGTGGACGGCGCGCGATGGTGTCGGCAGCGCGAGGGGCTGATAGGTCAACTCCAGCGCGCCGACGACAGGGTGCTGCAGACGTTTGACTCCTTCGTGCCGGATGCGGATGTCGTGTGATGCCCACATCTTCCGGAATTCGGTGCTGAGGGTGCAGAGCTCGCCGACGAGTTCCCGCAGTAGCCGGTCTTCGGGGTTTCGACCCGCCTCGGCGCGCAGCAGGGCGACGGTCGAGGCAGCGCCGGCCTCCCAGTCTGCGAAGAAGTCTTGTGATGCCGGGTCGAGGAAATGGTAGCGGGCGAAGTTCGCTCTGCCGTTGGCTGTGGTGGTGTCGCTGCTGAACATGGGTGCGTGCAGTGCACGGGCGAGCGCGTTGCTGGCGACCACGTCGAGACGTCCGTTGCGCAGGAATGCTGCCGACATCGTGATGGAATCGATCAGCCACTGCAGGTGGGGTTCGACCTTCACCTCGGTGCGTCGGGGATTTCGGCGGGCTTTCGGCCGGGCGGCGTAGGCCAGGTCGAACAGGTAGGTGCGTTCTTCGTCGTCGAGGTGCAGTGCTCGGGCCACGGCGTCGAGAACGTCTTCGGAGATTCCGCTGATGTGGCCCTTCTCCAGTCTTGTGTACCACTCGGTGCTGACGCCGGCGAGGACGGCGACCTCTTCCCGCCGCAGGCCGGGCACACGGCGCCGGACACCGGCGGGCAGCCCGGCCTGCTCGGGGCTGATCTTGGCGCGGCGGCTGGTCAGGAAGTCACGAATGGTGGTGCGATGGTCGGCCGGGTCGGGCATGTTCCCACGGTAAGCCCGAATGAACCTGGCAGAGGGGGGAGAGCTTGTACCCCCTATGAACGCCACCTTTCTCACGCCCCCGGTGCGGCGCTCAAATGGATGCGAAGACGTTTCCGAAGCTGCACAGGAGTTCATGCATGCAGGGAGAAGCCACTCCCCTGAACGGCGGTTCCCGGTCCGGCGCGAGCGCGGCCCGTTCCGCTGCGCTGCCCATGTTGATCTACGTCCTCGCTCTGGGGACGTTCCTGATGGGCACGACCGAGTTCATCGTGGCAGGTGTGTTGCCGGAGATCGCAGGTGACCTGCAGGTCAGTGTCGCCCACGCGGGTCTGCTGATCACGGTGTTCGCGATCGGGATGATCATCGGTGCGCCGCTGATGGCGATGCTCACGCTGCGGCTGCCGCAACGCGTGGCCCTCATCCTCGCGCTGGCGGTGTTCGCGATCGGCCATCTCGTGGTGGCACTCGGTGACACCTTCGCGGTGCTTCTGCTGGCGCGGTTGATCACCGCGTTCGCCACGGGCGCGTTCTGGGCCCTGTCCGCCGTGGTCGCGACCCGCGTCGCCGGGCCGGCGCGCGGAGCGCGGGCCATGGGTCTGGTGAACGCCGGAGGCATGCTCGCCACGGCGCTGGGCGTCCCGCTCGGCGCGTTCGCCGGACAGCTCATCGGGTGGCGGGGCACGTTCTGGGCGCTCGCCGTCCTGGCGCTGGCCGCCACCGCGCTGATTTCCCGTCACGTCCCCCACGAGAAGGGACGGGCCCAGTCGGCGTCGGTGCGTTCCGAACTGTCCGGGCTGCGTTCCGGGCGGCTGTGGCTGGCCCTTGCCGGCTGCGCGGCGACCACCGGTGGTGTGCTTGCCGCGTACTCCTACATCGCGCCGTTGCTCACCGACCAGGCCGGTGTTCCGGCACGGCTGGTGCCGTTGGCGCTGGTCGGGTTCGGCGTCGGCGCCCTGGTGGGGTCACTGGTCGCCGGCCGTCTCGGCGACGCTCACCCGCACGTGGTCACGCTCGTGGCGCCCGTCGTCACCGCGATCCTGCTTGGGATGATCTGCCTGGCATCGGGAATGCCGTGGCTGACAGCGGGTGTGGTCGTGCTGCTCGGGTTCTTCGGGCTGGGCGCGAACCCGGTGCTGATCGCACTGGCCGTGCGTTTCGCCGGGCGGGCGCCCACGCTGGCGTCCTCGCTGACCGTGTCGGCGTTCAATGCCGGTACCGCCGTCGGCTCCTGGATCGCGGGCCTGGCGCTGGCCTCCACGCTCGGCGCCACCGGCCCCGCCGCCGTCGGCGCGGCCATCGTCGTCCTGGCGGTGGTCCCCGCGGTGGCGTTGGCCCTCATCGCGCGCCGCCGCGCCGCGAGTCCGCCCAGATCGGGCGACGCCACGACAACCAGCGCAGCGGTCGAGACCTACGCCGCCGTCTGACAACCCCCACAAAACATCGAAGGAAGAGGAAGACCATGCGCGCAACGCTCATGTACGGTGCCGGCGACGTCCGCGTCGAGAACGTGCCGGACTCCACGATCAAGCTGCCCACCGACGCGCTGGTGCGGATCACGGCGTCCTGTATCTGCGGCAGCGACCTGCACCCGTACCACTCGATGTCCCGTGAAACCGGCCCGGCCCGGATGGGACACGAACTGATCGGCATCGTCGAGGACACCGGCTCGGAGGCGACCACCCTCAAGCGCGGTGACCTGGTCGTCGCCCCGTTCGCCATCTCCGACAACACCTGCCAGTTCTGCCGCGAGAACCTGCAGACCTCCTGCTCCCACCCCCAGGCCAACTTCTTGGACGGCATCCCCGACGAAGGCGGGCAGGCCGAAGCGATCCGTATCCCCCTCGCCGACGGCACCCTCGTCAAGCTGCCCGTCGCCGCGGACTCCGCGCTCATCCCGTCGCTGCTCACCCTCGCCGACGTCCTCGGCACCGGCTACCACGCCGCCATCAAGGGCGGCGTGCGCAAGGGCAGCTCCGTCACCGTCGTCGGCGACGGCGCCGTCGGGCTCCTGGCCGTGCTGTCGGCCAAGCGCCTCGGCGCCGAGCAGATCATCCTCATGGGCCGCCACCAGGCCCGCACCGACCTGGGCACCGAATTCGGCGCCACCGACGTGGTTACCGAGCGCGGCGACGAGGGCATCGCCAAGGTCCGGGAACTGACCGGCGGCCACGGCACCGACGCCGTGCTCGAAGCCGTCGGCCACATGTCCGCCTACGAGCAGGCCGTCGGCGTCGTCCGCCCCGGCGGCGTGATCAGCCGCGTCGGCGTCCCCCAGTACGAGAACGCGCCCATCGGCTTCGGCAGCCTCTTCCGCCACAACCTCATCCTCGCCGGCGGCCCCGCTCCCGTGCGCGCGTACATCGAGGAGCTGATGCCCGACATCCTCGACGGCACCATCGAGCCCGGCAAGGTGTTCGACGCCACCACCGACCTCGACGGCGTGCCCGCCGGCTACCAGGACATGGACGACCGCAAGAGCCTCAAGGTCCTCATCAAGCCCTGACCCCGTGCACGGCCCCGCCCTCGCTGCCGACGTAACGGCACGAGGTCGGGGCCTTCACGCACAGGCACCACGGAGACCGACCGCGCCAGCATCGTCGGCGCGGGATGCGGCGACCGCGTCCGTGCCATCGAGTACGGCTGGCTGGACGCGATGCGAACGGCCCGCTGTTCGCCTACCGGCTGCCGGCCGATCGGTTCCGGCCCTTCGGTGTCCCTGAACCCCGTGCCCACGTCGCGGTCGAGCCGATCGAGCCACTCGGCCCGCCCGAGCCCGTAGGCGACCTCCTCGACTGCCATGCCGAGGCCGGCATCCAGCTACGCGTCCTGAACGTCTAGGTGCGTACCGGGAAGACGCCTGCCGGATCGGCGGGGACGTGCCGATGAACCCGGCGGCGACGATCGGCGCTGCGAGACGCGGTGAGCGGCTCGGGTGTACCACCGCACCGCCACGGTCCCCGCCTTGCCGGCCAGGCGAGGGACGAGCATGGCGTACGCGACGCCGAACGCCAGGCTGGCCAGCAGCGCCAGGAGCAGCGAGATGTCATCGACGGGCCGGAAGATCTGCCAGTGGGTGAGGTAGATGTAGATCGAACTCGCGGCCAGGGCCGCGGCGGCCCGGTTGAGCAGGGGCAGGCTGGGGAGGTCGGCCACCCAGATCATGAGGAGCAGGCCGCCGATGATGACGGCCTCGCGCCCGGGGTCCCCGAAGAACGTCGGCACGGTCGCGACGATCGCGAGCGTCACGCACAGTTTCTGGCCGGCGGTGGAGGCCTTGGCCGCCGCCCAACCGAGGGCGAACAGCCAGAACACGACGACCGGGGTGGGCAGTTCCACGTCGGGCACGAGTTGGTAACGCGAGATGAGCCCGAGAGCGGCCAGCGTCAGCGGCAGAGCGAACGGGCGGCGGCGTTCCAGCCGGTCGACGAACGGCAGGCTGAGCGCAGCGAGAAGGATGAGCAGGTAGTAGACCAGCGCCTCGATGAACCAGAAGTGCCACCAGTAGTTCGTGCCGTCCGCGGGAGCGGTGAGGTACCCGGCGAGGAAGACGCTGCCGAGGGTGTAGTCGTCGGTGAGCAGGTACATCGCGCCGATCCAGGTCGTGGCGGCCAGCACGATGCGGGAGGTGCTGCGGGCGAGCTTGGCGATGCGTTGGCGTCGTGGCGCCGCGGTGAGCTGGAATCGGGCGAAGTTGTAGCCGGCCACCCCGAGGAGGAGGTGCGCGCCGCCGGGCAGGTCGTACACCTGGATGTGGCTGCCGACGATGAGGACGATGGCGATGGCGCGCAGCGCCACGGTGGTGTCGAGGCGACTGCGCGAACTGCGCCGGCTATCAGGCACGGCCGGAGTCGGCCCCTCCTTCTGAGCCGGCGTCGGCGGAGGGGCGGGCGCGGGCCGCAGGTCACGGATCGGTGTGGTGTGCCAGTTCGGTGGCAGGTGGCCGAGGGCCTGCTCGAGGCGGATCGACATCTCGACGTACGACAGGGAGTCGCCGCCCAGGTCCACGAAGCTGTGTTCGGCGGTGGCCTCCTTCCGACCGAGGACCTCCGCGAACAGCGCGGTCAGGTCCGGAGAAGCGGCTGCCGGAGTGGGCTGCGGCGGGGTCGCGGCGAGGGCTCGGATGGCCGGGTAGTCGGGTTTGCCCGATGCGAGCCGGGGCAGGCGGTCGAACAGGTGGACGTCCACGACGTGGCGCGGCAGCCCGTGGTGGCGGCTTACGAGGGTGTGCAGGTGGTCGCGGTCGGCGTCGCCCTCGACGGCGATCAGCAGCCGTTCGTCGTCGCCGGTGACGAAGGCGGCGTACCCGTTCGTCCGCAGCATGGTTTCGATCTGCCGTAGGTCGAGCCGGAGACCGAAGATCTTGAGGAAGTCCGTGCGGCGGCCGACGATCTCGTAGAGGCCCTCGGGTGTGCGGCGAGCGATGTCGCCGGTGCGCAGCTCGGTGATGGTGCGGCCACGACCGAGGTCGGCGGGGCGCTCGGCGTAGCCGAGCATGACGTTGCGGCCGCGGTACACCAGTTCCCCGGTGTCCGGGGCACCCTCGTCGTCGGGCAGGGGATGCAGGTGGAGGCTTCCACCGGGCACGGCGACACCGATGGTGTGCGGGTGCCGCTCCGCCAGGTCCGGGGGCAGGTAGGCGATGCGGGCAGTGGCCTCGGTCTGGCCGTACATGACGACCAGGTCGAAGCCCTTGCTGCGGCCGAGTTCCGCGTAGCGGCGTACGCGCTCGGGCGCGAGTCGTCCGCCGGCCTGGGTCACGTAGCGCAGCGTGGGCAGGGTCATGTCGGCGAAGCCGACCCGGTCGAGCAGGTCGAAGGTGTACGGGACGCCGGCGAAGCTGGTGGCACCCGTGTCGCGCACCCGCTGCCAGAAGGCGGCATCGGCCACCGACAGGTCGTTGAGGATCAGGCAGGCACCGCGCAGCAGGTGACTGTTGATCACGGAGAGTCCGTAGCAGTAGTGCATCGGCAGGGTCGTGACCGGCCGATCCGCCGACGTGATCCCCAGGTAGTCCGCGATCGACTCCGCGTTCGCCTGCAGGTTGTCGTGGGACAGGCGGACCAGGCGCGGCGACCCGGTCGAACCGGAGGTACTGAGCAGCAGCGCCAGATCGGGGTGCAGGTCGTGGGCGCTGCGCCGGCGGCGCCGGCTCGGGTGTGCGTGGTCGTCCGTGAACGTGACGTCGGGGTCGTAGGTCGCCGTCAGCCGTGCGAGCGCGGCGGGATTGTCCGCCGGCGCCAACAGCAGCGGGTGACCGGCGGCGAGCGCGGCGAGGTAGGTGACGATCGTGTCGACCTGGTTGGCTCCCGCCAGCAGGACGAGACGACGTCCGGGGCCAAGCATCGCGGCTCGGTCACGGACCCGGTCGGCGAGGTCACGGTACGACACGGCTCCCGCGGGCGTGAGCAGGGCAGGCCGGTCACCGTGCCGCGCCAGGCCGCGTGCGAAGGGCACGCCCGGGGCAGTGAGTGGATGGTCGACGAGGAGGGACACGGCGCACCTTAGGATGAACTAAGTTAGGGTGGCCTACCCTAACCTATCCGCAGATTGCCCCACCCCACCCTCGGCGCCGACCCCACCGAGAGCCGGGGTGCCGCCCAGACGAAATCAGGGTGCCCTAAATTAGGTTAGGCACACCTGCCCTACTGCTAGGAGCCTTCATGCTCAGCCTGCGCGCCGCGGCAGCACTCGTCGCCGCGGCCACCCTCGCCACCGGGCTCACCGCGTGCAGCGGCGAGCCGGACAAGGACATCACGGTCTACAGCGGCCGCACCCAGTCGCTGGTGCAGCCGCTGATCGACGAGTTCACCAAGAAGACGGGCATCACCGTCGATGTGCGCTACGGCACGACCGCGCAGATGGCCGCGCAGTTGCAGGAGGAGGGTGCCAAGTCCCCGGCAGACGTGTTCCTCTCGCAGGACGCCGGGGCCCTGGGGGCCGTGAGCAAGGCGGGACTGCTGACCGCGCTGCCCGACGAGGTGTTGCAGAAGGTTCCCGCGGCGTACCGGTCGCGCAGCGGACACTGGGTGGGGGTCACCGGCCGGTTGCGGGTCCTGGCGTACAACGCCGACCAGGTCAAGCCGGCCGACCTGCCGGCCACCGTGCTGGAGATGACCGACCCGAAGTGGAAGGGCAAGCTCGGCGTCGCCCCGACCAACGCCTCGTTCCAGTCGTTCGTCACCGCTCTGCGGGTGCAGCACGGCGACGACAAGGCCCGCGAGTTCCTGGCCGGCGTCGCTGCCAACTCCCCCCAGATCCGCGACAACAACATCGTGATCGTCGGCGAGATTCAGGACGGCAAGCTCGCCGCGGGCCTGGTCAACCACTACTACCTCTTCGAGAAGGCCAAGGAACTCGGGGTCAGCCCGGAGCAGCTCAAGGTGAAGCTTCACTACTTCCGTGACGGCGACACCGGGGGCCTGCTCAACGTCTCCGGCGTCGGCGTGCTGTCCGGCTCCGCCGGAAACAGCAAGGTCCGCTCGTTCGTCGACCACCTGCTCGGCACCGAGGGCCAGACCTACTTCGCGGCGAAGACGTTCGAGTACCCGCTGGTCGCCGGTGTGCCGACCGCCCCGGGCCTGCCCGCGCTGGCCGACCTGCACGCCCCGAAGATCGACCTGAACGATCTGGACACGCTAACCGCGTCGGTCGAGATGATCCAGGCCTCGGGGCTGACGTCCTGACCACCACCGCTCAGGCTGGGCGGGCGCAGCCGGTCGCGCCCGCCCAGCCCTCCCCTCGCAACCGGTGGCGGCGCCGCTGGCATCGACTGGCGCCCCGCCCGGCACTGCTCGCGACCGCGACAGCCGCCGTCGCGGTCGCGCTCATCCCGCTGGTCTACCTCGGCGTACGCACCGCCGAGGCGGGCTGGGACCGGGTACGCGCCGAACTGTTCACCACCGAGATGCTGCGCCTGGCCGCGACCAGCCTGGCCCTGACCGCCGTCACCACCGGCGCCTGCCTGATCCTCGGCGCCGGCGCCGCGCTGCTGGTCACCCGCACGAACCTGCCTGCCCGACGGTTCTTCGGGGTGCTCGCGGCCCTACCGCTGGCGATCCCCACCTATGTCGGCAGCTACGGCTGGATCTCGATGCTGGACGGCTTCTACGGTTTCTGGCCGGCCGTCGTCGTGCTCACGTCCTGCTGCTACCCGTACGTCTACCTGCCGACCGCCGCCGCCCTGATCGGCACCGACCCCGCGGTCGAGGAGGCTTCGCAGGCACTGGGCCGCAACCAGTGGCAGACCTTCACCGGGGTCACGCTGCGCCAGATCCGCCCCGCGCTCGTCGCCGGTGGCCTCCTGGTCGCGCTGTACGTGCTGTCGGACTTCGGCGCGGTCGCGATGCTGCGCGTCACGACCTTCACCAGCGCCGTCTTCACCTCGTTCAACCTCGGCTTCGACCGGACGGGCGCGCTCGTGCTCTCGACCGCCCTGGTGGCCGTCACGCTGCTCATCCTCGGCGCCGAACTCGCGACCCGGCGGCGCGACGCACGCTACGCCAAGATCGGCAGCGGGGTACGCCGCCCGGCCGCCGTGCTGCCACTCGGCGCGTGGCGGATCCCGGCCGTCCTCGCGCTGCTCGCCGTCGCCGCCGGGAGCTTCGCGGTGCCCACCGCAGCGCTGCTGCACTGGATGGGCGAGGGCGTCTCCCGGCCCGGGTCGCTGACGGACATCGCCACGGCTGCCGGCAACTCCCTCACCGTGTCCGCGCTCGGCACCGCCCTGACAATGCTCCTCGCCCTGCCGATCGGCCTGCTGTCGGCCCGCGCTCCCGGACCGCTGGCCATCCTCATCGACCGGCTCACCTACCTCACGCACGCGCTGCCCGGGCTGGTGATCGGCCTGTCCCTGGTGTTCTTCGGCATCCAGGTGGCGTACCCGCTCTACCAGACCACCTGGCTGCTGGCGCTGGCCTACGCCGCCCTCTTCCTCCCCCTCGCCGTCGGTGCCGTCGCGACAGCCGCCGCCCAGGCCCCGCCAAGCCTCGAGGAGGCCGCACGGTCACTGGGACGCGGGCCGCTGACAGTGCTGCGGACCGTCACCGTGCCACTCACCCTGCCCGGAATCGGCGCCGGCGCGGCACTGGTGTTCCTGACCTGCATGAAGGAACTACCGGCGACGCTGCTGCTACGCCCCACCGACACCGACACCCTGGCCACCGAGCTGTGGACGCACACCTCCGTGGCCGCCTACGCCGGCGGGGCACCGTACGCGGCGCTGCTGGTGCTGCTGTCCACCGGCCCCGCCCTGATCCTGGCCCGGCGCACCCTCAACCCGAAAGACCGACCATGACCACACTCACCGTCCGAGGCGCCAGCAAGAGCTACGGGGCGGTCCACGCACTCCGCGCGGCCGACCTGACCGTGGCGGCCGGCACCCTGACCGCGGTGCTCGGCCCGTCCGGCTGCGGCAAGACCACGCTGCTGCGCTGCATCGCCGGGTTCGAGCGCCTCGACGGCGGGGAGGTCCGTGTCGGTGACACGCCGGTGGCCGGGCCGGGCCTGCACGTCGCCCCACACCGGCGACGGGTCGCTGTGGTCGCCCAGGACGGCGCGCTCTTCCCGCACATGGACGTGGCCGGCAACGTCGGCTACGGCCTCGACCGCGCCGCCCGGCGCAGCGGCCGCGTCGAGGAGGTGCTCGGCCTCGTCGGTCTCGCCGGGTACGGCAAGCGGATGCCCCACCAGCTGTCCGGCGGGCAACAGCAGCGGGTGGCCGTCGCCCGAGCCCTGGCACCACGTCCACCGCTGATCCTGCTCGACGAACCGTTCACCGCGCTCGACGCCAGCCTCCGCACGGAACTACGCGCCGACCTGCGCGCCGCGCTCCACGCCGACGACGCCACCGCCGTCCTCGTCACGCACGACCAGGCCGAAGCCCTTTCCATCGCCGACCAGGTCGTCGTCATGCACGACGGCAGGGTGCGGCAGGAGGCCAGCCCGTCCGACCTCTACCGCAGCCCGGCGGACCCGTGGGTGGCGACCTTCATCGGCGATGCCAACCTCCTCAGGGCCACCGCCAGCGGCGGGACTGCGGAAACCGGACTCGGCACCCTCCCGCTCTCCAGCCCACACCGCGGGGACGTCACGGTCCTGATCCGGCCGGAGCAGCTGCGGCTGAACGACGCCGACGCACCGGGGGTACCCGCGACCGTCCGCCACCATCTGTTCCAAGGCCACGACGCCCTCATCGACGTCCAACTGGACGACGGCACCCGGATCACCGCACGGATCCTCGGCCAGCCGACCCACTACTCCTCGGGCACCAACGTCCGCCTCACCGTCCAGGGAAGCGTCTACGTGCTGCCGGAGCCCGCCACGTCCTGATCGCCCGCAGGACTGCGCTCGGCCTGTCGAACAGAACGGAGGCTGGGCCACTTCGGTCTCCCCGAAGTGGCCCCCCGCCGAAGGGACTGGTCAGGGCATTGTCGGTCAGCCGGCCGGGGCTGCGGCGTCGCCGGGCGTGGGGCACGGTGCGGCCTCGTGGGCCGGCCGTTCGCGGTCGCGCCGCAGGAGACGGTCGAGCAGGTCGTCCAGGGTCTTGATCTCGTCGCCGGTGTAGTCGGCGAAGACGCGCTCGAGGTTGCGCACGTGAATCTTGGCCGCCTCCTCGAGTTTCTGCCGTCCGGCCGGGGTGAGGGCGGCGAAGCTGACCCGCCGATCGGTAGGGCAGGGAACGCGTTCCACGAGACCGGCGGTGACCATCCGGTCGAGGAGCCGGGTCATCCCTCCCGTGGTGAGCGCGATCTGGCTCGCCAGGGCGCTCATCGTCAGTTTGTCCGGCGAGCGGGCGATGCGCAGCATAGCCTCGAACCAGGTATGCGGGATGCCGCACTCGCGCTCCAGCGCCTCGCCAAGCTGCCGCTCGAGCGCGCTGTACGCCTCCACGAGCCGCCCGAACGTCGTCACCAGCCCGTGGTCGACTGCGCTCTTCACCATGCCAGAAACCTTACACCACAGATGTTGACGGATCAAATAGCCGGTCGTACAGTCGTTGAGTGGACAACATCTGATCGGTCAGAGAAGGAGTGGGACATGCGTATCGCGATCCTGGGTGCCGGCAATGTCGGTGGGGCGGTGGCGACCGCCGCCGTGCGCGCCGGTCACGACGTCGTCATGGCGGCGACCAGCGCCGAGCACGCCCAGAAGGCGGCCGGCAGCGCCGGTGCGAGCGCCGCCGCGTCGAACGCCGAGGCGGTGCGGGGAGCAGATCTCGTGCTGCTCGCCGTCCCGCACGCCGCCGTCACCGGCATCGCCACCGAGCTGGGCGAGGCACTGACCGGCAAGGTCCTCGTCGACGTGACGAACCCGCTCAACGACACCTACAGCGACCTGGTCACCGGCGGCGTCTCGGCTGCGGAGCAGCTTCAGGCCCAGGTGACCGGGGCATCCGTGGTCAAGGCCTTCAACACCATCCTCGCGAGCCGCCACAGCAACCCGGTGGAGAGCGGCGCGCCCCTGGACGCCTTCATCGCCGGCGACGACGGTGCCGCCAAGGACACGGTCGCCGAGCTGGCCTCCTCCCTGGGCTACCGGGTGATCGACGCGGGCGGGCTGCGGATGGCCCGGTCGCTGGAGGAGATGGCACTGCTGAACATCTCGCTCAACGCCCGTAACGGGTGGAACTGGCAGACCGGCTGGAAGCTGGTCGGGCCGGTGGGCGGCGCAGCATGAGCGTCAGCCCCAACGCGGCGCCCGTCGAGCACCCCGACCTGTTGGCGAAGGTGCGACGCTGGAGCGGCGTCGGCACGGCGGGCCGGCTGCTGCCAGGCCCGGTTGACGCCACGGCGCCCGCGCGGACGAAGGTGCGGCGATGAGCGCGATGCAGACGTTCGCGCCGCCGGTCGTGGCCACCGCGGGCAGCACCGACGCGGATGCCCCGCTGGTGGTGCTGCTGCATGGCCGTGGCTCGCACGAGCGGGAGATCCTTCGCCTGGCCGACCACCTGCCCGTGGGCCCCACGTACGCGGCGGTGCGGGCGCCGATCGCCGAGGGCGGCGGGTACGCGTGGTTCGCCAACCGCGGCATCGGGCGGCCGGTCGCCGAGTCGTTGCGCGCGACGATGGACTGGTTCCGCGACTGGCTCGACGGTGTCGCTCCCGCGGGCCGGCCGGTGGTGCTGATCGGGTTCAGTGGCGGGGCCGCGTTCGCCGGTGGGCTGCTGCTCGACGATCCGGGCCGCTACGCCGGAGCCGCGATCCTGTACGGGACGCTGCCGTTCGACGCCGGCGTCCCGACCACGCCCGCCCGGCTGGCCGGTGTGCCCGTCGTCGTGGCCCAGGGCGAGCAGGACAGCGTCATCCCACGGGAACTGCTCGACCGTACCTGGAACTACCTGCTCTCCGAGGCCGGTGCCGCGACCCTCGCCCGCCGCGATCCGGTCGGACACGGCATCGCCGCGCCGGCGCTGGCGACCGTAGCCGGTTGGCTGCGGGAACGCTTGGCATTCCTCGCCGACCGGGTCCGCCCGACGCCGTCTCCGAGGACGTCGACAAGGCCGCCCGGCGGCCAACTCCCGCCGCCTGTGGGGCCCGCCCGACGGTGAGCAGTCAGATTCCGCAGCAGCGGCGCAGCGACAACGCGCCGGTCGAGCTGCGGGAACAGCTGTTCGCGCGTATCGCCGCGCTGCCACCCGTGCTCGCCGCGGGCCTGGCCGCCAAGGGCTGGGGCGTCGCTTCGCCCTCCCTGCCCGGCCAGCCGCCGGTGGTACTGAGCCGGATCCGAACCCGGATGTTTGTTGCCCTCGGCGACGAGGGGCTGGACCTGCCGCCTTTCGCCGAGCCTCGGCGCCCGCCCAGGGTTCGGGCGGGCGCCGAGGCGCAGGCGGTCCGGGTCAGATTTCGCCATCACCTGGCCTGCCACCCACCGGCCCGGGAGCGCGATCGCCCCCGGATTCCGGCAGGTCAGCCAACCGGTGGGCCGATCCAGGAGGACCGGATCAGCTCCCGCTCGGTGGCGGCGAGGTGGGCGGTCGCGGCGAGCCAGGCCCAGGCGTACCGGTCCGGGTCGGGATCGGTGAGCCGGCCGAACGCGTCCCGGCCGCGCCGGTCGGACTCATCGGCGAGCGCGGCGGCCACCGCGGCGGCGGTGGTGAAGCCGGCGCGGCGCAGCGGACCGGCCAGCCCGGCGCCCTCGCCGCGGGCCGCCTCGCCGACGGCGCGGCGACCGCCGGAGACGGCCAGCTCCACCAACCGGCGGACCCGCCACAGCGGGGACTCCGCAACCGCGTCGGCACCGACGGCGAGAACCGGTTCGGTCATCGCGGCCGGGTCGCGCGGCGGCAGGTGGCCGCCCTGGATCTGGTCGTAGCCGAGGTCCGCCCGGCCGTGCCAGTCCGCCGGCAGCCGCAGCGTCGTGGCGGCACCGGGCACCGGGCCGACCGCGAGCGGGTGCAGCGTGCTGGCCCGGTCCGGGTCCAGCCGGCCGACCACCCGGATCCGCAGGCCCGGCCTGGAGGCGAGCCGCCGCAGATTCGCCACGTGGGCCAGCACCGGGTGGGAGTTGACCGGCACCAGCCGGATCACCGGCCCGTCCGGCACCGGCGCGCGGTCCGGTCCGGCGTCGGTGGCGGGGGCCAGCTCCCGGGCCAGCACCTGGTCACCGGCGGCACCGACCACCATCAGGTCACAGCCGACCAGCGCGGTCCCGGCCCGGGCCGGGTCCTCCGGATCGTCGGCGGCGAGTTGAGCGGTCACCACCTCGGCGAGCGGGCGGGCGAACAGTTCCGCCAGGGGCCCGGTGGACCAGTCGGTCCCGGTGATCGGGGTGGCTCGGACCCCCTTGCCGGCACCGAGCCGGCCGTCCGGGGAGACGGTGGTGCCGGTGATCCGCAGGCCGCCGCGAGCCAGCACCGCGTGGTTGACCGCGACCGCGCCCATCTCGGTGACCGCCCGGGCGCAGTCCTGCGCCCGGTCCGGGCCGCCCGGCTTCACGTCGCCGAAGGAGAGCTGGCGCCCGTCGGCGGCGACCAGGTGGGTGACCACCCCGGCGTACCCGGTCGCGCTGATCACCGGTTCCCGGCAGACGCCGTACACCTCCAGCGTGCCGTCCGGCTGGTAGGCCCGCCGGAGGATGCCGACCAGTGCCGGGTCGGGATCGCCGGCGGCCAGCCGACCGGCCACGTACAGCAGGTCGTGCAGCACCTCGACCAGCTCCGCCAGACGGTGGCCGGTCTGTCGTCCCCGGTGCGCGCGCAGGCCACGTACCGCGCGCAGCGCGGCGCTCTCGGCCCGCGGCAGGCCGGCCAGCCGGGCGCTGTGGGCGGCCCGCAGCAGTTCGGCCTGCGGGACCGCGCCGGCGGCCGGGACACCGGCCGCGAGCACCGCGGCGGCTGCCCGCCACAGCGCGCCGGCGGCGGCCCGTTGCGCCTTCGTCGGTGCCGCGCTCCGTCCGGCACGACCGGCGGCCGCGCCATCCGCTTTTCCGGTACGCCCGGCCCTCCCGGCACGCCCGGTGGCCGCGCCGACGTCGTCCGACGTGGACGACGCGGCGGTGGCGGACACCGGATCGGGGTGGGTGGCCGGGTCCGCGACCGGGCAGGCGACCAGGACCGCGGTCCGGTGCAGGCAGCGGGGCGACAGCAGGCAGCTGCACCTTGCCTGGTGCGGGTCGGTGACCGCGCCGGTCGGTCCGGGCGTCAGGGTGACCAGGGCCTCGGCGCCGCAGTCGACCGACACGCCGCCGTCGACCCGGCCGACCGGTACACCGGCCAGCCGTTCGACAGTGGCGTCCAGCCGCTTGTGCAGCCGGGGCGGCAGGGCCGCCACCGCCGCGGCGGCGACCCCCGGCAGCACCGGCGGCAGCCGGTCGGTGTCCACGGCGGTGGATGTGCGGTCCGTCAACGTGATCCTCCGCGTACACGGTCGCCCACCCAGCGGGCGAGTTCGAGCGGGCTGAGAGCGGCGACCGGCATCCCCGCCGCGACGAGCTGCTCGGCGACCGGTACCGAGTAGCAGGGCACTCCCCTGTCGTTCAGCGCGGCACAGCCGAGCAGATGCACGCCGGAACTGGCCAGCGTCCGGACCTCACCGAGCAGCCCGGCCAGCGGGTAGCCCTCCTCGAAGTCGCTGACCACCGCGACGATGGTGCGGCTCGGCACGGTCACCAGCGAGCGGGCGTGGGCCAGCCCGGCGGCGATGTGCGTACCGCCACCGACGCGCACCTCCAGCAGCAGCGACAGCGGGTCGTCGACCCGGTCGGTCAGGTCGACCACCTCGGTGGAGAAGGCGAGGAAGTGGGTGGACAGGGTGGGCACCCCGGCCAGCACGGCGGCGGTCAACGCCGACCACACCACCGACGCCTCCATCGAGCCGGACACGTCGACCACCAGCACCAGCCGCCAGTCGGCCTCCTTGCGGGTCCGGGTGTTGAAGACCGGGCGTTCCGGCACCACCACCGTCCGGCCGTCGCCGAGCCGCTGGGTGTGCGCCAGGTTCGCCCGCAGCGTACGGGCGAGGTTGATCCGGCCGCCGGGACGGCGGGACGGACGCGGGTTGGTCAGCCCGGTCAGCGCCGGACGCACCTGAGTGGCCAACTGCTTCGTCAGCTCCTCCACCAGCCGCCGGACCAGTGGCCGTAGCTTGGCCAACTGCCCCTCGGGCAGGCCACCGGCCAGCGACAGCACCGAGGTCAGCAGCTCCATCGAGGGGCGTACCGCGGCCGGGTCGAGTTCGGTGAGCACGTCGGTACGGCCGCTCTCGGCCGCCCGGGCGATGACCTCCTCGCGTACCGCGGTGCCGAACAGCGCCTCGAGTTCGTCGGCCCACTCGCGGGCGGTCGGGAAGGAGGCCTCCTGGCCGCCGCCGGCCGCCTGGCCGAGGTCGGTGGCGCCCTCGCCCTGACCCGCCCCGTACAGCTCGTCCAGGGCGCGGGCGTAGCGGCGGGCGTCCGTCGGCAACCGGTCGGGTTGGCGGCCGAGCAGCAGCCGCCACCGGTCCGTGGCGGTGAGCCAGGCGGCCGGCGTGCCCGCCCCGGGTTCGAGGTCGGCGGAGCCGGTCACCGTGCCCGGCCCGGCTTCGACGTCGGCGGCGCCGGTCGGCGTGCCCGGGATCGGGATGTCGCGGGCGACCAGGGCGGCCCGGCCGGCCGCGTCGGCGGCGGCCCAGCGGGCCAGCAGCTCGGGCGCGGCGGACAGGGCCAGATCGAGCCGGTCGCCCAGCCGTTCGGCGACGGTGTGCAGCAGCCGCTCCCGGGCCGCCGGGGTGAGCACGTCGAACCCGCCACGCAGCGCCGGAAGCCGGTCCAGGAACTCGGTGTCGGTGAGCCGCTCGATCCGCTCCAGCAGCGGGTCCAGCGCGGCCGGGGCGGACTGCAGCAGCGGATGCGCCGCGGTGAGCAGACCACCGAGCAGCCGGTGCAGGTGTCGACGGGTGTCCGGCCCGGTCGCCGCGTCGATCCAGCCGGCCACCCGCGTGCCCAGGGTCTCCAGGTCGGTCAGGTCGAGCAGCACCCGGGCGGCCAGGGCGGCACCCTGGATCAGCGACGAACCGGCCCGGGCCAGGTAGCCGAGAGCCTCGTCCAGGCGCAGGCCGATCCGGTCCTCGCCGGCCCGGACCGCGAGGTCCACCAGCGCGGCGGCATCGGCTGCGGCGTCGCTGCCGGCCAGGCCGGGCAGCCCGCGGACCGCCGCGTCCAGCAGCACGACGGCCAGCTCGGCCGCCCGGGCCCGACCGTCGGCGGTGGTGCCGGGCAGGTGTTCCCGGCGCAGCGCCTCCAGCAGGTCCAGCGCGGCCAGCAGCTCGGGCAGCGTGCCGGTGCCCGGCAGCACCGCGGCGGCCAGTTCGAGCCGATCCGTGACCAGTTCGGGCAGGTCGCACCGGGCGGCGTCGCGTAGCCCGGTGAGCAGCTGCGCGGCGGTGGGGCCGCCGTCGGCGGCCTCCCGGCGGAACCGCTCCCGCAGGGTGCCGGCCGCGGCCAGCGCCGCGGTCACCCCGCGTACGCCGACCAGGTCCAGCCGGGCCGCCACGGACGGCGTCCAGGCCAGTTGCCAGCGGGTGGTCAGGGCGGCACCGTCGCCGGTGCCGGACACCGCGATCGGCTCGCCGTAGCCGACGCCGCAGACCTGGAGGCGTTGCAGCAGGATCTCCCGCCGCCCGTCCAGCTCGGTGCGCAGCGGGTCCAGCCGCACCTCGCGGGACTTCGGGCTGTCCGGGTTGGGCATCCGTAGCGCGGTGAGTTCCGCCTCGACCGCGGGGCCGAGCCCGGACCGCGGCGTACCGGGGGCGACCCGGCCCCGCTCGGCACCGACCAGCACGGTCTCCAGCGCCTTCGCCAGCGCCCGGCCGCGGCCGAGCAGTTCACCCTGACCGAGCACGGTGGTCACCGCCTCCAGCACCTCGCCCCGGCCGGGGGCGGGCAGGTCCCGCAGCCGGGCCAGGTCGCCGGCCAGCCGCACCGTCTCGGCGGCCTCGCCGGTACCAGCGGTGTGCCCGGCCGAGCGGAGTTCCCGGCACAGGTCGGTGACCGCCCGGGCGGCGGCGGCCCGGATCCGTTCCGGGTCGCCGCCAGCGGTGAAGACGGACTGCTGCCAGCGCGGGTCGCGGATCCCGGCCGGGTAGCCGGACCGGGAGTCGAGCAGGTCGAACGCGTACGGCACCAGCGAGGTGATCGCCGTGCCGCCGCCGTTGGTGGTGGCCGACCCGGGTCGGGTCGGCACGGACCGGACCGGACCGGTCGGGGCGACGACGGGCCGGGTGGACGCGGCGGCGACACCGGCGGTCGACACCGTTTCTCCGCCGACCGGGGACGTCCGGTCCCCGCCGTCGTCCACGGCGGACGTCGGGGCGGCGCCGGCCGTGCCGGCCGTCCGGGCCGCGCCGTCGTCGGCGTCGGTATCGGCCGACGGGGCGGTGAGCAGGGCCGGGGCATGGAAGGCGCCGATGACGGCGGCGACCCGCCGGCCGGCTGCGCCGGCCTCGGCCAGCACCCGGCGCATGTGCCGCTCACGGGCCAGGTCCCGGGCCGGTACGCCGTCGCCGCTGGCGCTGTCGGTACGCATCGCCCAGCCGACGCCGAGGGCGGCCCGGCGGACCGCCTCGGGCGGGCAGCCCGGGGCACGTACCTCGACCACCCGGTCCCACAGGTCGTCGCCGTCCCGGCCGGTGCCGCTGGCGCCGAGTGCGACGGCGTAGCCGGACCGGCGCAGGCCGGGCACCGGCTCACCGGCGTCCGGGTCGGGATCGGCGGTCGGCGCGGTACCGGCGGTCGGGCCGGAGTCGGTGGCCGGGTCGGTGGTGTCGGCGGTCCAGCCGGGGTCGGCCAGCGGCAGGTCGCAGCAGACCACCTCGACGCCGCGCTGCCGGGCCCAACGGATCGCGGCCAGTTCCGGGGAGAAGTCGGCGAACGGGTAGAAGCCCATCGGCCCGTCCGTGCCGTGGCTGCCGACCAGGGCCAGCGGGGCCCGGGCGGCCGGGTCGGACAGGTACGGCAGCCAGCGCTGGAAGTCGGCCGGCAGCTCGATGCAGACCACCTCGGCGCCGGCGGCGTCCAGCAGTGCCGGAACCACCGCCGCGAGGGCCGGGCTGTGATGCCGCACCCCGATCAGGTACGGCCGGACCGAACCGGCGAGCGCGTCGACCACGGCTCGCGGGTCGGCCGTCGTCGGGTCGACCGTCGACGGGCCGGCCGCCACCGGGGCGGCGGTCGGCGGCGCCGCACCGGTCGACGTGCTGGAGAGGGTCGTCACCGCAGGCTCTCCCGCAGGTCCCAGAGCCGGCGCCACATCGCCGAGCCGTCCTCGGCGCGGCGGCGGACCGGGCCGTCCCAGTAGCCGAGCAGCCGGGCGTGGTCGTTCTGGTCGTCCTTGCGGACCACGCCGAGCAGGTGCCCGGGCACCAGGTCGAGCGCGTCCCCGCCGGGCAGGTACGCGGCGGCCAGGCCGAGCGACGCCGCCACCTGCACCGCCTCGGCGGTGGACATCACCGTGCCGGGCCGTTCCACGTCCCAGCCCTCGCCCGACCGGCCGGTACGCAGGTCGCGGAAGACGGTGACCAGGGCGTCCAGCACCGCGTCGTCCACCGTGTACGCCGCGCCGGCGCGCTGCACGGCGGCGGTGGCCTGCCGGCGGACCAGGTCGGTCTCGGTGTCCGCGTCCGAGATCGGGTGGACGGTCTCGAAGTTGAACCGGCGCTTGAGGGCCGAGGACATCTCCGACACGCCCCGGTCCCGCAGGTTGGCGGTGGCGATCACGGTGAACCCGGGCACGGCGCGGATCAGGCCGTCCTCGGTGCCGGCCAGCTCCGGCACGTTCATCCGCCGGTCGGACAGGATGGACACCAGCGCGTCCTGCACCTCGGGCAGGCAGCGGGTGACCTCCTCGATCCGGACCACCCGGCCGGTGCGCATCGCGGTCAGCACCGGCGAGTCGACCAGCGCCTGCGGGGTCGGGCCCTGGGCGAGCAGCAGGGCGTAGTTCCAGCCGTACCGGAAGGCGTCCTCGGTGGTGCCGGCGGTGCCCTGCACGGTCAGCGCGCTGGTGCCGCAGACCGCGGCGGCCAGCAGCTCGGACAGCATGGACTTGGCGGTACCGGGCTCGCCGACCAGCAGCAGGCCCCGCTCACCGGCCAGGGTGACCACGCACCGCTCGACCAGGCTCCGCTCACCGACGAACTTCGGCGGGATGGTCATGCTGGCCGGCAGTTCGGTGCCGTCCGGACCGGTGCGCCGTTCGGCGGGCAGCTTCAACGCCTCGCCGTCGCTGCCCCGGATGAAGGTGACCACGGCGCGCGGGGTCAGCGCCCAGCCCGGCGGCCGGGCGCCGTCGTCGTACGCGGCCAGGAAGGCCAGCTCGTCGGCGTACCGCTGTTCGGCGGAGAGGACCTGGGCTGCGGTCTCCGGCGCCGCGGTGGGGCGGACGTGTTCCGTCACGGTCACGGGTGTTCCTCGATCTCTCTGGTTCGGATGGGTGTGCGGGACAGGGGTCGGCGGCGGGGTGGTGCCGCGACGGCCTGGTCGGTCGTCGCGGGCACCACCCCCCTCCGGGTCGGGTCAGCGGCGGGTGGGCAGGTTGTCGAACCGGGGCCGGTCGCCGTCGCGGAGACGTTGCCAGGCCCGCCGGTAGAGGTCGGCGACCGGTTCGAACGGCACGGTCACACCGAGGCCGGCCGTGCCGTCGGGCGCGAGGTCGAACAGGGCGACCTTCCAGCCCTCGATCGGTGCCTGCCCGCTGCCGCGCTCCAGCCACGGGCCGGGCAGGAACAGCGACCGGCCGGCCCGGGACCGGCTGGCCTCGATGACCAGGTCGGTGCCGGCCAGTTCGGCGCGGGCCGTCTTCAGCCGGGTCGGCTTCCAACCGGTCCACTTCGCCGTGTTGCGGTCGGTCGGGTCCGGCATGGCCAGCAGCATCAGGTACACCGCCGCCGCGTCGGCGCCCAGGCCGTGTTCCCCGGCCGCCTCGGCGACCAGGTCGGGCACCGACCGGGTCGGATCCTGCGGCCACCAGGCCCCGTCCGCCGCCCGCGCGCCGCCGCCCGGCTCCCCCGGATCGCCGAGCAGCGCGGCGAACCGCGGGTCACGGACCAGGCGCAGCGCCACCTCCATCGGGTACGGCTTGGCCGCGTCCCGCCGCAGCGCCGGCAGGTAGGGGTCCGTCCCGTCGGCGTCGAGCAGGTCCGGCCGCAACGCGGGCGACGGTTGGCTGTCGTAGGTGGCCAGGACGATGGCGCCGTACCGTTCCCAGCCAGGGCCGGTCTCCGACGGGGTGCCCGCCACCTGTTGGAAGTCCGGCAGGGAGACGTACTGGTCGAGGTCGAGCAGCAGGCCGGGGTTGGCCAGCCGGTCCCGGATTGCGGCGAGCGCGGCCGGCAGCGCGGCCCGGCACGGGTCGCCGGCCGGCGTGTGGTGGGCGACCCAGGCCGCCAGGGCGATCGTGGAGCGCAGCACCTCACCGGTGAAGCCCACTGCCCGGCCGTCGACCTGCCGGGCCCGGTCGCCCTTGATCTGGAAGGCCAGGTCGGTGCTCAGCTCGACCGAACGGGCCGGGTCGAGCAGCGCCGGCAACGCCTTCGCGGGTCCCCAGCCGTGTCGGATGGCGCGCACCGCTTCGGCGAGCAACTGTTCGGGCACCACCACCCGGCGCCCCAGGGCGGCGTTCCAGACCGCCGCGGCGGCGGCCACGTCCGGACCGTCGGCCCACAGCCGGGCCGGGTCGTCCGGCAGCAGCGCCGAGACCACGGCTCGCCGGACCTCCGGGCTGGCCTCGTCCAGCACCCCGAAGGCCAGCTTGACCTCGCCGACCTGCTTGACCCCGAGCGCCTTGCGCAGCTCGGTCGGCACGGTGGTCGACGAGTCCAGGTACGGCAGGCCGGCCAGCACCAGCTTCGCGGCGGTGGGGGTGACACCCGTCAGCTCGGCGAACCGCTCGGCCGCTTCCGGCCGCCAGGGCAGCGGGCCGCGCGCGGCCCACTCGGTGAGGAAACCGCCCAGCCAGCCGGCCGCCCGTTCGTCCCCGACCGGCGCCGAGAACATCACGGTGTACGGCTCGGGCACGGCGAACGCGCCGGCCGGGTCGTGGTACAGCGCGTCGAAGTGGTAGCCGGTGGTCGTGCCGCTGTAGTTGAGGACGGCGATGAAGGCCCCGTCGGGCAGCGGCAGGATGCCCGGCCGGGGGGAACGGCGCGTGCCGTCCGGATTGTTCAGGTCGTCGTCCAGCAGGTGCAGCCTGAACCGGCGCCACCGGGCCGGCTCGGCCACCGTGCTCAGGTCGAGCCGGTCCAGCTCCGTGAGCAGGGCGCGCAGCGTCTCCCGGTGTTCGTCCGGGGTGACCGCGGCGACGGCCCGGTAGGCGACGGCCGCGACACCGCCGAGCAGGGACCACCAGTCCAGCGCGGCCGGCAGCGACGGTCCGTCGAGATGCAGCCGTACGGCGGGTTCGCTCCCGGTGGTGGCGGACCGCTGGGCGGCGAACGCCTGGAACTGGGTGAAGGCGCGGGCCAAGCGGGTCACCCCGTAGGTTGAGCCACGCAGACCGTCCAGCGCCATGTTGAGCTGCTCGTCGGTGGGTCCGGTCGCGGTGGCCACCGGCGCCACCGCCTTCGGCGCGGACAACGACCTGGTGAGGCGCTCGGTCACCCCGTCCAGGTCGGTGCGCACCCGGGCGGCCAGCCGCAGCACCCCGGCCACCCCGGCCAGCACCGCGTCGTGGCTGACCGCCGGCAACGTCGAGCGGACCAGCTCGACCAGCGCGTCCTTGTCCGCGTCGGCGGTGGACGGTCCGGTGCTGGAGGTGCCGGCCGGTGTGCCGACCATGGACGCCGGGACGGCGACGGGAAGGCCGGTGATGGCCTGCGTGGCAGCGGTCAACCGGGGTCCGGTTGCCGCGCGGGCTGCGGCCCGCGCGGCCTTCTCGGCCAGGGCGGCGCGGCGTTCGTCGAGGGCGACCTTGAGCAGCATGGTGGCGGTGTCCCGGTCCACCCGGCGCAGGGCGGTGGAGCCGGCCGGATCCCGGGGCAGCATGTTGCCGAGGAACTTCCGTTCCGGCAGCGGGAGCGCGGCGGGGTTGTAGCCCCCGCTGCCGGCGGCCGACACCACCCCGTCCGGGTCGACCAGGACGAAACCGTCGAGGACGGCCCGCGGCCGGTCGTCGCCGGGCAGCACCAGCGCCGCGACCGGCTCCTGTCCCGAGGCCACGGTGACGGTACGACCGGCCAGGTCCTCGCCGCGTACCGAGCCGTCGGGCAGGGTGACCACCCGCCAGCCGAGCAGACCGTCCACCGGAACGGCGGCCGGGGTGGCCCGGTCGGACAGGGCTGGCCGCAGCCAGCTCGCCGACTCCTGGAGGTGGCTTCCGTGGACCGGAAGGTCGGCCAGGAACCGCGGCAGGCTGCGCCGGCCGTGGGAGTTGCTGACCGCGTCGTACTCGCGCCAGCCGTAGGTGCCGTCATCCTCGCTGCGGCGGTAGACCCAGTGGGAGGTGCCGTCGGTGATGACCGGCAGTTCCTCCGGGACAACGGTGTCACCGACGTGCAGCACGCCGCCGCCGGTGGTCCGCCCGCCGCCGGCCAGCGGCAGGGTGATCTCGTTCGTGCGGGGCTGGCTGCCGTGACGACGGCCCTGGATGGGCTGCGGCTCGCCGGGCGACGAGTGCCAGTAGCCGCGCAGCTCGTAGCCGAGCGCCTCGGAACGCCAGTAGACCAGCAACTGGCCGTCGACGTAGTGGTAGCCGGGCTGACCCCACATGTCGCCGGCCGGGATGCGCAGGTCGTGGCGGAGCACGATGCCCTCGGCGCCGAGCACCCGCACCGTCGTAGGCCCGCCCAGGATCACGTACGGCCAGGCTTCCTGCCGAATCACCTCGACCTTGCGGTCCCCACTGGTCACCTCCTGCCAGGCCAGCTCCCAGTCCGGCCAGCCCAGCTCGTCGATGATCCCGCCGCGCAGGCTGCGGGCGACGTGTTCGGCGAGGTCAACGTCCAGGGCCTGCCTGAGGCCGCCGCCCTGACCGGGGTCACCGGGTCGGTCGAGGTCGTCGGACACCAGGCGCAGCGCCTCGACCGGGAGGCTGCCCAACCAGTCCACCGACTTTGGCAGGTACGGCAGTCCGGTCGCGAACCGGTCGCGGATCCGGGCCCGCAGCCAGTCGGTCAGCAACGGCCGGATGCCCGGCGTCCCGGCCAGCCGGCGCAGGGCGGCCTGCTGGTCGTCGAGCTGGTCGAGGCCGCGGCGCAGGGCCCGGCTGAACCGGTCGTCGCCGGCCACGGCGAGCAGATCCCGCTCTCCCCCAACCCTGACCCACTGCGCCAGGTCCAAGGCTTCGCGCTCCTTCGGCGGGGCCACCGGCACGTCGAGGGCGAGCAGCAGGTCGAGCAGGTCCAGGTCGCCGTCGGCGGCGAGGGTCTCGCCGCTGTCGGCGAGTTCGGCGCGCAGCCGGTCGGCCATCCGCTCGACGAGTGGGTACAGCTCCGGCACCCGTCGGCGGTGGTACCCGGAGCCGGCCCGGCTCACGAAGCGGCGCAGCCAGCCGACGGAGCCGTCCTGCGGGCGGGCCGTGTCCGGCACGTCCGGTTCGGACAGCCCGGCGAGCGCACCGGTGTCGGTCAGCACAGCCAGCCACGCGACCAGGTTGTCCCGGTCGGCGGGCATCAGGTCGAGCAGGCTGCCGCGGATCGCCGGGTCTCGGCCGGCCAGCGCCGTCACCGCCGGCAGGTGCGCCTTCCACCAGCCGGCCGGCGCCTCGGCTGCCACCGGCAGCCGGAGCAGCTCGGCCAGGTAGGCCGCCTCACGGTCGGCGACGGCGGCGCTGGCCTTGCCGGCGGCCTTGGTGGCGGTGCGGACCAGCCGGTTCACCGCGGTGGCCGACTGCGCGGACGGAACCACGCCGGCAGCCGCGGCCCGCAGCGCCAGCCGGCAGAACCGGTCCAGCGCCTCGTCGGCCGGCAACTGGGCGGACAGCTCTTTCGCGTAGCCGGCCAACGCGGTCGCGGACACCACCTTGGCCGACGCGAACTCCAGGTAGACCTCGTCCAGCCGGTGCAGGTCGACCGGCAGGCCGTGCTGCGCCTCCGCCTTGCGCGCCTTGTTGAACAGCTGCGTCGCGTAGGTGTCCTGCCCGGCGGCCAGGAACACCCGTGCCGCCTGCTCGAAGAACGTCGGCAGGAAGTGCGGCAGCGTACGGGCGAACCGGTCGGCGAGGGTCTGGTGCCCGTCCAGGGCGGCCTTCGGCCGCGACCGCACCTGCTTGGCCAGCTTCTGCAACTCCGGCACCACCGCCAGCGCGTGCCGGCCGTCCGCCGCGTGGTGCACCAGCACCCACTCCGGGAAGGCCAACGGGCGGCGCGGGCCCAGCCCGACGACGGCCGGCTCGGCACCCGGTGCCAGGCCGAGGAACCCGACAGCAATGTCCTCGCCCTCGCCGAGGGCGGCGTCGACCAGGCGGACCACCGGCCGGTCGTCGAGGGCCGGGTGCCGGTAGGTGCGGGCGGTGAGGGGCACCGCCCGGTCGCCGGCCCCGGCGGTGTCGATCGGCAGCACCGCGCCGGCGGTGAGCAGGCTCTCGGCCGAGTCCTCGCCCGACATGGTCGTCATCCCGGTCACGCCTTCTTCCCCGTTCCGGTCACGGCGCCGGACAGGGCCGTCGCCATCCGCATTCCTTCCGACCAGGCCACGGGCCCGACGTCGGTCAACCGCAGCGTCGGTCCGTCCACGACCGACCAGGAGAGGTTGCCCAGAGTCGCCTCGGAGTCCCAGTAGTCCTCGTCGAACCACATGGCAGCCTCGACCGTGCGTCCGGCCTCCCAGACCCGGCACTTGACCTGCGAGCCGGAGACCCGGAAGCCGAGCGTGGCGGCCCGGGCGGCCAGCCGGTTGGGGACCGTGGTGCCGCGGAAGTCGGTGATCGTGGTGTCACGGTCCTTCAGGTCGGCGGGCTTGCCCCAGGTGCCCCGGTGCAGTTGCTCGACCCGCTGGGCGACGTCCAGTTCGTCGGCGAACTCCCGCAGGTCTGCCAGGTCGGGCAGGCGCACCGGGTGGGGCAGCGTGGCGCTGACCGGCGAGAGCCTGACGGTCTCCCCGTCGAGGTTGACCACGCGCAGGTCACCGGTGTCGGTGACGTCCCGCAGGAAGCCCGGCTCGGCCGGGTCGTCCCCGAGCACCACGAGGTCGCGCAGCGCCTCCCGCCAGGCCGGGTCCGGCCAGACCCGGGCCAGCAGCCCGGTCGGCACCGGCAGCGAGGACACCACCCAGGCGTCGACCCGGGTCAGGCATTCCGCGGTGTGCCGGTCCAGCCACTGGGCGAGCTGGCGCAACCGGTCCACCTCGGGGGTGTCCCGCAGCACCTTCGGCAGAGTCTTCAGTGGACGGCCGGTGGCTCGCGGGCCTGTGGCCCGCGCCGTCACCTTTCCGTCCAGGAGAGAGATCTCGTACGAGTCTCCCACCGGTAGCCAGCCCATCAGGAATACCCTCCGCAGTGGCAAATTAGCCAGATTTCGTGAGGAATCGGCCACGAATGACAACGCAGGGCACGCTAACAGTAGTGACCGACACGACATCGGCCCGGCGGCGGGGTGCTGGGGGCCAGGGCCGGGTGGGACCTCCAAGGCGAACCTGCGGGAGTCGCAGGTCCGGCCCGTCCGAGGGCACTGCGGAGGGTCAGGCGCGTCGGAATAAAAGGCGAAACGGTGACTTGGGTCACAGCAGAGCATCGGCGGCCGGGTGGCCGGGGTCCCGCCGCCGAGGGCGGCGGCGGTTGATCGAAGCAGGCCGAATTGTCAGCCGAGGCCGGCCCGATCATGGCGGTCGGGCAGGCTTCGGCCTACGGACATGCCGCTCCTCAACGCGGCGATCCAGGAAGACCGGCTAACCGACGGTGGCCTGCCCTGTCCATGCGACGCGCCCATCACGAGCAGGTCGCACACCGCTCCGTGGCCGCAACCCCGCCCGGTCGCGCCCGCGTGGTGCAGAGATCAGGCCGTCGGTCACGCGGGCCGGACCGGCTGCACGATCTCGGTACTCCACTCGGTCGGGCTCGGCCAGGCGGACGGGTCCAGCGGTTCGGTCGGGTCGATCCACGTGTAGACCTCCCATGCCGGACCGGCCGGCGTGCGCTGGTGCTCGCCGAGCCACGCCTCCAGCCGCGCGTACGCCTCGGCGAGTCGGTCGTGCGCACCGAGGTGCCACGTGCTGATGGCGGTGCCGCCGGGCAGCTCGGTGACGGCGATGCGATCCGTGCCGTCGGCATCGTCACCGACCGGAATGCCGGTCTCCAGGTCGGCCTTGTCGTCGCCGAACGTGTGGTAACGGACGAAGGGCGCGCCGGCCGGTGCGACGCCGGAAGCGCGGAGGTGGCTGATCAGCGACGTGAGCTGCTCGCCCTGGGCCTCGGCCAACCGAGCCACCGGCACGGTGGCACGGATACTCAGGGAGCGTTTCGGGTCACGCCGGCGCTCGACAACGTCGGCGGGCTGTTCGATGGTCATGGATTCTTCCTCTCCTGGGACGTTCACCGGTCAGGCGGTGGTGCCCGATGGCGTGGTCGAGGTGGCTGCGAGTGCGGCGAGATGCGCCTTGACGACCGCCCGGGCGCGGCGAGGGCTTTCGCCGTGCAGCACCGTGTGCAGGATGAGCCCGTCGACGAGCGCGTACAGCCGTCGCGCTTCCAAGGAACGGTCGACGTCCGGTCCCGCGATCCGTGTGACGAGATTGGTAAAGGCCTGGCGGAGCAGGCGGTGCATCTCGACGCTGAGGGGCCGCAGCGCCGGATCCACCAGCGACTGCGCGGAGAACGCGAGCCACACCTGACACTCAGCCAATCGGTCGGCATCCAGCGGCAACATCTCGGCGATCGAGCGTTCCACGACCCGGAGCTGGTCACCGGTCACGTCGATCGCCTCGATCCGGGTCTGGATCCGTTCCGCCACGAGCCGCATGGCGAAGACCGTCAACGCCGTCTGCGACGGGAACGAGTGGCGCAATGATCCGGCTGACAGACCGGCCTCCCGCGCGACGTTGCGGACCGATGCGTGCGCCAGGCCGGCGCGCCGGACGACCCGCCAGACTGCCTCGGCCAGCTCGGCACGGCGGGCCTCAACGTCGACGATCTTTGGCATGGCTCTTTTTAACACAGTCGTGTTAACTTGCCAACGTGACACAGTCGTACCAGAACGCGCTCGGCCAGATCGGTGTCAGTGCGGCCGTGGAGGTCGTGGTGCTCGCGGCAATCGTCTGGCTGCTCACCCGGCGTGCCGCCGTCGACGTGGCCGCCCGCGCGCCCACGACACCGACCGCGCGCCGCGAGCTCCTCGGGCTGATGGGGTACGGGCTGATGGCCCAACTGCTCGGCGCGGCACTCGGCCACGCGCTGGGGTGGCACGCCATCAGCTTCCACCTCGCCGGCACGCTCATCGGCGGCGAGGACCATCTCGGCCCGGCCGAAGTGCTCGGCTGGGCCGCGTACAACGCCACCGTCTACGCCGCACTGCCGTACCTGTGGTTCCGTCGCCGATACGACACGACCGCGCTGTGTCTGCGAAGCGCGAACCGCCGCCGCGACCTGACCGTCATCGGTGTCGTCCTGGCGATCGAGTCGGTCACCCAACTGCTCGGCCTCAGCTCGGCCATCCTCACGCTGACGGCGGGACAGGTGGCGTCGGGCGTGCCGTTGACCTTCGTCCTCTACCTGTTGGGCACCGGCCTTCCGACACTCGTCTTCGTGCAGGCGCTGGTCGTGCCCAGACTCGCCCGGCTCACCGGACGGGTCGGCGCGGTGGCGCTCGGCGGCCTCACCTACGCCGCCCTGCACCTCGGTGACGCCTGGACCAGCTACGCGTCCGCCGAGGACACCGCCGCCTCGATCGGCCTGGTGCTGCTCGTGTACACGCTGCCCGGGATGTTCAAGGCGTTCCTCACCGTGCGGACCGGCAACGCCTGGGTGCACCTGTGGGCCTATCACGCCATCGCGCCGCACACCCTGATCGACACCCCACTCGTCGTACGCGTCTTCCGCCTGTGACGGCTGCCGTTTCCCGGCGATCTCGGCTGGGTGCGGGCCAGGGTCACGTCGACACCGGCTACCCGCCAGGCGGCACAAGCTCGCACCTGGCCTTGCCGGTGGACGGCGATCCGAAGTGGGCCGCGCCGCGGGATAGTGTGGCGGCGAGCACTCGGGAGGCGCGATGACGGTGTTCTCGTGTGCGGCTTGTGGTGCCACGCTGACCGTGCCGGTGTCGCGGGTAGCGCTTCCTGTGCACGCGGGCCAGTCGTACGGCCACGGGTTGCTCGGCGTGCTGATGGAACCCGGGACGTACGCGGTGAACCCCGAGCCTCTCGGGCCGCCGTGGTGCCCCTGGGCCGACGTCGGTGCAGATGAGGCGGAAGCCCGTGGCGTGTACGCGCCGGTGTACGCCCTGTCGTCGGGGCCACGAGGAGCTGTTGTGGTCGCGCCGGGCGACGTCCGGGGCACCGTTTTCATTCCGGAACGGTCCGGCGGCTACTGCTGCGGCCTGGACGGCCGAGACGGCCCCAATCTGGCGTGTGCGCGGTGCGGACGGCCGGTGGCGACCCGCATCGACGACTGCTCATTCTGGCAGGAGGTGTGGCTGGACCCGAGGGCGATCCGCCGGGTTACCGCCGATGCCTCCCCACGTCGGCCAGCCGGCTGGGAGGACCTTCGAGAGGGACGGCCCGGTGTTCCACCGGTCGAGCCGCCGGGGCAGTGGAGCCCGCTGTGGGCCGCCGCCGTCGGGTCAGCGCTGGCCCGCCTGCTGGCCGTGTCGGCCGGTACCCGGGTAACTGTCCCCGACGGCCTGGTCGCCGACACCTTCCGCCGAGCCCTCGACGCTCTGCTCCCGCCCGGACCGCAGACCCGGGCACTGACCCTGGTCGGACCGGGCCTGCCTGCCATCGCCACCGACATCGCCCTCGTCCCGCAACACCCGCAGACCGGCGAGCACTGGGCGCCGTCCGGGGCAGCAGACGTCGTGCCGCTGTCCTGGGACGTCTGGGCGCATCTGGCCTTCCACCGCGACCGGCGGCCCGTTCCGGGAGCCGGCACGATGCCCGACGAGGCCCGTCGCGACGACCCTCCGGCACTGACGCCGTTCGGGCCGTTCCGACCCGACTCCGACGTGTTCCTTTCCACGTTGGCGCGACTGCCCGAGGTCCGTCAGCCGTGCTTGCGCGAGATCTACGACCACGTGAGGGAGCATCGGTACGCTGATCCGTTCTGACACCGAGACTGGGCGCTCGCCCGGACCGCCGGCCTGCGGCTGGACCCGCACACCGCCGCTGGCAAGTGGAAGTGCGCGAGGCACGGCGGTGGTGAGGTGGCACACCGGCCGCTTGCGACTGCGGAGGTGAGCCGGCATCTGGCCCGCCGCCGCTATTCCTCGTCGGTCTCCTCCCACGCGGCCGCGACCAGGGCCGGGAGGACGTGTGCCGCGGTGCCGCGCAGGTTGATGGCGCAGAGCCGGTCGAGTGGGGTCGGCTGCGGGTTGACCTGAATCACGACAGCGCCCGAGCGTGCCGCGACCCGGGGGATCTCGGCGGCCGGGTGCACGACACCGGAGGTGCCGACCGTCAGCAGCACGTCGCAGGCAACGGCCGCTTCGACCGACGCGGTCAACGCCGCCTCGGGCAGTGGCTCACCGAACCACACCACTCCCGGGCGGACGAGCGCTGTGCAGGACGCGCACCGCGGCGGTGGAATCCGGCGACCTTCGTGCGGCTGCGCGGGCTCGCCGTCCGATGTGCCCTCGAAGGTCGCCGGATGGGCGGCCGCCGCGATGCAGCGGGGTGCGAACAGGCTGCCGTGCAGATGGATCGGCGCCCGGGTCCCGGCCCGTTCGTGCAGGTCATCGACATTCTGGGTGATGACGGTGCTGTCGAGGACCCGGGTCTGGATGGTGGCGATCGCCAGATGACCGGGGTTGGGCTCGGCTCGGGACACCCGCGCGCGCCGCCACTCGTACCAGCCCCAGACCAGGTCTGGATCGGCATGGAACGCCTCCGCGGTAGCGAGCCGCTGAGCGTCGAAGCGCGCCCACAGGCCGGTGAGACCGTCACGAAAGGTGGGCACACCGCTCTCGGCGGAGATACCGGCGCCGGTGAGGACGACGACACGGCGGGCGCTGCCGAGGAGTTGGGCAGCTCGACGGAGCAGAACACCTTCCATATGTGGAGATCCTGCCACCACGCCACGACGGCGGCGGGCAACCGCCTCGCGGCAAATGACTGCATCGGGCGGACCACAGGTCCGATCCGGCCCGACCGCCCACCGGTCAGCGCTTGGCGCCACCGCCCGTTAGTCGACGACTTCCGCTCCGGGATGCCCGACAGGGCTCGTGAGGATGACGAGTTGCTGGGTGGCTCGGGTCATCGCGACATAGCGGTCGACCGCTCCTTCGATGCCCTCGCCGAACGCCTCCGGGTCGATGAGGACCACCAGGTCGAACTCGAGCCCCTTCGACAGCTCCGGGGTCAGCGACCGGACGCGGGACGTCGCCCGGAACGTGGGATCGCCGATGACGCAGGCGGTCCCCTCGGCGTGCGCGGCGAGCCAGGTGGCGAGGACCGAGTCCAGATCCGCAGCGGATCCGTGTACGACGGGGATGCCGCTGCTGCGGACGGAGGTCGGCACGTTGGCGTCCGGAAGCGCGGCCCGGATGATCGGCTCGGCTTCCACCATGACCTCTTCCGGCGTCCGGTAGTTGATGGTCAGGGAGGCCACGTTGATCCGGTCGAGCCCGATCCGCTCGAGCCGTTCCTGCCAGGACTCGGTGAATCCGTGCCGGGCCTGGGCGCGGTCCCCGACGATGGTGAAGCTGCGCGACGGGCAGCGCAGCAGCAGCATCTGCCACTCGGCGTCGGTCAGTTCCTGAGCCTCGTCGACGACGATGTGCGCGAACGGGCCGGCGAGCGGGTCTCGATCAGCGCCGGGCAGGCCGGTCTCGTCGACCAGGGCGTCCCGCAGGTCCTGCTGGTGCAGCATTGTCATCAGGCCTTCGCCGTCGTCGTACGCGGCGGATGCGATCAGGTCGTCGACGACCCTGGCCATGTGCTCGCGCTGGGCGGCGACGGCGGTGTCGCGCCGATGCCGACGCCGGGACGCCTCCGGGTCGCCGAGCCGCTGCCGCGCCGCGTCCAGGAGCGGCAGGTCGGACACCGTCCAGGCCCGCGCGTCGCCGCGCTGCAGCTTCCGTACGTCGTCGGGGCCGAGCCAGGGAGCGCACCTGCGCAGGTAGGCGGGGACTGAGAACAGGTCCGCGACGAGGTCGGCCGGGTCGAGCAGCGGCCAGGCACGGTGGAAGGTCGTGCGCAACTCCCTGTTCCGCAGCAGCGACCTGCGGACCACGTCATCCGGCTCGTCGCCGTCGTACTTGTCCACCAGGACGGTGAGCAACTCCGCCCAGATCTCGTCACGTGCCTCGTTGTGCGGGGTACCGGGCCCCGGCGCCTCGAACGCCTCGGCCCAGTCGTCGGCGCTCAGCCAGATGTCGGACTCGTCGGTCGTGACCGTCATTCCCTTGGCCGGCGGCTCCTCGTAGAACCTGACGGCCGCCTCGATCGCCTTCGCCAGGTCCGCGGACGACTTCAGCCGGGCCACGTCCGGGTCGGTCTCGACGGTTGCCGTGGCACCCTCGGGGACGAGGTCCCGCAGGGTGCAGGTCTGCACGTCCTCCTCGCCGAGGCTGGGAAGGACGTCGGCGACGTAGGCCAGGTAGGGCTCGTGCGGACCGACGAACAGCACGCCGCCCCGGCGGTGACCGAGGCGGGGGTCGGCGTAGAGGAGGTAGGCGGTGCGGTGCAGAGCGACGACGGTCTTCCCGGTGCCCGGACCGCCGTCGACGACGAGCGCGCCGCTCGACCCCGCACGGATGATGGCGTCCTGGTCGGCCTGGATGGTGCCGAGCACGTCGCGCATCCGGGGCGACCGGGTGCCGCCCAGGCTGGCGATGAAGGCGGACTGGTCGTCGAGCGCGGCGTGCCCGTCGAGCCCGTCCGAGGTGAACACCTCGTCCCAGTAGTCGCTGATCCGGCCACGGGTCCAGCGATACCTGCGGCGGCTTGCCAGGCCCATCGGGTTGGCATGGGTCGCCCCGAAGAACGGCTCCGCCGCCGGGGAACGCCAGTCGAGCAGCAGCCGGCGACCCGCGCCGTCCGTGAGGCCGAATCGTCCGACGTACACGGGCTCGGAGTTGTCCGGGCCGACCATGCGTCCGAGGCACAGGTCCAGACCGAAGCGACGCAGGGCGCGTAGGCGAGCGGTCAGCCGGTAGATCTCCTCGTCCCGGTCCATCGCCCGCCGGCCCATCCCGCCGGGCGCCTTGCGTGCGGCATCGAGGCGGCCGGACAGGTCGGCGATCGACTGCTCGAGGCTTTCCGCGATGGCCGCGAAATGCTGCTCGTCGGCGGCGATCAGCTTGGGATCGGCCTTGGCAGAGAGGTTGTCGGGAAGATCAAACGCGCTGGTGGTCAGCGGGTTCACGTATAGCTCCGATCTGAGGCCGCTTGCTGGCCTCGGCCGGCAATTCTGTGGCACGACCCGGGTCTTGCCACAAGCCCCCGGGTGCGATATACGTTGAGAGCGGCAGGGAGCGGATGCTCTCCTGGATCGCCGCTGTGGACGGACAAGCCCCTCGTGAAGCGCCGGCTCGCCACGTACGGCGGCACGGTCGCTCAACAGTCACGTTCTCGACGGCGCAGAATCCAGGTGCCGCTGGGGCGAGGCGGCGGATAGCTTACGAAAATGAGCGCAATCCCGATCACCGGACCGCACCTACAGTTCCACACCGATCCAGGTGAGTTTCTTGCCGCGGCCGGCGACTACCTGGCCGCCGACCCGGTGGTCAGCACGGTCGTGACCACCGTTGCGCACCGACTGTTGTCGCAGCGCGCCGCCGGGATCGCGCAGCCCGACCGCAATTGGTGGCTGGTGATCAGGGACGAGTCCGGCGCCGTGGTCGGTGCCGGGATGCGGACGGCGCCGTTCGCACCCTATCCGCCATTCCTGTTGCCGATGCCTGACGAGGCGGCAGTGGCCTTGGCCCACACGTTGCACGAGCGCGGGGAGCAGGTGCTCGCGGTCAACGGCGCCCTTCCTGCCGCTGAGCTGTGCGCCGCTGAGCTGGCCCGACTCGGCGGGGGCCGAGTCCAGGTCAATCTGCACACGCGGCTGCACGAGCTCGGTGAGCTGGTGTGGCCGGCGCGTGCGCCCGGTGGCTTGGAGGCGGCGACCGAGGACGACTTGGAACTGGTTACGGAGTGGTTCGGCGCGTTCATGGGCGACGCCGACGAACAGGCCGGCCGTCAGCGCGGTGCCAGTGCCAACGAGGTACCCGACCGTGCGGAGATGCTGCGCCGGCTGCAGGGCGGGCAGTTTTGGTTCTGGGTCGACGAGACTGGGCAGCGGGTGCACCTCACCGGCGCCAACCCACCGTCGTTCGGGGTCGCGCGCGTGGGCCCGGTGTACACGCCGCCGGCCCAGCGCGGGCGCGGTTGGGCCAGCAACGCGGTCGCTGAGGTTTCCCGGCGGATCCAGGCCGAGGGTGCGCGGGTGTGCCTGTTCACCGACCAGGCAAACCCGACCTCCAACAAGATCTACGCCACTCTCGGCTACCGGCCTGTGGTCGACATGGCCAATCTGGTCATCGTTCACTGACGTCGAACGCATCGCGGTGTGCACCAGCATCCGGTACGCCCCCTCCACGCCGCGCGACGCGGGGTCACCGTCCACCGCGTGATCGTCTAGTCTGCGCCCGTCGCCTCTCACCGCCTTCCTGGACGGTCAACATGCAATGCCAGACCTGCGGGGACGCCACGTCCCCGGCTTTCAACGAATGCCAGCGCTGCGGCACACCGCTCGGTCAGCCGGCAATCACTCCAGGAGTGCCCACGTACCCCGTCCGGCGCCTGGGCACGGCCGCCGCGACAGCGGTCGGCGCGGCCAGCCTGCTCTACCTGCCGAGCGGGCTGTTCCCCGTGCTCGGCGTACGGATGGCCCGCACGGCCGCCGAGCGGGGTGACCGCGACCTGCTGCTGGGCGCGGCCGTCGCCGAGGGGCTACTCACCCTGGTCTACGCGCTGGCGCTCCTGACCGCCGCGGTGCTGGTGATCATCTGGACGTGGCGGGTGCGGACGAACCTGGCGGCATTCCCGGGAGCCCTGCCGACGCTGAGCCCGGCCTGGGCCATCGCCGGTTGGCTGGTCCCGTTCGCCAACCTCGTCGTGCCGGCCCGTGTCGTGGCCAACGTGGCCCGGGACAGCCTCTGGCGGCGGAACACGCCGGTGCTGGTCGGGGTCTGGTGGACGACGTGGTTGGTGTTCACCGCCGGGGACCGGATCGTCGGTCTCCGCGACGAACAGCGGTACGGCCGGCTGACCGAGTGGCCCCGCAGCGAGACGGAGTTCGCCACGTACGTCCGCTACTACCAGGAGGCGCTGGGCCCTCGGGTGATCCCCACAGTCGCCTGTCTGGTCGCTGGCGCATCCTTCATCGTGCTGATCCGCCGGATCTCCGCCGCCCAGCAGGACCGGATCGCGAAAGCAGCTCCGCTCTGGCCCGGGTACCCAGGCGGGGTCGTGCCGGGCGCGCCCTACCCGCTGCCCCGGAGTGCGTCGGCGAACCCGGCGGGGTCGATGTCCGACATGCCGGCCGTGCCGGGTCCGGCCTCAGCGTCGCCGCCGGCCCCGCCGGTAGCGGGTGGCACGATCGGGGCATGACGGGACTGGTTTAGGACGTGTCTCGAATGTGCTTATCGCCGGCGTGACACTGTCGGCGAGCGATTCAAAATCACGTGCAATCTACGCCCAGTCATGCTGGGATAATTCGTTATGAATGTCCATTTTCTCAATGACGCCGACTTGACGGACAGGATGGAGCAGAATCTGGCGGAACATGCCTGTCACCTGCATCGGAGCATGAGCGGTGCGACCGTTACGGAGACTGATGACCTCCTGGTCGCCGACAGCAGCCTGGACGACGACACTTTCAACATCGTCGCCGCGGCCCGCTTCACCGCCACCACTGCTACGGCACGTATCACTGAGACCGCCCGGACACTGGCTCGCACCGGCCGCCGTTTCTCCTGGTGGGTGGGGCCCGCCTCGAGGCCACCGGACCTCACCGCCCGCCTGACGGCGGCTGGTCTGCCAGCATCCGAACGCGAGACGGCGATGTGGGCCGAGCTGGACGACACCCTGCCGCTGCCCGCTGCCCCAGGACTGGACATCCAGACGGTGGCCACGCCCGAACAGCTCGCCGACTACGCCGCGGTTCTCGCCGCGAACTGGACCCCGCCCGCTGACACCGTCCGCCGCTTCTTCACCCAGGCCGCCCCGCAGGCCCTGGCCGGGCACTGTCCGGCCCGTTACCTGGTCGGCTACGTAGACGGCCGTCCGGTCTGCTCGGCCGAAGTGTTTCATCACGCGGGCGTTGCCGGGATCTACAACATCTCCACCCTGGCCGCCCACCGCCGACGCGGCTACGGCGGTGCCATCACACTCGCCGCACTCCACACGGCCCGCGACCGAAACCACCACATCGCGGTCCTGCAGGCGTCCACCGACGGCGAGCCCGTCTACCGCCGCCTGGGATTCCGCTCCTGCGGCCAGTTCACCGAACACACCATCAACCCCTGACACCCCGAACTCCACAAGCCACCTGCCCACTTTCACAACGATCCTGGTCACGAGCTGCCGTTACGCGTCGAGGAACTCGTCGATCATCGGGGCCAACCATTCCGCGCGCTGCGGCACCGTGGTGTGGGTGGTGCCGGGCAGGACCGCCAGCCGGCCGGCCGGCAGGCCCGTCAGGTCGCCGACCACCCCGCCGCCGAGCAGCCGGAACATCTCCACCGCGTGCTCGGGCCGGACGATGTCCGAGTCGGCCAGGACCAGCAGCGTCGGCGCGGCCAGCTCCCTGATCGCCGAGGGCGGCCACCGGGGCGGGTCCGCGTCCAGTTTCTTGATCTTGCGTACGAGGGTGGGCCAGGCCGCCGGGTCGGGGGCGGTGCGCACGTACTCGTCGTGGAACTCCGAGCCGTGCAGGTGCTCCGGTTCGAGGTGCTGGATGCCGTCCAGCAGCCCCGGATGCAGGCCGGTGGCGTCGAAGCTCACCGAGGCCAGCACCAGACGGCCGACGCGGTGTGCGTGATCGGTGCCCAGCCGCAGCGCCACGGCCGCGCCCAGGCTCCACCCGAACACGTCCGCCACGGCGACGTCGAGATGGTCGAGCAGGGCGACGACGTCGATCGCGAAACCGTCGACCGACAGCGGGCCATCGCTGTCCGCCGTGCGTGCGTGGGCCCGCAACTCGACCGCGACCACGCGCCGGGTCTTCGCCAGCAGCGGCAGGATCGCGCCGAACGAGGTGCCGATGCCGGAGAGGGCGCCGTGTAGCAGCACGAGCGGCCGGCCGGGCCCGTCGCCGTGCGACTCGTAGTACATGGACAGACCGTTCACGGGTGCGTACGCCATGGCGTCAGCCTGCGCCACGCCGCTTACGACCCGCTTACCGCAGGTAGGGTGGCCGGCATGCGTTTCGGCGTCCTCGGGCCGCTCGCCGTTGCCACGGACGCTGGCGCGCCGGTCACGGTGCCAGGCGCCAAGGTGCGGGCGCTGCTGGCCGACCTGCTCGCGCACCGCAACCAGGTGGTCTCCGCCGGCCGGCTCGTCGACGACCTCTGGGGTGACGCCCCGCCCGCCAACGCGGCGGGCGCTCTCCAGGTGCGCGTGTCGCAGCTGCGCAAGGCCCTCGACGACGCCGAACCCGGTGCCCGGGACCTGGTCGAGTCCCGCGCGCCCGGGTACGTGCTGCGAACCGACGCGGTGGACGCCGACCGGTTCGTCGCGCTGGCCGCCGAGGACGACGTGGAGAGCCTCACCGAGGCGCTGGGGTTGTGGCGGGGCGAGCCGTACGCGGACGTGGCGGACGAGGAGTGGGTGCGCGCCGAGGTCACCCGGCTCGCCGAAGCCCGGCTGGTGGTGCACGAGAAGCTGGCGTCGGCGCGGTTGACCCGGGGCGAGCACGCGCTGGTCGCCGCCGACCTGGCCGAGCTGGTCACCCGGCACCCGCTGCGGGAGGGGCTACGGGCGCTGCACATGCGGGCCCTGTACGCGTCAGGCCGGCAGTCCGAGGCCCTGGACAGCTACGCCGACCTGCGCCGCCGGCTCGCCGACGAGCTGGGCCTGGACCCCGGCCCGGACCTGACCGCGCTGCACCGGCGGATCCTCGAGCAGGACACCGCGTTGCGTCCGCCGCCGGCCGCCGCGCGGATCCGCAACAGCATGCCGGCCCGGCTGGACGAGCTGGTCGGCCGCGCCGAAGCGCTCGCCGAGCTGCGTGCCCTCGTGCCGGGACAGCGGCTGGTCACGCTGGTCGGTCCCGGTGGGGTCGGCAAGACCCGGCTGGCCACCGAGGTCGCCCGTGAGCAGGCGTTCCCCGACGGGGTGCACCTGGTCGACCTGACCGCGTTGCGCCCCGGTGAGACCGGCGTCGCCGACCTGGTGCTGGCCGCGCTCGACGTCCACGAGATCGCGGGAAGCCGCGTCACCGCCGACGACCATCTGGTGGCGGCGCTGCGGCATCGGCGGGCCCTGCTGGTGCTGGACAACTGCGAGCACGTGGTCGAGCCGGCCGCCGCGCTGGTCGCCCGGCTGCTGCGGCAGGCACCGGAGGTGACGGTGCTGGCGACCAGCCGGGAACCGCTCGGCCTCGCCGGTGAGCTGCTGTGGGAGGTGGGGCCGCTGCCCGTACCCGCCGAGAAGTCGGACCTCGACGCGGTCCGCCGGTCCGCGGCGGCCCGGCTGTTCGCGGCCCGGGCCGCCGCGCAGCAACGCGGCTTCCACCTGGACGAACGGACCGCGCCGGCCGTCGCGCAGCTCTGCCGCCGCCTGGACGGCCTGCCGCTCGCGCTGGAGCTGGCCGCGAAGCGGGTACGCGCGTTCGGTCTGGCCGGTGTCGTCGAGCGGCTGGACGACCGGTTCCGGCTGCTCGGTACGACGCAGCGGGACGTCCCCGCCCGGCAGCGCACCCTGACCGCGGTGATCGGCTGGAGCTGGGACCTGCTCACCGACCACGAGCGGGCGGTCCTGTCCCGGCTCGCCGTGCACGCGGACGGCTGCCCGGCGGAAGCCGCCGAGGCGGTCTGCGACGCCGACGTCGACGTCCTGTCCGGGCTGGTCGACCGGTCGCTGCTGGTGCTGGACGAGTCCGGCGTGGTGCCGCGCTACCGCCTGCTGGAGTCGGTCGCCGCGTACGCCCTCCAGCGCCTGGACCCCGCCGACCCGGTCCGGGCGCGGCACGCCGCGTACTGGACGCGGTGGGCCGAGCGCGCCGACCCGCTGCTGCGTGGCCCCGGCCAGCGCGAGTGGCTGGCCCGCCTGGACGCCGAGACCGGCAACCTTCGTGCGGCCCTCGCCCACGGCGGTGGCCTGCGCCTGGCCAACGCCCTGACCTGGTACTGGTTCCTCCGTGGACGGCTCACCGAGGCCCACCGGGCCCTGACGCTCGACGGCGACGCCGCGGCGCGCGCCGAGGCGGCCGTGTGGCGGGTCGGGTTCGCGCTGCTGAGGGGTGAGCCGGTCCCGCCCACCGAGGTCGACGCCGCAGTCGCCGGGCAGGCCGACGGCCGCGCCACCTGGTTCGTGGCTGCCGCGCTCCTGGAGAACAGCAACCGGACGCGGAGCGCCGACCTGCTGGACCGGGCCGTCGCGGCCGGAGACGACCCCTGGGTCGAGGCGGCCGTGTGTCTGACCCGGGCCATGCTCGCCCACGCCGCCAGCGACGTCGCCGCGCTGGAGAGCGCCGGTACCCGTGCCGCCACGCTCTTCGCCGAGCTGGGTGACGACTGGGGCCGGCTGCAGGCGACCGACTGGCTGGGCGGGCTGGCCGAGTTGACCGGCGACCACGAGCGGGCCGCCGCCCTGCACCGCCAGGGCCTGCGGTGGGCCGAGGAACTGGGGCTGTGGCCGGAGGTGGGGTCCAAGCTGTCCTGGCTGGCCTGGCTCGCCGTGCAGACCCGCGACCACAGCGCGGCGCGGGAGTTGGCGGAGCGCGCGTACCGGCTGGCGGTCGAGCAGGACTCGCCGTCCGCGCAGGTCTTCGCCGAGCTCAGCCTCGGCATCGCCGCCCGCCGCGACGGCAAGCTCGACGTCGCCACCACCCACCTGGAACGCCTGGTCGCGCAGGGCGGAGAGGACGCGCTGTTCCTGCCGATGGTGCTCGCCGAGCTGGCGTACGCCGTCGCGGAGGAGGGCGACGGCGACCGCGCGCTGGCGCTGCACGCCCGGGCGTTCGACGTGTCCGTCGCCATCGACGCGCCGCGCGACGCCTGCGGTGCGTTGGAAGGCCTCGCGTCGGCGGCCCCGACCCCGCAGGTCGGGGCGCGGATCCTCGGGGCCGCGCACGCCGCCCGGGTCGCGGCGCAGGCGCCGGTCGCCCCGGCGGAGCAGGACGAGATCGACCGTACGACGGCGCGGCTGGTCGCGGCGCTCGGCGCGGACGGATTCGCCGCGGCGTACCGGGCCGGGCACGACCTGGGCCCGGGTCAGGCCCGGGCCCTGGTCCAGCCGCTTCCTGCCTAGGCGGCGGCCGGCGTGTAGGTCGCGATGATCACGCCGCTCTTCATGACCTTCGTGTCGGTGAGGGTCAGCGCGGTCCGCGCGTCGGACAGCGGCGCCGACACCGAGGGGCCACCCACGAGGACCGGGTGGATCCAGAACCGCACCTCGTCCACCAGGCCGGCCTTGACCAGGGCGTCGGTGACCACGCCGTAGCCGTACATCAGGATGTCCTTGCCGTCCTGGGCCTTCAGGGCGGTGACCGCCTCGATCAGGTCCCCCCGCAGCACCTCGCTGTTCTTCCACTCCGGGTCGGTGAGGGTGGTCGAGGCGACGTACTTCTTCACGTTGTTGAAGTAGGCGGCGCCGGTGCTCGGGTCGCTCTCGTCCATGTTCGGCCAGGCCGCCGCGAAGCCGTCGTAGGTGCGCCGGCCCATGAGCAGGGCGTCGGCCGCCTCGGTCTGCGCACCGGCGAAGGCGGCGGCCTCGTCGTCGAAGTACGGCATGGTCCACGCCGGGTCCTCGATGACGCCGTCGAGGGTGAGGTAGGTCGAGTTGATGATCCTGCGCATGTCGGGTTCCTCCTGGTTGTTGCGTGCCCCGTTCGACAACCAGGACTCTGCCCGAGGCGCCTTACGGTTCGCTTCACGTGCCCTTACGGACCACCTCCCGCCGCGTATCGGCGACGACCGAGCGGTCGCGCGCTCGCAACTGGTGGTCAGCTGCGGTCGGGAACGGCCATCTCGCCGAGCGGGGACCAGTCGTCCTGCGGGATCGTCACGTTGACGATGCGGGGCGTCTCGGCGAGGTGTGGCGGCAGGGCCTGCTGCGCCGCCCTGAAGTGCGCGGACTGGACGTGCGCCGCGCCGGCGCTCTCGTCGCGGAACGCCTCGACCAGGACGTACTCGGTCGGGTCGTCGACGCTGCGGGACCAGTCGAACCACAGGCATCCCGGCTCACGGCGAGTGGCCTGGGTGAACTCGTCGGCGATCTCGGGCCACCGGTCGGCGTGCTCTGGCAGTACCCGGAACTTGGCGGTAATGAAGATCATTGACGTCTCCCGTCCGTAGGCGTCGTGGTGGAGAGACCGGCGTCGGCCGGGTGCCCTGCCGGAAACCTTACTGTCGGGTTCCTGGGCTGGTGCCGTACCGGCACGATGGCCGTGTGACCGAGCCTCAGAACGCCGCCGCCGATCTGGTCGTGGATGCGGCCCGCGCGGGGGTCCGCCGGATCGCCGCCGAGGAACTTCCGATCTTCGACGAGGTCGCCGCCGGTTGGCGACGGCAGATGTCGAAGGGACGGGTGAGCTGGTCCGTCCCACAAGGTGGGGTTGGCTTCGGCATCGACACCACCCTGCTCACCGAACTCGTGCTCCAGGTGGTGGCCGCCGCCGTGGGCGAGGTGCTCGTCCTCGGTGCCACCACCGCCCGGGTCGGCCTGCTGCGTCGCCGCCGCCGTGAGCTGCCCGCCCCACCCGATGCCCGGCCCGGGCTGGATTCCGCACAGGCACGTCGACTGCGGGAGGCGTGCCACCGGCACGCGGTGGCGCTGGGCCTCGATCCCAACCGGGCGGAGCTGCTCGCCGACGCGGCCGTCGGCGCGATGGTCGATCCACCGGACGAATGACCTGGCCCGGTGCCGGCGCGACCCGCGACGACCGTGGTACGGGTGCGGACGGCATGACCGGCGGCGGTCGTGGTGTCGGCGACGGAGGTCCCGGTGCCGGCTCACGCGTCCCCCCGGACCGGCTCGCATGGCTCTACGCACTCGTGCTCGCGTCCCTGGTCAGCGTCGGGATCAGCGCCGGTGGCCTCTACTTCGTCGCCGACCGCTCGCTGTCCCGACCCTGGGCGGCAGCCGTCGACGTCTGCACCCGGGCCCATTCGGGGAGGGCGGCGCAACAGACGACTGTCCGCGACCGCTGCATGGCCGGGCAGTTCCGCCGGCGTGGAGTGGTCATGGTCGCCGGGGCGGGGATCGCGCTGGGCGGGGCGGCGGTGCTCGTCCTGGTGCCGCCGCTGGCCGACCGGCGTCGGCTTCGCCGCCGACTCACCGTGCCCGGCGCGCAGGAACGCTTCGCAGATCTCTGCGATCGGAACCAGCTGGCCGCACGACACCGGCCGAGACTGGTCGTCGCCGCCCCGCCGGTACGGCAGGCGTACACCACCGGTGGCGTGCTCGGCAGGCCGACGGTGGTGCTCCCGGCGGCCGTCGCGGTGGCCCACGCCGAGCCGGCGCGCTTCGATCCCGTGGTCGAGCACGAACTCGCGCACGTCCTCGCCCGGGACGTCGCCTGGGCGTCGGCTGTCCGTGGCCTGGTATGGCTGCCGGTGCCGGCGGTGCTCGCCGCCGGCCTGCTCGAGGTGGCCTTCTTCGGGCTGAACGCGACCTACCTGACGGCGCTCGGCCGGGCGGCGGCCATCGCGGTGCTGACCGCGCTGCTGGCGGCCGGTCTGCTGCGGCGACGCGAGCGGGAGGCCGACCGGTACGCCGCCGAGGCCGGCCACGCCGTGCACCTTGCCGCGCTGCTCCGCGCCGGGGCCGGTCGTCCGACGCGACGGCGTCGACTGCTCGCCCGGCATCCGGATCCGGTGGCTCGGGCGACGGCGCTGGGCCGGCCGGCTGACCCGCCGGGGAGTTGGACGCACGGCCTGGCGGTCGGCGCGGTCGCGATGCTGGCGATGAGCTCCGCCGACGCCCTCGCACGTGACCTCTTCCTGACCGTGCAGGCGACCGTCGGCCCGCCCGTCGCGGTCTGTGTCGGCTCCGTCCTGCTGACCGTGGGACTGCTGCCCGCGCTGGTTCGCCGGGCTGCCGCCGGCGCGGGCGGATGGTGGCGGCCGGTTCTCGGCGCGGGCACCGGCTTCGCGGTGACGGCGTTCATCGCCATCGCGCTGCCAGTTCCGGGAAGTTCGGGCGTGTCGGCCTGGACGGACCCGCCGGCCGCGATGCTCACCGCCGCCCTGGCGGGAGCACTCGCCGCCGCGGTGGCCGGGCTCTGCGTGCTGCTGGCGCGGCTGGTGGTCGCCCTCCAGCCCGGGTCGGTCGGCTGGCGTTCGGCCACGTACCTGGTCGCGGCGGCCGCCGGTGTCGCGGTGCTCTGGCCGTTGCCGGCGGTGGCCTCCGTGCTGGCCGATGGCGAGGTGGTCCGCGGCTGGCTGGTCTTCGCGCTGCCCCGCACCGGCTGGCCGCTGCTCGCGTTGCTGGTCCCGGTGCTGGTCGGCCTGCTACTCCACAGTGCCGGCGACGGGCACCGGCGTCCGGAGCGCCGGTGGGACCGGGCGGTCGTGGCTGCGGTCCTGATTGCCGTGCTGATCGGCGCCGGGTCCGCCGTCTGGTGGACCCGGCTGTCCCCGCCGGGAACTCTGGCCGAGGCGAACCGGCTGGCCCAACAGCGCTGGCTGCTCTGCGCGCTCACCGGCTGGGCGGTCCTGCTGGTACTCGCGGTCCGCCGTCGTACCGGTGTCGGCCGGGCGCTGACCGCAGGCTGGGTGGCCGGCGTGGCGGCGGCGCTGCTGCAGTACCTGCACGCCCTGGTCACCGGACGGGCAGACGGGCTGGGTACCGCCGAGGCGCACCTGCTGGCGCCGCTGGTCTGGCTGGGCTACCTCGTCGCGTTCACCCTCCCGTTCCTGGTGTCCTGGCCGCCCGTCCCCGCTCCGGTCCCGTCGTCCTCGGGCGACACTCGGTCACCCGTACCGGCGGTCGCGCTGCTGGCGGCCCTGCTCGCCGCGGTGGTGCTCGGACCGGGGATACCCGGTGCGTACGCCCCGCTTCCGGTGGCGGATCCGACCAGAGCCGCGGCGCCGTCGGCGGCTGCGGTCGTCCCGCCGGCGCCCGACGTCACCGCCGGGTCCGCGCGGCCCGGTCCGGGGCCGCCCGACCCGGGTCGGCTGCTCACCCGTGCGGAGGCCCGCCGGGCGGCCGGTGCGGTTCGGGCGGTGCTACCGCGGGGCTGGCGGGTCCGACCCGACCGGGGTGACAGCGGCGGCGGCTCCCGGATAGAGCCGTCGGCCTGCCGGCCGCTGGCCGAGGACTCCTACCTGGACCGGCTCGGCGGAGTCGAACGGGTTCGGGAGCGGGCCCGCTACGCGACGGTGCCCGGCCCCGCCGCAACCGCATCGACCGAACTGGTGATCGAGATCAGGTCCCATGCCGTTCCGGTGCCCGCGTCGGTGCTTGCCGAGGCGGAGCTGGCGCGCCGGGCCTGCCCCGGCTTCACCGCCCGGGGCGGGGACGGCTCGGCCGTGCGGTTCGCGGTCGACACGCGGCCGCCGCCCGTGCTCGGTGAGCATTCCTGGCGGGTGGACTACCGGCTGTCCGCCGGCAGCGGGCAGACGCGGATCACCGGACGATCAGCCTTCGTGATCGTCCAGGCAGGGCACAACCTGGTGACCGTCTACGCCAGCGCCATCTCGGAACCCCTGAACGAGCGGCTACTCGGTGCGGCGGTCGAGGCCGCCGTGGCGGGACTGACCGGCTGACGGAAGCTCTCCCGGGCGGCGACCGTCAGGCGCCTGGTCGCTCCGATGACGCGGCGACCCGCAGGGGCGGGCGGCGAGCCCAGGTGGCCCACCGCCAGAGCCACTCGAGCGGGCCGTTGCGGTACCGGGTCAGCCAGAGGGTGGACCACAGCCACTGGACGACGAGGACAGGTCCGGCGATCAGGAGGACCGTCGTCACGGGCCAGTCCTCCGGCCGGCCGCCGACGAGCCTGGCGGCCACCAGCACCAGGATCGTGGCGGTCAGGTAGTTGGTCAGTGCCATCCGGCCCAACGGCGCGAAGACGGCTCGCAGGGCCGGGCGGAGCGGCGTCCTGAGTAGAACCAGCAGGGCGCACACGTAGGCCCCGGCGAGCAACAGCCCGCCCAGGGACATCGAGAGGCTGGCGTCGCGGTCCTGGTCACTGCTCAGCGACTTGACCTGCGACCACAGGAAGGGCGCGGCCGCTACCGCGAAGACCAGGCCGAGCACGGCCGGCACCGTCGCAGACTGCCCCATTCGGCCGATCACGCCGTACCGGGTGAGGGCTGAGCCCGCCAGAAACAGCCCGGCGATCAGGACGAAGTGACTGTCTCCGATGATCAGCGCGGTGACGATGAGGAGGGTGCCGAGGATCGCCACCGTCCACCGGGGCAGCCAGGTCGAGGGGAGCAGGACCAACAGGCCGACGATGGCGTAGGCGTGCAGGATGTCGCCTTGCCACAGCAGCAGATGCGCCACACCGATCGCGAGCAACACCAGAAGCCGGCGTAGCAGGAGCAGCCGTGGACGGGCAGCGCGCCCCTCGGCGGAGGCCAGCAGCAGCGAGAAGCCGATGCCGAACAGGAAAGCGAAGATCGGGAAGAAGCGCTGCTCGACGAGGAGCCCCATCCACGCGTGCCCGTCGTCCAGGCCTGCCGACGGTCTCGCCTCGACGACGACCCGACCGGCGTTGGCTATCGGCTGGACGTTGGCCAGCAGGATGCCACACAGCGCGAAGCCGCGAATCACGTCGAGCGCGGCGATACGTCGTCGGCCCCCGGGGCGCGTCGGTGGGCGCTCGGCTTCGAGCGTCAGGCGAGAGTCGTGATGTGACATGGGTTCATCCTGCGGACACCGCCGGCCGCCGGCATCGGGCCAAAGCACACTCCGCACTGTCGACGACCGTACTTTTGACCGGTTCGGTGCGGATGGAGATTTCGTATTCTGAGCAGAATGGGTCTTCACGATCGGCTGAGCCGGCCGGCCGATGTCGGCCTCGGCGTCCTCTCCGCCGCCTTACTCGCCCTCCAGGCGGTCGCGATCGCGCAGACCTGGGGTGGCGGCTACTGGCAGTTCGACTGCGCCGCCGGCGCGGTGACGTACGGAATTGTCCTGCTGCGCCGGCGTCACCCGGCCGGGGCAGCCGTCGCGGGCCTCGCCGTCGCGGCGACCGCCATCCTGGTCGCCCGACTTGCCCACCTGCCCGCCGAGCCCAGCCCCGCCATGGTTCTCATCCTGTCCGTGCTCGTCGGCTCGGCGGTCAGGGCGCTCAACCTGCCGTTGGCCGGCGCCGTCGCGGCCGCCGGGCTCGCCGTGGTCGCCGGTACCCGGCTCGCCTTTCCCGGCGACTCGGGAAGCCGGGCCGTGACGTCGTGGAACGCGGCCGGGTGGCTCGCGGCTGTCGCGCTCGGGCTGGGTCTACGGTTGCTCGACGCCCGTGGCCGGGCCGTCGCCGAGCAGGTGCGCCGGGACGAGCGCATGAGTCTGGCCCGGGAGCTGCACGACGTCGTCGCCCACCACGTCACCGGCATCGTGCTCCAGGCCCAGGCCGCCCAACTCGTCGCCGGCAAGCGCCCGGAGGCGCTGGCCGGCGTGCTGTCCGGCATCGAGCAGGCCGGCTCCGACGCGTTGGCCGCGATGCGGCGCGTCGTCACCCTGCTGCGCGACAGCGACGACGCGCCGCCAGTCGCCGTCGTTCCCGAGCGGCTCAGCGAGTTGGTCAACCGCTTCGGCGGCCACGGACCCACGGTGCGACTGCGGATGCCCGACGGCGAACCCGAATGGCCACCCGAGGTGACCAGCACCGTCTACCGGATCGTCCAGGAATCGCTGACCAACATCTCCCGCCACGCCGCCCACGCCCACTCGGTCATGGTCACCGTCACCCAGGATCGGTCGGCCATCACTGTCGAGGTCGCCGACGACGGCAGACCGGTCCGACCCCGACCCCACCACCTCGGCGGGTACGGCCTCGTCGGGATGCGCGAACGCGTCGAAGCCCTCGGCGGCACGCTGCGGGCCGGCCCGCGAGAGGGCTCCGGCTGGTGCGTACACGCCACCCTGCCCGTCCCCACCCCGGAGCCGCGATGACCATCACCGTCCTGCTCGCCGACGACCAGGCGATGGTACGCAGCGGCCTGCGGCTCATCCTGGAGAATGAGCCCGACATCAGCGTGGTCGCGGAGGCCGCGGACGGTGTCGAGGCGCTCGCCGCGGCCCGGCGACTCCGCCCGGACGTATGCCTCGTCGACATTCGGATGCCCCGCCTCGACGGCATCGAGGTGACCCGCGCGCTGGCGGGTCCCGGCGTCGTCGACCCGCTGCGGGTGGTCGTGGTCACCACCTTCGACCTCGACGAGTACGTCTACGGTGCGCTGCGTGGCGGGGCCGTCGGTTTCGTCCTCAAGGACGCCGGCCCCACACTGCTCGTCGAGGCCGTTCGGGCCGCCAGCGTCGGCGACGCGCTGATCTCCCCGTCGGTCACCCTGCGGCTGCTGCGCCACCTGGCGGTCACCGCGTCACCCGCCGGGAGGTCGGGACGTCAACCGCTCCGGCCACTGTCCGAACGGGAGACCGAGGTGGTCAGGGCCATCGCCGCAGGCCGTACGAATCAGGAGATCGCCGCCCAGCTGTTCATCTCCCTCAGCACCGTCAAGAGCCACGTGTCCGGCATCCAGACCAAGCTCGGCGTCCGCAACCGGGTGGAGATCGCCGCCTGGGCCTGGGAGAACCGCATCGTGGGCGGCGGGCGGCAATCGGATCTCGGGTCAGGGTGACCGGACGGGAACCGAGGCGGGCGACCCGGCGCACTTCTGGGCGGCCAGGCGAACGGTCCGTGTCGACCTCACGACGGGACAGGGCTGCCGGACGCTTCGTCCGGCGCCTCGACCCGCTCGCCGAAAACCGCGGAGATTTGGCGCGCGCTCACTACCCTGTTGCATGATCCTGAGCACAAGTCGACAGCGATAAGGGCTTCACATGACCGACAGTCACCCTCCGCACGGAGGGCAGCCGGATCCGAACGTCACCCCCCGGAGCGGGCCGCCGACCCCGCAGGGCAGGCGCCCCGGAGACGGCCAGCCACGGCAGGCACCGCGGTTCGAGGCCCCGGCCCCGCCGCCGCGGAAGTCGAAAAGGGCTCTGGTCATCGGTCTGTCCGCCGCCGTGGTGGCCCTGCTCGTACTCGCCGGCGTCGGGTTGGCCCTCGTCGACGACGACGATCACACCCCGAGCGCAACCAGCGGCGAGCCGGGCGCCGACGCCACCCCCACCCCGCGTGGGTCCGAGTCGCAGGAGCCCGGCGACAACGCGGTGACCGCCCGCTCCGACAGCGACCTGGGCAACGTCTGCGAGGGCAGTCAGATCCTCAACGCGGCACCCTACAACGGGCCGGCGGGCGCGAAGGCGTACACGTTCGCGAACTCCCCCGACCAGCCGGCGCGCTGGTCGTCGACGTCGATTCCCTCGAACAAGCCGTACTACGCCGGGAGCACCGACTTCGAGTCGGTGTCGGTGGTCGGCTGCCTGGAGTTCGTGGGGGGCGAGGGCACGCCCCGCGAGTGCGAGTACCAGGACACCCTCCTCAAGCAGTTCACCGTCGACTACGTCTCGTCGCGCTACAAGCTGACCTTCTACGCGGCGAAGACCGCCGAGAAGATCGGCGACGGCGGCATCGTGAGCACCCCGGCGAACCGGTGCCCGAACTTCCTCTCGCAATACAACAAGAACACCATGAGGGCGTACGCGTCGCCGGACGCCGACACCATCGAGGCGGCCCTGGACAAGTTGCTGTCCTGAGGCCGACCGGTCGACTTCGGGGAGGGACGGTCACCCGTCCCTCCCCGACGCCCACAGGCCGCCTCTGCCGACCCGCACCCACCACCGACCGCACCGGCGCGCGCCGGGTTCGCCGAGTCAGGCGGCGCGGCCCCGCTCGTCCCCGTCGGCCGAGGTCACCCGAGCCAGCGAGCCGCTGATCTCCTGCGGATTGCGCAGCAGGTTGAGGATCGGGCACACCCGCTGCACCTCAGCGTGCAGCCGGGCCAGGTCCTCGTCGGGGGCGGGCGAGGCGACCTGCACCTCGTATCGGAAGTCGTACGGGTGGACGGGCACCTCGCTGTTGCCGGGCTCCTGGGCACGTGGGTCGTACTCGGCCTGCACGTCCACCGTGAGGGAGTCGAGCGGAATCTCCAGTTCCGCCGCCTTGATCAGGAAGATGTGCGTCACGCAGCTGCCGAGCACGCCGGCCTGCAGCTCCGGGGAGCCGGGCCCGAGGTCGTAGCCGGCGAAGTCCGGACCGCTGTCGCTGATGACCTGGAAGTCACGGATCCGGATGCGCCGTACGCCGCTGCGTCCCTCGGCGGTGACCCGGGCGCGCAACGGAACGGGGCCGCGGTCCGGGGCGGCACGGCGCGCGGTCAGTGCCGCCCGCTTCTGGGACAGGTATTCACGAAGGTTACTCACAGCATCGCTCTCTTCTGGTTCTTACCGGGTCGGCCGCTCAGCGCAGGGTCACCGAGCCGCGCGGGGTGTCGAGTACCGCCTCCAGCGCGGTCGCCGGTCCGGCGGTCACGTCGAGTTCGACGCCGAGCGCGGCGAGGTCGCGGCGGACCACCGACGGGTCCGGGTGCGTCGCGGTGAACGAGGCGAGCCGCACCTGCGGCAAGCCGGAGCGCGCGGGATGTTCCGTGCCGCCCCAGTCGATGAGGAACGGCACCAGCCCGCCCGCCGCGCGTTCCTCCCGTCGGGTCAGTCGCCAGGACAGCAGCACCCCGTCGGGTCGACGGCGGGACAACGGCCGGATCTCGCCCGGGTCGTACCCGCGTTCGCGGGCGAGGCCGACCGTCTTCTCGATGTCGTCGGGGTGCACCGCCCAGGTGGCGAGGCGAGGCTCGGTCAGGGCGTCCAGGCCGAAGGCGCTCGGGCGGACGGCGGGATCGGCCTCCGGATCCGGACCGATGATCTCGAGGTACGAGGTCGGGCCGAACCCGACGAGGTAGTTGGCGGTGCCGCCAGGGTGCCGGCCCCCGGGAACGGGGGTGACGCCGGTGCGCGCCGCGAAGTCGGCGACACCGGCGGCGAGGTCGGGCACCGCGTGGACAAGGTGGTCGAGTCGGGGTTCGGTCATGTCACTGCCACTTTCTAGGAGGACTGGCGGCTGGCGGTGCTCACGCGGCCGGTGGTGGAGTCGGCTCCCCGAGGGAGAGCATGAGTCGGTTGGCCCAGTTGAAGAAGGCGGCCGCATGCAGCAGGTCGCTGATCGCCAGGTCGTCGAGACCGACCGCGCGCAGCGCGTGGATGTGCTCGGCGGTCAGCGCGGCCGGCGTGGCCGTGAGGGCCACCGCGGCGTCGACGATGGCCCGCCAGCGCTCGTCCTGGGGTGCGTCGACCCCCTCGTCGAGCAGCCGCTGCACGTCGTCGGGGCGCTTGGAGTGGTGCGAGGCGAACCGGGCATGGACGGAGGCGCAGAAGACGCAGCCGTTGCGGCGCGAGGTTGCCGCCGCCGCGAGTTCCCGCTCCGCCCGCGGTAGGCCCCCGTCCGGGTTGTAGAAGATGTCCTTGTCGGTCTTCGTCCGCGCGCGCAGGGTCTCCGGGTCCCGGGCGAGCAGCAGGAAGTAGGGAGAGTTGGCGCGCGCCTTGTCGACGAGCGCCTCCCAGTGGACGTCGGTGAGTTCCGCCTCGCTCAGCGGTGCGAGCCAGGGCTCCCAGCCGAGCTGGTCCTGGGTGAAGGCGAGCGGCCGCGCGGCGGCGGGACGGTCGAGCACGGTGTCGGTCACGACGGGGATCCCTTTCTGGGCGGCACGGCCAGGAGGCGGAGGCTCGTGACGAGGCGCACCTGGAAGCTGAGGAAGGCGACGAGCTGCGACAGGGTCACCACGTCGGTGGTGCTCCAGCCGGCGTCGAGGAGGGCCTGCAACGCCTCGCGGCTCGACTCGCGTGGACGGAACACCAGGAGGTGGGCGTGTTCCAGGGCGGCGGCGAGCCGCGTTCCCAGCTCGTCGCGGTCGTTCGTCCGGTACGCCGGCCCCGCCACGCTCTCCGCGGCAAGCGGACCGGGTGCCGGGTAGGCGCCGTAGGGGCCGGTGGTCCTGCCGGCCTCGGCCTCCTTCGCGATCAGCGCGGCCAGCTGCGGTGCGTGCTCGGCCAGCCGGGCGGCGTAGAAGTCGGCGGTCGCGGCGTCCCGGTGCAGTGCGGTCACGAACGCGGCGACGGCGAGCCGCTCGGCCGTGGTGACCTCCCCGGCAGGGCGCCGCGAGAAGAGCGCCTCGTAGCTCGCCTGTGCGTTCCTCCTGGCCTCCGGTCGCCGGTGGCGGATCTGGTCGAGGCGGGAGGCGGGCTCGATGCCGACCAGGTGGTCGATGACGTCGGCGATGGATGTGCTCATGCGCTGCTCAGTTCGGTTGACGGGTCGGCGGTGGGGTGCGGCGCCCAGCCGAGCGCGGGCGCGACCTCGGTCGCGAGCAGCTCGATCGAGCGGAGGACGAACGGATGCGGGGGGTCGACCGAGTGCACCTGGAAGACCAGGTCGGTCGAGCGCTGGAGGATCGGGTCGGCCTTCAGGCTGGCGATGACGTCGTCCGGCGTTCCGACGTGCACGTCGAACGCGGCGATGAGCTGGGCGAGGCCCCCGTCGGGCACGGGGTGGCCCTTCTCCCTGAACTGCCGGGCGGCGCGACCGAGCCCCGCCTCGGCGAAGCGCAGCGCCTCGGCGCGGCTGTCGGCGACGAACGCCGTACGCGACGCCATGATCCGCGGCGGCACGCCCTCCGGCAGGTTGTCGTGGTAGGCGTCCACGATGGGACGCTGGATCTCCGCCAGCGTGGCGTGCGGGGCGTCCTCGGTGCGCGGCTGGGTACGCGAGAGCATCAGTCCGTTGCCGGCCTTCCCGGCGCGGACTCCCCCGCTCACCGAGAAGGTCGCCTCCCAGATGGCGTCGAGCAGGCGCGGCGCCGCCGGGTAGAGGTGGTTGCCGTCGTCGCCGAGGGCGCGGCCCGACCAGGCGTCGACGAGCACCGCGAGGTGCTGGGCGTAGATGGCCGAGCGGTTCGCGCTGTCCTGACCGAACGCGCTGAACGACGAGGGGGTGCCGCCGTTGCCGACGCCGACTTCGAGTCGGCCGCCGCTGAGCAGGTCGAGCACCGCGGCGTCCTCGGCGACGCGAACCGGGTTCTCCAGCGGCAACGTGATGATGCCGGTGCCGAGGCGGATCCGACTGGTCCGCGCGGCGACGTGCCCGAGGAACACCAGGGGTGCCGGCAGCCCGCCCTCGGCCGCGTGGAAGTGGTGCTGGGCCACCCAGGCGGAGTCGAACCCGTACGCCTCGGCGTGCCGGATCTGCTCGGCGGCCAGCCGGTAGCGCGCCTCCGCCGGCCCGTCGTCGAGCAGCCGGGTGAAGAACCCGAGTCGCGGACGGCTCATGCCGCCAGCTCCGCGACGGCGCCGGGTACGGCGGCGAGCAACTCGCGGGTGTATTCGTGCTGCGGCGTCTCGAATACCTGCCGCGTGGTTCCGGTCTCCACGATGCGTCCCTTTCTCATGACCGACACGGTGTCGGAGATCTGCCGCACCACCGAGAGGTCGTGCGAGATGAACAGGTAGGTGAGCCCGAGTTCGCGCTGCAGCCCGTCGAACAGGTCGAGGATCTGCGCCTGCACGGTCACGTCGAGCGCGGAGACCGCTTCGTCGAGCACGAGCACCTCCGGGTCCACGGCCAGCGCGCGGGCGATCGCGACGCGCTGGCGCTGACCGCCGGAGAGCTCACGCGGCTTGCGGTCGAGCACCGTCTGCGGCAGGGCCACCCGGTCGACCAGGTCCCGCACCCGCTTGCCACGGCCGGCCCGGTCACCGAGCCGGAAGTTGCGCAGCGGTTCGGCCACGATGTCGCCGACGGACTGCCGGGGATCGAGCGAGCCGGCCGGGTTCTGGTAGACCAGTTGCACCCGGCGGCGCAGCTGGCGCAGTTCCTCGCCACGCAGCCGGGCCACGTCGGTGCCGCCGATCGTCACGGAACCGGAGGTCGGCGCGGCGAAGCGGACGACCATCCGCGCGGTCGTCGTCTTGCCGGACCCCGACTCGCCGACGAGGGCATGGGTCGTCCCCCGCCGTACGTCGAACGAGACCCCGTCGACCGCCCGGAACGGCTTGCGCCCGACCCGGAACTCCTTGACCAGGTCGCGGGCGACGATCGCGGGCGGCTGCCCGACGGCGGAGCTTCCGCTGCGCGCCGGAGGGAGGACGTCGCGGAACTGTCGTGGCGCCAGCGACGGGGCGTCCCGCAGCAGTCGCCGGGTGTACTCGGCTTCCGGTCGGGCCAGCACCGCCGCTGTCGCCCCCTGCTCCTCGACCCGCCCGTCGCGCATCACGACGAGCCGGTTCGACCGGTCGGCGGCGACGCCGAGGTCGTGGGTCACGAGGATCACGGCGGTGCCGAACTCCGTACGGAGGTCGTCGATGAGGTCGAGGATGCGCCGCTGCACGGTGACGTCGAGCGCGCTCGTCGGCTCGTCGGCGATGACGAGCTGTGGTTCGAGGGCGATCGCGCTGGCGATGAGGACGCGCTGACGCATCCCGCCGGAGAGTTCGTGCGGATACTGCCGGGCGCGCAGCTCGGGGTCGGACAGGCCGACCCGGTCGAGCAGTTCGATCACGCGGCGCGAGATGGTGCGTCGGTCGCCACGCTTGTGGATGCGCAGCGTCTCGCCGATCTGCGCGCCGATCGTCATGACCGGGTTCAGCGAACTCGTCGGGTCCTGCGGGATCAGGCCGATCTGCGCGCCGCGCACCGCCTCCAGACGCTTCGACGACCAGCCGGCGACATCCGTGCCGTCGAGCAGGATCTGGCCGGAGTCGACGGACCCGTTCGCGGGCAGCAGGCCGATGATCGCGTGTGCCGTGGTCGACTTGCCGGAGCCGGATTCACCGACGACCGCGACGACCTCGCCGCGGTCGACGGCGAACGAGATGCCGCCGACCGCGGGGTGGACGTGGTCGCGGGTCCGGTAGGAGACGGTCAGGTCGCGTACCTCGAGCAGGCTCATCCGTCCTCCCTGCTGATCGAGCGGCTGATGCGGCTGGCGGCGAGCACGACGAGGACCACGACCACCCCCGGCAGGGTGGTCAGCCACCACGAGGTGGCCAGGTAGTTGCGTCCTTCCGAGATGAGCAGCCCCCACTCGGGAGTGGGCGGCTTCGCGCCGTAGCCGAGGAAGCTGAACGTGGAGATGGCCAGGATCGCGGCGCCGAACTGCACCGCGGCGAGCGCCACGACGGGGCCGAGCGAGTTGGGCAGCACGTGCCGCCGGAGCACCGTGGTGAACCGGCCTCCGCTGCCGAACGCGGCCTCCACGTAGTCGGCGCGCCGGACCCGTACCACCTCTGATCTTGCCAGCCGGGCGAAGGCCGCCACCGAGCCGATGCCGACGGCGATCGCCACGTTGATGGTGCCGGGGCCGAGCAGGATGATGGCCGTCAGCGCCAGCAGCAGTCCCGGGACGGCCAGGAGCACGTCGACCACCCGCATCACCAGCTCGTCGAGCAGGCCGCCGACCGATCCGGCGAGCAGCCCGAGCAGTGTGCCCAGCACGAGCCCGACCGCCACGGCGACGAACGCGCCGGACAGCGAGCGGGCGGAGCCGTGCACGACGCGGGCGAAGAGGTCCCGGCCCAGGGCGTCCGTGCCGAAGAAATGCTCGGCGCTCGGTGCCTGGAGCTTCTGCACCGGTACGCCGTTGATCGGGTCGTGGCCGGTGAACAGGCCCGGCGCGACCGCCCACAGCACGACGACGGCGATCGCGAGCCAGGCGAGCACGAGCGCGACGGGTGGCCGCCGCAGCGGCAGCCGGGCCGGGGCCGGCCGCGCGGGCCGGAGAACGTCGATACCGGATTGGGCGGTCATCAGAGTTGCGGCGTGGAAACCCGGCCGTTCAGGGCCGGGAGGAAACGCCGCTGCCTCCCCTCAATGATCGTGTAACACAGTGGACTGATAGCTTGTGAAATGTGGGCGGGGTGGTGAAGCGGGCGTACAAGTACCGCTTCTATCCCACCGGTGAGCAGGCCGAACAACTCCACCGCACTTTCGGGTGCGTGCGTCTGGTCTACAACAAAGCCCTTGAGATGCGGACCCGCGCATACGCCACGGAACGCCGCTCGATCGGCTACGCCGAATCGTCGGCGGCCCTGACCGAATGGAAACGCACAGAGGAGTTGGCGTTCCTCAACGAGGTGTCCAGCGTTCCGCTGCAACAAGCGTTGCGGCATCTGCACGCCGCCTACACGGCGTTCTTCGCCAAACGCGCCCGATACCCCCGTTTCAAGTCGAAGAGGAAGTCCCGGGCCAGCGCCGAGTACACCCGGTCGGCGTTCCGCTGGCGGGACGGGCAACTGACTCTGGCGAAGATGGACGCCCCGCTGGACGTTGTGTGGTCGCGTCCGCTGCCCGAGGGCGCCGTACCGTCCACCGTCACCGTGTCCCGAGACGCGGCCGGCCGCTGGTTCGTGTCCCTGCTTGTCGAGGACCCGACCGTCCGGCCGCTTCCACCGGTGGATACGGCGGTTGGCGTCGACGCGGGGCTGACCAGCCTGGTGACCTTGTCCACCGGGGAGAAGGTCACCAACCCCCGTCACGAGCGGGCCGACCGGCGGAAACTCGCCAGGGCCCAGCGGGACCTGGCCCGCAAGGAGGAAGGCTCGGCCAACCGGGCCAAAGCTCGACTCAAGGTCGCCAAAATTCACGCCCGGATCGCCGACCGGCGACGGGACCACCTGCACAAACTGTCGACTCGACTCGTCCGCGAGAACCAAACGGTCGTGATCGAAGACCTGACGGTGCGCAACCTGCTGCGCAACCACCGGCTCGCCCGCGCCATCTCCGACGCGGCCTGGTCGCAACTGCGGGCCATGCTGGAGTACAAGGCCGCCTGGTACGGGCGCACCCTGGTGACGGTGGACCGCTGGTTCCCGTCGTCCAAGCTGTGCTCGGACTGCGGGCGACTGACCGAATCCCTGCCGTTGAACATCCGTACGTGGGAATGCCCGTGTGGCGCGATCCATGACCGGGACGTCAACGCAGCGAGAAACCTCCTGGCCGCCGGGCTGGCGGACAGGTAAAACGCCTGTGGAGCTGATGTAAGACCTCAACGGAGTCCCTCCGGGCGGGCAGTCGGCGACGAAGCAGGAAACCCCACGGGCGACCAGGGGGAATCCCGGCCCTTCAGGGCCGGGCGGATGTCAAGCGGTGACACCGACCTTCGTCGTCAGTCGCGGGTCGAGGACGGGACAGAGCAGATCGACCACGAGGTTGACCAGCACGAACACGGCTGCGGCGAGCACCACGATGGCCAGCATCACCGGCGTGTCCTGGGCGGTGACCGCCTGCTCGGTCAGCCGGCCGATGCCGTTGCGGCCGAAGACCGTCTCGGTCACGACCGACCCCGCGATGAGCTCGCCGAAGGTCACCCCGGCGATCGTCAGCGTGGGTAGCAGCGCGTTGCGGGCGACGTGCCGCCAGAGGATCCAGCGGCGCGAGGCGCCCTTGGCGGCCACCACCGCGACGAACGGCTGCGCGTAGACCCGGTCGAGGCTGCGGGCCAGGACCTGCGCCAGCGGCGCCGAGATCGGTACGGCGAGAGTCAGCACGGGCAGGACGAGCTGCTCGAACCGGGTGCCGCCGATGACGGGCACCAGTCCGAGCTGGAACGAGAACACCTGGATCAGCACGATGCCCAGCCAGAAGGTGGGGACCGAGATGAACAGCGACGGCACCGCCAGCAGCGCACCCCGGATCCAGGCGAACCGGCTGCAGCTCGACACGAAGGCGATGGTCACGGCGATCAGCACGGCGACTCCGAAGCCGAGGCCGGCGAGCTCGGCGGTCGCCGGCAGGCCCTCGGCCAGTCGCTCGATCACCGGCGTGCCGGTGTCGATCGAATAGCCGAAGTCACCCCGCAGGAAGCCCAGCAGCGTGTGGACGTACCGGACGATGCCCGGCTCGTCGCCGCCGTACAGCTGGCGGATCTCCGCGATCTGCTCGGGCGAGAGCCCGAGCTCCGGGTTCTGGAACTTGATCAGAATGGAGTCGCCCGGCAGCAGTTGCAGCAGCACGAAACCGGCGGTGAAGGCGGCCCACAGCACGAGTACGGCCTGCCCGACACGGAGCGCGAGATACCTGGTCATGAGCCGCCCGCCCGCCTACCTGTCCTTCTTGGACAGCCACACGTCGTAGAAGCTGGGGCGTGCGACCGCCTCGAAGCCGACGCCGTGCACGTACGGCGCGGCGCCGTACACCTGCGGCTCCTCGAACAGCGGGATCGCGTAGCCCTGCTCGATCACGTACCGCTGGATCTCGACAACCTTCGCGTTGCGCGCGTTCTCGTCGACGAGCGCGGACTGCTCCTCCAGCAGGCGATCGAGCTTCGGGTCGTTGGAGAGCAGCACGTCCCGGTTCTTGGTGTGGAAGTGGCTCTTGATCACGTCCTGGTCCGCCCGTCCCACCATCGAGTGCATGATGGCGGTCCGCTCGGCGTTCTTGATGTCCACGGCCTGGGTGCCGGAGTCCGCGGGGCGGACGTCGAGCCGCACACCGATCCTGGTCCACTGCTGGGCGACCAGTTCGAGGGTCTGCTTCGACAGCGGCTGCGGGCCGGAGACGAAGACGCTCAGTTCGAGCTTGCGGCCACCCTTCTCCCGGATGCCGTCGCCGCCGCGTACCCAGCCGGCCTGGTCGAGCAGGGCGTTGGCCCGGTCGGGGTCGTAGGCGAGTTGCGCGGACAGGTCGGTGTACCCCTCTGCCAGGTGGCTGAGCACCGAGGTCGCCACCGGGTAGCTGCCGGTGAAGAGGGTTTCGACGACCTCCTTGGCGTTGGTGCCCGCCTGCAGCGCCTTACGGACGTTGATGTCCTGCAGGATGCTGTTCGCCGGTCGCAGGTAGAGCCCGTTGTTGACGCCGCGGGTCGGCTCGGCGTAGATGCGGTGGCCGGCGGAGGTCACGGTCGCCTCGTCGTACGCCTGCACGTAGCGCACGTAGTCGGCCTGCCCCGAGGTCAACGCGCCGACCCGGACGCTGTCCTCCGGAGTCACGATGATCTTGATCCGGTCGAGGTAGGCGCGCCCCTGGTGGGCGAAGGACGGCGGGGCCCAGTCGTAGTCCTCGCGGGCCACCAGTTCGATCTCCTTGTCGACGACCTGGTTCGCGACGGTGAACGGGCCGGACCCGACGACGTTCTTGAGCTGGCACTGCTCCTCGTACGGCAGCGAGATGGTCTTCTTGGACACGAGGCCCGCCCCGATCACCGACGTGCCCTGCAGGAAGCCGGGCGACGGCTTGTCGAAGTGGAACTTCACCGTGTCCTTGTCGACGACCTCGCTGCGTTCGTAGTTGTTGACGAACTCGGCCACCGGGAGCTTCAGGTCCTTGTTGCCGAGGCCGTACACGTCGTAGTTCGCCGCCACGGTCTCCGCGTCGAGCGGGCTGCCGTCGCTGAAGGTCACCCCGTCGCGCAGGTGGAAGGTGTACTCGGTCGCGTCGGCGTTGACCTCCCAGGACTTGGCGACCCAGGGCTCGACCTTGAGTGTCTTCGGGTCCTGCCAGGTGAGTTTGTCGGTGAGCTGGTTGAGCACCCCGCCGTTCGGGTAGAAGCCCGCGGCCGGCAGGTAGAGGCAGCTCGGCGGCTGGTGCTCGAGGTAGACGAGCGTGCCGCCGTAGACGGGGTCGCCGGCGTCCTGCCCGGCAGCGGGCGAGCCGCCGCCCGAGCAGGAGGCGAGCAACCCGGCCACGGCGAGGGCGGCAGCCCCCGCCAGCGCGGTGGACCGGAACCTGGATCGTGACATGCGTGATGGCCTTTCGTACCGGCAAGGAACTTGCGTGGAGGGGGCGACGGGATTCAGGCGCAGGGCGACGTGCTCGTGCCGGAGCTGCCCTGCGTCCGGATGTCAGGGCCGCCGGGCCAGGCCGGCAAGAGGTGGAAGGTGACAGCGGCCGGATGCGCCGCGACGAGCGCTCGTGCGGGAGCAGCTACGCGCCGCCGCGGAAGCGCCGTCCTCGCCTACTCGGTCAGCGCGGACAGAGCGCGCTGCAGGTGCGCTGGTGATCGACGTAGCGCCGCACGACCAGGGAAGTGACGATGCGCTTCCCGGTCGGCGAGTGGCTGCTACGGATCATGGCTGGGAAGTTATCCCATCGGTTTGGTAGGTAACAAACCCCTGCTCGCATCGTGGGATGCGCCGGAATCCCAGGTGGCCGCGGTGTAACGGTCTGTCGCGAATTCCGCTACCGCCGTGAAGGCGCGCCCGCCTACGCTCGCACCGTGGCCAGGATTCGCAAGCGGGGGATTCGCGTCGACGGCCTCGATTACCGATGGATGGTCAGTCACGTCGACCCCGGTCACGTCGTGGTCAGGGTCTGGCACATCGCAACCAGGGGCAGTCAACTGGAGGTCCAGGTGGCCTTCGACGACCCGTGGCTCAACTTCGGGCCGATCATCACCGCACCTGCGGACCGGGTGGCCGAGGTGTTCGCCCTGGCCCCGGTCACGCCACGGTTGGTCGCGGAACTGATCCAGGCGGCACTCGCCGCAGGCTGGCCGGTTCACGGTGACGGCGGGCCGCTGCGCTTCACGCTTACTCGGGACCGTGAGCGGCTGGAGCCTGCGTCCGGGCGACTACCCACCTGACAGGCACGTGACGCGACCACGCGGAACGCGGCATGACCGGTCAGGCAGGTGCCCGGTGGCCACCTGCCCGACAACCGCGACGGGGCACAGCACCGTTCGGTCGGAGATTCGAGCCAGTTCGAATCACTTGGCCGGCGGGTGCGACAGATGTTGACTGTGCCGGTCCTGCACCGCCCCCGACATCGGCGTACGCGGCCACGTCGCCACCCGCCGAGGTGCCGCGGGCTGTCAGGTGACCGTTCCCGCCGCTCGCCGCGGTGTGGCACCGAGAGAACGGAGGCACCTTTGACCACCTCACGATCGCGAATCCTGGCGATGCTCGCCGCGCTCGTCCTCATCACGACCGGCAGTACGTTTCTCGCCAGCCCGCCGGCGCAGGCCGCGACCGGCACCTGTTCGGGTTCCAGGGTCGGCGGCTTCGACCTGTACGGAGACGTAGCCATCAACGGCTCGACGAAGTACGGATACGTCGAGGTCTACTACAGCGGCGGCTACAACTGCGCCCGGACCGTGTCGAGTGCCAACACCTGGGGCGTCAGCAAGGTCATGTCGGTCGAGCTGTGGGTCTGTTCATCCGGCACCAGCAACTGCCGGTTGCTGTCGGCGGACGACCGGGACCACGGCACCTACAGGTACTACGCCGGACCGGTGACCGCCTACGCCAGCGGTAAGTGCATCTGGGTCATCGGGAACATCTACTATCCCCCGACGGACTCCAACGCCGGGAACAACAAGGTGGGTTGGTGCGGCTGATGTCCACGTGGCGACGCTCGGTGTTGGTTCACGTCGTGGCCGCGGTTGTCGCGGCGGGCGCCCCGGTTGTCGGCCCGGCGCCGGCCAGCGCCTCCACCGCACGGTACGGCGAGCAGTGCGGATCCACCTACTACGAACTCGACGACAAGGTGCTGCTCACCAGCGGTGGGCAGGCCTTCGGACACGTCTACCTGATGTACAGCACACAGACCAAGATGAACTGCGTCGTCGCGGAGAAGTCCAGCTTCGTCGGCACCGCGACCTGGATGAACGCCAAGGTGGAGACGAGGAGCGGGCGGGTGGCCCAGGACCCGGGCAACTACCGCTACTACGCCGGGCCCGTATATCTCTACGCGCCGGGCGAGTGCGTCCGCTACTCCGGCGTCGCGTACAGCGGGCCGAACAAGACCGGCACGCTCAGCTCGTACACGTCCGGCTTCGGCTGGTGTGGCTGACGATCCGGGGAATCATCGGGGGGCAGGGACTCGTCGATCATCGGGCTGGCCAGTCGGCCCGCGGCGGGATCGTGGTGTGCGTCGTGCCGGGTAGGAACCGCTGCCCGGCACGACGGTCGCGCCGCCGGCCCGCTGGTACGCGGCCCGGGTCGGTCACACCGTCACTCGGCGGGTCACGGCGAGCAGGTACTCCTTGCGGTGCAGGGGGTCGTGGTCGCTGCGTGGTCGCTCGGGCGCCGGTCCCCGTACCGGCTGGTAGTGGGAGAACCTCGACTCGAGCGTTCCCTCGCCCCGGGTCAGCGCCGGCAGCCGCCGCTCCAGGTCGTGCACCCGGGCCGCGGGCACCTCGCCCTCGACCACGTACGCCGTGCCCCGTGGCTCGGTCCGCGTCGGCACCGCCCCGTACCGGGCCAGCACCGGCAGCACGGTTCCGAGCAGGTCGGCCGGCACGTCGACCCGGAACGCGTGCACCGGCTCATGCACTCGGGTGCCGGCTCGGCGCAGCGCGTCCATCAGCACCAGCGGGGTGAGGCCCCGGAAGTCCGCGCCGGTCGAGGAGATGCTCTTGTCGAACCGCGCGTGCATCGCGCTCTGCCGGGGGCAGTAGCCGCTGTGCGTCATGGTGACCACGCAGTCCGGCACCTTCCAGCCGTGCACGCCCTGCCGCAGCGTCTCCCGCACCGTGGCCTCGACGGCGGCGAAGAACGCGTACGGCATCGCTCCCGGCTCGACGGCGAGCCGGAACGTCACCCCGGCGTCGACCGGCGCCGGCTCCACCCGCAGGCCGACGGTGGCCAGGAACGGGTGCCCGGTGGAGACGAACTCGACGGCCTCGCCGGTGCCGACCAGCCGCTCCACGCAGATCACGGTGGACGGCTCGAAGGCGACGTCGAGCCCGTACCCCTCGGCGAGGGTGGCCTGGACGACTTCCTTCTGCACCTCGCCGTAGAGCGACACCGACAGCTCCTGCCGCAGCTCGTCCACCCGCAGATTGATCAGCGGGTCCTGCTCGGCCAGCTCGGTCAGCGCCGCGTGCAGCGCGCCCCGATCGCCTGCCCGAACCGGCACCACCACCGTCTCCAGCGTGGGTGGCGGGAACCGGTGCCGGGTGCCGGCCGGCGGCGTCCCGACCGGATCGCCGATCCGGACGCCGGACAGCCCGGCGACCCGCCCGATCCGGCCCGCAAGGAGGGCGTCCACGCGCTCGCACCCGCCGTGGTCGAACACGGCGAGGCCGCTGACCCGCCCCTCGCCGCCGCCCGGCAGCCGTAGCCGGTCCCGTACGCGGAGGGTGCCGGCGACCATCCGGACGTACGCGACGCGCTCCCCTGCCGGGCCGCGTTCCACCTTGAACACGGTGCCCGAGAGGGGGGCGGTCGGGTCGGCGGCAGTCGCCGGCAGCAGCCGGGGCAGGACCGTGAGCAACTCGTCCACGCCGGCGCCGGTGACGGCCGAGCCGAAGAGCACCGGGTGGATGCGCCCCCGCCGGGTCAGCGCGACCAGCGCCCGCCGGCGGCGGGCCCGGGACACGCGCCGCCCCTCGACGTACGCGGCGAGCAGGCCGTCGTCGTGGTCGGCGAGCCGGAGCAGGTCCGGCCCCTGCGGGTACGGGACGAAGCAGGCGGCCCGGGTGCCGAGCCCCGTCACCGACCCGGTCGGCACGACGGCCGGGGTGAGCCGGTCGGCCAGTTCGGTGATCAACGCCTCGCCGCGGGCGCCGGTACGGTCGATCTTGTTGACGAACACCAGGGTGGGGATGCCGAGACGACGCAGCGTACGCATCAGCACCCGCGTCTGTGCCTGGACTCCCTCCACGGCGGAGACCACCAGCACCGCGCCGTCGAGTACGGCGAGGGCGCGTTCCACCTCGGCGATGAAGTCCGGGTGGCCCGGTGTGTCGATCAGGTTGACGGTGACGCCACCGACCTCGAACGACACGACGGCCGATCGGATGGTGATGCCGCGCCGGCGTTCCAGCTCGAGGGTGTCGGTCTGGGTGCTGCCCGCGTCGACGCTGCCGACGGTGTCGATGATCCCGGCCGCGTACAGCAGTCGTTCGGTCAGGCTCGTCTTACCGGCGTCGACATGCGCCACAATCCCCAGGTTGAGAGTCCGCTCCACGCGTCAGGTCCTTCGGGTCGATGGTCACTGCCAACTGAGCGATCCCGAAAGCTGCGCGCATGACCTCTCCCTGTCTCCCGACGTGTCCTCTCGTTCCCCGCACTACACCAGATGCCTGACGCGTCCACAACCGGATTGAACTGGCTGCGCGACGCACCGTCAGGTGGCGAGGTTGCCGTAGCTCGGTGTGCCTGCCGTCCGGTAGGTCAGTTGCAGTGCGCCGTTGGCGTGGGTGATCGACCCGGAGAGCCGGAAGGCCGTGGGCACGGTGCCTCCCGCGAACAGCCGCTTGCCGCTACCGAGCACCAGCGGATAGAGCCACAGGTGCAGCCGGTCGACGAGGCCGAGGCGCAACAGCGACTGCACCAGGTCGAGGCTGCCGATCACGTGGAGCTCGTCGTGGCGATCCTTCAGCCCGGCGACGCCCTCGGCGAGATCACCGCTGACGAACGTCGATCCCTCCCACCCCAGCGGCTCGGCGAGCGTACGGCTCGCCACGTACTTGGGCACCCGGTTGAGCAGGCCGGTGAAGGGGATCCTCACGGAGGCCTTCGGCCAGTAGGCGGCGAAGATCTCGTACGTCTTCCGGCCCAGCAGCAGCGCGTCCATGCTCGTGGCCTGCTCGAACATGGCACTGCCGGACTCTTGGTCCACCAGCGGCGCCTGCCACCCGCCATGCGCGAAGCCGCCGTCGCGGTCCTCGTCGGGTGCACCCGGCGCCTGCGCCACACCGTCCAGCGTCACGAACTCCGTCACGACGAGCTTGCCCATCTGACGCTCCCTTCGCTCTCCGATCCGTCCCTCGGCCAGACCGCGCGACGGATCGAGAATCATCGGCCTGATCCGTGGTCGGCAGCCAGCGCTACCGCCCACCGGCCGCTCCTGGGAGCAACGAGCTGACGCGCGGTCGGTTTCCGGAAGGCGGGCACCCACCGCTCGGGTGCTGCCGAGGTCAGCGGATGCCGACGAAGAAGCGGGTCTGGTCGCTGCGGTGCAATGCGTAGTAGGCCTCGAACCGGGTGCCGTCCGGCAGCCAGGCCACGGACTCGATGCCGAGCAGGGGCGTCGAGGTGGTGACCTCGAGCAGGGCAGCGTCCTCGGGTTCGGGGAAGACGGCTTCGATCCAGCGGTCGGCCCCGACAGGTTCGAGCCCGTACCGGCGGCGCAGCACGTCGTAGAGGGACTGGTTCTCCAGGACGGCCCGGTCCAGGCCGGGCACCAGCCGGGCCGGCAGCGCGGTGTCGACGAGCAGCCAGGGCTGGCCGTCGACACCACGGAGCCGACGCATCCGCACGACCGACTCGCCGACCGGAATCTGCAACAGGTCCGCCTCGCGCTGGTCCGCCGGGCTGAGGCTCTGGCTGATCGTGTGGGTGGTGACCCGGCGTCCCGACTCCCGCAGGTCGTCGGCGGAGCCGGACACGGAGCCGACGAAACGCAGCTCGGTCTTGCGGGGAGCGACGAAGGCGCCCCGCCCCTTGACCTTGTAGATCATCCGTTGCTGGACGAGCTCACGCAGCGCCTCGCGGACGACGGTGCGGGAGACGCCATAGAGGTCGGTCAGCTCCGCCTCCGACGGCAACGGCTGGTCCGGGGCTATCTCACCGGCCTCGATCTGGCCGCGCAGCTCCCGCATCAGCTGCATCCACAGCGGCTCGCTCCCGTCGCGGGTGAGCCGCCGGTACGTCATCGTCATGGACTTCCTTCCCCATCGACCGGATACAGCATGCCATGACCGCGCAGTCCTGTCATGACAGGAAGCGTGGGTCGTTTGCCAGCCCAATCACCGATTTGGCACGTGAACGTAACCCCCATCACTGTGACTTGAAACACGTTTGTCATCAAGCTCTAGCCAACCTGTCACTACAGGTCTGTAATGACTGGACCTCATCGCAGCCCCTCAGCTGCGGTCGGCTGACTGAGCACGTCCACTCCCGCTCCGGCGGGTTTTCGCTCTCTCTGGAGGCCCCCACCATGCGTACCCATCCCTCGTCCCGACGGCGGCGGACCGCCGTCGTGGCCGCGCTCGTCGCGACCGTCGCGGTCACCGCGACCGGCTGCGGCTCCGGCGCGAGCGGCGGCAACGCCAAGGACGGCGACAAGCCGTTCATCGCGCTGAGCAACGGCTTCATCGGCAACGGCTGGCGGCAGACCATGATCGCCAAGTTCGAGGCCGCCGCCACCAAGGCGCAGAGCGACGGGCTGATCGGCAAGTTCAAGGTCGTCAACGCCCCCGGCGAGAACTCGGCCACCGAGCAGGTCGCCCAGATCAAGAGCCTGCTGCTGCAGAAGCCGGACGCCCTCCTGATCGACCCGGCCTCGCCGACCGCGCTCAAGCCGGTCATCCAGCAGGCCTGCGACGCCGGCATCAAGGTCGTGGTCTTCGACTCGGCGATCGACGCCCCCTGCGCCCACGTGCTGCTCAACAGCTTCAAGGACTGGGCGACGGCCGCCGCCGAGCCGCTGGTGAAGGGCATCGGCGGCAAGGGCGCGGTGATCGTCAGCCGGGGCGTCGTCGGCTCCCAGCCCGAGGCGGAGATGTACCAGACCACGCAGGACATCCTGGCCAAGAACCCGGACGTCAAGGTCGCCGCGACCGTCAACGGCATGTGCGACGGCGCCAAGGCGCAGAAGGCCGTGCTCGGTGTGCTGTCGAGCGTGCCGAAGGTCGACGGGGTCATCGGCTGTGGTGACGGCTACGGCGTCGCCCAGGCCTTCACCAGCGCGGGCAAGCCGGTCCCGGCGGTCACCTTCGAGACCAACGGCCGCGCGCTGAAGTACTGGCAGGACAGCAAGCTCGACAACGGCTCGGTCGCGGTCATGTCCGACCCGGGCCAGTCGGTCGCCGCCCTGTGGCAGGCGATCGACCTGCTCGACGGCAAGGACATCCCGAAGGAGATGACCTTCCCGATCGTGCTGGTGGAGCAGAAGGACGTCGCCGCGTGGGCCGGCGTCCTGAAGCCCGACGAGTACGCCGCCTGGCCGTGGACCCAGGAGCTCTTCCGCAAGCAGGTCGAGGCCGTGAAGAGCGGCGGCGCCCCGGTGCAGCCGCCGATCCCGACGGCCGCCGGCTGACCACACAGCAACAGAGGAGCGCATCATGCACGTCGACAACCTGCCGGTGGGGTCGCACGCGGCCCCGCCGCAGGGCGACCGGACGCCGTCCGCGGCGCCACCGGTCGTCACCGCGCGGCGGGTGACCAGGACGTACGGGCGCACCCGAGCCCTCACCGGGGTGGACCTCGACGTCCGCGCCGGTGAGGTGCTCGGCCTCGTCGGCCACAACGGCGCAGGCAAGAGCACGCTGATGCGCATCCTTGCCGGCCTGGAAGCGTGCGACGAGGGCACGGTCACCGTGGGTGGGCAGGAGGCGCCGCGCGTCGTCGCGCCGGGCTCCGAGCCGTTCCGTGCGGTCCGGATGGCCTACCAGGAAACGTCGCTCTGCCCCGACCTCACCGTCGCGGAGAACATCTGGGTCTCCTCCCGGCACTGCCTGCCCCGACTGCGCTGGCGGCGGGCGGCCAGCGCCAAGGTCGCCCGCCGGCTGGACGAGATGTTCCCGGGCCACGGGGTGTCGCCGCGGGACCGGGTCGAGGACCTGTCGCTGGCGCAGCGGCAGATGGTGGAGATCGCCCGGGCGAGCCTCGTCGATCGGCTCGACCTGCTGATCCTGGACGAGCCGACCGAGTCGCTCGGCCCGGACGCCGCGCGGTCGCTCTACGCGTACGTCCGGCGGCTCACCGCCCAGGGCACGGCCGTCCTGCTCATCTCGCACCGGATCCGTGAGGTGCTCTCCGTGGCCGACCGGGTCGCGGTGATGCGCGACGGGGCGGTCGTCGAGGAGCGGCCCGCGGCCGGCCTCAGCGAACAGGACGTGCTCACCCTGATGGGTGCGGAGGTGGCCGAGCCCGCCGCCGCGCCCGCCCCCGCCCGCGTGGCCGGCGACCGGCCGGTCGTCGGCGAACTGCGCGGCGCCACCGGCCACGGCCTGCACGACGTGTCGATCACGGTCGGCCGGGGCGAGGTCGTCGGGCTGGCCGGCCTCGCCGGCCAGGGCCAGCAGCAGGTGCTCGAACGGCTGTGGCGCCCCGTCCGGCGGGACACCACCGTCGAGGGCACCCGCGCCTACGTGCCCGGTGACCGGCAGCGCTCCGGCATCCTGCCGCTGTGGTCCGTGGCGGAGAACCTCATCGTCACCGCCATGCGCGGCCTGGCCCGGTACGGCGTACGCCGTACCGGCGCGGAGGACGCCGCGGTCCGCGACTGGGTGGACCGGTTGGCCATCCGCGGCGGCGGCGACGCGGGCATGACCGAGCTCAGCGGCGGCAACCAGCAGAAGGTCATCGTGGCCCGGGCGTTCGCCTCCACGGCGGAGCTGGTCCTGCTCGACGACCCGTTCCGCGGGGTCGACGTGCACACGAAGACCGACCTCTACACGCTCATCCGGCAGGAGGCGGCGGGCGGCCGCAGCGTGGTCTGGTACTCGAGCGAGAACGCCGAGATGGCGCACTGCGACCGGGTCTACGTGCTGCGCGCCGGCCGGGTCGTCGCCGAGCTGACCGGCGCGGAAATCTCCGAGGAACGGATCATCGCCGTCTCCTTCGCCGAATCCGAGCCCACGGGAGCACAGCGATGACGAATCTCGTCGCGACGGCGATGCCGTCGCGGGCCCTGCTGCGCCGCACCGGCCCCGCCATGGTCAGCGCGGTCGCCATGGTGGCCATGATCGCGGTCTGCGCGTCGCTGCAGTCCGACGTGCTGACCGTCCCCGGTCTCACCCTGGTCCTCTCGGCCACCGTGCCCCTGGTCATCGCGGCCCAGGCCCAGATGGTGCTCATGTCCGTGGGCGACATCGACCTCGGCATCGGCAACTTCGTCGGCCTGGTCACCGTCATCACCGCCACGAAGCTGGTCTCCTCCCCCGGCACCGGCGCGCTGATGCTGCTCGGCCTCGTGGCGGCCTACGCGGTGCTCGGCGCGCTGATCCACCTGCGCCGGGTGCCGTCGCTGATCGCCACCCTCGGCGCCTCGTTCGTCTGGCTGGGGCTGGGGATGTTCGTCCTGCCCACGCCGGGCGGCAGCACCCCCGAGTGGTTGGCGACCTTCGGCTCCTGGCAGCCGGGCGGCTTCCCCGCCCCGCTGCTGCCGATCCTCGTCGTCGCCGCGGTGGTCTGGCTGCTCTCCGCCCGCAGCTCCGTCGGGGTGCGGGTCCGCGCGCTGGGCAGCAACCCGGTCGCGCTGCAACGGGCCGGCCTGCGACCGCTGACCGCGCGGATCATCGCGTACGTCGTGGCCGGGGCGCTCGGCGTGCTCTCCGGGCTCGCCCTCGCGTCGCAGACCGGCGGCGGCGACGTCTCGTCCGCCACCAGCTACACCCTGATCACGGTCGCCGCGGTGATCCTCGGCGGCGGATCCTTCGCCGGCGGCACCGCCGTGCCGTGGGGCGTCGCCATCGGCGGCATCACCCTCGGCCTGGTCAGTGTCGTCCTCAGCCTGCTCGACGTGCCGTCGAACATGCAGTCGGCCGTACAGGGCGTGATCGTGCTGGCCGTGCTGGCCGGCCGCGCCGTGGTCGGAAAGGTGCTCCGATGACCCTCCGTACGCTCGCCCGCCCCTGGATCTGGGGCTTCGTCGCCGCCACGCTGGTCTGGGTCACCATCCTCGCCATCTCCAGTCAGGGCAGCGGGCAGACCGTCTCGCTCGCGCTGTCCCTGGCCCCGTACCTGGTCATCGTCGGCCTCGGCCAGATGCTGGTGATCACCGCGGGGCCGGGCAACATCGACGTGTCGGTGGCGCCGATCATCTCCCTCGCCGGCTTCGTCGCGGTCCAGGTGACCGCGTCGACCGGTTCGGTGCCGGTCGGCATCCTGGCCGGCATCGGGACCGGGCTGGCCGTCGCGGTGATCAGCGTGGTGGCGATCCTCGGGCTGTCCGTCCCGCCGATCATCGCCACCCTGGCCGCCGGGCTGATCGCCTCGTCGCTGACGCTGTCGCTGGCCGACGGCTTCACCGCGGTGCCCGACGACGGGCTGCGCAAGCTGCTCAACCTGCGCCCGGCCGGCGTGCCCGTGCTCGCCGTCGCGGTGGCCGCGCTGACCGCGCTGGTCGTCGTCCTGCTCCGCCGCACGACGTACGGTCGCTCGCTGCTCGCGGTCGGGCAGAGCCGGCCAGCCGCGGAACGGGCCGGCATCCCCGTCACCCGGATCATCGGCACGACCTACCTGGCCAGTGGCGCCCTCGCCGGACTGGCGGGCGCGCTGCTCGCCGCCTACATCGCGCCGTCGCCCGACCTGGGCACGCGCTACCTGCTCGACTCGGTCGCCGTCGTCGTCATCGGCGGCACGCTCATCTCGGGCGGCCGGGCCGTGCCGGTCGGCATCTGGGGCAGCGCGCTCTTCTTCATCCTGCTCGACGGTCTCGTCAACCTCGTGGGCTGGAGCACGGCCGCGCAGAACCTGCTCAAGGGCGGCCTGGTGCTGTTCGTCCTCTTCCTCGCCGGTGGCGGAGCGCTCCGCAACGCCGGCGGGACCACCCGAACCCGTCGACGGCTGCGACCCGCGGCCGCGACAACCGCTGGAACTAGCACAGGAGAAAACAGCAATGGCTGACACCGACGGTCTGCTCGACGCCCGCGACTTCGGCGGGGCCGCCGCCACCGCCGCCGGCTTCCATGTCAAGGGAGCCCACGCCCAGGACTGGGGCCTGCAGAACCGGCTGTCCCGGATCTTCCGACCCGACAACGGCCGTACGGTGATGCTGGCCTTCGACCACGGCTACTTCCTCGGGCCGATGGCCGGCCTGGAGCGGCTGGACACCAACATCGCCCCGCTCGTGCCGGACGCCGACGCGATCATGATGACCCGCGGTGCCCTGCGCACCAGCATCCCGTCGCACAGCAACGCCGGTATCGTGCTGCGGGCCAGCGGCGGGCCCAGCGTGCTGCGGGACCTGTCGGACGAGCACATCGCCCTGGACATCGAGGACGCGGTCCGGCTCAACGCCGCGGCGCTGGCGATCCAGGTGTTCATCGGCGGCGAGCACGAGTCCCGGTCGGTGGCGAACCTGGCGGCCCTGGTGGACGCCGGGCAGCGGCACGGCATCGCCGTGCTCGGCGTGACCGCCGTGGGCAAGGACATGGTCCGCGACGCGCGCTACTTCCGGCTCGCCACCCGGATCAGCGCGGAGATGGGCGCCCACATCGTCAAGACGTACTACGTCAACGAGGGCTTCGAGACCGTGACCGCGGCCTGCCCGGTGCCGATCATCGTCGCCGGCGGCAAGAAGCTGCCCGAGCTCGACGCGCTGACCATGGCGTACCGGGCGATGCAGGAGGGCGCGGCGGGCGTCGACATGGGCCGCAACATCTTCCAGAGCGAGTACCCGGCCGCGATGCTGGCCGCGGTCCGCGCCGTGGTGCACGACGACGCCAAGCCCGAGGACGCCTACGAGCTCTTCCGGGAGCGGTCGGCCTCTTCCGCGTCCTGATCATCGCCAGGGGTGCGGGTCTCCCACCCGGCCCGCACCCCTCATCTCCGGGAGCTCCTCATGCCACACCCACAGACCGGCGCCGATGACATCGTCGACCTCGTGGTCATCGGCGCCGGCATCAACGGCCTCGCCATCGCCCGAGACGCCGCCAGCCGGGGCCTCAGCGTCGTCGTGGTCGACCGCGGTGACGTCGGCGCCGGCACCACCGCCACCTCCAGCCGGCTCATCCACGGCGGCCTGAAGTACCTCGAGCGCTACGACTTCGCCCTGGTGCACGAGTCGATCCGGGAACGGCACCTGCTGTTCCGCACCGCGCCGCACCTGGTCCACGACTACCCCATGCTGATCCCGTTCTACGCCGGTGACAGCCGGCCGGGACCCCTGATCCGCCTCGGCCTGGCCGCGTTCGACGTCCTGGCCGCGGGCCGTGGGCGCGGACGCAGCCGGGGCATGTCCCCCCGGGCGATCGGCCGGCGCTGGCCCCACCTCTCGCGCAAGGGGCTGCGCGGCGGGGTGCTCTTCAACGACGCCCAGGTGCCGTGGGCCGAGCGGCTCTGCGTCGAGCTGCTGGTCGACGCCGAGCGGCTGGGCGCGCGGGTGCTGACCTACACGACGGTGACCGGTCTGCTCGTGACGGGCGGGCGGGTGGACGGGGTCCGGACCCGGGACAACCAGTCGGGGCGCGAGGGGGAGATCCGGGGACGCCTCACGATCAACGCGGCCGGGCCGTGGATCGACCGGATCCTCGACGGCCAGGTGGCGAGCGGGCGCCTCAACGGCGGCACCAAGGGCAGCCACGTCATCATCGACCCGTTCCCGGGCGCCCCGGACACCTGCATCTTCTTCGAGGCCGCCGCCGACCGGCGACCGATCTTCATCTTCCCCTGGGAGGGCCGCTACGTCCTCGGCAGCACCGACCTCACGTACGAGGGTGACCTGGACGAGGTCGTCGCCAGCGACGCCGAGATCGACTACCTGCTCACCGAGGCCAACCGGTTGTTCCCCCAGGCCGGCCTCACCCCGGACGACGTGCTCTACAGCATCGCCGGAATCCGCCCGCTGCCCTACACGGCCGGCGTGTCGGACAACGCCAAGATCAGTCGTGGGCACACGGTGCTCAACCACGCGCCCGCGTACGAGGGGCTGCTCACGATCATCGGCGGCAAGCTGACCACCCACCGGGCCCTCGCCGAGGACGCCACCGACGAGGCGCTGAAGGTGCTCGGCCGGCCGGCGCAACGGTGCACCACCCGTACCCGGCCGCTGCCCGGCGCCGACACGCCGGACTGGTACGCCTTCCGCGCGGACTTCGCGCGTTCGGCCACTCCGTTCACTCCGGCGCAGTCCGCCCGGCTGCTGGACATCTACGGCGTCCGGGCCCGCCGGGTCCTCGAACTCGCCGTGGCCGACCCGACACTGGCCGAAGTCGTCGACGAGCGGACCGGGGCGGTCGCCGCCGAGGTTGTCATGGCCTTCCGCGAGGAACGGGCCGTGACCTTGGCGGACGTGCTGCTGCGCCGTACGCTGATCGGCCTCGGCCCGGACATGGCGGTGTCGGCGGCCGTGACCTGCGCGGACGTCGCCGTACGGCATCTCGGCTGGGACACCGAACGGGCCGACGCCGAGGTTGCCGCCTACCGGGCGGAGCTGCGGCGCTTCCGCCCGCGCGGGCTGAGCCTCGCCCCGGCGACCGGAACGAGCGACAGGAGGACGTCGTGACGACCCCGCACACCTGCTATCTCGGGGTCGACGTCGGCCTCACCGCCACCAAGGTGGCCGCCTTCGACGTCGTCGGCAACGAGCTGGCCGTCGTGCACGCCCGCACTCCGCGCACCAGCGTCACCGCCCACCGCCACGACGTCGACATGACCGCCCTCGCCGACACGGTGCTGTCGCTGCTGGCGGACGTCGGCGGCAAGCTGGCCGCCGAGGGGTACGCCCCGGCGGGCATCGGCGTGGCCGCACACGGCAACGGCATCTACCCGGTCGACGCGTCCCTGCGCCCGATCGGGCCGGCCATCGCCTCGTCGGACAGCCGGGCGCAGCACATCGTCCAGGCGATCCCGCCGGAGGGGGCCCGCCGGCTGGCCCGGGAGACCGGCTCGATCCCGTGGGCCGCCCAGCCCGCGGTCCTGCTGCGCTGGCTGCGGGACGCCGAACCGGCGACCTACGCCGCCACCCGGTGGGTGCTGTCCTGCAAAGACTGGGTCACCGCGCAGCTCACCGGCGTGGCCAGCGCGGACTACAGCGACGCCAGCGCGTTCGGCATGGTCGGGCTCGACACCCGCGCGTACACGCCGACGGCGCTCGAACTGGTGGGCCTGCCCGCCGCCGACCTGGACCGGTTCCCACCGCTGCGCAGGTCCGACGAGGTGGTCGCCGGTCTGAGCGCGGCGACGGCGGCCCGCACGGGGCTGCCCGAGGGCCTGCCGGTCATCGCCGGGTGCATGGACTGCGTGGCCGCCACACTCGGCGCCGGAGGTCGGGAGCTCGGGGACGGGACGATCATCGTCGGCACCTGGGCGATCAACGGCGTGGTGGTGCCCGCCCGCACCCCCGCCCCGGAGGTCACGCTCAGCGCCTTCATGCCCGATCCGGCCACGATGCTGGCCATGGAGGTGGCGCCCACGTCAGCCGCCAACCTCGACTGGCTCGCCTGCGCCGGGGTGCCCCACCAGCAGACCGGCGGCGTCGCCGCGGCGGAACTGCTGGAGGAGGCCGCCGCGGTGCCGCCCGGCGCCGACGGCCTGCTGTTCCTGCCCTTCGTCAACGGCTCGCCCGAGCATCCGTCGGCGTCCGGCACCTTCCTCGGCATCTCCAGCAACCACCGCCGGGGCCACCTCACCCGGGCCGTCATCGAAGGCGTCGCGCAGTACCACCGGGTGCAGCTCGACCGGGTGCTGGCCAGCGGCGCGGACGTCGGTGACCGGCCCTGGCGGCTGGCTGGCGGCGGCGCGCGGTCGACGGTGTGGGCGCAGATCTTCGCCGACGTGCTCGGCCGCCCGGTCCGGCGGCAGCTCACCAGCGAACTCGGTGCCCGGGGCGTCGCCTCCCTGCTGCCCGGCGCCCTCGGCCACGACGTGCCGCCGTGGACCGTCAACGACGAGGACGACCTTTGCGTGCACCCGGGGCCGAACCGCGCCGCCTACCGGGAACACGCCCAGGCGTTCGACCGCTGCCTCGCCGGGATGTCCGCCGTGTGGTCGGAGGTTGAGCGCTACCGCAGCGCTGGAGGGAACTCCTGACCTCGGGTGGCGGGTGACATCCCGGCGGACCTGAGGAGCGTCCCGCCGGGATGTGCGGAGGGTGAGCAGCCGCGGTGGATCGCCTCGGACGATTCGTGGGCCGCGATCGCGCCGCTGCTGCCGCCCGGCCGCCCACCGAGCCCCGCCGTCGCTACCCCGACGTGCGGGGCGTGGTCGAGTTGGCGGTCCCCGACCGGGCCGCGGGTCACACCGCGGGCGGCCGGCCCGTCTCAGGGGCATGAGAAGCCTTGGACGTGGGGTGGCCGCGCTGCTCGGCGCGGCGTCGGTGATCATCGGGGTGTGGGCCCTGCTGCGGCCCTTCTCCTTCAGTTCGGCGGTGGACTTCCCACCGCACGAGCACTTCGTGCACGACGTGGGGGCGTTCCAGCTCGGCATCGGGGTGACCCTGCTGCTGGCGCTGATCTGGGCCGACGCCCTGGCCGTCGCCCTCGCCGGGTACCTGGTCGGCGGGGCGGCGCACACGGTCTCGCACCTGGTCGACGCGGACGCCGGCGGCAGCGCCGGGCAGACCTGGCTGGTCGGCCTGTCCGCCGTACTCGCCCTGGTCGCGCTGGTGGCCCGGCTGCGGCAGCTGGGCTGGGTGGTCGGGTACGTCGATCCCGCCCCGTCCGCCGCCTGGGCACCGCTGGCCCGCCAGAAGACGGTGGCACTGACGACGTACAGGCGCGACGGCACGGCCGTGGCCGCGGCGGTGAGCATCGCGGTGGCGGGGGATCGGGCGTACGTGCGCAGTTTCGAGAAGGCGTGGAAGACCAGGCGGATCCGCAACAACCCGCGGGTGGCCGTGGCCCCGTCGACCGGGCTGGGAAAGCCGACCGGGGCGGCGGTCGAGGCCGAGGCGCGGCGGTTGACCGGGGCCGAGTACCGGGCGGCCAGCCGGGCGCTGGTGCGCAAGCAACCGCTGTTGCAAGGGGTGGTGGTGCCGTTGACGCACTGGCTCGGGCGGGCGAAGACCGGGCGTACGGTCCACTTCGCACTGACCCCGGTGGCGTCGGCCGGGCACGTCAGCCCCACCGCCGTGGCAGGTCTGCCGCCCACGCCCGCGACCGACGAACGCTGATATACGCGCGGGATATATACGCGAGGTATACGCTCGGGGTATGGTGTCCGCCATGAGCGTTCCCATGACCCTCCTCGGCCTGCTCGAACGCGAGCCCAGCCACGGCTACGACCTGAAGCGCGACTACGACTCCTTCTTCAGCCGCGGCAAGCCGCTGCCGTTCGGCCAGGTCTACGCGACCCTCGGCCGGCTCGTCCGCGACGGCAAGATCGTGGTCGGCGAGGTCGAGCCGGGCGTCGGCCCCGAACGCAAGCGCTACGTCATCACCGACCGGGGCGCGACCGAGTTCGAGTCGTGGCTGACCGAGCCGGTCGAGGCCGAGCCCAACCTGCAGACCGTGCTGTTCACCAAGGTCGTGCTGGCGCTCATGCTCGACCGCCCCGCCGAGGAATACCTCGACACGCAGCGCGCCACGCACCTGCGGCGGATGACGGAACTCACCGAGATCAAGCGCAACGGCAACCTGGTCGACACCATGCTGGCCGACCACGGCCTGTTCCACCTGGAGGCCGACCTGCACTGGATCGACACCACGGTCGCCCGGCTGGACGCCCTCCGGACGGTGGTACGCGGATGAAGGCGATCGAGGCGCGAGACGTCCACCTGTCCTTCGGCGAGACGCCGGCGCTGCGCGGCGCCAGCGTCTCGGTGGCCCCGGGCGAGATCGTCGCCATCATGGGCCCGAGCGGCTCCGGCAAGTCCACCCTGCTGCACTGCCTGGCCGGGATCCTCGTGCCGGACGCCGGCGAAATTTACTTCGACGGCCGCCGGATCGACACCCTGGGCGAGCAGGAGCGCAGCATCCTGCGCCGGGACCAGTTCGGGTTCGTGTTCCAGTTCGGACAGCTCGTACCCGAGCTGACCGCGGAGGAGAACGTCGCGCTGCCGCTGCTGCTGAGCGGCGTCAAACGGGCCGCGGCGCTCGCGGAGGCGCGGCCCTGGTTCGAGCGGCTCGGCCTGGCCGGGCTCGAGCGGCGCCGCTCCGGTGAACTCTCCGGCGGTCAGGCGCAGCGGGTCGCGCTGGCCCGCGGCCTGGTCGCCCGGCCCGGGGCGCTGTTCGCCGACGAGCCGACCGGGGCGCTCGACTCGCTGACCGGCGAGCAGGTCATGAACCTCCTGGTCACCTCCGCCCGGGAGCAGGGCACGACCGTCGTGCTCGTCACCCACGAGGCCCGCGTCGCCGCGTACGCCGACCGGCAGGTCATCGTGCGCGACGGCAAGGTGAACGCGTTGGTGCCCGCATGATCCGGTTCGCGGTACGGCTGTCCGTGGCCGGCGGGCGGGAAGCCGCCACCCGGCTCGTTGTCATCGCCGCCGCGGTGGCGCTCGGCGTCGGCATGCTCCTGGCGACAGTCGCCGGCATGAACGCGGTCGGCGCACAGAACCAACGGAACGCCTGGCTCAACACCGCCGTCGCCCCGGCCTCCTCCGATCCCTCGGTCGACCCGCTGTGGTGGCTCATCCGGGAGGACTACTACCACGGCACGTCCATCGGCCGGGTCGAGGTCGCGGCGACCGGCCCGGACGCGCCCCTGCCGCCGGGCATCCCACGCCTGCCCGGGCCTGGCGAGTACTACGTCTCACCCGCCCTCGGCGAGCTGTTGCGGGCCACCCCGGCCGCGGAACTCGGTGACCGCTTCCCCGGCCACGAGGTCGGCACGATCGGCCGGGAGGCGTTGCCCTCTCCGGACTCGCTGCTGATCGTCATCGGCCGCCCGCCCGCCGACCTGGAGCACCTGGGTGCCCGCCAGGTCACCCAGATCATGACCACTTCTCCGGACGGCTGCGCCAACGGCTGCTATGTCGGCATCAACGGCGACGGCATGGCGCTCGTGCTGTCCGTGGTCGCGGCCGCACTGCTCTTCCCGGTGCTCATCTTCATCGGCACCGCAACCCGGCTGGCCGCCACCCGCCGGGAGCAGCGCTTCGCCGCGATGCGGCTGGTCGGTGCCACGCCACGGCAGATCTCGCTGATCTCGGCGGTCGAGTCGACACTCGCCGCCGTCGCCGGGACCGCCGCCGGGTTCGGCCTGTTCTTCGCGTTCCGGCCCGGCCTCGCGGCGATCCCGTTCACCGGCGAGCCGTTCTTCGCCGCCGACCTCTCTCTCACGATCGTCGACGTCCTGCTGGTCGCGCTCGGCATCCCGGTCGGTGCCGTCGTGGCCTCCTGGCTGGCCCTGCGGCGGGTGCAGATCTCGCCGCTGGGCGTGAGTCGACGGGTGACGCCGAAGCCGCCGCGCGCCTGGCGGCTCGTCCCGCTGGTCGCCGGCCTCGCCGAACTGACGTACTTCATCGGCCGGCGTCCCGCCACGACCAACGGCCAGCTCACCGCGTACCTCTCGGGGTTTCTGCTGATCCTGGTCGGGCTGGTGCTGGCCGGGCCGTGGTTGACCATGATCGCCGCGCGGCTGCTGGCCGGGCGGGCGAGCCGGCCCGCCACGCTCATCGCCGCACGCCGCCTGTCGGACAACCCGCAGGCGGGGTTCCGGTCCGTGAGTGGGCTGATCGTGGCGCTGTTCGTGACCAGCGTGGCGACCGGCACGATCACCACGTACATCGCCAACCGCGGCGAGCCGCGCACCGACTCGGTGGCCGCCACGTCACTGTCGAAGATCTTCTGGCCCGAGGACGGTCCCGCGCCGACCCCGGACCAGATCCCGGCCGGCCTCGCGGCGATCCCCGGGGTGCGCAGCGTGACCGTGGTGCACCGCAACCCCGACCCGGACGGGTGGCACGGCATCATCACCTGTGCCGAGCTGGACCGCCTGGCGGCGTACGGCAGCTGCCCCGCGGGCGCAAAGGTCGCGACCGTGACCCCCGACCTCGTCGGCCTGCGCGCGTTCGACCTGACCGACGACACGTACGTCTGGGAGGCCGTCGACGTCGATCCCGCGCAGGTCGACCGGCAGCCGATCGTGTCGGTGGTCGTCGACACGACCAGCCGCTCCGCGTTCGAGCGGGCCCGGACGATGCTGATCGACGCGTTCCCGAAGGATCGCTTCCCGACCAGCACCGCCGAATGGGAGTCGAGTTCCGCGCGGCTGCTGAGGCAGTTCCAGCAGCTGGCCAACGTGGTGATGCTGGCCAGCCTGCCGATCGCGGGATGCAGCCTGGCGGTGAGCGTGGCCGGCGGGCTGAGCGACCGGCGGCGGCCGTTCAGCATGCTGCGGCTCACCGGGGTGCAACTGCGCACCCTGCGCCGGGTGGTCGCGCTGGAGACCGCCGCGCCACTGCTGATCGTCGCGGCGGTGGCGATCGGAATCGGGTTCCTGGCCGCGCATCTGTTCCTGCGGGCGCAGCTGGGCTACACGCTGCTGGCACCGAAACCGTCGTTCTACCTCATGGTGGTCGGTGGGTTGGCGGTGTCGCTGGGCATCGTCGCCTCTACGCTGCCGCTGCTGCGGCGGATCACCGGCCCGGAGACCGCCCGCAACGAGTGAGCCGTCCTCCGGCAGCGCGGTTGCATCTCAAGCCGACGGCGCTCGGTTCATGAGGTGCGACCGCGCTGCGGGAAGGTCGTCGATGTGGTTTCGGATCAGCCGAGTGGGACCTGGACGGCGACGTCGTGCTTGGGGTAATGCGCCTCGACCTGGTCGGCGCCGTACTTCTGGCAGAACATCTCGACGACGTGGTTGACCCGGTCGGCGTCGGTGACGGGGGTGGCGCTCGAGCTCAGGGCCGTGCCGTTCGCGGCCAGCTGGATGAACGGGGTCCGCCGGACGTTCTTGTACCAGTCGCTGTCCGAGCCGGTGATCGGCACCAGGAAGACGCTGTCGTCCTCCTGCACGAACCACACCGGGTGCGAGATCTGCCGGCCGGTCTTCCGGCCGGTCACGGTGATCTCGACCTCCTGGACGCCCTGCAGAGCGTCACTGATCACGTTGTCCACGATGCCCCTCCGACAGCCTCCCGACGTGCTCCCGCTCGCCAGCCTATGAACCGGCGCGCATGCTCGTCCCGGATTCCGGCATCCGGTGGTGGACGGGGCCGTGGGCTCCGGCCTGGTGTGCGAGCCGGATCGGGGCGCTCCCACCCCCTCCCCCGAACGGAGCCCGACTTCCACACCACCTGGCGGGACGCACCCGGGCCCCGCCCCAGCCGCTTGACGCGGCACAAGAGCGTCGCCCGGGTGCGCCCGGTCAGCCGCCCAGGGCGAGGTCCGCCACCTCGGCGGCGCACCCCCAGGACAGGGTGACCCCCGCCCCGCCGTGGCCGTACGCGTGCACGAGCCGGCTGCCGCGCGGGCCGGCCGGCTCCGGATCCGTCTCGACCCGCGGGCCGCCGTGCCGGGCCGGCCGCAGCCCGATCCGCTCGCCGAGCACCGGTGCCTCGGCCAACTCCGGCACCAGCGCGACGCAGCGGCGCCGGATCGCCGCCGCCGTGTCCGGGTCGGGCGCGGTGTGCCCCACCCCCGGCTGGTATGTGCCGCCGAGCACCACGTCGTGCCGGCGCGGGTGCACGTACGTGATCCCGGCCGGGTCGTCCTCGTCGCGCACCGAGACGGTCAGGCCCGGGTTCGCCACCAGCACCAGGTGCCCGCGCACCGGGTGCACGGCCGGGTCGGCGGCGAGCTGACCGGCGGCCAGACCCGTCGCGTTGACGACCGTCGGCGCGGTGTCGAACGCGTCGGCGAGCCGCCGCACCCGGCGACGCAGCACCCGCCCGCCGCCGGCCTCCAACCGCTGCCGTAGCCAGGCCAGGTATGGCGTCATCTCCACCGTCGGCGCGGTGAACCGCAGCAGCGTCGTGTACGGCGGCCCCGCCGGCTCCGCCACCAGGTCCCCGCACGCCTCCGCCCACCACGGCGGGCCGGCGTACGGCTGGCGCAGCAGCATCCGGGTCGGCCGCTCGACCACCCCCGGCACACCGTCCGCGGCCTGGCGGCCCAGCTCCGTGTGGGTCTCCCGCGCCCAGCGCAGCACCCGCGGGTCCTGGTCGGTGTGGCTCGGGTACCAGACGGCGGCGGCCACGGTGGACACCGTGTCCGCCGGGTCGTCGGCGGCCAGCACGGTCACCCGCGCCCCCCGCTGCTGAAGGGTGACCGCCGCCGTCATCCCGACGACCCCACCCCCGACCACCACCACGTCCGTCGCTGCCGTCATCGTCCGCTCCCTCGCTCGTGCCGTTGGCCTCGGATCGTCGCCGTCCCGGCGGGCCGCCGTCCAAGACGGATCGGACAGCCGGCGATAAGCGGGGCTTATGATCGATCCATGTCCGACGCGCCGACCCTGGACGCCTGGTTGGACCTGCGGCGGCTGCGCTACTTCGCCGTGCTCGCCGAAGAACTGCACTTCACCCGGGCCGCCGCCCGGCTGCGCGTCGCCCAGCCCGCGCTCAGCCAGCAGATCCGGGCCCTGGAACGCCAGCTCGGCGTGCCGCTCGTGCACCGCACCAGCCGGGGCTGCAGGCTGACGGAGGTGGGGGCGCGGGTCGCCGACGAGGCCGCCCGGTTGCTCGCCGAGGTGGACGCGGGGACCACCCGCATCCGGGACCTGGTACGCGGGCGGGGCGGCCGACTCCGGCTCGCGTACACGCGGTCGGCGCGGGGCGGCCGGGTCGACGCGCTGGTCGCCCGGTTCCGGGCCGCCCACCCGGACGTCGAGGTGGTCCCGGAGACGGCCTGGACGGCGCCGAACGTGGCCGGCCTGCTCGCCGGCCGGCTCGACGTGGCGTTCGTCCGCCCGCCCGTCGACGAACCGGCGTTGGCCTGCCGGACGGTCGACACCGAGGAGCTGCTGCTGGCCCTGCCCGCAGGTCACCCCCTCGCCGCCAGCCGTCGCCGGGTCAGCCGGGCCGAGGTGGTCGACCTACCAGCCGTGATGTGGCCGCGCGAGAACGGCCCCGGCATGTTCGACCGTACGATTGCCCAGGTCTGGCCGCAGGGCGGGTTCCGGCTCGTCCGGCAGGAGCCGGACGACGAGCAACTGCTGCGGGCGGTGGCGCAGGGAGACGTGGTCGCGGCCGTTCCGGCCGGCCGCGCCCGCGCGCTGCGGCTGCGCGAGGTACGGCTGCGCCGGTTCACCGCCCCGACACCCACCGTGGACGTCGCCCTGGCCTGGCCGCGCGACAGCACGAACCCCGCCCTCCGCCGGTTCCTCGCCCTGCTCGACTGAGCTAACCGCAACGGCACGATCCCGGCTCACGTTCGCAGCCACAGCGAGCGGGAGCTGCGGAGGCCTGCTACGAGAACGGACGGTCGGTGGCACTCATCGCCCTGGACACCTCATCCAGGGTCGGCAGCGCGCCTTGTGCGCCCCGGCCACGTGTCGACAGCGCCGCCGCGACGGCCGCCCAGCGGGCGGCTTCCGCCACGGCCCGGCCGGGCCGCGCCACCAGGGCGGTCGCGAGGGCTCCGCAGAAGCAGTCGCCGGCGCCGGTCGTGTCCACGGCCTCGGTACGGAGCGCCGGAACGTGATCAACTCGGCCGTCCGGCTCTATCACGGCCGCGCCCTGCGACCCGAGGGTCACCACGACGGTCGCCGCGAGCCCGAGCTTGCCGACGGCGCTCGCCACGTCGTCCAGGCTCTCCGGCAGGGACGTGCCGGCCAGGACCGCCAACTCGGCCCGGTTGGGCACCAGCACATCCACCCGGCGTACGAGGACGTCGGGAAGCGGAGTCGCGGGCGCGGGATTCAGCACCAGGAGGCCCCCGGCCAGCGCTGCGGCCCGCTCCAGGGCGGGCGCCGCGACCTCGCACTGCATCAGGGTGAGCGCTGCCGTCGCGATCATGTCCCGGTGCCGGTCGACGCGGGCCGCGTTCAGTGCGCCGTTCGCCCCTGGGTGTACCACGATCACGTTCTCGCCGGCGCCGTCCACCGTGATCAGTGCTGTCCCTGTGGGGACGTCGTGGACGACCGCCAGCCCCGACACGTCCACGCCCCGGCCGGCGAGCCGCTGCCGCACCTGCTCACCAGCGGCGTCGGCGCCGACGCATCCGACGAAGCCGACGGGCGTACCGAGGGTGGCGATGGTCATCGCCTGGTTCGCGCCCTTACCGCCGACACCCTCCCGGTACTCCCGGGCGGTCAGCGTCTCTCCCGGCCCGGGGAGCCGGTCGGTCACCACCATGCGGTCAAGGTTGGCGCTGCCCACCACCGCGATCTTCGGGCCGTTCAACGCACCGTCGCCTCTCTGTCGGTCGCCCATGCCAGGACGATCTCGCGCCACGCCGTGTCGTCGAGGCGGCTCACCACCGTCACGGCCACGTTCTCCTCGGGGGTTATGTCCGACCGGCCGTACGCGTCGACGGCCACCGTGGCGGGCGTCTCGACCGCCACCACCTCCGGGCGCGCCACGACAGCTGCGGCCACCAGGTCGTGGCAGTATCGGCTGGCTGTGTCGGACCAGTACCGCGCCAGCATTTGCGCGCGCACCCCGGGCCAGCCGTTGCCGCCGGCGAGCACCCGCCGGACGGCCTCCGGCGGGCAGCTCGCCCGGGTGGTCGCGTCCGTCGGCACGACCCGCACCCCCCGGCCGGGCGGCTCGGCGAACAGTTGCCGAGCGGCCCGGGGGTCGCGGGCGAAGTTCGGCTCGGCGCCCCGCACCACGCCGGGCAGGGAGAATGCCCCACCCATCACGGTCAACCGGACGTGCGCGGGCCAGTGGCTCACCTGCCCGGCGAGGCGCTCGGCGGTGGTCAACGGGCCGAGCACCAGGTAGTCGGTGTGCGCCGGCAGTGACGGGTCGACGCGTACGTCGCCGTCGAACTCGGCGCCGTGCGTGGGGACGAACGGCCCGAGGCCGTACTCGCCGTGCAGCCGCGCGCCCGACGGGACCGCGGCCCGCGCGGCGGGGTCGATCTCGGCGCCCCGCAGCAGCAGCGGCCGCCGGGCCGGAGCGAGCGCGCGAAGCGCATGGGTGACCGCCGCCCCGACGACATCGGCGGGCCGTGCCCCGCCGGTGGCGATGATCGCCGGTATCTCCACATCCGGCAGGCGCAGCAACCAGGCGAGTGCCACCAGGTCGTCCACGCCTCCGTCGGTGTCGACCACGATGCGCCGGGGTGGCCCGGTCATCGTCCCGGCCTCCGCCGGCAACGGCGGCTCCGCGGCGGCTCAGCCATCGGTCACACCGAACCGGGAGCGGAGCCAGCCGGCGACGGCGCCGATACCGGACCAGGAGGCCAGCCCGAGCAGGCTCAGCAGCAGCAGCCCGACCATTGCCTGCGGGATGTTGTCGGTCTCCTGGCTCTGCGCGACCAGGTATCCGAGCCCACCCTGGGCGCCGATCAACTCGCCGATCACGGCGGCGGTGACCCCGGCCAGCGCACCGAGGCGTAGCCCGACCACGATGTGCGGCAGGGTCATCGGCAGTTCGAGCCGGAAGAACCGCCGTGGGCCGGAGAGCGCGAGCACCTGACACAGGTGGCGGTAGTTCGTACCGATGCCGCGCAGCCCGGCCAGCGTGTTGACCAGCACCGGGAAGAACGTGACCAGTGCGACCAGGGTGATCTTGCTGGTCACGCCGAGCCCGAGCCACAGCACCAGGAGCGGTGCGATCGCGATCTTCGGGGTGATCTGGATGAACACCAGCAGCGGCATGGCCGCTCGTTCCAGCCAGCGCCATCGGGACATCGCCACCCCGGCGAGCACGCCGACCGTCAATCCGATCGCCACCCCCTGCAGCAGTTCGGCACCGGTCACCCGGAGGTGGACGAGCAACTGCTCGCCGGTGAGCATCCGCCAGGTGTGCGTCACGATCTCGATCGGGCCGGGGAGGGTGTATGTGGGCACGTGCGCGAGGTGGACGTAGCCCTGCCAGGCCAGCAGGAAGGCCGCTACCGACGCCGTGCCGAGCACGGCGCGCGGTAGCCTGCCGAGTCGCTGCTCGGTCACGAGGTGGCCTTCACGAAGTCGGACGCCCGCACGTCGCCCTGGATCAGGCCGTACTTCTTCTGCGCGTCCACGGCGTTCTGCCAGGCCACCGGGTCGCCGTAGCCGAGCCCGTGCGCCCTGGTGGCGTCGCTCTGCCACAGGTCCTTGACGAAGACTTCCTGCATCACCTGGGTGACCGACTTTTCCTGGCCGGCGAAGCTGGTGGCGTACTTCTGGACGGACATCTCGACGGCCTGCGGCAGCTTGCCGTCGATGAGGTCCTGCAGCGCGGCGTTCAGCGCGGTGGTGAATCCGGTGACGGCCTTCGGGTTCTCCTTGGCGAACTGCTGGCCGGTGATCACGACGTTGCCGAACGACGGGAGGTACTGGTTGGACAGGATCTGGGTGACCTGCACCCCGGCGGCCTGCAGGGTGTAGTAGCGCAGCCGCGAGAAGACGATCGCGTCGACCTGCTTGTTCTGCAGTGCCGAGACGATGGCGCCGGTACCGACGACCTTGACCGTCAGGTCCTTCTTCACGTCCAGGCCCGCCGAGGCGGCGATCGCCGTCAGCTGGACGTAGTTCGGGGAGCCGAGGCTGGTCACCGCGACCGTCTTGCCCTTCAGGTCGGCCGGGTTGGTGATGCCGGAGTCGGCGAGGGTGAGCAGCGCGCCGATGCCCTGCTGGTACGTGGTGTGCACGACGAGGTCCGGCACGCCGTTGGCCACCGCCTGGATCACGCTGTCGGCGTTCGGGAAGCCGAACTGGACGTTGTTGGCGGCCACGTTCTTGGTGATGGTGGCGGCATCGGCGTACAGGAATTCGACGTCGAGGTTCTGCTTGGTGAAGTAGCCCTGTTCCTTGGCCCAGTACAGCGGCGCGTAGTAGGGGGCGGCGGCGCCGTCGATCTGGATGCTGACCTTGGTCGTGCCACCGTCGGTGCCGCCGCCGGGGGCCTCGACGCCGCCGCAGCCGGCGGTGAGGGCGATGACGGTGCTGGCGGCGATACCGGCAAGGAGGGATCTACGGGTCATGGAGCGCATGGGTGTACCTCGTATTCCAGTTCGATGGGGGTCGGCCTACGACGGACAGGTCGTGTGGTCAGGCCGTGACGGGATCGCGCCACCGCAGGGCGCGGGCCTCCACGAAGGAGACCAGTTGGTAGAGGGCGAGTCCGACAGCCACGATCACCACGATCGAGGCCATCAGCATGGGGACCTGGTAGGAGGAGTTGGCCTCGACCAGGAGGTAGCCGAGTCCCTGGCTTGAAGAGATCCACTCGGCGAGGACCGCTCCGGTCATGGCGTCGACGGCGGCCACCCGGGCGGCGGCGAAGATCGACGGTGATGCTGCCCGGATGTCGATGCGGAACAGTCGGGCTACCGGGTTCAGCCCGACGATGGTGGCGAGGTCCCGGTAGCCCGGGTTCACCTGCCGCAGCCCGGTGGCGGTACCGACCAGGATCGGGAAGAAGGACAGGCTCACGATGAGCACGAACTGGCTGGTCAGGCCGAGGCCGAACCAGAGCACGAACATGGGCGCGAGCGCGATCTTCGGCATCGCCTGGAACACGATCAGGAACGGGGAGAGCATCGCGTCGACGACCTGGGACCGGGAGACGGCCACTCCCAGCGCGGCGCCGATCACCGCCCCGATCGCGAAGCCGACACCGATGTTACGGACCGTGTACACCAGGTGGGTCCACAGCGTTCCGGTCCGCGCGAGGTCCAGCAGCTGCGATCCGACCTCGGTCGGGCTGGCGAGCAGATACCGTGGGACGTCCGCCACCGCCTGGTACGCGCCCCAGGCACCGACGATCACGAGGACGTACAGCACCGCCGCGAAGGGCTTGACCACGAACCGCAGGCGGCCCCGTCGCGACGTACCAACCGGTGCCGGCGGCGGCGCGACGGGCGGTGCCGCCGGCTCGGGTGTCGAGGTCTGAACCGTCACAGCTCCCCCCGCAGCATGGCCTGGAACTCCGCGAAGCGCGGATCGAGCTTCGTCCGCGCGTCCCGGGGGCGGGGCAGGGGCACGTCGTGGATCGCGCGCACCCGACCGGGGCGGGGCGAGAGCACGACCACCCGGTCGGCGAGGTAGGTGGCCTCGTCGACGCTGTGCGTCACGAACACGATGGTCTTGCCGGTCGCGGTCCAGATGTTGAGCAGATCGTCGTGCAGCTTCTCCCGGGTGATCTGGTCGAGTGCGCCGAAGGGCTCGTCCATCAGCAACAGCATCGGGTCGTGGGCCAGCGCCCGCACGATCGAGGTCCGCTGCCGCATCCCGCCGGAGAGTTCGCGCGGCAGCGCGTCGGCGAAGTCGGTCAGTCCCACCAGGCTCAGCAGTTCGCGCACCCGGGGCTCGTACCGCTGCCGCGGTTCCTTCAACGTCTCCGGCGCGATGCAGGCGTTACGCAAGACGCTGCGCCAGGGCAGCAGGACGGGCTCCTGGAAGACGTAACCGATGTCCCGGCCGGGTGTCGGCCGGCGTGACCACTCCGTCTGCCCGGAGGTGATGGTGTCGAGGCCCGCCATGATCCGCAGCAGGGTGGACTTGCCGCAGCCGGACGCGCCGATGATGGCGAGGATCTCGCCCTGCCGCACGTCGAGCGACACCTCGTGGAGCGCGCGCACCACCTTGCCCCGGTCGGACCGGTACTCCTTGGTGATCTGCGACAGCCGCAGCAGGGTTCCCTGCGCGGCCTGTGGGGAACGGCGTTCGGCGGTGGGGTTTCCGGTTGGCACACTCATGGCTGTCCACATCCACAACTTGTTCGGAAGACGGGCTCGGCGGGCAGGGCGATGTGCCGCGCCGGTCGGTACGGGTCGCGTATTCGCTCCTCGAGAAGCGTCAGAGCGCCGGCCGCGAGCGCCGGCAGGGGCTGCCGCATGGTGGACAGCGGTGGCGTGGTGTAGGCGCTGACGTCCGTACCGTCGAAGGACACGATGGCGATGTCCCGCGGGACGTCGAGCCCCCGTTCGCGCACGGCGCGCAGCAGGCCGAGCGCCTGCCGGTCCGAGGCGACGAAGACGGCGGCCGGGAAGGTCAACCGGTCGAGCAGTTCGTTCCCGGCCGCCCGTCCGCCCTCCGGCGTGAAGTCCGCCGGCACCTCCCACACACCTTCGGTGATGCCGTGGTCGGCCAGCGCCTGCCGCCAACCGGACGTCCGGTCGCGGCCGACGATGGTCTCGCTCGGGCCGGACAGGCACGACACCTGCCGGAAGCCGTGCTCGACCAGATGGCTGGTGGCCAGCCGGGCGCCCTGATGGTGATCCACCGCGACCGAGTCGTACCCGCTCGCCGCATCGGCCGGCACCCGGTCGAGGACCACCACCGGGCAGGGCGAGTTGGCCAGGGCGGATGCGGTCGACGGGCTCTCGTGGTGCGGCACCCACAGCACCCCCTCGGCCCGGACGTCCCCCATGGCGGCGAGTCGCTCGCCCTCCTCGCCGCCGTCGGAGTGCAGCAGGAACAGCAGCTTTCCGCGGCGTGCCGCCTCGGTCTCGATGGCGTTGGCCAGCTCGGCGAAGAAGGGGTTGCCGCCGTCCGGCATCAACAGGCCGAGGAAGCCGCTGCGGGTACGGCGGAGCGCCTGGGCCACGCGGTTCGGGCGGTACCCGAGGTCCCGGATGGCTGCCTCGACCCGGGCCCGGGTGGCCGGTGCGACCGGGCGTGGACCGCCGTTGAGCACATAGCTGACCACCGACGGCGAGGTCTGCGCCCGCCTGGCCACATCGGCTCGAGTCACCTTCATGAACACCTCCGGGGGAAGGAGAGCCGAAGATACGTCCATCACATGGGGTAGTCAATACGTGTTGATAACCTCGGCCCCCGCCAACGCTCGCTGGCGTCACCGGCACGCGTGGCCGTCGCCCGGCGAAACAGAAACGTAACTTCGGCCAGTCGGAAGCCGTCCCGGCCGCCTGGGCACTCACGGCACTCTGGAGCCCGCCCTCCAGACCGGGTCAGCGGTACCGGAAACTGCGCTGAGTAGCCGGAGCGCGGAAATTCTCCGACGGGAAGCTCGCCTCACGGCTAGCGGACAGCGCTTGACCACACCGCCTTCCACATGCTGAAACACGCCGCCTCTCAGAGCGATGCGAGAGCTCTGGCGCTTCCCGGGACAGCGGTTTCCACCCCTTGACGAACCACGACCGGTGACGCATAGTCGACTCTTCCCAGACGGAAGAGGTACATCCGCGTCGTGGAAACGAGACTGCATGCCTCAACCGACAACTCGGGTGTTTCAGTCGCCATCCCGGGCGGCGAGATCGACTCGAGAGCTCGGTTCTGGACCCAGGAACAACGAACCAGCATCGATTTATCCGTCACTCTCGGTGACATCAGGCTGAGCAACCCGGTCATGCCCGCGTCCGGCTGTTTCGGCCCGGAGCTCGGCACCCTGGTGCCGCTGGACGAGCTGGGCGCCCTGGTCACGAAGACCGTCTTCGCCGCGGTGCGCTCCGGCAATCCCGCACACCGCATCACCGAGACTCCAGACGGAATGCTCAACAGCGTCGGCATCCCCAGCCCTGGTGTCGACGAGTTCCGCTCCCGCGTACTCCCCCGGTACCTCGCCACCGACGTGCCCACCATCATCAGCGTCGGCGGGCTGACCGTGGCGGAGTACTGGACGGCGGCGGAGCAACTTGCCGGCCACGGCGCCGCAGCGCTCGAGGTGAACGTCTCCTGCCCCAACCTCGAACACGGCGGCCTGGCCATCGGCACCGACGCGGCCACGGTCGAACGGGTCGTGTCCGGTGTGGTGGCCCGCTCGCACGTACCGGTGTTCGTCAAACTCACCCCGAACGTGACGTCGATCGCGGACATCGCCCGCGCCGCGGAGCGCGCCGGCGCCACGGCCATCACGGTGGCCAACACCTTCCCGGCAATGAGCGTGGACGCCACCCGCCGTACGGCCGTACTCGGCAACGGCGTCGGTGGACTGTCCGGGCCCGCGGTGAAACCGATCGCGCTGCGCCTGGTCTGGCAGGCCGCCCGCGCGGTCGACATCCCGGTCATCGGCTGCGGCGGCATCAGCTCGGCGCGGGACGTCCTGGAATTCCTCCTCGCTGGGGCGAGCGCAGTCCAGGTCGGGACGGCCAACTTCGCCCGCCCGTACGCCATGGCGGAGATCGTGCGGGAGCTCGGGCCGCTGCTGGCCGCGTCGGGCACCATGTCCGTCTCGGAAGTCGTCGGCTCACTACGGGTCTGAACCCGCCGAGCCAATTCGAAGGAGACAGCGTGCAACCGGTCGTCAGAGCGCTGGAGATACTGCGGACCCTCGCCCGTCACGGCGACGGGATGAGCATGAAGGACCTACACGAGACGCTCGACATCCCGCTCGGCAGCGCGCACCGGCTACTGGCGGTCCTGGCCGAACAGGAGTTCGTCACCCGATCGCCGGTCAACCGCCGTTACTTCCTCGGCCCCGCCGCCCGTCAACTGGCAGAGCAGAACAGCCGCCGTACCTCCACACTGGTCGCCCCGCACCCTGCGGTGCTCGCCGCAGCCGCCGAGTCCGGGGAGACGGTGTTCCTCGCCGAACTGGTCGGCAACCGGGTGGTCTGCATCGCTCTCATCGAGAGCGTGCACCCGCTGCGGCTGTTCGTCCGGATCGGCCAGGAGATGCCGCTGCACGCGGCGGCGTCCGCCCGCGCTCTCCTCGCCGACATGGACACCGACATCGTCCGCGCGCTGCTCGCGGAACGGCCGCTCACCGCGTTCACCCCGGACACCCCGGCCACCCCGGACGCCGTGATCGAACACCTCGCGGTCGTCCGGGCCCGAGGCTACGACGTCTGCGACGACGAACTGGACCGAGGCGTGTGGGCGGTGGCCGCGCCCGTTCGCTCGTCCACCGGCGCGACCTGCGCGAGCATCACGCTCGCCGCGGCCGCCGACCGGATGCGTGATCCAGTCGCCCGGGCCCGGGCGACTCATCTGGTGCTCGCCACGGCGGCCCGGCTCAGCGCCGAACTCGGCTACAGCAACGAGTTCACCCCGTCACCGCCGCTCACCGAAGCCCACCAGACGGACAACACCGCGACCTTTCGAGGGACCCCATGACCAGAGCCGCACCCAGCACCATCGGCACCGGCGACACGACCGCCTTCCAGAACCGTCACCAACGTTGGCTGGAGCTTGCCCGCGATCTGCGCGCCGCGGCGTGCCTGCCCGGCGAGTTCACCCTCGCACCGGCCGGCCCGGTCGACGTGTACATAGATGTCTTCTTGTTCGAAACCCGCCCGACGATCCTGCGGCGGATGGCCGCCCTGATGGCCGACCTGTTGGACGCCACAACGGACCGGCTGGCCGGCCGGGCAGAGGTGGCACCGCTCGTCACCGCCCTGTCCCTGGAGACCGGTCTGCCCTTCGCGGTGGTCCCCACCCCTGCTGCCGGCGACCACCCGACGCAGATCGAGGGAGAACTGCACGCGGGCGAGCGTGTCGTCCTCGTCGAGGACGTGATCATGTCCGGCTCACGCGCCACCACCGCCGTCCACGCGCTTCGGGACCACGGCGCGGTGGTGCCCGCCGTACTGGCGGCCGTCGACCGCAGCGGCGGCCAGGGCGAGGCCGCGGCCCGCTGCCCCGTCCGGGCCCTGTTCACCCCGGCGGACCTGCACATCCCCGATCAGCCACGAGTCCGGGACCGCCAGGGCGCAGTCGACGTACAACCAGCGTGACCCAGGTTCCACCGCTTCGCCCGAACTCCGACCGCTGTCAGTCCACTGGTTCCTGAAAGGGGGACGGCGCCTCCTCCCCATGGCCAACGCCGAGGGTCACCGCGCCACGAACGCCATGAACACACACCCAACACCGGCAAGCCAGCTCGCCGCCGCTGTCGACGAACTCCACCAGGCGGTCACCGCCGACCGTGCCGGTGCCGCGGCGGCCGTCGAACTCGTCAGCACGGCGATCGCCGACGCGCTGCGGCCGTACGCCCCGACGGTGGTGGTCGTGCGGGACAACCTCGACGACGGCGTGCTGGCCCACGTCGTCTCCCGGGAGCTGGACCTCCCCACCGTACGCATCTACGAAGACTCCGGGCTGCTCTCGCTGAGCCCGCCCCCGGCCCCCGGAGCACGCGTCGCGCTGCTCGCCGCCTCCTGGCACGACATGTCGGCGCTGCCGGCGCTCCGGCTCCTGCTCGCCCACGCCCACGCCGAGGTGGTGGCGGTCGCGGCGGCGCTACCCGTCACCGACGCGGTCCTGGCAGCGGTCGACGGCACCCCGGTCGTCACCGCCGCAGCCATCTCGCGGACACACCGATGAGCCTGGACACCGTCGACGTCGCCCTGCCCCTGGCCGACGCCAGCCGGTTGGCCGACCTGCTGGCGAAGTTCGCCGAGATCAGCGAGAGCACCGACGGCGTGACGCGACTCGCGTACACCCCGTTGGAACGCACGGCGCACCGGATGTTCACCGACCAGCTCTCCGCGCTGGGCCTGCGAACCTGGACCGACGCGGCGGGCAACAGCTACGCCGAACGGCCCGGCGATGCCGGACCCGCCCCCGCCGTCGGCACCGGCTCCCACCTGGACAGCGTGCCGCGGGCCGGACGGTTCGACGGCATCGCCGGGGTGGTGGCCGCCATGGAGGTCGCCCGGCTTCTCGTCGAGGCGGACGTACGGCACAGCCACCCGATCAGGTTCGTGGCGTTCGCCGGTGAGGAGGGCGCGCGGTTCGGCCAGGCGTGCACCGGTAGCCGGATCGCGGCGGGCCTGCTGAACTCGCCCGATCTGGCCGACCGGCGGGACGTCCACGGAGTGAGTCTCGCCGAGGCCATGCAGGCTGTCGGTCTCGACCCGAGCCGCGTCGAGGAAGCGCGCTGGCGCGCGGACGACTGGGCAGCGTTCGTGGAGCTGCACATCGAGCAGGGTGGCGTGCTCGAGGCCCAGGGCGTGCCGATCGGCATCGTCGACCTCATCTCCGGCAGCACCCGGTTCCGCCTCGACCTGCACGGCCGCGCCTCGCACACCGGCGGGACGCCGATGCACCAGCGGGCCGACGCCATGACGGCCGCGGCGGAGATCACCCTCCTCGCCGAGAGCATCGCAACCGACCCCAGGCACCACGGCACCCGGGCCACGGTCGGCCGGCTGGAACTCGAACCGGGCTCGATCACCACGATCCCCGGCGAGGCTCGGCTCTACGTGGACATCCGCGACGTGGACAGCGACCGGCAGCGGTCGACAGCGACCGAGCTGATCCACGGCGCCCGCGCCATCTGCGAGCGACGCGGGGTGAGCCTGGACATCGAGTTGCTCGGCGACGCCTCCCCGGTGGTGCTGCCGATCTGGCTGCGCCGCCGGATCGCCGAGACCTGCACCGCCACGGGGACGGCGTACCGGGTCCTGCCCAGCGGCGCCAGCCACGACAGCCAGATGATCAACAAGGTGGTGCCCGCAGGAATGATCTTCGTGCCGAGCCGGGCCGGGCTGAGTCACGTCCCCGAGGAGTGGACAAGCAGCGCGGATCTCGCCGCCGGAACCGACCTGCTCGCCCGCAGCCTGCTCGCCCTCGATCACGAACTGACCAGAACATCCCCGGCGGAGGAGGCATGCTGAACACGACCAGCGGACGGCTCGTCCCGCTCGACCTGCCGCCGGCACACCGGCCCCCACCCACCTGGCACCACGCGCCAGTCCTGCGCCACGAACCGGTCGGCGACCGGTACCGGTTCCTCCGCCTGCACGCCCCGACCATCGCCACCCGCGCCCAACCCGGCCAGTTCGTGATGCTCACGGCGGCGCGCGCCGACGAAACCGCCCCCGTCCTGCCCCGGCCGATGGCGATCTACGACACCGCACCCGAACACGGCACGTTCGACGTGGTGTACGGCGTCGTCGGCGGCGGCACGCGCCGGCTCGCCACCTTCACCGTCGGCGAGACCATGCTCGCGACCGGTCCGCTCGGGCAGGGGTTTCACCTCTCCCCCGCGACCAGCCGGGTACTGCTGCTCGGCCGGGGCATCGGCACCTGTTCGCTCACCACGGTCGCCGCGGTCAACGCCCGCCGTGGCGGTACGACCGTCGCCGTCATCAGTGCCCGCCATCCCGGTGCGCTGATCGGCGCCGACGTCCTGCGCCGGGGCGGTGTCGAGCACCTGCACCAGGTCACCGACGCGGACGGGACCAGCGAGCCGGACTTCCTGTCCACGCTGCTCACCTCGACGCTGGACGCCGATCCTCCGCAGCTCCTCCTCACCTGCGGCTCGCAACGGCTGACCGATCTCGCCGCCGACCTCGGGAAACGGTGGAATGCGGAAGTGCAGGTGTCCGTCGAGGCGCACATGGCGTGCGGCCTCGGATACTGCCACGGTTGCTCCTCGGGACAACGGAGCGTGGGGACCGAGGCTCCCCTGGTGTGCCTGGACGGGCCGGTGTTCAGGTGGGGATCCGCGGATGACTGAGCCCGGCTGGAACCCGCGGCCGCTGTCCCGGCAACCGCTGCTGCCACCCACCGTGCTGCGAGGCGTACGACCCTACGGCGAGGAACCGGTGGACCTGCTGATCGACAACGGCCGGATCGCCGCGCTCGATCCCGCCGGGCAGGGACCCGCCGTCCACAGCATCGACTGCCACGGCCTGATCGCTCTGCCAGCGTTCACCGACCTGCACACCCACCTGCGTCAACCCGGTGCGGAGGACGCGGAGACGATCGCCACCGGCACGCTCGCGGCGGCCAAGGGCGGCTACGCGACGGTGTTCGCCATGGCGAACACCCAGCCGGTGGCGGACGATCCGCGACGCGTGGAGTACGTCGCCGAGGTGGCCGAACGCACCGCACACTGCCAGGTACAGCCCGTGGGCGCGGTCACCGTCGGCCTCGACGGCACCACGCTGACACCGATCGAGGCGATGGCCGCCTCGGCCGCCCGCACCCGGATGTTCTCCGACGACGGCCGGTGTGTGGAGGACCCCGCGTTGATGCGGCAGGCGCTGCGCCGGGCGGCCGACGTCGGCGGGTTCGTCGCCCAGCACGCCCAGTCCTCGCCGCTGAGCCCGAACGCCCAGGCCAACGACGGCGCGGTCGCCCACGAGTTGGGCCTGCCCGGATGGCCCGCCGTCGCCGAAGAGTCGATTATCGCCCGGGACTGCGTGCTGGCGGGCGCGGACGACACCCCGCTGCACATCTGCCATGTCTCGACGCGAGGCAGCGTGGAGATAATCCGCTGGGCCAAGTCGCGGGGCTGGCCAGTCACCGCGGAGGTCACCCCGCACCATCTCCTCCTCACCGACGAACTGGTACGCACCGGTGACACCCGCTACAAGGTCAACCCGCCGCTGCGGAGCGCCCAGGACGTGACGGCCCTGCGGGAAGCGCTCGCCGAGGGAGTCATCGACGTGGTCGCCACCGATCACGCGCCACACCCTGCCGCCACCAAGAACCGTCCCTGGTGCGAGGCGCCACCCGGCATGCTGGGACTGGAGACCGCGCTGCCGGTCGTCGCGGAGACCATGGTGCGCACGGGCCTCATGTCATGGCGTCGCCTGGCCGAGGCGATGGCCATCCGACCCGCGGCGATCGGCCGAACAGCTGTCGGCGGCGGGAATCCGCTCCAGGTGGGCATGCCCGCCACGCTGTGCCTGGTCTCCACCGACGCCGACTGGACGGTCGACGCGGCCCGGCTGGCCAGCCTGGCCCGGAACACACCGTTCTCCGGTCATCGGTTCTCGACTCGGGTTGCCGCCACGATCATCGGCGGCAGGCTCGCCTGGTCAGCCATCCCCGGTGCGGGCGGCCCGACCCGCGCCTGACCGGTAAAGATCGGATGGTGGTGGTCAGGGTATGCCAGCAGGGTGGCGATGACCGCCGCCACGGCCGCGAGGGTTCGTTGCGTGGCCGTGGCGAGCGCCTGCCGGCGCGCCCACCATCGGCGATCACCACCGCCGGTTCGACCAGCACCCAGCCAAGAACGCGAGCGGGTGGGTCTCAGATCAATGGCGCATACCACTGGGCGCCGGTCACCCGTATCCGCCTCGACTGCTTGCGGTTCCACTCCACCCGCATGCCGTACTTGCGAAGCACCGGAAAGGCGATCTCGTCCAGTAGCCGTTCCAGGTCGGCCTGGTAGCGGGCCTGCTGTTCGGCCTCCGACAGGGCCGAATAGGCGACCTCGTCGAAGTCCGCCGGCGGATAGGCGCCGTAGCCGAGGTAGACCTCGCCGTCCTCGCTCGCGAGCAGCGACTCCGTGTCCTGCTGGTGGTACCAGAGGTACCCGTGCCAGTGCCGGGAACCATCACGCTCGTCGTGGATCTCAGCGGCCGCGCAGGTGCCACAGCAGCTGAAGTTCTCCCTGGCCAACACGCCGAGCTCGTTGAGATCGGCAAAGGCGCGGGTGAGGTTGCTCCGCACCTCGCCCCACCCACGCTGCTGCTCCCGCCGAGCGGCCAGAGCCTTTTCGTACGCCGCCCTGAGTTCCTCGTCGGTGGCGCCGTGGCGCTGCTCGTCCTCGTCAAAGAAATCCACGAACTCGTCGGCGTCATCCTGGCCACGCACGACCCAGTCCCAGATCTCGGCCTCGATCTCCCCACGGCCCGGCTCCGCAATCCGCTCGGCCAGGAACCTGACGCCCTCAGGGCGATCGTTGTACACCCATCCAGTCACGGCGGCGATCTTTACACGGGCCTATGACAGGTCTGAGCCAGACCGGCACGCGGCAAGCACCACCGGCCGGACGATCGCCTGAGTCCAACCGGATCAGGACGGCCGCTGTGATGCCACCACCGCCGGCCGTTGAGCTCACCAACGAAGACGCCGTAGCCGTAGCCGCTTCCATTCGGGCCCTTGCCGGTCCGCGCCCGTTCGGTCAACATCAACGGCTGCGCCAGCAGGATGCTGTCACGGACGCTGTGCGCACCGGCGGGGCCGCCCGGCCTGTCGGACAGCGCCGGCAGGGGCTTCCATCGATGTCGTGCATCGTGGGTCCGATGACGACGGCCGTAGGATCTGGGAGTGGACGATTTGCATGACGCAGATCATCGAACTCCGGCATTCGCGACCGACTGGGCGCGGCTGTTCGTCAGCTACCGCCAATACGAGGTGTCCGCCGTGCCGGGCGCGTCCGGCGTGGAGATCTACACCCTCGGCGACGACCTGCTGCACGTCGGCGGGCCGACCCGGTTCACCGGCTTCTGCGGCATACACACCGGCTGGATCGAGGCACGCGTGCGTGTCTTGCCCGGGCCTCCCACGGAGACCGACGTCGGCTGGGACGCGATCAGCGAGGCGACCCTCTGGAGTCCCAGCGGCCGGCTGTCGGTCGTCGGCCTGATGGGCGGCACCGCGGAGGCCCTTACCGACGTCGCCGTCCCGCGCGGGCTGATCCGGGTGCGGGTGCACGCGCGCGACCGCCTGCACGAGACCGTACGCACCGACGGCGACCCACCCGAGCGGCACGAACTGCACATCTGGGCGGTGTCCGAGGAGACGCCATGGCGCACCGTGCTGGCCGACCCGGGAGGCCGCGACTGGGAGCAGAAACCGGCGAAGGCCGCCGAGCGGGCGATGCTGTCACTGCTACCGCGCCCGTCCGACCGTCCGGCCATCCTGCCGCCGCTCCCACCTGACCCGTACGAGGACGACACCGGCCTGTCCCGGGTGGCGGTGGTCCGCTACCGGCCCGCGCCGGTCGAGGTCTCGGTGGGAGTGCTGCCCGCCGGCGACCTGGAGGTCCGGCTGGAGCGGGTCGACGGCGAGACTCTCACATGGTCGTGGGCCACCGCCGACGAGCCGATCTTCCCTCGTCCGCTGGCCACGCTGCCGGACGACGAGCCGAGTACCGTACGGCTGACGTCCGGCCCCGACGGCTTCACCCTCCGGCACGAGGGAGTGCTGGGCCGGCACGCCTGCGCCCTCGGCCTGATCTGGGACCATCTGCTCGACACCGCCGGGTCGTATCCGTGGATGGGGACGTTGCGTGGGCAGGCCGCCGAGGCGACCGCGCTGGCCGAGAAGACCCGCCGCCTGCAGGCCGAGCGCGACGCCGAGAAGTGGGGAGGTGCTCCGCCGTCGGACCGGGTCCGCGGGCTCCTCAGCCAGGCGCGGTCCCTGGCCCGGATCGACCGCCCGATGCTCGACCGCATCGACGCGCTGCCCGCCGCCCGCCAGCGGGAGGCAGCCTGCTGGGCGGCCCGCCGCGCGATGCGTGCGGCCGGGCTGGAGCAGATCGGATGGATCGCCGACGCGCTCGCCGACGCCGAGGCCGGCCGCCCACTGCCCCGAACCTTCACAGAGCAGAGCGGCACCGCCGCGTTCAGACGGCTCTTGTCCGATCCCGAGGTGCCGCACACCATCGTCCCGCTCCGCCTAGACCCGAGAGCGTGCGGCACACGCGGCGTCACCGAGATGCTCCAGCAGGCCGCGGCGTTCCCCGCCCTGATCGCTCTGGCGGATGACGATCCGCTGGTCGCCGCGATCAACGCCGTATACAACGCGGCAATCGCCCACGGCGACGACCGCGACCGCTTCCTCGCCGAAGCCCACATCGCCCTGCACCGAGCCTCCGATCCGGCAAGCGACGTCAACTCCGTCAGCCATGCTGCACGACCGCGCACCAACATCGGCACGACCGGGCGCGGGGCTTGATCCGGCTGTCGTGACGCTGCGGAGCACGCGGTCGGCGGCAGGAGAGTGAGTCGCAGTGTATGGCGTCGGCGAATCCTGCCCTTCGAACTGAGGGTGCGGCTGGCATCGAGGAAGTCCACCGCCGGGTCAGGCGCGGGCGGCTGGTTCGGTGGGCTTCGTGGTAGGGCTGTCGCTCGGCCCACCGTCGGCGGGCTCGGTCTGTGCTGCGTCGGCAGCGCGGGCGGGGGCTACCGCCTGCAGCCGGCGAACGTCCCGGCTGGCCAGCATGCCGAGGACCGAGAGCACCACCGATGCCGCCAGGATCAGCAGCGTGTCGCGGGTGCCGATCGCCGCTGCGACCGGTCCGACCGCGATCTGGCCGAGTGGGACGGCGACCCAGGACCCCAACATGTCGTAGGAGTAGACGCGGGCCAGTCGGTCGGCCGGGATGTGCTGCGCAATCGACGTGTCCCAGGCCACCGCGAACTGTTCGACGGCGATCCCGACCGCCACGCCGGCCGACACCAGCACGACGACGGTGGGCGCCAGGGCCAGCCCCAACAGCAGAAACGACTCGGCGAACATGCAGGCCACCCCGAGCAGCAACAGCCGACGCACCCGGATCCGCAGGGCGATCAACCCGCCCACGACCATTCCGGCGGTTTCCGCCGCCAGCACCACGCCCCAGGCGCTACGGCCGATCGTCTCGTCCGCGACGGCCGGGCCGAGCACGTTCACGCCGCCAGCGAGAGCCGCGTTGAGGATCATGAAGCCCAGCACGACCACCCAGACCCAGGTCCGCGCGGTGAATTCCGTCCAGCCCTCCCGGAGGTCAGCGACGATGCTCCTGCGGGTGCTCTTCGCCGGCGAGGCAGCGACCCGGACTCCGGTAAACGCGAGAGCCGCGACAGCGAAGGTGAGCGCGTCGATGGCGAGGCCCCACCCCGGCCCGACGGCGGCCACCAGGAGGCCACCGAGCGCAGCGCCGCCGATCATGCCCGCGTTGATGCCGAGGCGGATGAGCGCGTTGGCCGCCTGAATCAGCTCCGGCGGCACGGTCTGCGGCGTCGCGGCGGCCGACGCTGGCTGGGACAGCGCGCTGACGATGCCGTTGGCCGCACCGAGCGCCAGCAACAGCGGGATCGTCGCCGTGCCGGTGAGCACCAGGGCGGCCACTGCCGCCTGGGTCAGCGCACCAAGCACATTGGATCCGACCAGCACCAGCCGGCGCGGAATCCGGTCGGCCACCACCCCACCGAAGAGCACGAACAGCACGGTCATCAGCGATCTCGCGCCGACCACCAGGCCCAGGTCGCGCACCGAGCCGGTCAGATCGAGCACGGCGAAGGCCAGCGCGATGGGAGCGACACCGTTGCCCAGCATGTTGACCAGCCGGCCAGCAGCGAGGTATCGGAACGCGCCATACCGCAGCGGAGCCAGCATCGGTCCCCCATCCGGAAGAGGTCAACATCAACGTGGAGCAGTTCGAGGACGCCAAGCCGTTCGGCCCCACGACGCCCTCGGATGAGGTGTCCGAGCCCGCAGGGTCGAACGCGGCGGTGGCTCACGCGCGAATGGCGCAAGGACACCGTAATGATCGGCTTTCAGTGCGCCTCGATCGAACCATTCTCTCAAGAGCAGAAGGCGGCGTGGCAGACGACCACGGTCGGGCTGCGGAGCGGACTTCGGCGCACTCGTCTAGGCACGACCGAGACGTGAACGCCCGCACATCGGCACGACAGGGTGCCTATCCCGAATGGACCGGCTACAGGCGGTTGCGGTTGCGCCGCCGGGCGGCGCGCACGATCGGCGGCAGCTGCGGACACCGTCTTGCCGCAGGTTGTTCGCCCACACGTCAGCGCTGGTGGCGGGACCGAGCCGGACCGGCGACCCATCCGTTGACAACATCACTCGCGTCCCAATACGTTTAACACGGTGGTTAAGTGAAGGGAGCCTCCGATGGCTGGCACCGATCAGCTCAGCGCGGTGTTCTCGGCGCTCGCCGACCCGACTCGACGGGCGATCATCGCCGAGCTGGCCGAACGCGACGCCACGGTCACAGAGCTCACCGCTCCTCTGTCCATCTCGATGCCGGCGGTGTCACGGCACCTGAAGGTGCTCGAGCGCGCCGCACTCATCTCGCGGTCGCGGTCGGGCAAGTGGCGCGCGAGCCGCCTCGAGGCTGCCCCGCTGCGCGAGGCGGCCGACTGGATCGAGCGCTACCGGCGGCTCTGGGACTCGTCCCTCACCCGCCTCGATGCCCACCTCGTCGCGGTGCAGGCCGCCGGACGGGCAACGGACCGGATGGTCGACGACCCCAGGGAGCTCGAATGAAAACGGAAACTCCGCAGCTCGTCATCTCGCGTGTGTTCGACGCGCCGCGGGAGCTCGTCTACCGAGCCTTCACCGATCCCGACCACTTGGCGGCGTGGTGGGGCCCGATCGGCAACTCACTGCCGCGCGATGAGATTGAGTTCGACGTGCGCCCCGGCGGCTTTCAACGGTGGACGGAGGTCAATGCAGCCGAACCCGAGCTTCGCGTGCACATCCACGTCGACCTCACCGACGTCGCCGACGGCGAACTACTCGAAGGCGTCATGCACGTCAGTGGCCGGCTGCAGGAGGACATCGAGCCGTTCGAGACGAGACTGCGGGTCGAGTTCTACGACGAGGCTGACGGACGGACACGACTGGAGATCCGCCAGTGGCTCCCCGAACATCTGGCGCACCCCAGCGAGGAGGGTTGGCGCCAAGCGTTCACCAAGCTGGACGCCACGCTGACGAATGTCCAGGCTGTTGCAGCTGATCATCGAGAGGTAGAGGCATGGGAAAGCTGATTTACGTGACGAACGTGTCGCTTGACGGCTACATCGAGGACGAACGCGGCGCGTTCGCCTGGCTCCCAGTCGACGACGAGGTATTCGCGTTCACCACCGACCTCCTGCGGTCTGTGGGCACGTTTCTCTACGGGCGGCGCCTGTACGAGTCGATGGCCGTCTGGGAGACCGACGCCACTCTGGCCGCGCGGTCCGACCTCATGGCCGACTTCGCGAACGCCTGGCAGGCGGCGAGCAAAGTCGTCTACTCCACGACCCTCGCCGCGGTGTCAACTGCCGACACTCGACTCGAACGCCGTTTCGACCCCGCCGCGGTACACGAACTGAAGGCCACGGCCAGCAGCGATCTCACCGTCGGAGGCGCCGACCTCGCGACGCAGGCTTTCAAGGCCGGGCTGGTCGACGAGTGCCAGCTGTTCATCCTGCCCATCGTCGTCGGCGGGGGCAAGCCAGGACTGCCGACCAGCATGCGCGCCGACCTTGAGCTCCTCGATGAGCGCCGATTCCGAAACGGCGTCGTGCACCTCCGCTACCGCCCTCTCGGGCAGTGAACGACAGCCCTGTCCGATCGCCGGCGGCGCTTGCATGACAGGCGGAGCGCTGACGACTGATTCGGCCGGATGAGGTCGCCCATCACGAACTCGGGTTGCGTCAAGTCGCAGTGTGCGGAGACGTCAACCGCCGCGTCGGGACGACGGTGGCGACAGCGAACCTCAGCCCGGGGAACGCCCCGAGAACTACCCGCCTTCGTCTATCCGTCGGCATGCCGGCCGCACGCTCGTCGACCGCTCCCGACGCAACCGCTCATCGGCACGTCCGGACGTCCTCGCAGCCGGGCAGGCCGAGGTCAAGGCTACCGGGAGCAAGCTGCAGGTTAAGGCACCGCTCGGGCCTTGGCGGCCCTCCCAGCGCGGGCCTTCACCCCCGCCCTGAAGGGCGGAGCACTGGCCCGCATTCCGGTAGCACCGGACGGCGTACGACCCCGAGTCGCCGACCTCTCACCGTCCAGTGGCACCGTCGACAAGCTCCCGCAGGATGTCGGCGTGACCGGCATGCCGGACGGTCTCACTCGTCATGTGGGCAAGCACCCAGCGAAGCGTACGAGGCGCGTCACCGACCGGCTGCGCGGTGAGAACGTCGAGGCCAGCGGCTGCGCTGATGCGGGCATCGCTTTCGGCGATCGCAGCCCGGTAGCCGGCGATGATCTGGTCCTGGGATCGGTCCGGCTCGACCACCATGTCGAAGTCGACGTCGGCGTGGCGCGGGTCGCCGGCGAACGTGTAGCCGAACCAGTACCGTTCGGCGTCCGTCAGATGTTGGACCAGGCCCAGCAGTGTGGTGTCGGAGACGACGAGGCGCCGCCGCAACTGCTCCTCAGTCAAGCCCGCGACTTTCTTCAGCACGCATGATCGAGCGAAGGACAAGAACGCGAGGGCGGTGTCGAGCTCGCCACCGTCGTTGCGCGGCACGGCTTCGCGTTGGGATTCGATCATGGGGCGACTCTACGCCCTTGTCCTGACGGAAGGCAGGCGCGGAGGTCGTCCGAGCGGTTCCGGCCAGAACGCCCCTCATCGGCACGTCCGGATGCATACACCCGTGAGCCGGTTACCTTGAGGCCCAGCCAACAGCAGGTCAAGCGTGACCAGCACGGCCTGGGGCACCCGACCTCTGGCGGGTTGGGCAACTCGCGTTCTGTCAGGCTCCGCCTCTGGACCGGCCCTGACCGGCGTGACCATCGCCGGTCAGGGCTCTCGTTCACGACACGCCGCGCGGTTCGGTTACACCCGGCCGCACAGGGCGCTCTGGATCAGCGTGTCGGCACCGCGTTGCTGCTGGAGGAGGCTGTCCAGCGAATCGCCGAGCGAGGCGGACATGGACACCACGGCGCTGCGCCGGCCGTCGTCGGTGACGCCGGTGACCGTGATGTAGCCGCCGTCGCCGCCGTCGTGGCCCCAGTAGACGCCGCCGCAGGGCAGCGGGCGGCTGACCAGGCCGAGCCCGTAGAGACCGCCCGGCCAGATCGCGTTGACGTCCTCGTTGATCTCGACCGTCCGCTTCATCTCGCCCAGTTGTGCGGGGCGCAGCAGCCGGCCGCCCAGCAGCGCACGGAAGAACCGGTCGAGGTCCCGGGCGCTGGAGGCCATGGAGTCCGGGTCCACCAGAACCTGCTCGGTGACGTCCACCAGCTCACCGGTCTCGAACAGTTGGTATGCCTGGGCGTGCGGCTGGGGTAGGAACGGCGAGGTCCCGGGCCAGGTGGTGTGGTGCAGCCCGAGCGGACCGACGATCCGGTCGGTGACCTCCTGTTGCAGAGAACGGCCGGTGACCCGCTCGACGATCATCCCGACCAGGACGAAGCCGGTGTTGGAGTAGGCCCAGCCCGCTTCGGGTTCGAAGTCCGGCCGGTGGTTCATCGCCCGCGCCACGAGTTGCTCGCGGGTGTACACGTCGTATCGCTGCTGGAGGTACTCCTCGGGCGTGGTGTAGCCGGGCAGGTCGTCGTGGATGCCGCTGGTGTTCTGCAGGAGGTGACGCACGGTGATCCGGCGGCCGTCGTTGTCGTTGCCGCGGACCACGCCGGGTAGCCACCGCTCGACGGTGTCGTCGAGGGACAGTCGGTGTTCCTCGACCAGTTGCAGGACGACGGTGGCTTCGAACGCCTTGCGGGTACTCGCGATCCGGAAGCGTCCGTTGGGTGGCACCGGGCGCCCGGTGACCCGGTCGGCGACGCCGCTGGTGGCGACGAGGTGCCGGCCGTCGGAGGTGGTCACCCGGGCTTGAACGCCGGTCACCCCGAGGGCGTGGATCGCGTCGGTGTCCCGTTGCAACCGGCCGCCGGCGTGGCCCGAACCGGTCACCGATCCTTCGGCCGGTTCGAGCCCGGTGACCGTGAACGTGAGGGCGACAAGTCCCGCCGCCGCACCCAGCGCGACCCGCCGCCTCGATGGTTTCCTGCTGTTCAATCTCATGCCGTCGACGTTAGGAGCCGCGCCGACGCGGACCGATACCTCGTACCACCGGATATGTGGTACAGCTGGCTGTAGTGCCGCCGGCGTCACTCGCGTACGCCAATCGCGTCGACCGGCTGCGACCGCATGGCGATCCGAGTCGAGCTCATGATGGCGGCCCAGCCGAGCAGCGCGGCGACCGCGACGATTCCCAGGTAGATGAGCGGTGGAATGGACGGAACCAGCGTCCTGGTCAGTCCGATGCTCGTGCCGATCAATGACGGGATCGCGGCCAGGGTACCGATGAGCGCGGCCGCGACGACGATGATCCTCGTCTCGCTGCGCATCATCGCGAACACCTGGCGACGGGTGGCGCCGACCAGTTGGAGCAGGGCGAATTCGCGGAAGCGTGCGGCGGTCGCCATCACCAGGGTGTTCACCACGGCGATCGCGAGGTAGCCGAGCAGGACCGCGTTGAGGATGAGGCCGACCGCCGACTCGCCGGCGGCCGCAGCGCTCTGCGCGGCGACGAACGACTCGCGGTTGTTGACCTGGACGGTCGGGAGGTGTCGGACGGCGGATCGCAACGCATCGCCGAGTGCCCCGACGCCGGTTCCCGTGGCCGCCGTGACCAGCACCGCGAAGTCCAGGCGGTCGGTGGTGTGTTCGAGGACGAGGTCGTGCGGCAGCGTGACGTCGCCGAGGCCGAGTCCTCTCTCGTAGAGCGCGACCACGGTGGGTCTGATCGGCGTGCCGTCACCGAGACGGAGGTCGACGGTGTCGCCGAGAGCAGCGCCGAGGGTGCCCGCCGCGATCCGGCTCAACGCCACCGTGTTGCCCTGCACATCCGCGACATCGCCCTCGAGAACGGCGAGATCCATGGTCTCGGCGAGCTGGTCACCGGTGACCCCCTGGGCCGAGTAGGTCCTGATCTGAGGGCTGTCCCTCGAGCCGAAGGTCGCCAGCGTCCGCGTACGGACGACCGGGGTCACCGCCGAGACGCCGGGCACGTCCCGGAGCACGTCCGCTACCTCGGGCGACACGCCGGCGGACGTGGACGTGACGACGTAGTCCGCGCGCAGTCCGTCTGCGGCCTGATCCCGCGCGGCCGAACTCGCGGTCGTCCCGCTGAAGAGCTGCGCGGTGGCCAGGGTGATACCCATGATCAGAGGAGTGGTCGCCGCGGCGAGCCGCCGCGAGTTGGCGTGCGCGTTCGCGGTCGCGAGGAACCCGCTGGCGCCCGACCTGCGGTTCAGCCCGGGGCCCAGCACGGTGACGGCACCGCCGAGCAACCGCGGCCCCAGCAGCACGACGGCGAAGACGAGCAGGAACGCCGAGAAGGCCGCGCTTTCAGCGGCCCCTTCACCGGGTAGCACCCACGGCAGCACGACCGCCATGGCGATACCGGCGGGGACCAGCAGCAAACCGACGGTCAACCGGAGCCAGCCGAGTTTGGGTGGCTCCACCGCGGCCTCGCCGAGCGCGTCCACCGGCCTGAGCTTGGCCGCGCGCCGGGCGGCTATCCAGCCGCCCAAACGGGCGCCGATCAGGCACAGCACCATCGCCGCGAGTACCGGCAGCGGGCTGATCGACAGTTCGAAGTCGTCCGGAACCACGCCGACCAGGGTGAAGGTTTCGCGGAAGAGGAAGCTCAGCCCGACGCCCGGAATCACCCCGAGCACTGCTCCGAGCGTGCCCACCACCATGGTCTCGGCGGCGATCATGCCGAGCACCTGCTTCGGGGTCGCGCCGATCGCCCTCAGCAGCGCCAGTTCCCGCAGCCGCTGCCGAACGGAGAGCGCGAGTGTGCTCGCCACGACGATCATGATCACCAGAACCATGCTGCCGCCGAACGCCAGGGAGAGCCCGCTGATGAACGAACGCGTGCTGCCGATGTCGAGGAACTCGGCCTCGCTCCGGTCACTGCCGGTGTAGACGACCACACCGGTGACTGCCGCCTCGATGGCGCTTGCCAGCTCGTCGGCACTGACACCGGGTGCGGCCAGCACGCCGATCGCGTCCACCCGGTCCGGTTGGCCGGTCAGTTCCCGGGCCCGGTCATCGGTGAAGAACAGTGCGGACTGCCGGGCGAGGGTGCCTCCTGGCAGACTCACGATGCCTGTCACCCGGTAGGTCGACGTGTTTGAGCCGACCGCGAGTCGAACCGACGCGCCGACGGTGACGCTGGCCCGCTCGGCCAGCGCGGAGTCCAGCACCACGTCGTCCGGCCCGGTCGGGGCCTGGCCGGCGCTCGTGGTGAACGGGCCGAGCGCGGCCGACTGCCAGCCATGCCCGAGCGCGGGGGTGCTGTCCGGCCCGGCGAGCACGTCGGCGTCCGCCGTCACGAGGCTGACCGGGACGTTGACGTCGGCGATCGCCGCGCGGACGCCGGGGACTCGCGCGATGTCGCCGACCCGGCCGGCCGGCAGGGTGGCCCGCTCGCCGAACCGGGGATCCACGTCGTCGGCCATCGGCAGTGTCTGCGGGGCGCCCACCACCAGGTCGGCAGCTTGGTAGCGCTCGGTGGGCACGCCCGAGCGTTCGCTGCTCTCCAGCAGGATCCCGCAGGCCGTGATCACCGCCGAGCCGAACAGCACCGCGACGAATGCCGCGACGAACCCGCCCTTGCGTCCCTTGACCGTGCTCCAGGCCAGCGCCAGCATGCGCTTCGACATCACGCGGCGGTTCACGGCTCCCCCAGGTGGGTCATCCGCTCGGAGATCTGCTCGGCGGACGGTCGGGTCATCTCGCCGGCCAATCGGCCGTCGGCGAGGAACACCACGGTGTCGGCCTGCGCGGCCGCGACCGGATCGTGCGTGACCATCAGCACGGTCTGTCCCAGGTCGTCGACGATCTTCCTGAGCAGTGCCAGGACCTGGCGGCCGCTGCGGCTGTCCAGCGCGCCGGTCGGCTCGTCGGCGCACACCAGGTCGGGCCGGTTGATGAGCGCCCGGGCGATCGCCACCCGCTGCTGCTGGCCACCGGAGAGCTGGCTCGGTCGGCGGTCGTGATGCTCGGCGAGCCCGACCGCGGCGAGGACACTCGCCAGTTGCTCGGGATCGACCGGTCTCTCGGCCAACCGGACAGGCAACGTGACGTTGTCCGCCACGGTCAGCGCACCGAGCAGGTTGTACGCCTGGAAGACGAACCCGATCCGGTCCCGCCGGAGCTCGGTCAACTCGGTCTCCGACAGGCTGGACAGCTCCGTGTCACCCAGCACGGCCCGGCCCGATGTCGGCCGGTCCAGACCGGCCGCACAGTTCAGGAAGGTGCTCTTGCCGGACCCGGACGGGCCCATGACGGCGGTGAACGTACCGCGCGGGAACCCGGCTGTCACCCGGTCGAGAGCGCGTACCGTGGTCTTCCCCGACCCGTACTCCTTCGACACCGAATCCAGTTGCACTGCGTACGACTGTGTCGCAAATGTCGGCATTGCACCCCGGTGCAGCGAGTCGGTCGCGGTGGCCTCGACCGGCGCAACGCGTCGTCTCAATGGGTTTCTGCTGGTCAACCTCATGCGTTCGACGCTAGATTTCCGCGTCGTCGGATAGCGATACCGCGTACCACCGGATGCGAGGTACAGCTGGCTGTAGTGCCGCGGGCGGCGGCCACCGGGCAGACTCGACGCCGTGCCGGGAACGCGAAGGGACGCTGCCCTCGAGGAGGGTACGCAGAAAGGGCATCCTGTGACGTCGGGTCGACGGTGGGTGCAGGCCTGGCGTGGCGGGTCCTACCTCCTGGGATCATTGGCCACCGGGATCGCCACACTGCTCGCGCTGCCGCTGCTGTGCCATCCGAGGCTCGCCCGGCGTTGGGCGAACTGGCACCGTGACCGCGCCGGCCGGCTGCTCGGGACGCCGTTGGCATCGCGCCCTGCCCTGCGCACGACGGGACGCCGCGCATGGGCCGATCCGGCCACCCCCCGCGACCTGCTCTGGCTGCCGGTGAACGCCATCACCGGGGTAGCGCTCGGCCTGCTCACGCTGCTGTGCGTGGGCAACCTCCTGCCCGCCGCGGTCGCCACGCCACTGTGGTGGGCGTTCGCACCGGAGGATCGGCCCCGGCTGTTCATCGACATTCCGGTGACCGGCTGGGCGACAGCCCTCACCCTCGGTCCACTGCAGATTCTCCTGCTCACCGCGCTGGCGTACCTGGCCTTCCCGCCGATCGCTCGCGCACACGCCCGGATCTGCCTGGTAGTGCTGTCACACTCGACGGCCGAACGGCTCGCCGACCGGGTCGCCGTGTTGACCCGCACCCGGGCAGACGTGCTCGACGCACACGGCGCAGAGCTGCGCCGGATCGAACGCGACCTGCACGACGGCACCCAGGCCCGGCTGGTGGCCATCGCGATGCGGCTGGCCGTGGCCCGGCAGGCGTTAACCAACAATCCGCGAAACGAGCAGTTCCTGGAAGACCTTCTTCGGGACGCACACGAAGGAACCGAAGAGGCGATGACCGAACTCCGCGAGGTGATCCGGACCGTCTACCCGCCGATCCTCGCCGACCGCGGCCTCACCGGCGCACTGACCGCGGTGACGGCCCGCTGCGGCGTGCCAACCCGACTGGAGATCGGCAACCTCGAAAAGGTACCGGCGGCCGTGGAGGCCGTCGTCTACTTCGCCGTCGCCGAGGCACTCACCAACGTCGCCAAGCACAGCCAGGCGACCACGGCCGGCGTACGGGTGAGCCGAACGGCAGACCGGTTGTCGGTGGCGATCACCGACAACGGCACCGGCGGCGCCGACGATCGGCGGGGCACCGGCCTTGCCGGGATCCGTCGCCGGGTGCTCGCGCTCGACGGCACCATCGACATCGACAGCCCGGCCGGCGGGCCGACGACGATCACCATGGAGCTGCCGTGCGGGTGGTAATCGCCGAAGACAACGTCCTGCTGGCCAGCGGGCTGGAACTCCTGCTCAACAGCGTGGGGTTCGACATCGCCGCCATCGCGGGCGACGCGGCGGGCTTCCTCACCGCCGTCCGGGACCATCGGCCCGACGTCACCATCGTCGATGTCCGGCTGCCGCCGTCATTTCGCGACGAGGGCATCCGAGCCGCCCTGCGGGCCCGTCGAGAGCACCCTGGCCTACCGGTCCTGGTGCTGTCGCAGTACGTCGAGCAGCAGTACGCCGCCGAACTACTCGCCACCACCGGCGGCGGCGTCGGCTACCTCCTCAAGGATCGCGTCAGCCGGGTGGATGAGTTCGTCGACGCGCTGCGCCGGGTGGCCGCCGGTGGCACCGCCATGGACACCGAGGTCATCGCCCAACTCCTCGCCCACCGCAGGGACCCGATCGCCGTCCTCACCCCCCGCGAACGCGAGGTACTCGCGCTGATGGCCCAGGGACACGACAACAACACCATCGCTGACCGGCTTGTCATCACCGACAACGCCGTACACAAGCACATCGGCAACATCTTCAACAAGCTGGGCCTCGCCGTCACCGACAGCGGCCACCGCCGCGTCCTCGCCGTTCTCACCTACCTCAACGGCGCGGGCCAGATCGGCGGCGACTGAGTACGCCGGTGACTCGGTCAACCGCGGCGACCGCCAACGACGTCCGCCCCGACGCCGGCCAGGACGTCACCACCGAGGAGACACCAGGACAGCGTCGGGGCAGTGACGAACGCCCGGCAGGGCGCACCCGCTCGGCGACAGATCCGGATCTCTGATCGAGGTGTATCGGTGTTCAGCCGGCACTGGCCTGCGAGCAGTAGGTCACGTGTGGGGATGGCCGGTGATGCCGTCCAGGATGGTGGTCAGGTTGTGGTGGAAGGTCTCCTCGGCGTTGAGGTGCGCGCCGTCGATGACGAGCCGGGCGACGGTGGGGTAGCGGCCCGTTTCGAGCATGCGTGTCAGGTAGGGCCCGAGGGCGGCCTGCCAAGCGGACACGTCGGTGCCGGTTGAACGGGCGGTGCGTCGCTCGGTGATCTCCCTGCGGAGTGCTCCGACGATGAACGCGTTGAGGGCACCCACAGCCCGCTGAAGATCGTCGATGCCGCGCACGCCGGGGGCCTGGCTGAGCGCCGCCGCGGTCGATTCGCCCACGGCGAGCGCGTGCGGTCCTAGGTGTGGCCTTCCGCCGAGCAGGTCGGCGAACCACTCATGGTCAAGGGCGGCTTCGCGGGTCGCCTGGGCGAGGGCCAGCACCGTGGCGCGCCACTCGGCGTGCTGGCCGGCCTCGGCGATCTGGGCATACACGGTGTCGACCATCAGATCGAGCAGCTCGGATCTGTTGCTCACGTAGTCGTAGAGCCGCATCGGACCGACGCCGAGTTCTTTGGCGATCTTGCGTACCGACAGCCCCTCGAGGCCGTGCGCGTCGGCGAGCCGGATCGCCGTGGCGGCGATCTTCGCTCGGCTCAGCGGCACCGGCGCCGCCCGCGGCTGGGGCTCGGGCCGTTCCCAGACGGGCACCGGTGCGTTACCGTACGGCGTATCCATGAGGTACAGCGTACGGTAACGGAGATGATGATGCGAATCGCGATCGCCGGTGGTGGCCTTGGCGGCCTGACGCTGGCCCGAATCCTGCACCGGCACGGCATCGACGCGGTGGTGTACGAACGCGAGGCAAGCCGATCCGCGCGATCACCGGGCGGATCGCTCGACCTGCACCCGGAGTCCGGGCAACGGGCCCTGGCCGATGCGGGCCTCGCCGGCCGGTTCCGGTCCGAGGCACGGCCGGAGGGCGAGGAGCATCGCATCCTCGACCCGGCCGGACGCACCCTCGTGCACCACAAGCCACAACCCGGCTCATTCTCCGGACGCCCCGAGATCGACCGCAGCGCACTGCGTGATCTTCTGCTCGATTCACTCCCCGGCGACGCGGTGGCCTGGCAGCACCGGCTCGTCGCGGCGACGCCACGACCCGACGGAGGCTTCGGGCTGACGTTCGATGGCCGCCACAGCGCCGACTGCGACGTCCTCATCGGCGCGGACGGCGCACGCTCGGTCGTCCGGTCGCTGCTCACCGACGCGACACTGTCCTCCGTGGCCACCCTGGTCGAACTCACCATTGGCGACGCCGACCGGCGCCACCCGGATCTCGCCGACCTGGTCGGCCCCGGAAACCTCTGGTGCATCGGCGTGAACCAGATCCTGGCAGCACAACGCCTCGGCGACGGCAGCATCCGAGTCGGCATCTCCCTACCCGCGGACGACCGCCACCTGGACACCTACCGCAGCAAGCGCGCTCTGCTGGACATGTTCGATGGCTGGAACCCCAGCCTCACCGCACTCATCGAAGCCGGCGACAGCCCGCCGACCCCACGCAGGATCGAGGCGATGCCCACCGGTACACGCTGGGCCCACCAACCGGGCATCACCCTCATCGGTGACGCCGCGCACCTCATGCCGCCGGTCGGCGAGGGCGCCAACCAAGCCATGCTCGACGCCGCCGAGCTCGCCGCCGAACTCGCCACCAACCCCGCCGACCCCGACTCGGCGATCCGGACGTACGAGGAGGCGATGTTCACCAGAACCCACCCGATCGCCGAAATGTCCGCACGAGTCCAGGCAATGATGCTGTCCCCCACCGCAGCCGACGACATCATCCGCTTCTTCACGCCACGGCCCACCGAGCCGGCACCCGCAGCTTGACGACACGCGACGCAGCCGGCCTCGCCCTGGCAGATGCTCCTGCCCTGGAAGAGGATGCGCCGCGCGGGGGGTGCGGAACGGCCGGGCTCGTCAGGAGCCGCCGTCGAACCCGGTTCCGGTGCCCGTCAGCGGCTCCGGTCGACCTCGATCCGGGCCTCGTCGGCCAGGCGGTAGCCGACACCGTGGACGGTGGTCACCAGCGGCGTGTCGGCGCCGAACTTGGCGCGCAGCCGGCGGACGTGCACGTCGACGGTGCGGGCCACCGCGTGTTCGTAGCCCCAGACGTTGGCGAGCAACTGGAGACGGGTGAAGACCTGGCGGGGCCGCTCGGCCAGGAACAGCAGCAGGTCGTACTCGATGCGGGTCAGCGCCACGGCCCGGGAACCGTGGTGGACGACCCGGGGCCCGGCGAGGATCCGGACCCCGTCGGGACGCCCGGCGTCCGGGGCCGGGCCGGGGTCCGCGACGGCCGCGGCTCCGCCGGGGTGCGCGACGGCCTGGGCCGGGCGGGGCGCCGCCGGCGGGCCCTCGGCGGCGGCCGGGCGCACGCGGCCCTCCCCCGACTCGGCGAGTTCGCCGATCAGCTCCAGCAGCCGGGCCAGGCGGGGGCTCAGCGGCCCGGGAGCGACGTCGAGGGTGATGGTGAGGGTCGGTGCGGAGCGCGGGCGGACTGGCCCGGGACGGTCGGTCGACTGGGGCCGGGGGGTGAGGGCGACGACGGACATGGAGCCTCCTGGGGACGGCGGTGCCGCCACGCCCGGTGGGGCGGGACGGTCAGGACGGCGCCCGGCCGGCGGTCACCGGGGGCGCGGGAGTGGACGGACGGGGTGGCGGGGTGGGGCCGAGGACGGGCAGGCCGGCGAGCCGCCAGGCGACGAAGCCGCCGACCACGTCCGTGGCGCGGTGCAGCCCGAGGTCCTGCAGGGCGGCGGCGGCCAGCGAGGAGGTGTAGCCCTCCTGGCAGATGACCACCACCGTCAGGTCGTAGCCGACAGCCTGCGGCAGCCGTGCGGGACAGCGCGGGTCGAAGCGCCACTCCAGCACGTTGCGTTCGACCACCAGCGAGCCCGGCACGGTGCCGTGCGCGGCCCGCTGGGCGGCCGGGCGGATGTCGACCAGCAGCGCTCCGCCACGACAGGCTAGGTGCGCCCGCTCGGGATCCAGCCGGTCGAGCCGCGCGCGGGCGGCGGCCAGGATCTCGTCGATGCCCCGGGAGCCCGGCGGCGCCGGGGCCGGACAGGCGTGCGGGTCGGTCTGCGGCATGGTCGTTTCCTCCGGTGGGTGCTGGCGGCCGGTGGCGCGGGACGGTGGGGCGTTCACCAGGCGACCCCGGCCTCGGCCACCTCGGCGGCGCGGAGCCGGCCGTCGGCGAGCAGGTAGCGGGTCATCCGGCGCAGGGCGGGGCGGTAGACGTGGACGCTCACGGCCGGCTCGCCGCCCCGGTTGGTCACCTGGTGCACGTGCCGGGGTCCGAAGCGACGGCCGGAACCGGCGGCCAGGTGGTGCGGGCGCAGCCGGCCCCCGCTGACGGTCTCCTCGGTGAGTGCGCCGGCCACGACGAGGAACGCGCCGCCCGAGCCGCCGTGGTCGTGCAGGTCGGTGCCCTGCCCGGGCAGCCAGCTCAGCGCCCAGACCTCGTGGTCGGCGGTCCGGTCGAGCCGGGCGTACCACCGCGAGGCCGGGTCGAAGCGCAGCGGCACCGGCCATCCGGCCGGGTCGGCGGCCCATGCTCCGGCGATGGCGAGCAGGTCGGGCTGGCGACGGTCGGTCATGGTGGTCCTTCGGGGTACGGCGACGTGCGGAGCCTCAGCTTAGCCTGTAAATCCTATGGGTTTAATAGGTAATTCCGCATGCCGGGACACGAGCGACCCTCCCCAGCGCGCCGGCCGAGCAACCTACCAAGGTGCCGCGCGACTAACCTGGACAGGTGAGTGAGGAACTCGACGCCGAGACGCTGGCGTTCGCACACCGGATGTTCGACCTGGCGCGCGACGGCGGCACCGACGAGCTGGCCGACTACGTCGACACGGGGCTGCCGGTCGACCTGACCAACGACAAGGGCGACACCCTGCTGATCCTGGCGGCGTACCACGCCCACCCGGAGACGGTCGCCGCGCTGCTCGCCCGGGGTGCCGACCACGCCCCCACCAACGACCGGGGGCAGACGGCGCTGGCCGCCGCGACGTTCCGCAGCAGCGCCGACGCGGTCCGGGCGCTGCTCGCCGCCGGGGCCGACCCGCACCACGGCAACCCGTCGGCGGTGGAGACCGCCAGCTTCTTCGACCTGCCCGAGATGCTCGCGCTGCTGACGACGCCGGCCGGCTGACGGCGACGGCCCCCCGCGCCCGGGTCCCGGCCGGTATACAGAGGCGGTGGAAGATCCGCTGCCCGAGCAGATGCGCACCGCCGGCACGGCGCTGCTGGCCGCGCTGGACGAGCCCGCCCGCGCCCGCGCCGCCCTCCGGTTCGACGACGAGCAGGCCCGACGCTGGCTGGAGTACCGGCCACGACCCCGGCCCGGGGTGTGCCTGGCCGACCTGGACCGCGCCGGGCGCAAGGCCGCGCACCGGCTGCTGGCCACCGCGCTGAGCCCACCGGCGTACGCCCAGGCGATGGCGATCGTCGCGCTGGAGGAGGTGCTGGACCGGGCGGAGGGATGGCACCGGGGCCGGCACAGCGGCGACTACTGGGTGGCCGTCTTCGGCGACCCGGCCCGGGACGACGCGTGGGCGTGGCGGCTGGAGGGGCACCACCTCTCGGTGAGCATGACCGTGGTGGCCGACCAGGTCTCCCCCGCGCCGATCTTCCTCGGCGCCAACCCGGCCGCCGTCCGGTACGCCGGCCGCCCCGTCTCCCGGCCCCTGGGCGTCGAGGAGGACCTGGGCCGCGCCCTGCTGGACGCCATCGGCCCGGCCGGCCGAGCCGCCGCGATCGTCGCCGACGAGGCGCCCGGCGACATCATCAGCGCCACCCGCGCCCACGTCGACGCGCCGCTGGAGCCGCTCGGGGTGCCCGCCGACCGGCTCGGCCCCACCGGGCGGGCGCTGCTGGACCAGCTCGTCGCGCTCTACCTGGACCGGCTCCCGCCCGAGCTGGCGATCCGGGAGGCACGCCGGCTGGCCTCGGGGCAGCTGCACTTCGCCTGGGCCGGCCCGACCCGCCCCGGCCAACGCCACTACTACCGGGTGCAGGGCGACGACCTGCTGATCGAGTACGACAACACCACCGACGACGGCAACCACGCGCACACCGTGCTGCGCCGCCCGGCCAGCGACTTCGGCGCGGACGTCCTGGCCGCCCACCACGCCGAATCCCACCCGACCCGCTGACCCGCCCCCGCCACCCTTTCCGCCCCCCCGCGATCTTGCACTCTCAGCCCCCGGATCGGGCGGAATTGCCACCTTCGTCCGGGCGCCAAGTGCAAGATCGCGGGGGCGGGGGCGGGGGCAGGGGCAGGGGCGGGGGCAGGGGCGGGGTGGGTCAGGGGCGGGGGCGGGCCAGGTCGACGGTGGAGCCGGAGACGCCGCCCAGCGCGTCGAAGGTGGTCGCCTCGGCCCGGCGGCCCGCGTCGAACAGCCGCACCAGCCGGGCACCCAGCCGGACGCCGACCGCACCGACGGCCAGGGCCACGACCTCGGTGAGCAGCAGCACGACGCTGGCGCCGCGCCGCGGCGCGTCCGCGCGGACGAGGCAGGACACCAGGAACAGCGCGGCCATCGCCACGTTCACCAGGTTGAAGGTCACCGCCGTGCGTCGGGTCCGGCCGCCCGGCACGTCCCACAGGTCGATCATGCCGGCCACGGCGGCCAGCGCGGCGGCGAACAGGGCCGCCACCGAACTCCAGTAGCCCACCTCGCCGAGGAAGACCGGTCCCCCGAGCACGTCGGTCAGGTCGAACACGGTCGCGCTCACGAAGAGCCCGAACGGGAACGTCACCAGCATCGGTTGGATCGGGTGCCCCTGCACCCGAAGCCGGCTCTGCATCGTTCCTCCCCCAGGTCGGCTCACCCCACGAATACAGAGTGCTACCCGGGCGCTCCCAGGGCGAAACGACACGCGCCCCATCGGCCCCACATGTCACGGCGGACGGGGCGGCGACGGGGCTCAGGTGTCCCTGGGGCGTGACACGGTGCTGACCAGCCGGTCGGCCACCTCGCGCAGCGGGATGTCCAGCGACGACGCGGCGCTGCGCAGCACGTCGAGAGCCTCCTCGGCCGGGCAGCCGCGCTGGGTCATGATGACCCCGATCGCCTGCCCCACCACCCCGTCGCCGAGCAGCGACGAGTCCAGCTCCCCGGCCCGGGCCGCCCGGCGCGCCCGGTCGCGGACCGCCGCGAGGAGCAGCCCGGCGTGCTCGGCGAGCAGCATCGCGGTGAGCTGGTGCCCGGGGGTGAGCAGGTCGGCGGCGCCGGCGTAGAGGTTGATCGCCCCGATCACCTGCTCGTCGACGTCGACAGGGGCGGAGATCACCCCGTGCACGCCCAGCTCCCGCGCGCGGGGCGTCCAGGTCGGCCAGCGCGGCTCGCGGCCCAGGTGCTCGGAGAGGATCATCTCCCGCCGCCGGATCGCGTCCATCGCCGGCGAGTCCGGACCGTGCCGCAGGTCGTCCAGCCCCGCCAGCCGCTCGTCGGAGGCGGCCACGCCGGCCGGCTCCCCGGCCCGCAGCGCGGTGAAGCCGCACCAGCTCACGCCGTCCACCGCGTCCCGGCCGATGCGCACCAGCGCCGCCAGCGCCTCGTCGAAGTCGTCGACGGCGATCAGCCCGGCCGTCAGCTCCCGCAGCAGGGCGGCCGTCTCCAGGACGCCCAGCCGCTCCACCGCCGGGTCCCGCATCTCCAGGTTCACCGCGGCACAGCCTCCACCGACCCCGCGCGTGCCCCCGCACGCCCGACCGGCGCCGTCACCCGTTCCATCTTCTGATCTCTCCCGACTCTTCGGACCCGCCCTACTACCCTCGCAAACCGGGGTCGAAACGGCGCAAAAGGGGGCCCCTTTCGGCGCCGCGTGGCGCGAAAGGGGCCCCGACGCGTCAGCGGGAGCCGGCGCTGAGCCGTCGACCCACGGAAGCGATCAACCGGTCCAGCTCGGAGCCGAACGGGTTGTCGTGCACCAGGTACGTCCAGGTGGCGCTCGGCCGCACCAGCTTCGCCTCGTCCGGCTCCCAGTCCTCGCCGAACTCCGTCTCCTCGAAGGTCGCGATGGTCCGCGTCTCGATCTCCGGGATCAGGTTGTTGAACGCCGGCACCGCCGCCCGGTGGAACTCGTCCAGCGGGTCGAGGCGGCCGAGCGCGCGCAGGTGCACGCCCTCGCGCACCTCGGACAGCTCGGCGAGGTGCTCCGCCCAGAGCCGGTCGAGGTGGTAGAGGGCGATCGACCGGGCGACCCGGGCGAGCAGGTCCTCGTCCATCTCCTCGGCCTTCTCCGGCACCCGGTCCAGCAGCATCAGCGCCGCCACGTCGCTGGTCAGCAGCCGCTCCCGCCGCTCGGCGAGGGCCTTGCGCTGCTGCTCGATGACCACGCTGTAGCGCCAGGTGTTGCGGTGGATCTCGTGGTTGACGCCCTCGGCGACCCGCTGGGCGTGCTCGACGGCGTAGTCGACCTGCTCGTCGGTGACCAGGCCGTCGGCGTTCATCCGGGGTGACGCCGGGACGGCGTCGCCGGCGTGCCGGACGACCAGGTCGTCCTCGAGGCTGACGAAGAAGACCGAGCCACCCGGGTCGCCCTGGCGGCCGGCCCGGCCGCGGAGCTGGTCGTCGACCCGCCGGCTGTCGTGCCGGCCACTGCCGATCACGTAGAGGCCGCCCAACTCGGCGACCCGCTCCCGGTCGGCCTGGTCGCTGCCGCCGAGCCGGATGTCCACGCCCCGGCCGGCCATCTGGGTGGAGACGGTCACCGCGCCGTACGCGCCGGCCTCGGCGATGATCGCCGCCTCCTCGTCGTCGTTCTTGGCGTTGAGCACCACGCAGGGCACCCCGGCGGCGTTCAGGCCGGCCGCCAGCCCCTCGGACTCCTTCACGTCCAGCGTGCCGACCAGCACCGGCCGCCCCGCCGAGTGGCAGCGCGTGATCTCGTCGATCAGCGCCTCCTCCTTCTCGGCGCGGGTGGCGTAGATCCGGTCCGGCTCGTCCTCACGGACGCACGGGGTGTTCGGCGGGATCACCGCCACCTCGAGGCCGAAGAACTCCCGGAGCTGGTCGCCCACCAGCACCGCGGTCGCCGTCATGCCGCACACCGTCGGGTAGAGGCCGACGTACGCCTGCACGGCGATGGTGCCGAGCACCTCGCCCTCGGCGGTGGCGTCCAGGCCCTCCTTGGCCTCCACCGCCGCCTGGAGCCCGTCCGGCCAGCGGCGGCGCTGGGCCACCCGGCCGCGCATCTCGTCGATCAGCTCGACGGTGCCGTCGCGGACGATGTAGTCGACGTCGCGGTGCAGCAGGGCGTGCGCGTGCAGTGCCACGTTCACCGCCGAGAGCTGCGCGACGTGCTCCTCGTCGTACAGGTCGATGCCGAGCTTGGCCTCGACGGCGGCCAGGCCGGCGGCGGTGAAGGCCACGCTGCGGCCATCCTCGGCGACCGTGTAGTGCTTGCCCTTGCGCAGGCCGCGCACCAGGGCGGCGGCCGCGTGCACCGGGTCCTGCTCGCCGGCGACCGCGCCGGCGAGGACCATCGGCACCCGGGCCTCGTCGATGAGGATCGAGTCGGCCTCGTCGACGATCGCCGTGCGCAGCGGCGGCTGCACCCGGTCGTCGATGTCGGTCACGAGCTGGTCGCGCAGGTAGTCGAAGCCGGCCTCGCTGACGGAGACGTAGGTGACGTCGCAGGCGTACGCGTCGCGCCGCTCCTGGGGGGTGGATGCCTCGTTGACCCAGCCGACGGTCAGGCCGAGCAGGGTGTAGACGGGCTCCATCCACTGGGCGTCGCGGCGGGCCAGGTAGTCGTTGACGGTGAGCACGTGCACCGGGCCGTTGCCGAGCCGGACGTGCCCGTACGCGGCGACGGTGGCGGTGAGCGTCTTGCCCTCACCGGTGGCCATCTCGGCGACCTTGCCCGAGAGCAGGGCCATGGCGCCGAGCAGCTGCACGTCGTACGGCCGCTGGTCGATGCCGCGGCGGGCGGCCTCCCGGCCGATCGCGCAGATCTCCTCGTAGCCCGTGGCCGTGCCAGCGGCCTCGGTCAGCTCGGCGTCGTCGAGGGCCGACAGCTTCTCCTCGCGCGCCTCGATGGCCGGCAGCAGCTTCTCCAGCGGCCCCAGGTCGACCGTCGTCCCCGGGCGCTGGAGGAACCGGCGGAACCTGCTCTTCAAGCGTTGCGACACACCCATGAGCGGCAACGGTACGCGACCGGGCCGGGTAGCGGCGGCCCGCCCGGCGCGGCGCCGCGCGGGGTGTCGCCGCCGGGCGGGTCGGGCCGCCCGCCGCTCAGGTCACCAGGAGCTGGTGGGCGGCCAGCTCGCGGTAGAGGGGGCTGGTCACGGTCAGCTCGTCGTGGGTGCCGGTGGCGGCCACCCGCCCGCCGTCGAGCACCACGATCTGGTCGGCGTCGACGACCGTGGAGAGCCGGTGCGCCACGATCAACAAGGTCCGCCGGACGGCCACCGCGTCGATGGCCCGGCGCAGCGCGGCCTCGTTGCGGGCGTCGAGGTTGCTGGTCGGCTCGTCGAGCAGCAGCACCGGCGGCCCGGCCAGCAGGGCCCGGGCGATCGCCAGCCGCTGCCGCTCGCCGCCGGAGAGCAGCACCCCGCCCTCGCCCACCTGCACGGCCAGCCCCTCCGGGGCCCGCTCGGCGAGATGACCGAGGTTGACCTCGTCGAGCACCGCGCGCAGCCGGTCGTCGGTGGCGTCCGGCGCGCTGATCAGCAGGTTCTCCCGGAGCGTGCCGGCCAGCACCGGCGCGGACTGCTCGACGTAGCCGAGGCGGGCGCGCAGCGCGTCGCGGGGCAGGTCGCACACGTCCACCCCGTCCAGCCGCAGGGTGCCCCCGGTCACGTCGTAGAAGCGCTCGACCAGGGCCAGCAGCGTCGACTTGCCGGCGCCGGAGGGGCCGACGAGTGCCGTGCGGGTGCCGGCCGGCACGGTGAAGCTGACCTCGCGCAGCACCGGCGGGCCACCCGGGTAGTGGAAGTCGACCCGGTCGAACTCGACGGCCGCCGGTGCCCCGTCGGCGGTGTTCGGCCAGGTCGGGGCGGCGGTGTGACGGACGGGCGCGGGGCGGTCGGCCGCGCCCTCCACCGGCACCGCGAGCACCTCCTCGATCCGCTGCAACGCGCCCAGCCCGGTCTGCAACTGGGCGTAGGCGTGCACCGCCTGGCCGAGCGGCAGCACCAGGAAGAACAGCAGCATCACGAACGCGACCAGGTCACCCACGGTGATCACGCCGGCCGCCACCCGCGCCCCGCCCACGCCCAGCACCAGCAGGAACGCGCCCTGGATCGTGACCGTGCTCACCGGGCCGACGAACGCCTGCACCCGGGCCACCCGCAGCCCCGCCGCGTACGCCTGCGCCGCGCTGGCGCCGACCGTGTCGGCCTCGCGCCGCTCCGCCCGGGCCGCGCGGATCGTCCGGACGGCGGAGATCGCCCGCTCCACCGCCGAGGTCATCTCCCCGATGCGCTCCTGGGCGGCCCGGGCCAGGTTGCGCATCCGGTGCGCGAAGGCGACCGCGAAGCCGACCCCAGCGGCCACCCCGAGCAGGGTCACCCCGAACAGCACCGGGTCGAGCAGCACCATCGCGCCGGCCGCGCCCAGCACCATCACCGCGCCGGTGACCACCTCGAACAGCCCGGAGGTGACCACCGCCCGCAGCAGCGTGGTGTCCGAGCCGACCCGGGACAGCAGGTCGCCGGTGCGGCGGCGGTCGTACTCGGCGATCGGCAGCCGCAGCAGGTGCCCGGCCAGCCGCCGCCGGGTGCCCAGCACGACCCCCTCGGCGGTGCGTTGCAGCAGGTAGTCCCGCAGCCCGCCGAGCGCCGCGGCCCCCAGCACCAGGGCGACCAGCACCGCCACCAGGCCGGCCACCGGCCGGGCCGCCGACACGCCGTCGAGCACCGCGCGGGTGAGCAGCGGCTGCGCCAGCGACGCCGCCGCCCCGGCCAGCGACAGCGCGGCCACCACGGCGAGGGTGCCGCGGTGGGCGCGCAGGTACGGCAGCAGGGCGGCGAGGCCGACCCGGTGCTCCCCCGGGGCGGCCGCGGGGTCGCCGGCGGGAGCCTCGGCGGGGGCGGGAGCGGCGGCTGCGGGGGCGTCGGCGGTCACGACGCGGTCCTGGCGGTCATGCCCGCCAACGGTAACCGGCCCCGGCATCCGCCCCGGCCGGACGCGGATGTCAGACGGTCAGCACCACCTGGAGCTCCTGCCGGCGCCGCTCGGCCAGGTCGGTCAGCAGCGTCGGCGCCTCCTCGAACGGCACCACCGCCGACACCAGGTGCTTGCGGACCACGTCCCCGTACGCCCGCAGCAGGTCGATCGTCTCGGCGGAGAGGCGCTCGCGGTCCCAGGTGGGGGCGAGCCCGCGCGGCACCCGGCCGATCTGCGCGCAGCGCAGCGACAGTCCGTTGTGGTGGAACTCCTCGCCGAACCGCACCGCGTCCGCGCCGGCCTGGTAGAAGGCCAGGTCGACGACCGTGCCCTGGGGGCGCAGCAGGCGCAGCGCGAGCTGCAACGCCCACGCCTGCCCCCGGCACTGGAACACCACGTCGGCGCCCCGGTCGCCGGGGCCGTGTGCCCAGCGGGTCTTGAGGACCACCGCCGGGTCGTCGGCCTCCGGGTCGAGGGTCTCCAGGCCGAGCGCCTCGGCGACGGCCCGCCGCTGCGGGGTCGGGTCGAGCACCACCACCGAGGCGGCGCCGTGCCGCTTGGCGAACAGGGCGGTGAGCAGGGCCACCACCCCGCTGCCGACGACGGCCACGCGGCGGCCCCGGACGCCGTCGCCCAGCGACCGCACGTCGGCGCCGTGCAGGTCGGCGGCGGCGTGCAGCACCCCGTTGGCGCAGATCGGCCCCATGTGCGCCACGTAGACGCCGAGCACCGGGTCGATGTCGTCGGGCAGCGGCACGAACCGCTCGGCGACCGGGTCGGCGACCCAGCCGGTGCGGTGGCCGTACGTCATCGCGCCGACGGTGCCCACGGCGACGGCCGGGGTGCGGCTCTCCACCACCCGGCCGACCTGCATGTAGCCCAGCCGGGTCACCGGGTAGGGAGTGCTCGCCCCGCCCGGCTGGAACAGGCCGAGGTCGGCGTTCCAGGTGACGTGCAGGTAGGGGTTGGTGCCCTTGACGTAGCTCAGCTCGGTGCCGGCGGAGACGCCGCTGAACAACGTCTCGACCCGGAACGTGCCGTCGGTCAGCTCGGCGGCGTCCTGCTCGACGAGTTCCACCCGGCCCGGGCCGCTGACCACCACCACCTTGTCACGCATCGACGGTCACCCCCGTGGCGAGCGGCGCGGCGGCCGGGCGGTCCAGGCGTACGGTCCGGCCGGTGCGGGCGGAGTCGGCCACCGCGAGGGCGAGCCGCTGGGTGCCGAGCGCCTCGGCGTACGGGACGCGGACGTCGTCGCCGACCCCGCGGACCGCGTCGACGAAGGCCCGGTCGACGGCCACCCGGGCGGCGTCGGGGTCGGCGCCGAAGCGACGTTCGCCGTCGGCGTCGCGGACCACCAGGCTGTCCTCGGCCAGCGACAGGGCCAGCCCGTCGGCGAGGATCTCCACGCCGGCGCGGTGTTTCCAGCCGAGCACGCAGGCGGCGGTCAGCGTGCCGACCGCCCCGCCGGCGAACCGCAGCGCCGCGGTGGTCACCGAGTCGATGTCGGCGCCGTCGACCGGCGGCGGCGTCCCGTTGCCGTACGCGGTGACCTCGGTCGCCTCCCCGACCAGCGTCCGCACCAGGTCCAGCACGTGGGCGGCCTGCTCCACCACCGGTCCCCCGGAGCGGTCCCGCCTGGACCACCAGGCGGCCGGGGGCACCTTGTCCCACCACGCGCCGCAGACCATCCGCACCGGACGGCCGGCGAGCAGCTCCCGCGCCTGCTGCACCACCGGCAGGTACCGCCAGTGGTGTCCGACGCCGGTGAGCAGCCCCCGCCGGGCGACCAGGTCGGCGATCCGCTCGGCCGTGGCCAGGTCGACCGCGACGGGCTTCTCCACGAACATCGGCACCCCGGCCGCGATCACCGCCTCCTCCGCCGGGCCGTGCGCGAACGGCGGCACGCAGACGTACACCGCGTCCGGCCCGGCGGCCAGCAACTCCTCCACGCCGTCGAACGTCCGGGCGCCGTGCGCGCCGGCCAGTTCCGCCGCCGCCGCCGGGACCACGTCGGTCACCCCGAGCAGTTCCACGTCCGCGAAGCCACCCAGCACCCGGGCGTGGCGTTGCGCCACCCCGCCGGCCCCTACCAGTCCCACCCGGCACGTGCGCATGTAAAAGCCCTTCCGCCACGGTTTCACGTTCCGTCGAGTGCACTCCCCCCGCGTGGGCGCAATCAAACGTTCACCAGGGGGGAACCCGGCCGCGTGACCTCCGTGATCAAGCTGTTAGGCATGCTGCGGTTAGCGCGAGCGCAGTAGTGGGAAAAACAGAACGGGTTTTTCCGCCACGATCAGGGGGTGCCTGTGCGGAATACGGAGACGATGGTTTCACCGGTGGTGGAGGCCTGGGCCACCTACCGCACCACGTCCGCGGCCGACTGGCCGGCGCGGCGGCTGCTGCGCGCGAAGGGCGGCAGCAGGGTCAGCGTGGTCCTGCCGGCCCACAACGAGGAGGCGACGGTCGGCGCGATCGTGTCGACCATCCGGGAGCACCTGATGGACCGGGTGGCCCTGGTGGACGAACTGATCGTGGTGGACTCGCGCTCCACCGACCGCACGGCGCAGGTGGCTCGCGCCGCCGGCGCGGAGGTGGTCGGCCAGGACGCGATGACCCGGGGGCTGCCCCGGCTGACCGGCAAGGGCGACGCGCTCTGGGCCGGGCTGGCCGCGGCCGAGGGGGACGTCGTCGCGTTCGTCGACGCCGACCTGCGGGAGTTCCGCCCCCACTTCGTGACGGGGCTGATCGGCCCGCTGCTGACCGACCCGTCGGTCGACTTCGTCAAGGGCTTCTACCACCGCCCGCTGGTCGGGACGACCGGGGTGGAGGCCGACGGCGGGGGCCGGGTGACGGAGCTGATGGCCCGGCCGCTGCTCAACCTGTTCTGGCCGGAGCTGGCGGGCTTCGTCCAGCCGCTCGCCGGTGAGTACGCCGGCCGCCGGGAGGTGCTGGAGCGGGTGCCGTTCGTCTCCGGCTACGGGGTGGAGACGGCGATGCTGATCGACCTGCTCGACCTCGTCGGGCTGGACGCGCTGGCCCAGGTGGACCTGGGCGAGCGCAAGCACCGCCACCAGGACACCGCCGCGCTGGGCCGGATGTCGGCCCAGATCATGCTCACCGCCTGGTCGCGGTTGCAGCGACGCGGCTGGGCTGCCCCGGGCGCGATGCCCGCCGCCCTGCTGACCCAGTTCCGGCGCGGCGGCTCCGACGCGCTGCCCAACCTGGACCGGGAGATCGTCGTCAGCGACGTATCCATCGAGGAACGACCGCCCCTGGCGGAGCTGCGGCACCGGATCCCCCGCCGACGGGTGGCCGCGGCGTGACCGCCCGGCCGCACCAGAACGCAGGTGACCGGTCGCGGACGGCCCAGGGCCCCGCCGAGGGAAGGAACCCCGCACGATGAGCCTCACCGTCCTGATGAACGCCGGTCCGTGGCTGTCCGTGCCGCCGCCCGGCTACGGCGGCATCGAGAACGTGATCGCGACGCTGGTGCCGGAGCTGCGCCGCCTCGGCGTACGGGTGGTGCTCGCGTCGGTCGACAGCAGCACCCTGCCGGTCGACGAGAAGCTGTCCGTCTTTCCCGACGGGCAGTTCCACGCGCTGCAACGGCCGTACAACCAGGTCTGCGGCATCTCCCAGGCGCACCTGAACGGGGTGGTGCGCGCGCTGCACTCCCGCGACGACATCGACCTGGTGCACGACCACGTGGAGGCGGTGGGCCTGGCCACCCTCGCCGCGATGGGCCCGGACGCCCCGCCGGCGCTGCACACGCTGCACTGGGACCTGGCCAAGCACCCGGCGCTCTACGGCAACCTGGACGGCGGCGAACGGGTCCGGGTCAACGGGGTGTCCGCCTCGCAACTGGCCCGCGCGCCCCGGGCGCTGCGGGAGCACTCCGTGGGGCATGTGCACCTGTCGACCCCCCTCGCCGTCGACGCCGACCGGCGGCCGGGCGCGGACAAGGGCGACTACCTGGTCATCCTGGGCCGGATCAACCCCGGCAAGGGCCAGGACCTGGGGGCCCGCCTCGCGCACCGGGTGGGGGTACCGCTGGTGCTCGCCGGGCCCGTCGGGCCGTACCACCGGCCGGAGGACCTGGCCGCCGCCGGGGACGAGGCACGACAGAACCCGGACGTCCGGTTCTTCTACGACGAGGTGGCGCCGCACGTCGACGGCGACCTGGTCCGCTGGGTGGGCACCGTGGCCGGGCAGGAGCGCGACGACCTGCTGGCGGGCGCCCGCGCCTCGCTGTTCCCGCTGCGCTGGGAGGAGCCGGGCGGCACGGCGGTGGTCGAGTCGCTGGCCCTGGGCACGCCCGTGGTGGCGACGGCGCGGGGCTGTCTGCCCGAGCTGATCGAGCACGGCCGCACGGGCCTGCTCACCACCGACGAGGACGAGCTGGCCGACCTGCTGCTGGCCGCCAGCCTCCTCGACCCCGACGAGTGCCGACGCGAGGCCGCGGCGCGCTTCACCCCCGCCGTGATGGCGGAGCAGTACGTGGGCCTCTACGAACGGGTCCGCCAGCTCGCCGCAGCCCCGCGGCTGCAACCGGTCTGATCCCACGCTCCGCGCCCGGGGCCGGTCCGCCTGGCAGGCGGGCCGGCCCCGGGCGTCGCGTGGCTGGCCGCCGGAGGGGCACGAGGAGGTCAGCCGGGGCGGCTCCGGTCGTCTCGTGGCACGAGAAGCTCCACCGGCGGCGGGTTTGGCGGGACGAGGACCGGGAAGGCGCGGACGGCTCAGCGTTCCCGCACAGTGAGGAGACGGCGGTGACCGGTCCCATGGCGCACTCCCGCGCCCGGCGCAACCCGGCCGACGGCAAGGCGCCCGTCCGGCGGGCCGCCGCCGTCGTGGCGGTGGTCTTCCTCCTGGTCGGCGTGCTCGGCTTCGTGCCGGGGATCACCAGCGACTTCGCTGACCTGCGGTTCGCCGGGCACGAGTCCGACGCCAAGCTGCTCGGCCTCTTCCAGGTCTCGGTGCTGCACAACATCGTCCACCTGCTCTTCGGGGTGGCGGGGCTGGCGCTGGCCCGGACGGTCTCCGGCGCCCGCACGTTCCTGGTCGGCGGCGGAGCGATCTATCTGGTGCTCTGGCTCTACGGCCTGGTGGTCGACCACGACAGCGGGGCCAACTTCGTCCCGGTCAACAACGCCGACAACTGGCTGCACCTGTTCCTCGGCGTCGGCATGATCGCGCTCGGCGTGCTGACCACGCGGGGGCAGCCCCGCCGGTGACGCACCGCGAGCGGCGGGCGGCCGTGACCGCCGTCGGGGTCGCCCCCGTTCCGGTTTGACTTCACCCGTGCCCGGGTAGTTCGCAGGTCCCCGACCACGCGAAGCGAGGGCGCACATGTCGAGCCGGATCACCTGCGAGGTGCGCGACGCGTCGCCCGTGACCGTCGTACGGCTCCGCGGCGGCCTCGATGTCGGCACCATGCGCGCGGTGCACACCGTGCTGGCGGACTGCCTGGCCGCCCAGCCCGACGCCCTCGTGGTCGACCTGACCGACGTCACCGTCCGCGACCGGCTCGCGCTCTCGGTCTTCGCGGCCGCCGCCCGGCGCGCCGCCGACTGGCCGGCGGTGCCGGTCGTGCTCTGCGCCCCGCCGCCGGAGGCGGCGGGCTGGCTGGCGGAGTCGACCGCCTGCCGGGTGGTGCCGGTGCGCCGCGACTGCGAGGAGGCCACCCGGGTGGCGAACGCGGCGGTGGTGCCCCGGCTGCGGGCCCGGCTCGAACCGGTGGCGGAGGCCTGCCGGCGGGCCCGCGAGCTGGTCGCCGACGCGTGCGCCCGGTGGAACCTGCCGCAGGCGGCCGGCCCGGCCTCGCTGGTGCTCAGCGAGCTGGTCGGCAACGTGGTCCGGCACGCCGGGACCCCGATGCAGGTGACGCTCACCCTGCGTCAGCCGTACCTGCACCTCGCGGTGGTGGACGGCTGCCGGGCCTCGGCCCGGGCCGGCTCCCCCGAGCTGCTGGCGGAGGGCGGCCGTGGCCTGATGCTGGTCCGCGAGCTGGCGCAGCGCTGGGGCAGCGTGCCGGCCGGCGACGGGAAGGCCGTCTGGGCCGTACTGCCCGCCAATTGACCGAAATTACCGCTCTAGCCTGAATAGCCGCTGTCGCCTGGTTACATGGGCAGAGGGGCGGGTAGGCACGCCGTCCTTTCTGTCGTCATGGCGGGGTGAGAGTCACATGCCCAAGCGGGTAACCACGGAACCTCCACGCGACCGGGGCCCGGCGATCCTGGCACCGGCACGCTTCGGCGGCTTCCCCGGGCCGCTGCGCAAGTCGGTCCCCGGCGGGACCCTGATCCGGTTCCTGGCCACCACCGACCACAAGCAGATCGGCCTGCTCTACCTGCTCACCTCGTTCGGCTTCTTCCTGGTCGCCGGGGTCGAGGCGATGCTGATGCGGGCCGAGCTGGCCCGACCGGGTCTGCAGTTCCTCGCCCCCGAGCAGTACAACCAGCTGTTCACCTCGCACGGCGCGGTGATGCTGCTGCTCTTCGCCACCCCGGCGGCGTTCGGGTTCGCCAACTACATCGTGCCGATCCAGATCGGCGCGCCGGACGTGTCGTTCCCCCGGCTCAACGCCCTCGCGTACTGGCTCTACCTGTTCGGCGGCCTGATGGTGATCGGCGGCTTCGCCCTCCCGGGCGGCTCCGCCGACTTCGGCTGGACCGCGTACACGCCGCTGAGCAGCCAGGAGCACTCCCCGGGCGTCGGCGCGAACATGTGGGTGGTGGGCCTGGTCGTCTCCGGGCTGGGCACCATCCTCGGCGCGGTCAACCTGATCACCACGATCCTGACCCTGCGCGCGCCCGGCATGACCATGTTCCGGATGCCGATCTTCACCTGGAACATGCTGTTCACCAGCGTGCTGGTGCTCCTGGTCTTCCCGCTGCTCGCCGCGGCGCTGCTGGCGCTGGCGGCGGACCGACTGCTCAACGCGCAGGTCTTCACCCCGGAGAACAACGGGTCGATGCTCTTCCAGCACCTGTTCTGGTTCTTCGGCCATCCCGAGGTCTACATCATCGCGCTGCCGTTCTTCGGCATCATCACCGAGATCATCCCGGTCTTCGCCCGCAAGCCGATCTTCGGGTACACCGGTCTGGTGCTGGCCACCATGGCGATCACCGTGCTGTCGATGACCGTGTGGGCGCACCACATGTTCGCCACGGGCCAGGTGCTGCTGCCGTTCTTCAGCATCCTGAGCTACCTGATCGCCGTGCCCACCGGGGTGAAGTTCTTCAACTGGATCGGCACGATGTGGAAGGGACAGCTCACCTTCGAGACGCCGATGCTGTTCGCGATCGGCTTCCTGGTCACCTTCCTCTTCGGCGGCCTCACCGGGGTGCTGCTGGCCAGCCCGCCGGCGGACTGGCACACCCACGACACGTACTTCGCCGTCGGGCACTTCCACTACGTGCTCTTCGGCACCGTGGTCTTCGCCCTCTTCGGCGGCTTCTACTTCTGGTGGCCGAAGATGACCGGGCGGCTGCTCGACGAGCGGCTCGGCAAGGCGCACTTCTGGACCATGTTCCTCGGCTTCCACGGCACCTTCCTCGTCCAGCACTGGCTGGGCAACGAGGGCTTCCCCCGCCGGTACGTCGACTACCTGCCGACCGACGGCTTCACCGCGCTGAACACCTTCTCCAGCATCTCCGCGTTCGTGCTCGGCGCGTCCACGCTCTTCTTCATCTGGAACGCGTGGAAAACCTGGCGGTACGGCGCCATGGTGGCGGTCGACGACCCGTGGGGCTACGGCAACTCCCTGGAGTGGGCCACCACCTGCCCGCCGCCGCTGCGCAACTTCGACCGGATGCCCCGGATCCGCTCCGAGCGCCCCGCGTTCGACGCCAAGTACGGCCCGCTGGTCGCCGACCTCGGCCGGGACCTGCCCCAGCGCACCACCAAGCCGCCGCAGCAGTTCCGCGAAGAGCTGCACCGCGAGAAGCACCTGCCCGAGGCGCCGGCCGCCGAGGGGGCGCACGGCGCACGGGAAGCGGCCGGCTACCACCCCGCGCCACAGTCCGGGGCCCGGCCGGTGGACGTGCCGGCGCCCGAGGAGGTGCGCCGGCCCAGCTTCGAGTACACCGAGCCGGAGGAGGAGACCCGGCCCGGCGCCCAGCCGGAACCGCCGGAGAAGGACCGCTGGCGGCACCCCCGCGAGCCCGACGACACCCCGGAGCGCTGAGCGGGTACGCGAAAGGGGTCGGCGCACCGTGCGCCGACCCCTTTTCGTCGTCTGGCCGCAGGCAGACGCCAGCGCGCGTCAGTTGTCGCGCGTCGGAGACAGTCCCGCCGCGCTGAGCGAGCGGCGCACGGCCGGCTGGACCCGGGTCAGCCGCAGCGGCACCCCGGTGCGGGCGGCGGCCTCGCGGCCGGCCATCAGCGCGGCGATGCCGCCGGCGTCGAAGCCGCCCGCGCCGACCAGATCCACCACCACCTCGGCGGGCTGGCCGGTCACCGCCTCCAGCATGGCCCTGCGGAGCTGGTCCGCGCCGTCCCGGTCGACCTCCCCGCCGACCTCCACGACCACCCGGTCGCCGTTCTGCTTCACGGAGATGCGGGTCTTCGTGCTGTCCGACTCGGCCGCGCCGTTCTGCCACGGCGGCGGGGCGTCGGCGAGCATCGCCTGGCGCAGCCAGGTCAGCGCCCGCGACAGCAGCCGCGAGACGTGCATCTGGGAGATGCCGAACCGGGCGGCGATCTCCGCCTGGGTCTGGTTGCCGTAGAAGCGCATGGCCAGGATGCGCCGCTCCCGCCAGGGCAGCCGGTGCAGCAGCCCGCTGACGGTCACCCGGTCGTCGACGGACTCCAGCGCGTTGTCGGACTCGCCGACCAGGTCGCCGAACTCGGCCGAGCTCTCCCCGCCGACGGGGGCGTTGAGCGAGGCCGGGCTGTAGCCGGCCGCCGACTCCAGCGCGGCCAGGATCTCCTCCTCCGGCGTCTCCAGCCGCGCCGCCAGCTCGGCGACCGACGGGGCCCGGGACAGCTCGCTGGTCAGCGCGGCGGTCGCCTGCCCCACCTCCAGGATCAGGTCGCGCAGCCGGCGGGGCACGTGCACGCCCCAGGTGCGGTCGCGGAAGTGGCGCTTGATCTCGCCGACGATGGTGATCGCGGCGTACGCGGTGAACGATCCCCGCTCGGGGTCGTACCGGTCGACGGCGTTGACCAGGCCGAGGCGGGCGACCTGCTCCAGGTCCTCCAGCGGCTCCCCCCGCCCCCGGTACCGGCGGGCGAGTCGGCCGGCGAACGGCAGGGCGAACCGGACCAGGTCGTCACGCGCCTCCTGGCGCCGTTCGGGCGGAAGACCCTCGATCCGGGCCGCGTACGCCAGCGCGGCCGCGTCCAGGTCCTCCAGGCCCCGATCGGTCGGAGGTGGTGTGGTTGTGGTGCTCTGTCCGAACATCCGCGCCTCCCTCAGGAAGGTCCCCCGCCCGGATTCAGGAAACCGGTCGTGCGCGCGCGTGGTCGCACCACGCACCGGGCCGGAAGTGGGTCACATGACTGGGATGCCAGCGGGCGACGACGCCGCGCCGGACGGCGTGATCAGGCCGTCGCAGCCAGCGGTGTTCCCGCTCCGTAGGTACTCAATCACGGGACCCAGGTTTCGCGAGGATGTTTCGACAGGGCTGGTTCAACAGATCAGCAACCCCTGGTGGGCGCCGCTGTCCCGCAGTGCCGCGAGTGCCTCGGCGACGGTCATCGGCGGCGGCGTCGGCAGGTCGTACGGCTGGGCCCGCAGCACCTCGGTGGCCCGGCGGGTGGGCACGGAGGTGACCGGGTAGCCGCGCGCCGAGGTGCGGTCCAGCGCCCGCCGGCGGCGGCCGAAGCCGGCGACGGCCAGCCACTGCGGCAACCCGGCCAGCGCCGGCGACCGCAGGCCGGGCGGCTCGGGCAGGACGTCCACCGAGCTGAACGGCTCGCTGCCGGCGAGCCACCACTCCACCCCCTCCACGCTGCGCCGGGTGGCGTTCTCGCACCAGTACGGCACCATCCCGGCCCGCACCACCTGCCACGGGTCGAGCAGCCGGCCGCACTCCACCACCAGCCGGTTGCCGGTCTTGCCGGCCGCGCGCAGCCAGCGCCGGTACAGGTCGGCGGTCGCGGCGCTCAGCGCGCCCGGCCGCGGGACGAGCACGCGGTGCAGCGGATGCCGGTGCCGGGCGGTCCACTCCCGGGCACTGTCCTCGAAACCGGACTCCACGCCGTGTTCGGCCGGGGCGGGTGGCGCGCAGACCTCCGGCGGCTGCCAGTGCGCGCCGTCCCCGCCGGCGGAGCGGAGCACCTGGCGCAGGGCGTGGCTGTCCGGGTGGAAGTCCACCGGGTCCAGGCCGCTGCCCGGGCAGCCGACCTGGAAGCTGTGGCCGGGCGCGGAGTCGAACACCGGCCAGGTGCGGACGTCGCGCAGCAGCAGCACCGGTGCGCCCGGCTCCAGCAGGTCGGCCAGGAACCGCGCGTACGCGGCCGGCAGGGACCGCCACCGGGCCCCGAGCGACACCGTGGCGCCGGCCAGCGCGCCCCGGCTGGCGGGGCAGTGCACCTGGCGTACGTGCAGGTCGGGGTTGCCGGCGAGCAGGCGGGCGGTCAGCGCCGCTCCGTGGTCGAGGGCGGCCTGCGGCCTGTCCACGGCGCCCTGGGCCCAGTGCACGCTCATCTCGAACCCGGCGGGCAGCCAGGGCACGCCGAGCGCCGCCGCCAGGTGCGCGGCGGCCCCGTGCGGGGAGCCGAGCAGGGCGCCCGGGTAGCGGCGGCGGGGGTACTGGTCGACGAACCAGCGGGCGATCCGCTCGGCGTCGACCTCGGCCGTCTGGCCGGGGGTGAGCGCCACCCGACCGGCGGCCCGGACCACCGCCGCCCGCCGGACCGGCTCGGGCGCGCCGGTGAACCGCGACAGCGGGCCGGGGTGTCCGGGGTGTCCCAGGTCGGCGCAGTCGGTGCCGCGCAGCGCCCGCGCGGTGGCGGCCACCAGGACCCGGGCCGCGCTGCCGGCGGCCACCACCCGGTCGCCCGCCAGTCCGGCACCGTCGGCCGTGAGCCCCTTGCGCACCTTGTGCACCGGCCCCACCTTGCCTCGTTCGCTCACCACGCGGCCCGGCTTCCCGTCCCGATGGGGTTCAAACGGGGCATCGACCACCGGGCGGGAGTAATCAGAAGATCCGGGCGGTTGCCGCCGTCCCCGCCGCCGGCCGGGCACCCGAGCCGTGACCAGGGGTTTCGGCGCCGGGACGGCGGGCACATGAGCGCCCATGCGCGCAGACGACGACACGCCCGCCGCGGCGGCCACCATCACCCCGTACCAGGACGGCCCGCTGCTGGTCCGGGGCGACTTCGCCCTGCTCACCCCGGACGGCGAGACCATCGACGCGCGGCGGGGCACCGTGGCGCTGTGCAGGTGCGGCAAGTCCGCGCTCAAGCCCTTCTGCGACGGCACGCACAAGGTGATCGGCTTCCGCGCCGGCACCACCCGCCAGACCTGACCCCGCCCCACCCCGCGATCTTGCGTTTGGTGCCCCCACGAATCGGGATGAACAACCCGTGACAGGGGCCGAAAGCGCAAGATCGACGAGCGGTGGATCGGGCAGGCGCGGAGGGCGGGCCGCGCGGGTCAGGCCACGGCGGTGACCGGCGCGGCCATCCCGCCGGGCCGGGGGGACTCCCGCAGGGTGGCCCGGGGCGGGCCGGGGGTCGGGCGCAGCGAGGTGCGGCCGGCGGCCCAGGCGTCGAGCAGGTGCGCGGCGAAGAGCCGGTCCACCGCCAGCGCGGCGGCGGCACCGAGGAGCACGTCGGGGGCGAGCCCCGGCTCCACCCGGACCAGGCCGCCGCACAGGTCGTGCGCGGCGATCTGCTCGTGCACCGCGTCGGCCTCCACGTGCTCGTCGTAGAAGCGGGTGGCCGCCTCGTCCAGGCCGAGCCGGCGCAGCCCGTTGCCGTACCGCCGGTTCGGCAGCGACGAGGTCATCTCGTACGCGGCGAGGTGCCCCAGCAGCGCCCCGCGCAGCCGCCGGTGCAGCCCGAACAGCGACATCAGGTTGTTGGTGGCCAGGGTGACCGCCGGCACCGCGTCCAGGTGGGCGGCGTATCCGGTGTCCAGCCCCAGGCGGTCCAGGGTCACCCGGAACAGCTCGGCGTGCATCCGGTCCAGCCGCCCGTTGCCGTACTCGTCCGTCTGGATCTCCACCAGGGCGGCCTTCGCCGGTCCGCCGAGGCGCGGCAGGGCCCAGCTGTGCGGGTCCGCCTCCCGCAGGTGGTAGATCGAGCGGTGGGTGACGAACTCCCGGAACTGCGCCAGCGACGCCCGGCGCTGGAGGTGCCCGGCGAGCGACGGCCCGGCGTCCGCGGCGACCATGTCGGCGAGGGCCGCCGGCACGCCGCCGGGCAGCACCGCCGGCAGCGGCCCCACGAGCGCCCGCACCGCCGCCTCGAAGACCCGTTCGGCGTACGCGCGCAGTGCGAGCAGGGACGGCTGCCACTCCCAGTCGTCGTCGACGCCCCGCCAGCCCCGGTAGTGCAGCTCGTAGCAGCAGAAGAGGGTGAGCTGGAGGTCCTCGTCGGTGAGCGGGTCGACCGGGTCGAGCCGAGCACCGAGCCCGGCCGGCAGGTCGTGCGGCTCCTGCCGCAGCGCGTCCAGCACCGCCGCCGAGACCGGTCCGCGGGGCTCCGGCAGACGCGCGGGCCCGTACCGGCGATCGGTGGGCTCGGACAAGGCGACCTCCCGCGTCTGACTGCCGGTCCTCAGTGCCCGCCCGCCGGGCGGCTAAACGAGGTCTTCGGCCTCCACGGCCACCCCGGTGGTCAGCATCCGGTCGCGGACCCGCCGGGCGGCGTCGCCATCGGCGAAGACGCCGCGCAGGTCCGCGAACGCGGGCTCGGGGGGCGCCAAACGTACCGCCGGGTCGACCACCGCCTCCACCACGCACGGGCGGTCGGCGGCGAGCGCCTCGTCCCAGGCCGCCCCCACCAGCTCCGGCCGGTCGACCCGCACCCCGTGCAGCCCGAGCAGGCGGGCCCAGCCGGCGTACGGGACGTCGGGGCGGCGGCGCGTCGGGTCGGTGGACGGCGGGCGGCCGCCGCCCATGCCGGACTGGTCCCGGTTGTTGAGCACCAGCACGACCAGCCGGGGATCGCGCCACTCCCGCCAGTGGTGCGCCACGGTGATCAGCTCCGCCAGCCCGTTGAGCTGCATGGCGCCGTCGCCGAGCAGGGCGATCACCGGCTCGTCCGGAGCGGCGAGCTTGGCCGCCACCGCGTACGGCAGGGCGCAGCCCATCGAGCCGAGGGTGCCGCAGAGCTGGGCGTTCACCCCGGGGGGCAGTTCCAGGTGCCGGGCGTACCAGTAGATGACCGAGCCGATGTCCACCGCGACCGCCCCGCGCCGGGGCAACCGGCTGGCGAGCTCCTGCACCACGAGCTGCGGGTTCACCGGCTCGGCGGGGGCGGCGGCCCGGTCGGCGCGCTCGGCCCGCCAGCGGTCGACCGAGCCCTCCACGGTCTCCCGCCAGCGGGCGTTGGGCCGATCCGGCACCCTGGCCAGCAACGCCCGCAGCGTCTCCGCGGCGTCCCCCACCAGCGGCACGTCCACCGGGTAGCGGGTGCCGATCCGGCGCCCGTCGATGTCGATCTGCACGGTGCGGGCCTGCCCCGGCATCGGGAAGTAGTCCGTCCAGGGGTCGTTCGTGCCGACCAGCAGCAGCGTGTCGCAGCCGCCCATCAGCTCGGCGGCGGCCGGGGTGCCGACCTCGCCGAGCACGCCCGCGTGGAAGGGCAGCCGCTCGTCGAGCACCGGCTTGCCGAGCAGCGAGGCCGCCACCCCGGCGCCGAGCCGGTCGGCGAGGGCGACGATGTCCTCCGCCGCGCCCCGGGCACCCTGCCCGACCAGGATGGCGGTGCGCTTGCCGTTGGCGAGCAGTTGGGCGGCCGCCTCCAGGTCGACGTCGTGCGGCAGCACCCGGGCCAGTGGTTCCCCGGGCATCGCCGCGAACACGCCTGCCGCCTGGGGTTGCAGGTCGGGCACGGCGGTCTCCTGCAACTGGCGCGGCAGCACCACGCAGACCGGGCTGCGGGTGGCCGCGGCGGTGCGGAACGCCTGGTCGAGCAGGGCCGGCACTCCGACGGGGGTGCGGCCGTACCGGACGAACTGGTTGCACGCGTCGGCGAACAGCCGGCTCAGCCCGATCTCCTGGTGAGCGCCGCCGAGCGGGCCGGAGACGTCCTCGCCGACGATGGCCACCACCGGCTTGCTGTCCAGCTTGGCGTCGTAGAGCCCGTTGAGCAGCTGAACGGCGCTCGGCCCCTGGGTGGCCAGGCAGACCCCGATCCCGCCGGTGAACTTGGCGTGCCCGGTGGCCATGTAGGAGGCGGTCTCCTCGTGCCGGGCGGGGACGAACGCCGGGTCCCCGCCCGAGGCGTCGAGCGCCTCGACCACGGGGGCGATGGCCTCCCCGGGATAGCCGAAGACCCGCGGCACCCGCCAGGCACGGAGCCGCTCGACCACCAGGTCGGCCACCGTCCGCTCAGGCACTGCCACGCCCCGGTGTGGCGGCGTCGACGTACCGCAGCACCGCCCCGACGCCGTCGGCCAGCTCCGGCGCCTCGTCGGGGCCGAGCACGGTCAGCTCGGCCTCGGTGCCAACCAGGGCGCGCACGAGCGCGGCGTCGGCACGGACCTTCTCCGGGTCGCGCACCGACATGTCGGCGAGCTGCCGCGGGTCGGTGGCGATCGCCGTCGGGTCCGGCCCGATCCACAACTCCCCGGTCGCCGACGGGTCGTCGACGATGAGCATGGTGTCGACCTGGTTGCGTTGCAGCGCGGAGACCACCGCTTCCAGCCCGGCGCCGACGTCCTCCTGCATGCCGAACCGGTCCAGCGCGGCGGTGATCCGCTGGTCGGCCACCTCGGCGATGGTCTGCACGGTGAGGTCGTCCAGGAGCGTCTGGTCGGCGCCGCCGGCCCGGGAGCCGGCGTCGGTGCGGACCACGACGTCCTGCCAGCGTTGCGGCATCTGGGCGGCGATCACGCCGGTGGCCCGCACATCGCCGGCGACCACCACCACGTCCGCGCCGACCTTCTCGGCCAGCTCCACCGTCGCCGCGGTGACGTCGCCGGCGTTGTGGTGCCAGGCCTCCATGGCGGCGCGCTGGTACCGCGACTGGGACCAGCCGCCGGGCTTCACCCGGCGCAACTGGAAGTCCTCCCGGCCGGTCACGTGGGCGCGGCGCGGCACGCCGCCGGCGCTGATCGCCATGGCGTCGGCCCCGGTCCGGTCGGCCAGCACCCGCACCCACGCCACCTGCTCGCCGCGCTGCGCCAGCAGCGGCATCACGTGCGGCAGGGGGGTGAACGCGGCGAGGTCCCGCAGCGGCGGGGCGGAGAGGTACTCCGACAGCACCACCCGGCCCCGGGTGCCGAAGATCGCCAGGCCGTAGTCCCCCGGCATCGGGTCGTGCCCGCGGACGACCCGTTCGACCGCGTCGATCGTGTCCACGTCGGCGCGCTGTTCCTGGAGTTGGTTGCGCAGGCCCCGCCACCGCAGATCGAGCGCCGGGTGGGCGTCATGGGTGTTGGCGGAGGCGTCCAGGTACACCGAGACCCACGGCCCCGGCCGGTCGTAGAGCGGGCGCAGGAAGGACAGCTGCATGCTCGACCCCTTTCCAGCTCGGCCCCCCGCTTACCCGCGCCGGTCCGGTTGTCACCTGGCCGCCGTGAGCGCGTGACCAGGATTCATTCACGTCGTTCAGGCCGGATGGCCGATACCATCGGTGAACGCAACCGGACTCTGGGTGGTGACCATGGACAGCGACCTCCATATCCGGCGGATCGTCCACCCCACCGGCCGGATCGTCACCGGCCGGGTCGTCCGCCTGCTCGACGGCTACCCGCGCGAGGTGCGGATCGGCCAGCCGGTGCTGGTCGCGGTGCTCGCGGCGGCCGGGGTGGCCGGGCTGCTGGCGGCGGTGGTCCGGTCCCTGTTCTCCGCCGGCTCCGGCGCGGCCCGCCGGCGGTTCAAGGACCTGAAGAAGGGCCCGGAATACCTGGTCACCCCGGTGCGGCTGCGCGACTCCGCCGGGCAGCTCTGCGAGGTCGAGCTGCACGGGCACCTGCCGCAGAGCGCCCTGCACCCCGCCGACCACGTGCAGCTCACGCTACGCCGGCAGGGCGACCCCGACCTGCCGCCGAAGATCGAGCGGATCGTCAACCTGACGACCGGGCAGCTGCTCACGCCGCGCACCGCCACGCTGTGGTCGCACCTCGGGCCGCCGCTGCTGCTCCAGGCGGCACTGGGCGGGCTGCTGGTCGCCGCCCTGCTGGCCTGGGCCGCGCTCACCTGAGTCGCGCGCCCGGCGCCGACCCGACGTCTCGCGCCCGGCGCCGACCCGACGTCTCGCGCCCGGCGCCGACCCGACGTCTCGCGCCCGGCGCCGGCCTGGCTCGCACGCCCGGTGCCGATCTGACGTTTCCCGCCCCGCGCGGCCGGGCACCGCAGGCGCCATGTTCGCCGGATTCACGCTCGACGAGATCGACCTCGGGCCGGTACGCCTGCGCGTACGCCACGGCGGGTCCGGGTCGCCGGTGGTGCTGCTGCACGGCCATCCCCGCACCCACGCCACCTGGCACCGGGTGGCGCCGCTGCTCGCCGAGCGGCACACGGTCATCTGCCCGGACCTGCGCGGCTACGGCGGCTCGTCGACGCCGCCGAGCACCCCCGACCACGCGCCGTACTCGAAGCGGGCGATGGCGGGCGACGTCGTGGCGCTGCTCGACGCCCTCGGCCACGACCGCGCGGCCGTGGTGGGGCACGACCGGGGCTGCTACGTGGCGATGCGCACCGCGCTGGACCACCCCGACCGGGTCAGCCGCCTCGGGGTGCTCGACGGGGTGCCGATCGGGGAGGCCCTGGCCCGCGCCGACGCCCGGTTCGCCGCCCGATGGTGGCACTGGTTCTTCCTCGGCCAGCTCGACAAGCCGGCCGAGCAGGTGATCAACGCCGACCCGGACGCCTGGTACGGCGGCTCCCCCGCCGAGATGGGCGAGGAGGCGTACGCCGACTACCGCCGGGCCATCCACGACCCGGCGACCGTGCACGCCATGTGCGAGGACTACCGGGCGGGCCTCGGCCCGGACCGGGCGGCCGACGACGCCGACCGGGCCGCCGGCCGGCGGATCAGCGGCCCGGTGCTCTTCCTGTGGTCCACCCGGGACGACATGGTGGACCTCTACGGCGACCCCGCCGCGATCTGGCGGGAGTGGGCCGACGACGTGCGGGCCGCACCGGTCGAGTCGGGCCACCACATGGCCGAGGAGGCGCCGGAACAGCTCGCCGCCGAACTGTCCGCCTTCCTCGCCGGGTAGCCGCCCGCTCGGGCGGGTCAGCCGACCGGGGCGGCCTCGCGGGCGGGCTCGCGGGCGGCGTCGAGCATGCCGCGCCGCCGCGCCCAACGCTCGAAGGCGAGCGTGGCGAAGGGCGGCACGGCACAGGCCAGGGCCACCCCGGTGGCCAGCAGACTCCACCGGCGCAGGCGGGCCACCGCGAGCACCAGCACGCCGTACGCGATGAACAGGCCGCCGTGGATCGGCCCGAAGACCTGCACGCCCAGCTCGTTGGCGGGCGGGCCGTACTTCACCGCCATGCCGGCCAGCAGGGCGGCCCAGGAGATCGCCTCGGCGATCGCCGCCACCACGAACAACCGGGTCACCTTCTCGCGCATCAGCATCTCCACCTCTCGCCGCCGGCCATGCTATCGGTGGCCCCGGTCGCGCCCGGGCGCGACCGGGGCACGGGCGACGGGGATCACCGGGAGCCCCTCTGGGTAGAGAAGAGGTCTCAGGTCTTCCCCGGCCCCGACGCGGCGTGCGAGGTTTAGGGGACCAGCGGTGACAGGGTGGTGACCATGGGCGAGGAAGTCGGCGTGCGGACCTTCAGTCGCGAGGATCGGGCCCGCTACCGGGAGAAGGTGCGCCGTTGCCTCGACGTGTTCGCCGAGATGCTGCGCGAGTCGCGGTTCGACGTCGACCGGCCGATGACCGGGTTGGAGATCGAACTCAACCTGGTCGACGGGGACTCGATGCCCGCCATGCGCAACGCCGACGTGCTGGCCGCCGTCGCCGACCCGAGCTTCCAGACCGAGCTGGGCCAGTTCAACGTGGAGATCAACGTGGCACCCCGCCGGCTGACCGGCACCGGCACCGCCGAGTTCGAGGAGCACGTGCGGGCCAGCCTGAACGCCGCCGAGCAGAAGGCCCGCGCGATCGGCGCCCACATGGTCATGATCGGTATCCTGCCGACGCTGCGCCCGGAGCACCTGACCGCGGCGGCACTGTCGGCCAACCCCCGCTACGAGCTGCTCAACGAGCAGATCTTCGCGGCCCGGGGCGAGGACCTACGGATCGCGATCAACGGAGTGGAGCGGCTCGCCGTCACCGCCGACACGATCACCCCGGAGGCCGCCTGCACCAGCACCCAGTTCCACCTGCAGGTCAGCCCCGCCCAGTTCGCCGACTACTGGAACGCCGCCCAGGCGATCGCCGGCATCCAGGTGGCGCTCGGCGCCAACGCGCCGCTGTTCTTCGGCCGCGAGCTGTGGCGGGAGACCCGCATCCCGCTGTTCCAGCAGGCCACGGACACCCGCGCCGAGGAGATCAAGGCGCAGGGCGTACGCCCCCGGGTCTGGTTCGGGGAACGCTGGATCACCACCGTGTTCGACCTGTTCGAGGAGAACGTCCGCTACTTCCCGGCGCTGCTGCCGGTCTGCGACCCGGAGGACCCGGCCGAGGCCCTCGCCGCCGGCGGCGTGCCCAAGCTCGCCGAGCTGCGCCTGCACAACGGCACCGTCTACCGGTGGAACCGGCCCGTCTACGACGTGCTCAAGGGTCGCCCGCACCTGCGGGTGGAGAACCGGGTGCTGCCGGCCGGGCCGACCGTCCTCGACACCATCGCCAACGGCGCCTTCTACTTCGGCCTGGTCCGGGCGCTCGCCGAGGCCGACCGGCCACTGTGGTCGCAGATGTCCTTCAGCGCCGCCGAGGAGAACTTCACCAGCTGCGCCCGTCACGGCATCGACGCCCAGGTCTTCTGGCCCGGCCTGGGCTACCTCCCCGTCACCGAACTGGTGCTGCGGCGACTGCTGCCGCTGGCCCACCACGGGCTGGACCGGTGGGGCCTGGACCCGGGCGAGCGCGACCGGCTGCTCGGCATCATCGAGCAGCGCTGCCTGACGGGGCGCAACGGCGCGAGCTGGCAGGTCGAGACCCTGCACCGGCTGGAGTCCACCGACCACCTCGACCGGCCGGAGGCGCTGCGCGAGGTGGTGCGGCACTACGTGACGCTGATGCACAGCAACCGGCCGGTCCACGAGTGGCCGCTGCCCTGACCAGGGCGGGCCGGGCGACCGGCGGGATCGGCGCGGGCACTCTGGGGCGCAGGTCGATCACCCAGCGCGATTGCGCAGGGCGGAAGAACCCCCGGGCCCGGAAGCGCCCCATGATGAGACGCGGACATCGATCCCGCGCGATTCGTTGCTGGTAGGAGGGGTCGGGCGGGTGCGTCCAGGCCGACCGGTGGCTCCCGTACGCCGGTCGCGGGCGGCGTCGCCAACATCGGCGGTCGCGCCCGGGTTCCACCCCCCACCCTGAGGAGCGCACGTGACGCAGACCCAGCGGTCCCCCCAGCAACCCGACGTACCCGTCCGGATCCGACCCGACACCGCGCAGACCGGCACGTCCGCGTTCGTCACCGGGCACTTCCCCCGGCGGCGCGGGCTGATCATCCTGCTCAGCGTCCTCGGCGGCTTCCTGCTGACCGTGATCTGGTCGGCGGAGTTCGTCGACCGGACCATCGGCGACAACGTCGCCAACACCCTGCTCGGCCACGACGCCAAGGAGACCCCCATCCAGGGCGTCGCGGCCGGCGTGCTGTTCGCCTTCGTCTCCGGGATCGCCGGCACGTTCACCGCCTGCAACATCGCCGCGTTCGGCGCCCTCGCCCCGCTGACCGGCACCACCGGCAGCAGGCTCAGCAGGTTCGTGCAGCCGCTGAAGCCACTGGGCTGGATGTCGGTCGGCATGATCGCGGTGTCGGCCACGTACGGCGCGATCGTGGGCTTCGTCGGAACGTCGATGCCGCAGTTCTCCACCGCCAGCAACAGCCCCGGCAGCCTGTCGCCGCGGAGCATCCAGTCGATGGTGGTCTTCGGCCTGATCGGGCTCATCATGATCTACCTCGGCCTGGCCGCGCTCGGCGTGGTGCCGGATCCGTTCGCCCGGATCGCCCAGCGGCATCCCAACGTGCCGATGGTCTTCATGGGGGCGCTGATCGCCGGCTTCCTCATCGGCCGGCCGTTCGCGCTGTTCCGGCAGATGTTCCGCGACGCCGCCGAGAGCGGCAACCCGCTCTACGGGGCCGCGGCGTTCACCCTCCAGTCGATCGGCAACATCGTCATCATGGCGGTGCTGTTCCTGCTGCTGGCCTGGCTCGCCGGTTCCCGCCTGCAACGGTGGTTCAGCGCCCGGCCGACCCGACTGGCGACCCTGACCGCGGTCGCGTTCATCGTGGCCGGCGCCTTCACGTTCCTCTACTGGGACGTGCGGATCCTCGCCCGCCGCGAGATCATCCCCTGGTATCCGACGGCTCCCTGGTCCTGACCGACCCGGGCTCGGGACCGGGGCGGCGCCGCCCCGGTCCCGGGCCGCCGGCACAGATCGATCCCGGCCGCGCCCGCTCAGCTCTGTCCCGCCGGTGCCCGATCCTCGGCAGGGTCGACGACGACGCCGGCATGGAACACGACGCCGTCGAGCACCTCCCGGACCCCGCGCCACCGGTCCAGCCGCGCCCCGGCGAACGTGGCCTCGCCGTGGAACGACGCACGCCCCTCGGACCCACCCAGCCGGAAGGCGGCACCGTCGAACGTACTGTCGTCGAACCGGGTGGCGCCGTGGAACTGGGCGGCCGTGAAGTCCGCGTACCCCGCGTGGCAGCCGTGCAGGTCGAGGTCGAGCAGCGTCGCGCCGCACAGCGACAGGTTCATGCCCGGCCAGTGCCTCGGCCCGTCGGGGGTGGCGGACACCGGGCGCAGCCGCTCGGCGAGCAGCCGCTGCGCGTCGCGTCGCAGCGCCGACTCCCCGGCCTCGGCGGGGCCCAGGTCGCCGCGCACGTCGAACGGCAACGGCGCGCGCAGGTATCCGCAGACGGCGTCGACCACCCGCTGGCGCAGCTCCGGTCGCGCGTCGCCCAGCTCGCCGAGGGCGCGCAGCCCGGCGTGGCGGACGGCGGGGTCGCCGTCGCCGAGCTGCCGCGCGTACGGCGACACGGATTCGTCCGGCACGAGCACGCCCGTGCCGTCCGGCCCCGGCCGGGACGTCCAGCCGAGGGGCCAGCTCACCGGCTCGCCGGCCGCGCCGGCCCACTGTGCGCCGCTGAGGTCCACCGTGGGCTGGTCGAGTCGCACCGCCGCGCCGAACCGGGCGTCCCGGAACGTCGCCTCCCCACCGAACCGGGCCTTGCAGAACCAGGCCGGGCCGGCGAAGCCGGCCTGCCGGAACGACGCGGTCCCGGCGAAGCGTGCCCCGTCCCCGCCTTCCTCCCAGCTCTGGTAGTCCCCCATAAGCACCGCGACGGGCCAGCCCGGGTCGTCCTCGTTCGGCTCGTCCCACGGCGCGGGCCGGACGTCCTCGATCGCGTCCCAGGCCGGATCGTCCTCCCACAGCTCGTCCTCGCCCCGCCCGAACCACGCCATGCCGGCGAACTCCACCCGGTCGAAGCCGGCCCGTCCCCGGAACCGGGCACGCCCGAACGCCGCGTCGGCGGCGAACACCGCCCCGTCGAACCGGGCCTCGCCGTGGAAGAGCGCGCGGGTGAAGTCCGCGTCGCCGGTGAACCGGGCGCCGGCGAACGAGGTCGTGCCGAGGAACCGCGTGTCGGCGAACCGGGCCCCGGCCAGCTCGCAACCGCCGAGGTCCGCGTCCACCAGGGACGCCCCGGACAGGTCCACGGCGAGCCCCGGCGGCGTCGCCTCGCCCGCCCCGGCCGGGCGCAACAGCCCGGACAGCACCCGCAGCGCCGCCCGCCGCGCGTGGCCGTCCCCGCCGTCGGCGGCGCCGGGCGTCCGCAGCCAGGCGCAGACCGCGTCAGCCACGTCCTGGCGCAGCGTCGGGTCGGTCGCGCCGAGGTCGGCCAGCCGCTGCAGGGCTTCCTCGCGCGCCGCGCCCGGCCCCTCCGCCACCTGCCGTGCGGCGACCCGGCACGCCTCGACACCGGCCTCCTCGGTTGCCACGCGAGCCTCCCAGCGGGGTGGCTTTTTCCCGCCACCCGGTACCCGCCGCCGGGACCGTCCCGGGGCGCGGGCGCAGGATAGCCGGGGATGGCGACAAGTCGCCGTGGTCGGCTTCGAAGCCGCCGTGCATGTCGCCGCGACGCCCGGGAGGGTCCTGGCCGGATGCCCCGCCCGCCAGCATCGAACCTCGGCCGGCATCGAATCTCGGCCGGCGCGACGCTGTCACCGGCGCGCTCCGGTCGAGCTCGAACCGCATGGCTGTCGGAACCTCAGCTCGTCCGCTCGCCCGAGCAGTGCCAGGTGGCAAGTACCCGCCGCTCGTGGATCATGACGGACGGCCGCCAAACCTCCAGTCGTGCACCTCGATCTCGGCATACCGGTCCGGGGTCAGCACGGCGCGCGCCTCGTCCGGGTCCGTCGCCCTGATCAGCACCGCCGTGCCCAGCCAGGTGGCGCCGTCGTCGGACAGCAGCGGCCCGTACGCGATCAGGTCGTCCCGGTCGGGCGGCACGTCCCGGTCGGCGGCCTGCCCCGCGCCGAGGCCGAGCACCAGGTACCGGTTGCCACCGGTCCGGCCACCGGGAAAGTCCCACATGGTGCGCCCCAGCGTGTTGTGCCAGCGGCGCAGCAGCACGTCCCGGTACGCACCGGCCTGGTGGTTGGGCTCGTCGAAGGCGAATGCCCGGGCGGCGGCGGCATCGGGCAGGTCGACGATGTGCACGCTGCCGGTCGGCGTTTCCCCGTCGGGGGCGAAGGTCGGGCCTCGGGCGACCATCTCCGCCGCGTACCGGTCCATGTAGGACCAGTGCTCCTCCAGCAACTCGGTGCGCAGTGCGAGGGAATCACGCCGGTCGCGGTGGTAGCAGAAGAACTCCATGCCGCAGATCTTGATCTCCGTTTCGGACCGGTGCAAGTGTCAGCACCTTCGCCGCATGCCCACCGAGGGCGGCGCCCCGACGCCGGCTACGGGAACGGAGCACACGCGCAGAGCCCCGGCCACGGGCCGGGGCTCTGCTGTCAGGTGTCTTTACGCCGGGGAGAGACCTTCCGCGAAGTCGTAGAGGCTCTTGATGTCATTGTCGAAGTACGGGCCGTCGAATTGTCCGTTGCCCGGATTGTCGCCGTGACTCACGACGCTGTTGACGTATCCGAGGCCGTTCTGGTCGTTGTATTCCTGAAGCCAAGGGCCGCCGCTGGAGCCGTAGGTCATGTTGCACCACATCCGGATCTGCTGGCCGCCGGCGTACCACGTGCCACTCTGGCAGTAGTACTGGCTCTCCCCGCCGCCGAGGTTCGACGGGTAGCCGAGGGCGGTCATCAGGGAGATGTTGTAGCCCCAGTTCCAGCGCAGACCGTGGCCACCGACCGTGTCGACGACCTTCAGGCCCCAGTTACCGCCGTTGTGCATGATGGCGATGCCCATGTCCTCGTCGTAGCTGCTGTTGTTGATCCACGCGGTGCGGGCCGTGAGCTGGTAGGCCACGAACGTCCCGAACGGCCGCACTCCGTCGCGGTACCGCGGCACGAACTGCCAGTTGCTGTACCACTGCCCGCCGCTGCCCTGGTGCACGCAGTGACCGGCGGTCATGACCAGCCGGCGCTTGCCGCTGGCGACGGCGCTCGCCGAGCAGGAGGCGGTACCGCCGCCGGGCATGGTGAAGTAGACCTTGCCGACGACCGCTGATTCGTTGAGCTGGATGCTGACGTCGTCGCCGCTGGCGACGCTCGGCGCCAGGGGCGCGACCGTGCCCGCCGGTCCGTCGGGCTTCGGCGCCCGGTTGGTCGACTCGCTGGCGCCTGGGCGCTTCGCGATGTCCAGGTCGACGGCGCTCGCCATCCGCTCCGGCGTCCAGAAGGCGGCGACCTCCTTGGCGATCGCCGCGTTGGTGATCGCACGACCGTCGCTGGTGCGGGCGGTGGTGGTGGTGTTGCCGTTCCTCTCGACTGTGGTCGGCTTCGCCTCGGCGGCCGCCGGGGCGGTCACGACCAGCGCGAGCGCCAGGCTGGCCGCTGCGGACCAGCGTAGGGTTGTTTTCAAGAGTTCCCCCTTGTCCTGGGTGCTCCATTCGGGCCAGGGAAACGTATCGAGTGATTTGCATTGATCACAAGATAATGGAATGGCAGGTAATTGACACTGACTCGACAAGATGGAGGTGCCCACGCCCTCGGCCCTTTTCTCGACCGACCGATAACGTCAACAACACGACTGCGGCAGACAAACCGCCTCCAGCTTGAACAGAAACCTCGGTATTGCCCGCGCAAATCCCAGCGCCGCGAATCCGCGCTCTCCGCTTGAGGGGGCGCGCCGTTATCTATGGAATAGTGGGACCTGCGATTCCGGCAACCAATAGCACCCGTCCGCGAGCCGCGACGGCCGCACAACGTGCCGGCCGGTGGGGTCAGCGGGTCAGGCCGACCAGCGCCGCCAGGCGCGCCACGCCGGCCGGCGCCGGGTGACCCCGGGCAAGTTCGGCGATCACCGTACGCGCCAGCGGCCGGCACCGGACCTCGGCCGGCGCGACGCCGTCCGCCTCGACCAGCACCCGTCCGGCCCCGCGCAGGTCGCCGATCTGGAGGTACGCCCGCGCAACGTCCACCAGGTACGCGGCCCGGTACTCGGCCGGCAGCCACCGCCATCCCTCCCGCCGGATCGCCTGCTCGTGCCGGTGCACCGCCTCCCCGGCGTCCCCCGACTCGACCGCCGCGACCACCCGGGCCAACTCGACCGCGACCGGCCCGAAGCTGGTCCGGTACGGGTCGTCGCCGGCCCCGACCCGGGCGGCGATGTCGGCGGCCCGAGCGGTCAACTCCCCGACCCGGCGGGTGTCACCGCATCCGGCGGCAGCCAGAGCGGCCTGGATCAGCAGGGCCCCGTGGACCGTCTCCGATCCGGGTGTGACGCGGCGCGCGGCGGCGACCGTCGCGGCCAGCGCCAACCGGTCCCGACCCAGGGAGCGCAATGCCTGCCCGACCGATACCGCCGCCACCCCCGCGAGCACCGGGTCACCGCCCGCCACGGCCACCGCCCGGTCGGCGACCAGCCAACCCAGGTCGGCCTCGCCGAGCTTCACCAGCACCGACGAGGTGATCCGATACGCCTGCACCAGCAGCCCCGGCGCGTCCGCACGCACCCCCTGGGCAGCGTCGAGCAGCCCCGGCAGCAACCGCACCACCTGGGGGTAGTGCGCGTGCTGGTAGGTCAGCCAGGCGTGCGCCACATGCCGCTCGATCTCCGTTGCCCGCACCGGGCGGCCGGGCTCGCGGTCGTAGCGGGCGAGAGCGGCCCGTATCCCGTCCACCCCGTCCGGCGGGCCGGCGCCCGCCGACGGCGGCGTGCGATCCTCGCCGAGCAGCACCAGCGGATCGACCCGCAGCACCTCGGCGATCTCCTGGATGACCGGGTACCGGTCCAACGCGCGGACGCCCCGCTCGACCTTGTCCATCCAGCTCTTGGACCTGCCGAGCCGGTCCGCGAGCATCTGCTGGGTCATCCGCCGCCGCACCCGCCAGCGCGCCACCCGACGACCGATCGGCTCGTCACCGCTGGTCACGCCGCCACCGCCGGTCCGGGACCGCCCGGGTGGTCTCCTCCACCGGTACGCGCTCCGCCTCGGCCTGCGCGAGCAGCCGCTTCTTGGCAGCCTCCCGCTCGGCCGCCTCGACCTGCTCGCCCCGGCTCATCGCTGGCTCGTCGCCTTGGCCCTGCATCCGCACCTCCGTCGACCGAGGGCGCGGCGGTGGATCGGGAACACCGTCCTGTCGCCATCACCCACGATCATCGTGCGGGCGGCGGTGGGTGGCTGAGCAGTCAGAACGCGTCCGCTACGGCATCGCGGACAGGCCGAGTCGGTGGGCCGTCTCCGTCACTTCACGGGTGAGTTGTCGTGAGGCGGTGGCAACCGCGATGCTGTCGGCCGTCGCCAAAGTTTCACGAGAAGCCGTCGTGTCTCCGGCCTGCGCCTGCGCCATGGCCAGATGCACCAGGTCGCGGCCGTGCCAATCGGCGCCGCCCGCCTCCTCGTTCACCCCCTCGACACCGACCGTCAGCAACTCCAGTGCCCGGTCGTTGGCGCGGCTGTCGGTCGCGCCGAGATACCGCCACACGATGCCCTGCTGGACGGCAAAGAACGACGGCGTGTACCAGTAGCCCCATGGGGACAACGGTTCCTCCGCTGCCTGGGCCGACACGTCCGACGCCTCGGACAGGCAGGCGAGCACATCGGCAGCATCCGCTCCGGCCATGGCAAGACCTCTGGCCTCCTGCCCTGCGCAGTAGGCTCGCAATGCCGCGTTCACGGTCTCGTCTCGGCGCGCAGCCCGGGAAAGCCCGATCATCGCGCGCAGATCACGCCGCACTTCCGCCTGATGGCCCTGGAAGGACAGCACGGTGGCGACGAGATCCTTGTTGCCGGCCTCGGTCGCCCAGTGCAGAGCCCTCGCCTGCCACACCGTGGCCGCACGGTCCTCGCCCCGCGCGATGCTCAGCCAGCCCGCGAACTGTGCCCACTGCGCGGCCACGTCCACGACTCCGGGCCGCACGTCGTACGGGGCGTCCCGCAGCAGGCAGGTAACGGTGTCGAGGTGGGCACGGACCGGTGCCATGATCGGCCCGGATCCGATGGCGTCCTCCAGCCGGCGGTAACCAGCGAGCAGGCCGGCGAGCGCTTGCGCAGCGGCAGCATCGACCCGCCGGGGATGCGCCGTCACGTACGCAAGGCGTTCACCGCCATCGGGGGCATCGACGACCAGCCCCGCCAGCGCGCCCTGCGCCGCGAGCGCGTCATCGAGCCGGAGCGCCACGTCCACGGTGGGTTTGGTCTGCCCGATCTCCAACTGGTGGACGAGGCTCTTGCCGTAGTTGACGGTGGCGGCGAGCTGCCGCAGCGACATGCCGCGCGCCTCACGAAGTCGTCGCAACTCAGCGGCGAACCGTGGGTCGACGATCGTCCTTGCACGTGGGGGCACTGTCGCACTCCTACACCCTCAGGTTGGCGATCACTACAGTCAGCAGCCCTGCAGTCATCGACCGTACTCCTACCCGCGAGGAGAGGTACCGATGGTGAATCGCCCGGCCGCAGCACCACCGACCGGAACCGGACCACCGCAGGAATCGACTTTCGGCTGGTCGACACGAGTGCTGGTCTGTTACAGGGCGTCGAACTCAGCCGATGCCTGCACCACCATCCTCCTCGCTAGCCTGCTGCGCTCGGCACGAGCGTCTCAGGCCGGATTCCCTGTCTAGCGCGGCCCGACTTCATCGGAGCGACCAGCGGGCGGCAGTCGGGCCGCCACCGTTCGCAGCAGGCGCATCGGCCGGAGTAGGTCCTCGAAACCGGCGGCGTACGCCTGCCCACCGCTGGTCTGGTCCTGACCACCACCTGGCGCAAGCCGAGCAACCGTTGCTGGTTCGACGCCAGAGCGTGGCCGGCTTTCGGGGCGGCGCATCCGCGTGACGTCTCCGAGGTCGCGCGATCCTCAGAGCGCCACGACCGCCGCCGTCTCGGCCGGCAGTTCGATCCGGTCCCGCATCACCGTGACCCCCTCCCCCGTGGCCAGCAGCACCCGCCGCGCCACCCCCGGCAGCGTGATCCGCTGCGGCTTCGCGGCCAGGTTCGCCACCACCAGCGTCTCCCCCCGGCGCATCACCAGGAAGTGGTCGCCGTGGCGCGCCTCCACCCGGTTCAGCCGCGGGTCGGACAGGTCGGGGCGGCTCTTGCGCAGTGCGATGAGCCGCCGGTGGAAGTCGTACATCTCGCGGTGTTCGGGCTTGTCCAGCTCGGCCCAGTCGAGCCGGGAGCGGACGAACGTATGCGGGTCCTGCGGGTCCGGCACGTCCCCCTCCGGCCAGCCGTGCGCGGCGAACTCCCGCTTACGGCCGGTGGCCACGGCGGTCGCCAGCTCGGGCTCGGGGTGGCTGGTGAAGAACTGCCACGGGGTGCTGGCCGCCCACTCCTCCCCCATGAACAGCATCGGCGTGAAGGGCGCGGTGAACAGCAGCGTCGCGCCCACCCGCAGCAGCCCCGGGGAGAGCGTGGCGGAGATCCGGTCGCCGGTGGCCCGGTTGCCGATCTGGTCGTGGTTCTGCAGGTACGCCACGAACCGGTGCCCCGGGGTGCGCTGCCGGTCCACCGGCCGCCCGTGGTGCCGGTTGCGGAAGCTGGACCAGGTGCCGGCGTGGAAGAAGCCGCCGGTCAGCACGTCGGTGAGGCATTCCAGGGAGCCGAAGTCGCCGTAGTAGCCCTGCCGCTCGCCCGTGAGCAGGGTGTGCAGGGCGTGGTGGGCGTCGTCGTTCCACTGGGCGTGCAGGCCGTAGCCGCCGGCCTCCCGTGGGGTGATGAGCCGTGGGTCGTTGAGGTCGGACTCGGCGATCAGCGACAGCGGCCGGCCGAGGTGGGTGGCCAGCGACTCCACCTCCACGGCCACCTGCTCCAGCAGGTGGGTGGCGCGGCTGTCGGGCATGGCGTGCACGGCGTCGAGCCGCAGCCCGTCGACGTGGTAGTCACGCAGCCACATCAGCACGCTGTCGACGATGTAGCGGCGGACGCCGTCGGAGTGTGGGCCGTCGAGGTTGACCGTGCGGCCCCAGGTGTTGCTCTGCTCGGTGAGGTACGGCGCGAACATCGGCGCGTAGGCCCCGGAGGGCCCGAAATGGTTGTAGACGACGTCGAGGATCACCCCCAGACCCTTGCCGTGGGCGGCGTCGACCAGCCGTTTCAGGCCGTCCGGGCCGCCGTACGGCTGGTGCGGGGCATACCAGCAGACGCCGTCGTAGCCCCAGTTGTGCTCGCCGTTGAAGGCGTTGACCGGGAGCAGCTCGATCATGTCGACGCCGAGGTCGACCAGGTGGTCGAGGCGGCCGATGGCGGCGTCGAAGGTGCCCTCCGGGGTGAAGGTGCCGACGTGCAGCTCGTAGAGGACGCTGCCGGGCAGTTGCCGGCCGGTCCAGGCGCGGTCGGTCCACTCGAACGCCGCGTGGTCGTAGAGCCGGCTCGGCCCGTGCACCCCCGCCGGCTGCCAGGCCGACCGGGGGTCGGGCAGCGCCCGCTCGTCGTCGTCGAGGAGGAAGGCGTAGTCGGTGCCGGGGCCGGTGGCGGGCACCTCGACCCGCCACCAGCCGCCGGGACCGGAACGCATCTCGTGGTCGGCGACGCCCGGCAGGCGCAGCCGGACCCGGGCGGCCTGCGGCGCCCACACCGCGAATTCGGTCATGACGCAGCCTCCACGGACTCGGGGGTGGGAGCCAGCAGCGCGACGGGATAGGTGGCCAGCAGGTCGGCCAGACGGGTCTCCCCGCCACTGTAGACCCGGCCGGTGAACAGGTCGGTCAGCTCGTGAACGGGAAGTGACAGGACCGTGTCGTCCCAGCCGCCGGCGCGGGCCAGTCCGAGCGGCAGCCGGGTGGCGACCGCGACCGCGCCGCCCCGGTCGAAGGCCACCGCGTGCCGCCCGGCGCGCCCGTGCGCCGGCACCGGCCGATAGCCGGTGAACAGCTCCGGGCGGTCGCGGCGCAGCCGCAGGGTCCGCGACACCACCAGCAGCTTCGCCGCCCCGCCGGCGTCGACCGGCGGAAGCGGGCCGCCGTCGAGGTCGGCGAGCAGTTGCCGGCGTACGGCGAAGTCGACCGGGCGGCGGTTGTCGGGGTCGACCAGGGAGTTGTCCCACAGCTCGGTGCCCTGGTAGGTGTCCGGCACCCCGGGCATGGCGAGCTGCACCAGCTTCTGCCCGAGGGAGTTGGACCAGCCGGCCGGGGTGATCTCGGCGGCGAACGCGGTCAGCTCGGCGTGCAGCTCCGGGTCGTCGTACATCGTGTCGACCACGGCGTGCATGGCCCGCTCGAAGACGGGGTCGGGGTCGGCCCAGCTCGTCGACACCGACGCCTCCCGGGCGGCCTTCTCGGCGTACGCGTGCAGCCGCTCCCGCCCGATCGGCCAGGCGCCGACGGCGGTCTGCCAGAGCAGGTGCGCGAAGGCCGGGTCGGGCAGCGGCGCGCGGGCCGTCCACCGCGCGACCAGGTCGGCCCAGCGCCCCGGCAGTTCGCTGAGCACCGCGAGCCGGGCACGGACATCCTCGGAGCGCTTGGTGTCGTGGGTGGAGAGGGTGGTCATGCTCGCCGGCCAGCGCACCTGCCGGGCGGCGGCGAAGCGGTGGAACTCCGCCGGCGGCGTGCCGAAGTGGGCGGGGCTGCCGCCGACCTCGTTGCGCGCGACGAAGCGGCTCCAGCGGTAGAAGGCGGTGTCCTCCACCCCCTTGGCCATCACCGCGCCGGTGAACTGCGGGAAGCGCCTCGCCAACTCGTCGTCCGGATCGCGCAGTCGGCGGGTGACCGCGTCGAGCGCGCCGGCCAGGTCGGGGCGGCGGCGGCCGGCCTCGGCGCGGGCAGCGGCCAGGTGCCGGGCGCCCTCGGGCGGATAGCCCCGGTAGACGGGGAACGCGGCAGCCAGCTCGGCCAGCGCCGCGCGGGCCGCCTCGCGGTCGACGTCGGGGGCGAGCGCGGCCAGCCGGGTCAGCTCGGCCGACAGCAGCCGGGTGGCGGCGGCGAGCTTCGTGTCGTGGGTGAGGTCCTCCCAGGAGGTGCGCCGGCCGGTCAACCGGGTGTCCAGCGCGGTGAAGTCGGCCTCCGCGTCGGGATCGACGAAGAGCCCGCAGACGGCGGCGAGGGCGTCGTAGCCGGTGGTGCCGTCCACCGGCCAGGATGGCAGCTCCTCGCCGTACTCCAGGATCTTCTCCACCACCAGCCAGGCCGCGGGGGCGGCGGCGCGCAACCGGGCCAGGTAGCCGGCCGGGTCGCGCAGCCCGTCCGGGTGGTCGACGCGGATGCCGTCGACCTCCCCGGCCGACACCCAGCGCAGGACCAGCTCGTGGGTGGCGGCGAAGACCGCCGGGTCCTCCACCCGCAGCCCGGCGAGGTCGGAGACGGCGAAGAACCGGCGGTACGTCAGCTCGGCGTCGCCGCGCCGCCAGGAGACCAGCTCGTAGTGCTGCCGGTCGTGCACCTCGCGGACGCTGCCGTCGCCGGTGCCCTCGACGACCGGGAAGCGGTGCTCGTGGTAGCGCAGCTCCCCGTCGGCGAGCTTGAGGTCGTCGAGGGCGTCCGGGGCGTCGGCCAGCACCGGCAGCAGCAGCCGGCCGGCGTCGCAGTCGATGTCGAACCAGCCGGCGTACGCCGACTCGCGGCCCCGGCGCAGCACGTCCCACCAGGCGGGGTTGGCGGCGGGCACGGCCACCCCGGCGTGGTTGGGCACGATGTCCACGACCAGGCCGAGGCCGGCCGCCCGCAGGGCGCGCAGCAGCCGCCGCCGGCCCGCCTCGCCGCCCAGCTCCGGGTTGACCGCCCGGTGGTCGACCACGTCGTAGCCGTGCGCGGAGCCCGGGGTGGCGGTCAGCAGGGGCGCGCTGTAGAGGTGGGTGACGCCCAGGTCGGCCAGGTAGTCGGCGAGGCCGGCGGTGGCGTCCAGGTCGAAGCCGGGGCGGACCTGCACCCGGTAGGTGGCGCCGACCCGGGACGCGACCGGTCGAGGGGTGGTCGACATGTCAGGCCGTCCTCTCCAGCACCACCACGCAGCGGTCCGGCACGCCCAAGATGCCGCCCGCCTCGACCACGGTGGTCTTCTCCGGTTCCGGTTCGACCGTGCTGATCACCAGCTCCCAGCGTCGGCCGAACTCGGGCCCGGGCACGGTGAAGTCCAGCGGCGCGTCGTGGGCGTTGAAGCAGAGCAGGAAGGAGCTGTCCACGTGGCGCTGGCCGTACTGGCCGCGCTCGCGGATGCCCTCGCCGTTGACGAAGAGCGCGACGGAGCGGCCGAAGTCGTTGCCCCAGTCCTCGCCGGTCATCTCCCGCCCGTCGGGGGTGTACCAGGCCAGGTCGGGCAGGGGCTCGTCGACCAGCCGGGAACGCACCGGCAGGCCGGTGAAGAAGCGGCGGCGGCGGAACACCTGGTGGCGACGGCGGAAGGCGACCAGCTTGCGGGTGAACTCCAGCAGGTCGGCGTCGGCGTGCTCCCAGTCGACCCACGCCAGCTCGCTGTCCTGGCAGTACGCGTTGTTGTTGCCGCGCTGGGTGCGGCCCAGCTCGTCGCCGTGGCCGATCATCGGCACGCCCTGGGAGAGCACCAGGGTGGCCAGGAAGTTGCGCCGCTGCCGTGCCCGCAGGGCCAGCACCGCCGGGTCGTCGGTGTCCCCCTCGACCCCGCAGTTCCACGACCGGTTGTGGCTCTCGCCGTCCCGGTTCTCCTCCCCGTTGGCCTCGTTGTGCTTGTCGTCGTACGAGACCAGGTCGGTGAGGGTGAACCCGTCGTGGCAGGTGACGAAGTTGATGCTGTGGAACGGTCGACGCCCGTCGTCCTGGTAGAGGTCGGCGGAGCCGGAGATGCGGGACGCGAACTCGGCCAGGGTGGCCGGCTCGCCGCGCCAGAAGTCGCGCACGGTGTCGCGGTACTTGCCGTTCCACTCGGTCCACACCGGCGGGAAGTTGCCCACCTGGTAGCCGCCGGGACCGACGTCCCACGGCTCGGCGATGAGCTTGACCTGGCTGACCACCGGGTCCTGCTGCACCACCTCGAAGAAGGTGGAGAGGCGGTCGACCTCGTAGAACTCGCGGGCCAGGGTCGCCGCGAGGTCGAAGCGGAAGCCGTCGACGTGCATCTCGGTCACCCAGTAGCGCAGCGAATCCATGATCAGCTGGAGCGAGTGCGGGCTGCGCACGTTGAGGCTGTTCCCGGTGCCGGTGTAGTCGACGTAGCGGCGTCGATCCTCCTCGCTCAGCCGGTAGTAGCTGGGGTTGTCGACGCCCTTGAAGCTCAGCGTCGGGCCGAGGTGGTTGCCCTCGGCGGTGTGGTTGTAGACCACGTCGAGGATGACCTCGATCCCGGCGGCGTGCAGCGCCTTGACCATGCCCCGGAACTCCTGCACCTGCTGGCCCAGGCGACCCCACGCGGAGTAGCCGTGGTGCGGGGCGAAGAAGCCGATGGTGTTGTAGCCCCAGTAGTTGCGCAGCCCCAGGTCCGCGAGGCGGTGGTCGTGCACGAACTGGTGCACGGGCATCAGCTCGACGGCGGTCACCCCGAGCGTCGTCAGGTGCTCGATCATCGGCGGGGAGGCCAGGCCGGCGTACGTGCCGCGCAGCTCCTCGGGGATGTCGGGGTGGCGCATGGTCAGGCCGCGCACGTGCGCCTCGTAGATCACCGAGTGGTGGTACGGGGTGCGCGGCGGCCTGTCGTTGCCCCAGTCGAAGTACGGGTTCACCACCACCGACCTCGGCACGAACGGCGCCGAATCGGTGGTGTTCATCCGCTCCGGGTCGCCGTGCTCGTAGTCGTAGACCGCCGGGTCCCACCGCACGTCGCCGTCGACCGCCTTGGCGTACGGGTCGAGCAGCAGCTTGTGCGGGTTGCAGCGCAGCCCGTTCGCGGGGTCGTACGGCCCGTGCACGCGGTAGCCGTACCGCTGCCCCGGCTCGACGCCCGGGATGTACGCGTGCCAGACGTAGGCGTCGACCTCGCGCAGCTCGACGCGCCGTTCCGCCCCGGTCTCCCCCTCGTCGAACAGGCACAGCTCGACCCGCTCGGCCACCTCGGAGAAGATCGCGAAGTTGGTGCCCATCCCGTCGTAGGCGGCCCCCAGGGGATACCGCTCACCCGGCCAGACCTGCATGTCGCTCCTTCGGCCCAAGATCATGAGCGCGCACCGCACCATGAGCGCACCACACGGCGGGGGCCGGGCGACACGCGTGCCGGTATTGCCCCGCGGGTTCGGCCGCCAATCCACCCGATCGGCGGATGACCGGAATCCACCCGACCGATACCCGCCGGCGCACCCCACCGCACGGACCGAGCGCCGCGGTTACGATCTTGCATCCGCACTGGTCAGGGTGTTGATCATCGGACAGACTCGCAGGACCCGGCTGGGACGAGGTCCGAGGGGGATGTACGTGCGGATTCTCCTGGTGGAAGACGACCTACGCGTGGCGTCTGCCCTCACCAAGGCCCTGCGCCGCCGGGGATACGAGGTGGTGCCGGCGCTGACGGCCGCCGAAGCGATCCGGGCCGACCCGGTCGACCTGGTCCTGCTGGACCTCAACCTGCCCGACCGGGACGGCCTGGAGGTGTGCCGGCGGCTTCGTCAGGCCGACGAGGACGTCGCCATCATCGCGGTCAGCGCCCGTGCCGAGGAGTACGACCTGGTGGCCGGCCTGCGGGCCGGCGCCGACGACTACGTCGTCAAGCCGTTCTCGATGGTGGAGTTGCAGGCCCGCATCGAGGCGGTGATGCGGCGTACCGTCCGCAGCGCCCGGACCACGAGCCAGTTGCGGGTCGGCACGCTGCGCATCGACGTCAACGCCCGGCGGGTCTGGGTGGGCGACCGGGAGGTCAGCCTGGCCCGCAAGGAGTTCGACCTGCTGGTGGCGCTGGCCCGGCAGGCCGGCGCGGTGGTGCCCCGGGACCGGTTGCAGTTGGACGTCTGGCAGACCACCTGGGGGACCCGGCACAACCTCGACGTGCACGTCGCGGCCCTGCGGGGCAAGCTCGACGACGCCGGCCTGGTCGAGACGGTCCGGGGCGTCGGCTACCGGCTGCGCGCGGGATGACGACGGCCGGTGAGCGACCCGGGTGTCCGCGACCGCCCGCCGACGGCGGTGAACAGGTCGGAAACCTCAGATGATCCTCAAGAAACGCAGGGTGCGGGCCAACGGTGGGCCGAGTGCGGGTGTGCTGGGCGCACCCCAGCCATCCCTCCTGTTTGGAGATCCCTTTTGAGATACAGACGGACAACGGCCGGTGTGTTCTCCGCCCTGCTCGCCGCCACCCTCGTGGCGACGGCGGTGCCCGGGCAGGCGCACGGGCAGCCGAGCGCGGCCCTTCAGCAGGCGGAGCCGAACCAGGTGCAGGGCCTCACGGTCGTGCAGGGCGACGGGTACGCCACGCTGGCGTGGACCCGGGTAGAAGGGGCCACCGACTACCAGATCGAGCGGACCCCGCTGGCCGGGGACGGCACGCCCGGCACGCCCGTCATCGTCGGCGTCTGGCGCCCGAACCGCCAGGTCAACAACACCGCGCCGACCTTCGCCGACGCCGGCTTCGTACCGGGCAACGGCTTCCAGTGGCGGGTCCGGGCCCGGTTCGGCACCGAGGCCCAGCCCTACTCGACGCCGGTCAGCGGCACCACCAGGGCCCACTGGGGCGACCCGGCCGCCCCGGGTGAGAACCTCCGCACCCAGTGGGAGGACACGCTGGGCGCCCAGTACACCAGCGACGTCAACGAGTACGCGTACACCGCCGCCATCGACGCGGCCAGCGACCGCGTTCGCGTGGTGGAGATCGGCCGCACCGTCCAGGACCGGCCGATCAACATGCTGGTCATCGGCTACCCCAAGCCGCCGGCGACCCCGGAGGCCGTGGCCGCGACCAACCCCCTGATGGTCAACTGCAACGTGCACGGCAACGAGCCGGGCGACCGCGAGGCCTGCCTGATCATGGCCCGGCAGTTGGCCTTCACCAAGGACAGCAAGACCCTCGACCTGCTGTCGAAGACCACCATGCTGATCGTGCCGACGCTCAACGGCGACGGGCGGGCCGCCAACACCCGGGGCAACTCCACCGGTCAGGACCTGAACCGGGACCACTCGCTGATCCGCCAGCCGGAGACCCACTCCCTCGCCGAGATGGTCCGCGACTACCGGCCGGTCGCCGGCTACGACGGCCACGAGTACGGCAACACCAACGCCGGTGACCTGCCGATGCTGCCGCCCCGGCACCAGAACGTGGCGCAGGGAATCTTCGACGAGTCGCAGGAGATGATCGAAGGCCACATGTACGCCCAGGGCGCCCAGGACGGCTGGTGGGCGTGCCCGTACGGCTGCACCTCCAACGCCACGGTGGGCCTGAGCGAAGAGACCATCCTGCGTAACACCCTCGGCCTGAAGAACGTCGTCAACTCCCTGCTGGAGCTGCGCAGCTCCGGTGGCCCGACGCGGCCCGACGAGAGCAACACCGCGAACAACCGCCGACGCAAGACGTACTCCGCGCTGTGGACGTTCAACGAGTTCTTCAAGTACCACGGCGCCAACGTCAAGGACATCACCAAGGCCCGCGCCGAGGCAATCACGTTCCAGTCCGCCAACGAGGGACGGATCGTGTTCCGGGGCTCCCGGGCGATCGAGGCCTACCCCGCCCCGCACCCGGGTGAGGCCCCGCCGCCCGTGGACGCCCCCACCCCGGAGCGGATCCTCGACCAGCCGCCGTGCGCGTACAAGCTGACCGAGGAGCAGTACCACGGTGAGCGTACCGACGGCCCGGCCGGCAAGCGCACCACGGCGGCCCAGCGCATCGCCGCCCACGGCTGGAAGGTGATCAAGGTCGCCGACGGCTACCTGGTGCCGCTGTCCCAGCCGCAGCGGGGCCTGATCCCGCTGCTGCTCGACGAGCAGGCCGTCGAGGGCCTGGTCGCCGGCGAGCGGATCGCGCCCACCCTGACCGGCACCCACGACGGCACGCTGGTCGTCTCCGGCGTCGCCTGCCTGGACGGGGCCACCGTCCGGGGTTCGATCCAGGTGCGGCCCGGCGCCACGCTGATCGTCAACGGCAGCTCGATCGACGGTCCGGTGAACGCCACCGGCGCCGCCGGGGTCGTCATGACCGACAGCACGGTCGAGGGTCCGGTGCGCGCCACCGGCACCAGCGGCCCGGTCGTCCTGGTCGGCAACGAGGTGACCGGGCCGGTCAGCGTGACCGACAGCAAGGGCGTGGCGCCGCTGGTGGCCGGCAACACCGTCAACGGTCCGCTGGCCTGCGCCGGCAACTCCCCCGAGCCGACGAACATGGAGGTCACCAACTCCGTACGGGGTCCGAACTTCGGCCAGTGCGCGCGTCTGTGACCTGCTGAGTTCCGCCCGAACGCGGTGCCGGCAGGTCGGCCGCCCGCCGACCTGCCGGCACCACCCGCACCCGTTCCGAAGTGGAGAAGACCGTGCCCGACACCCTCACCCCGGGGCCGTGCTCCGGAAACCGGTCCCGGGTCGCCCGCCGCCGGCGGGCGGTGGCCGGGACTGCGCTGGCCCTCCTGGTCGCGGTGACCGGGTGCACCAGCTCGCAGGAGGAGACGCCCGCCGCGACGGACCGCACCGGCGACGCCACACCGGTCGCGGTCACCGGACCGCTGTGCGACGTGCTGCCCTCGGGGGCCGAGCCGGGTAGCCCGGGCTCGCTGGTGGGCCAGTCGCCCGACCAGGCCCTCACCTGGATTCCCGTGCTCACCACGTTCGAGGCGGCGGTCCGGGCCACCGGGATGGCCGAGGAGTTGTCGGCCGCCGGTGGGCTGACCATCCTCGCCCCGACCGACGACGCCTTCCGGGCCAAGTTCTCCACCGCCAACCTGGACCACCTGCTGCTCAAGGACACCGACACGCTGCGGGGGCTGCTGAAGGAGCACCTGGTCGGCGGGGCGCGCTCGGCCGCCGAACTGGTGGCCGCCGGCTCCGTCACCACCCTCGCGGGCAGCACCCTCGCCGTCACCGCGGCCGAGCCGGGGGCCCGGCTGGCCGACCGGGCCGAGACGGTCTGCGCGGACTACCGGGCCGCCGGCGCCCGGATCCACGTGATCAACAAGGTGCTCGGAAGCCTGCCGGACACCGCCCGCGAGGAGGACGACTACCACTGAGCGGCCCGACGGCTCCCCAACCGGCCCACGACACCGGCCGCCGACCCCGCACCCGGGGGTCGGCGGCCGGTGTCCTCCGTCACCTTGGCCCTTTTCGAGATGCGGGATCGGGCTCGATGCCCTTTGCTTGTTCACGGGACGCGCCCGCGCGTCTCCCCTCGGCCCCTCGGCCACCCCCACCACTGTCTCGCCGCCACCGCTGCCGGCGCGCACCTTCATGCATGGACGGAGATTGATGTGACGACCCTGCGGGTCGGCGAGCAGCCCACCACCTCCCCGGGTCGGGTCCACCGGCCCACCCTCACCTCCCGGCCCCAGGTCCCGGCGCACGCCGGGCCGGGCACGCCCCCGCAGACCCGCCGCATCCTGATGCTCTCCTGGGAGTACCCGCCCGTGCTCGTGGGCGGGCTCGGCCGGCACGTGCACGCCCTGTCGGTGGCCCTGGCCGCCGCCGGGCACGAGGTCACCGTCGTCACCCGGCACGCCGACGGCGCGCCCCTGGAGGAGTACGCCGACGGCGTCCGCATCGTGCGCGCCGCCGAGGATCCGGTCACCTTCCCGCTGGCCACCTCCTCCCTGCTCGCCTGGACCATGGCGTTCAACCACACCCTCACCCGGGCCGCCCTGCGCGCCACCGAGGCCGGCACGTACGACGTCATCCACGCCCACGACTGGCTCGTCGCACACACCGCGATGACCCTGCGCGAGCACCTGGACATCCCGCTGGTCAGCACCATCCACGCCACCGAGGCCGGCCGGCACCAGGGCTGGCTGCCGGAGGAGATGAACCGCACCATCCACGGCGTCGAGCACTGGTTGGCCGGCGAGTCCGGACGGGTGATCGTCTGCTCCGGCTACATGCGCGACGAGGTGACCGGGCTGTTCGGCGTGCCGGCCGGCCGGGTCGACGTGGTGCCCAACGGCGTGGAGCCGCACCGCTGGCGGGCGCCGGCGGCCGCGGTGGCGCAGGCCCGCGCCCGGTTCGCCGGGGACGGCCCACTGGTCACCTTCGCCGGCCGGCTGGTCTACGAGAAGGGCGTGCAGCACCTGATCGCCGGGCTCCCCCGGCTGCGCGAGCGGCACCCCGGGCTGCGCGCGGTCATCGTCGGCGACGGCCCGTACCGCGGCGAACTGGAGGCGGAGGTGCACCGTCTCGGCCTGGCCGGCACGGTCAGCCTCCCGGGCTTCCTCGGCGGCACCGACCTGCCCGCGGTGATGGCCGCGTCGGACTGCTTCGCGGTGCCGAGCATCTACGAGCCGTTCGGCATGGTGGCCCTGGAGGGCGCCGCCGCCGGCGCGCCCCTGGCGGTCGCCGCGACCGGCGGGCTGGCCGAGATCGTCGAGCCGGGCGTCACCGGGATGACCTTCCGGCCACACGATCCGGACGGGCTGACCGACGCCGTGCACGCCCTGCTGTCGGACCGGGAGCGGGCCCGCGAGCTGGCCCGCCGCGCCCACGCCATGGTCCACGAGCGGTACGGCTGGACGGCGATCGCGCACCGCACGGCCGCTGCCTACGCCGCGGCGATCGCCACGGCGCCGGCATTCACCGCCGCGCGGGCCGCCGAGCGGATGGCCCGGGGCCGCGCCCTGCCGGCCATCGCGGAGGGCAACCTGCTGGCCGCCGCCGGCCTGCGCTGAGAAGTAAGGAAGGGCACCTTCCTAACGCTTTCGGTAGAGGAAGGGGCCCTTCCTAACCGGCGGGCGACGCGGCGGGGCCTGATGGGCGTGGAGACGGCGAAGGCCGCCGACCCGGTGCGGGTCGGCGGCCTTCGGCGTGGTACGGCGGAGGTCAGCGCTCCGAGAACGGGGCGTACGCCCGCTCCGGGGAGCCGGTGTAGATCTGCCGCGGGCGGCCGATCTTGGTCTCCGGGTCGTTGATCATCTCGCGCCACTGGGCGATCCAGCCGGGAAGCCGGCCCAGCGCGAAGAGCACCGTGAACATCTTGGTCGGGAAGCCCATGGCCTTGTAGATCAGGCCGGTGTAGAAGTCCACGTTCGGGTAGAGCTTGCGGGATACGAAGAAGTCGTCGGCCAGCGCGATCTCCTCGAGCTGCATCGCGATGTCCAGCAGCGGGTCCGGCTTGGCCATCCGGCCGAGCACGTCCTGGGCCGCGTTCTTCACGATCGCCGCGCGCGGGTCGTAGTTCTTGTAGACCCGGTGGCCGAAGCCCATCAGCTTCACGCCGTCCTGCTTGTCCTTCACCTTGCGGACGAAGGACGCGACGTCGCCGCCGTCGGCCTGGATCTTCTCCAGCATCTCCAGCACGGCCTGGTTGGCGCCGCCGTGCAGCGGGCCGAAGAGCGCGTTCACGCCGGCCGAGACCGAGGCGAAGAGGTTGGCGTTGCTGGAGCCGACCAGCCGCACGGTCGAGGTGGAGCAGTTCTGCTCGTGGTCGGCGTGCAGGATGAACAGCATGTCCAGCACCTTGGCCACCACCGGGTCGACCTCGTACGGCTCCGCCGGCACGCCGAAGGTCATCCGCAGGAAGTTCTCCACGTAGCCCAGCGAGTTGTCCGGGTACAGCAGCGGCTGGCCGATCGACTTCTTGTAGGCGTACGAGGCGATGGTGGGGACCTTCGCCATCAGCCGGACCGTGGACATCTCGACGTGCGAGGCGTCGAACGGGTCCAGGCTGTCCTGGTAGAAGGTCGAGATGGCGCTCACGGCCGAGGAGAGCACCGCCATCGGGTGCGCGTCGCGCGGGAAGCCGTCGAAGAAGCGGCGCATCTCCTCGTGCAGCAGGGAGTGCCGCCGGATCCGCTCGGAGAACTCGGTCAGCTGCTGCTGGCTCGGCAGCTCACCGTAGATCAGCAGGTAGGAGACCTCCAGGAACGAGGACTTCTCCGCGAGCTGCTCGATCGGGTACCCGCGGTAACGCAGGATCCCCGCGTCGCCGTCGATGTAGGTGATCGCGGACGAGCAGGCCGCGGTGTTGACGAAACCGGGGTCGTACGTCGTCATCCCGGTTTCCTTGAGCAGCTTGCCCACCCCGATGCCGGCGGGGCCCTCGACCGCGGATTGCACCGGCATCGAAAGCTGCCCACCGGGGTGATCGAGCTTGACTTCCGTCATGTGGTTCCTCGCTTCGCCGGCAGATCTGCGTTGAATTGCCTTCGCTTTTACCGTAATCGCGGTCGCGGGGATACCGCCCGCCGTGGTTCGGCGGTGAGGTCTGCGTCACCCGATTCCCGACCAGCGGGCCGGGAAACCCCATCCATTTCGGGCACGTCGGGGCCGCCGGTGCCGCGTGAGCATGGGAACGCTACCGATGGGCCGGCCGCCCGGCGCAGGCGGGAGGGCGCGCGTCGCGGAGGGCAGGGCGCCCGTCGCGGGCGGGCCGCGGCGGCTCAGGACAGGTCGAGGCGGTGCAGCGTCCCGTCGGCGGCGACGCGGTAGACGTCCAGCCGGTTCGCCCCGGCGTGGAAGAGCCGGTCGTCGGCGACCAGGGCGGCGAAGCGGCGGCCACCGGCGTCCCGGGGGACCACCGGGACGACGGCGCCGACCCGGCCGTTGACGGCGACCGCCAGCAGGGTGCCGTCGGGCACCTCGTCCGGCACGTCGCCCCAGACCGCCGCCGGCAGCCGCCCGGTGTCCGGGTCGACGGCCCGGAACGCGGACAGGTCGGCGACGCGGGCGGTGCCGCCGTTCGGACGGTCGCCGACGGCGGTGCCCACGAGCGGGTGGGGCGCGGGCGGCGCGGGCGGGGCCGGCACGCCGCCGGGGATGGGCGTCGGTTCCCCGGGGCGGTCGTAGAAGACCTTGCCCGTCTCGGCGCGCGGGGCCTCGCGGGCGGACCGGCCGTCGACCCGCCACGGCAGCCGGATGGCGGCCTCGTCGGCGATCGTGGGCAGCAGGTCGACGTGCTGCCAGTTCCGGTCGTCGACCCGCCCGGCGCGCTGCCCCGGGGTCTTGACGAACATCGGCACCCAGGCAACCTCGTCCGGGGCGGCCCGGAGGGCGTCCATCCCGCGCCCCTGGGCGCCCTTGGTGAAGCTGACCCCGTGGTCGGCGGTGACCACCAGCAGGGCCTCGTCGTAGAGGCCGCGCGCCCGCAGGGTGCGCAGGGTCTCCCCGATCAGCCGGTCGGTGTAGCCGAGCTGCGCGAGGTGGCGCCGGTGGGCCAGCTCCACCCAGCCGTCGCCGTCGTTCGGCAGGTCCTCCGGGGCGTCGTAGCGCGTTCCGGACGGCAGGTACGTCCACGGGGGGTGCGGCATCAGCAGGTGCAGGAAGTGCAGCGTCGGCCGGGACGCCGGCCGCAGTCCGGCCAGGAAACTGGTGAACCGGGCCGGCTGGTTGGCGTTCAGGCTGTCCCAGCGGAACTTCGGGTCCGCCGGCACCGGCTCGGCGTCGTCGATGCCCGCCTCGGCTCGGGTGCGCTCCCGGTAGGAGTCCTCCGGGTCGACCCGGCTGTCCACGGGGCCGGCGAGGCGGCGCAGCAGTCCGCCGGTCTCCCGGACGAGCACGCCCATCCCCTGCTCCGGGGTGACCGGCGACTCGCACCGGCTGGGCGGGCAGAGCCGGGTGATGCTCTCCTCCGCGCGGATGTCGTACAGGCCGCCGAAGGCGGTGAAGAGGTTGTCCGGGTACTGCGAGTAGTGCGGCGCCGCCGCGCGCTGCGGGTACCGGCCGGTGAGCATCGCCGGCAGCGCGTACGGCGTCCAGCCGGCGACGCCGGTGGCGTTGCGGTACCAGGTGGAGCCGGCGGCCAACTCGGCGAAGTGCGGATACCGGGTGGCGTCGACCCGCCCGTCCGGTCCGAGCAGGGAGACCAGCGGCAGCTCGTCGAGGACCAGCACCACGACCGGCGGGTGGTTGCCGGGCCCGGCCGTCCCGGCCGCGCCGCCCTCGCCGCCGGGCAACACCACCGTGGAGGTGGGCGAGGCGAACAGGAACAACCCCACGAAGAGCAGCGGGCCGGCGGCGGCCAGCCGCAGCACCCGCCCGGGCGCGCGCCACCGCCGGTGCGCGACCGCCCCGGCGGCGCCGGCCACCGCCGCCACCAGCAGCAGCGGTACGCCCCGCAGCGGCGTACCGTGCCGGCCCACCTGCACGGCCAGGGCGGCGAGCAGGAGCCCGACCAGCAGGGTGTGCGTCACCGAGCGGGCGGCCCGCCCGGCCAGCCGGGACAGCGCGCCGAGCAGCGCCACGGCCGCCGTGGGCACCAGCACGACCAGCGCGACCAGCAGCAGGATCTCGCGCCGGTCCGCCCGGTGGAACAGGAAGAAGTCCGGGCTGCGGCCGAGGACGTCCAGCAGCGGCTGGGTCACCACGAGGCCGACGAGGGCGGCGACCTCCGCCAGCCGGCCGAGTTCCGCCCGCCGGCCCGACGACCGGCCGGCCCGCTCGGACACCGGCGGCGGGTCGGCCGGGGCGACGTGGCCCGCCGGGGCGGTGTCGTCGGCCCGGGCGGTCGGGGCCGCCGGTGCCGTGTGGGCCGCCGGGTCGGGCGGTGGGCCGCCTGCCGGCTCAGCCACCCGAGACCGCCGCGTAGAGGGTCCGGGTGCCTGAGGGCAGGTCGAGGCGGCGCGCGATCCGGCACCGGGCTCCCAGCAGCCGTTCGAACTCGGCGCGCCGGTAGCTCGGAAAGAGTCCCTCGGGCTTGTTGGCCAGCAGCCGGCGGGCCATCGGGTCCTCGGGGTGGACGAACTCCACCACTATCCGGCCACCGGGGGCGGCGAGGCCGACGAGCCAGTCCAGCACCTCGGTCAGCGGCACGTTGCGCCCGATCGCCAGGTGGTGCACCACGGCCAGGGCGAGCACCACGTCCGCCCGGGCGCGGTCCGCGAACGAGGCCCGCTCGACGCCCCGCCAGCCGCCGCCGGGGGACGGGTCGGCGAGGTCCATCACCAGCGGCAGGATCCGCCGTTCGCCCTCGGCGCGCAGCGCCCGGTAGAGCCCGTCCACGACGGCCGGGTCCTGCTCCACCGCGACGACGTAGTCGGCCTGCCGGGCGGCGAGCCGGGCGTACCGGCCGTCGTTGGCGCCGAGGTCGAGCGCCAGGCGGGGACGCGGCGGGTCGGCCAGCGCCTCGGCGACGAAGCGTTCCTTCGCGGCCCGGTCGTCGGCGGTGTACGCGCAGGTGCGCTGGTAGTCGACCCAGTGGCTGGCGGCCGGGCGGTGCTCCAGCCGGCGGACGAGCTTCTCGATCCCGCGTACGGTGGCCAGCGCCAACTCGCGGGAGTAGCCGGCCGCCCGTAGCTGCGACCGGACGTCGGCGGTGCTGGCCCGGGCGTTGCGGCGCTGCATCGCGTCGTGCAGGTGCACGTGGGTGGGCACGCCGGGCAGTAGCCGGCGCGCCCCGCCGAACAGTCGGCGCATCTGGTCGGGCTCGATCCCGTCGACCCGGGCGCGCAGCCACGGCTGGAAGTCCAGCCCGAGGTGGGCGCCGAGCAGGAGCGGGTAGAGCAGGGTCTGGCAGAACTGCCGGTAGCCGGCCCAGGGCTCGCCGTCGCGCGCCGGGGTGAACGAGCCGACGTCGATGAAGACCGGCTCCGCCCCCCGCCACTGGAGGTTGTACGCCGAGCCGTCCTTGGTGGTGAACCCGGCCGGCAGCGCCGCCCGCAGGATCTCCAGGTGCAGCAGCGCCGCGTCCCGCAGCATGGCGAAGGACCACTCGTACGGGTGCGAGACGAACGGGATGCGCTCGTGGCGGAGCACGGCCGCCCACCGGGCGGCCGTGGGCACCCGCGCCGGCTCGACCGGCTCGGTGCCGCAGACCTTGCCGGCGGCGAGCAGCGGCGGGAAGAATTCGGCGGCGGCCAGTGCGCGCCACTCCCGGGCGGCCCGCTCGTCCAGCCCGCGCAGCACGTCGTCGCCGAGGTGGAAGACCCTGTTGGCCGGGTCGCGGAACGACCCGGGGTCGGCGCGCACGCCGGTGTGGGGGGTCACCATCGCCGGGTCAGCGGTGGTCGGTGGGCTGGCGGCGGAAGCGGTCGACCAGCCGCCGCCAGTAGAGCTTGGCCGCCACCGCGGCGCCGGCCACCCCGCCGACTACCGCCTGCACGATCAGGCTGCCGGACCCCGCGTCCAGGTAGGCCAGGTGTTCCACCGACCGCTCCTTCCCTCGCCGTCTCGACCGCCGGCGCGCCCGGTCGCACCCTATGAGGGATATGGCCGGAAAGCCGGACTTGTCCCACACCGTACGCTGATCGTCCCCGCCGTGAAGGCCACACCGGGCACTCCACCCGGCGTCCGTTTCGTTCAAGACGCCCGCCCTGGGCGGCCCCTATCGTGGCAGCCATGGCACCGACACTGGACCTCATCGGCATGGTCGCCAGCGACCTGCCACGCTCGCTCGCCTTCTACCGCCGGCTCGGCCTCGACATCCCGGCCGAGGCCGACACCGAGCCGCACGTGGAGGTCACCCTGCCGGGGGGCCTCCGGCTGGCCTGGGACACCGCCGACACCGTCCGCTCGTTCGACCCGCACTGGAAGCCCGGGGGCGGCGGCGGTGCCGGGCTCGCGTTCCGGTGCGCCGACCCGGCCGAGGTGGACCGGCTCTACGCCGAACTGGTGGCCGAGGGCCACCCGGGCCACCTGCCCCCGTGGGACGCCTACTGGGGCCAGCGGTACGCGGTGGTGCTCGACCCGGACGGCAACCGCGTGGACCTGTTCGCCCCGCTCACCCAGGGGTGAGCGCGGTCCGCCCGCGCAGACCGGACCGGCCCGCCCGAGCAGGCCCGGACCGCAGGGCTGGACCGGGTTCGCTCAGCGCGACAGCAGGACGGTCGGCGGCACCCCGGCCAGGTCCCGCACGTCGCGGGTGAGGTGGGCCTGGTCGGCGTACCCACAGCGGGCCGCCACCTCGGCCAGCGGGGTGCCGGCGCGGGCCAGCGCCAGGGCGCGCCCCATCCGCAGGATCCGGGCCAGGGTCTTCGGGCCGTACCCGAACAGGTGCCGGCTGCGGCGATGCAGGGCGCGCGGGTCGAGGCCGACCTCGGCGGCGGCCGCCGCCACGGTCGTGCCGGCGGCCAGCGCGGCGGCGACCCGGACGCCGAGCGGGTCCGGGCCCCCGACCGCCCGCAGCCGCGCCGCGGCGGTCTCCGTCAGCACGGCGGCCGGGGCGGCCCCGGCCCGCTCGGCCAGCCGGTCGACGTCGCGGTCGCCCCACAGGTCGGCCAGGGGGACCCGTCGGTCGCGCAGCTCGACGGCGGGCACGCCGAGCACCGCCGGGCCGACGCCGGGCGGCAGCCGCAGCCCCACCCAGCGCTGCGCCGGCCCGCCGCCGCTCAGGTGCGCGGTGCGGTCCGGCCCGGCCACCAGCAGGCCACCACGGCTCGTCCAGATCAGGTCGACGCAGCCGTCGGGGAGCACCCGGGTCGGCGCGGCATCCACCCTCGTCGTGCTGGTCCAGAGCACCGCACCGGCAAACCCGGCGGGACGTTCCCGGTACATGGCGCCCAGCCTGCCACGACCGGACTAGCCTTCGATTGTGCGATGGTCGGTGCTGGACGCTCCGCTCGACTCCTCCGGCCGCGGCCGGGGCGAGCGGCGGGCGCCCGCGGCGCTGCGGTCGGCGGGGCTGCTGGGCCGACTGGGCGCGGCGGACGCCGGTGCGGTCGACACCCTGGTGACCGATCCCGCCCGGGACCCGGAGACCGGCGTGATCGGCGTCGAACACCTGCGGCGGGCCACCCGGGCGATCGCCGCCCAGGTGACGGAGCTGCTCGACGCCGGGCACAGCCCTCTCGTGCTCGGGGGCGACTGCGCGATCCTGCCGGGCACGCTACAGGGGCTGCCGGCCGGCTTCGACCTGTGGTTCCTCGACGCCCACCTCGACTTCGAGGACGGGCGTACCTCGCCCACCGGTGAGGCGGCGGACATGGAGCTGTCGATCGTCACCGACCACGGCCCGGCCGGCGTCCTCGACCGGGAGGGGCCGCTGGTCGACCCCGACCAGGTGCACGTGCTCGGCCACCGCCCGCCGGACCCGGACGTGGCGGAGGGCATGGAAGCCTTCCGGGTCGACCGCGCCGTGCACCTGGTGCCGGCCGACCGGCTGCGCGGGCCCGACGCGGCGGCCGTGGGCCGGGACCTGGCCACCGGCATCACGCCGGCCTGGCTGCACCTCGACCTCGACGTGCTCGACCCGGTCGTGCTGCCGGCGGTCAGCTACCCCGAGCCGGGCGGCCTGGACTGGGCCGACCTCGCGGCGCTGGTCCGGCCGCTGGTGCGCTCGGGTCGGCTGATCGGGATGAGCGTCGCGGACTTCAACGCCGACGAGGACCCCGACGGGCGGCACGCGGAGCGGATCGCGGCGGCCCTCGCCGAGCTGCTGTCCGACTGACCGGGGACCGGCGCTACGTCCCGGTCCCGGCGTGCGGCAGCCGGACGGTGAACACCGTCCGGCCCGGCCGACTGTCCACCGTGGTGGGCCTCCACCACGGCGGCCACGATGGCCAGTCCCAGGCCGGTGCTGCCGTGCGCCCGGGAACGGGAGCTGTCGCCCCGCGAGAAGCGTTCGAACACCTCGCCGCGCAGCTCCGCCGGCACGCCGGGACCGTCGTCGGCGACGCTGAGCACGGCGGCGTCCCCGGCCACCCGCAGGGTGGTGGTGACGGTGGTCCCGGGCGGGGTGTGCACCCGGGCGTTGGCCAGCAGGTTCGCCAGCACCTGGTGCAGCCGGGCCGGGTCGCCGGCGACCCGGATGAGGGCGTCGGGCAGGTCGAGCTGCCAGCGGTGCTCCGGTCCGGCGACGCGGGCGTCGCTGACCGCGTCCACCACCAGCGCCGGGAGGTCCACCGGCCCGACCGCGAGCGGACGGCCCGAATCCAGCCGGGCCAGCAGCAGCAGGTCGTCGACGAGGCTGGTCATCCGGGCGCTCTCCGACTCGACCCGGCGCAGCGCGTGGGCCACGTCGGGCGGCACGCCCTCCCGGCCACGCCGGGCGAGTTCGGCGTACCCGCGGATGGCGGCCAGCGGGGTGCGCAGCTCGTGGCTGGCGTCGGCGACGAACTGGCGTACCCGGGTCTCGCTGGCCTGGCGAGCGGCGAGGGCGGCGGCGACGTGCCCGAGCATCCGGTTCAGCGCCGCGCCCACCTGGCCGACCTCCGTACGCGGGTCGGTGTCGGCGGCCGGGACGCGCACCGAGAGCGCCACCTCGCCCCGGTCCAGGGGCAGCTCGCTGACCCGGCCGGCGGTGGCGGCCACCCGGCGCAGCGGGCGCAGGGTGGCCCGCACGATCAGGGCGCCGGCGCCACCGGCGAGCAGCAGCCCGACGGCGGCCACGCCGGCCTGCGCGGCGACCAGCCACCAGACGGTCTCCGACACGCCCGACAGGGGCAGCCCGAGCACGCGCACCGTGCCGTCCGGGAACTGGCGCGCCACCACCCGGTAGTCACCGCGCTCCCCCAGGTCGCGGGTGCGGGGCCGGCCGTCCGTGGGCAGGTCGGCGAGGCCCGCCACCTCGTCGACGCCGACGGCCCGGTCCTGCCGGTCCGACAGCGTCCACGCCCGGGTGACCCGGCCGTCGACCACCTCGGCGGTGACGGTGCCGGGCGGGAAGCCGCGCGGGATCCGCACGTCGGGCCGGACGTCCGCGCCGGGCGGCTCGAACGGGGACGGCGTGCCACGACCGGGACCGCCGCGCATCGGCGCCAACTGCTCGTCCACCCGGTCGATCAGGAACTGCCGCAGCGCGACCGTGGTGATCCCACCGATGGCGACGCTGACCAGGGCCAGCAGGGCGACCAGGATGACCACCAGCCGGGTGCGCAGCGACAGGCCGGCCAGCCGGCCCCGGAGCCGGGCAGCGGGCCGCTCAGTCCGCCGGGCGGAGGACATAACCCGCGCCGCGCAGCGTGTGGATCATCGGCTCCCGGCCGGCGTCGATCTTCTTCCGCAGGTACGAGATGTAGAGCTCGACCACGTTGGCCTGGCCGCCGAAGTCGTAGTTCCAGACCCGGTCGAGGATCTACGCCTTGCTCAGCACCCGGCGCGGGTTGCGCATGAGGTAGCGCAGCAGTTCGAACTCGGTGGCGGTGAGCGTGATCGACTCGCCGTCACGGCGCACCTCGTGGCTGTCCTCGTCCAGGCTGAGGTCGCCGACCGTGAGCACCGCGTCCGCGCGGGCGGCGACGGCGAAGCCCGACCGGCGCAGCAGCGCCCGCAGCCGGGCGATCACCTCCTCCAGGCTGAACGGCTTGGTCACGTAGTCGTCACCGCCGACGGTCAGGCCGGCGATCCGCTCCTCCACCGCGTCCCGGGCGGTCAGGAACAGCACCGGCACCGTCGGGGCATGCTCGCGCAGCCGGCGCAGCACCTGGAAACCGTCCAGGTCCGGCAGCATCACGTCGAGCACCACCGCGTCCGGCCGGAACTGCCCGCTGTGGGCGGCGGTTACCGCCGGTCAGCCGCCGCGCTGGTGGGACGGGTCATTCCGTCATGCCCACGGGATAGGTGTGCACGAAGCGCATCGTCCACGTGCCGCCGGCGGCGTGCTCGCGCTCGTAGAGGTGGTCCGGCCCGCCGCCGGCCGCCCCCGCCCCGTCGGGATGGCGCAGGACCCAGCGCGCCGGCGGAGACCCGTCGGGCCCGGCGGGAAGCACCCGGACCAGGTCGTGGGCCGGCCCGCCGACGAAGCGTACGGTCACCTCGCCCATCCGCGCACCTCCCGGTCCGGGCCGACAGCGGCCCCGGCTCGCAAGCTACCGCAGCGCGGACGGAACGACCGCGGTTTGCCCTGATCGGAGGCCGGGTAACGGCAGCGAAGGCGACACGGCGGACGCCCGGGGACGGGCGGTGGCGGCAGACGAGGAGCGGTCGATGAGGACGCTGGGCGGGCGGTACCGGCTCGAACAGCGCATCGGCATCGGCGGCATGTCTGAGGTCTGGCGGGCCCACGACGCCGTGCTCGACCGGCCGGTGGCGGTGAAGGTGATGTCCCCCGGGCAGGAGGAACCGGACACCTCGGTGGAGCGGATCCGCGCCGAGGCGCGCTCCGCGGCCCGGCTGGTGCACCCGAACGTGGCCAGCGTGCACGACTTCGGCACCTGCGCGACGCTGCCCGGCGGCCAGGTGCCCTACATCGTCATGGAGCTGGCCGAGGGCGAGACGCTCGCGGCGCACCTGCGGGCCGGGCCGCTGGACTGGCGCATAGCCGTCCGGGTCTGCGCCGAGGTCAGCGCCGCCCTGGCCGCGGCCCACGCGCACGGCATCGTGCACCGCGACGTCAAGCCGGCCAACGTCATCCTGGCCCCGTCCGGCGTCAAGGTGCTCGACTTCGGCATCGCCACCCCCTCGGGCACCCCGGACCGGTCGCCGGAGGGGATCGTGGTGGGCACGCCGGCGTACCTCGCGCCCGAGCAGTTGGAGCGGGCACCCGCCACCCCGGCCGCCGACATGTACGCCCTCGGCGTGCTGCTCTACTACTGCCTCACCGGGCGGCTGCCGTACCAGGCGGGCACGACGACGCAGCTGTTCGGCGTGCGGCGGCGGCAACCCCCGCAGCCGCTGCCCGAGATCGACGGGCTGCCCCCGGAGGTGGCCGACCTGTGCGCACGCTGCCTGGCCGACGACCCGGCCGACCGGCCGACCAGCCTGGTGGCCGCGCTGCTGCTGGCCGAGGCGGTGGACGCCCGGGTGTACGTGCCGATGCGGCAGCCGATGGCGCCCCGGCAGCGCGGCGGCCAGGTGTCCCCGTGGACGGAACGGGCGGCGGCCGAGGTGACCGAGGCGGCGGTCGTCCCCGACCGGTCCACCCGCGCCGGCTGAGCCGCCCCGGGCGCGGCCGCCTGCCACGCCGGCCGAGCCGTCCGGGCGCGGCCACCTCCGCACCGGGCCGAGCCGTCCGCCGGCGCCGGCCGTCGCCGTCACGCCCGCAGTCCCGGCCACCACCTGCGGTTTCACGGCTCGGGGGCCGGGTAGCCGGGCGGGTGAGTGAAACGGGAGGAACGCGATGCCGGAATCGAGCTCCTGGCTGAACGAGACGGCCACCGCGACCGCCGAGGGCGGCCATGTACGCACCGACGACGGGGGTCTCTCCACGGCCCTCGCGTCCCCGCTGGCGCCGCACTGCTCGGGCCTGACTCCGGAGCAGCTGCTCGCCGCCGCCTTCGCGTCCTGCCTGCACCACGCGGCGGTGGAGGCAGCCGGTGAGATCACCGACGAGGCGCACACCGTGCAGGTGCGGGCGGAGGCGAAGCTCGGGCGCGACGACGACGGCCGGTATCGGGCCGACGTGCACGCGTCCATCTCGTCGGCCGGGCTCACCCGCCAGCAACTGGCCGAGCTCGTCGAGCACGCCGATCGGCTGTGGCCGTTCTCCAGCGGCGACGCCAGCCGGCACCGGCTCACCGTCACGCCCGCGGAGAACGGCCGGCACTGACCTCACCGTCACCGGGCGAACCGGACCGCGAGGCCACCGGCGCGTCATGGGCCCCGGCGGCACGCGCCGGGCGCACGGCGACCGAGGCCGGCTCTGGCCCGTCCCGGCCGACGTACGGGTCGCCCTCGCAGTCGACCGACGGGGGGCCGAACGGGTGACCGCCGCATCGGTCCTTCTGTGGAGGGCGAGCCGACGCCGCAACCCATGCCCCAAGATCGACTATTCGCCCCTTTCCTGCGCCTTTATCAGGCATAAGCGAAAGAACCGACAGGCGAGTAACACGCGCTTGATGGCTGGGCGGGCGTAATGGGGAAGCGGATTGCCGCAAATTGTGGCGCATGCCACCAACCAGGCCGATGGCAACTCGCGCTCGTCTTTCTAGCCTCGGCGGGTGAGTCCCGACGACCCCCTCGACCAGAAGCTGACCCAGGATCGACCGGCCACCGCTGCGGCCGATCCCGCCTCAACCGAACGGACGATCGGCCGTCATCGCGCCCCGGAACGGCAGCGCCGCGGCGGCCGAGCCCTGCTCGCCTCGACCCCCGTCCGGGTGGCCCTCGCCACCGGCGTGACCTGCTGCCTCGGCGCCGCCGCGTTCGCCGGCACCCGCGGCGACACCGACACCCCTCCGGAGCCCGTGGCCGAGGCGGTGGCCGAGCGGGCCGCCACCGACGAGCGCGCCTCCCGCGCCCTGGACCGGGCCGCCTCCCCCGCCCCCGTGGTCAGCGCCAGCCCGACGCCCAAGCCGACCCCCTCGGCCACCCGCAAGGCCCCGGCCAAACCGGCCAAGCCGGCCCGCCCCCGTCCCGTCGCCGGGCTCACCCAGGCGCAGATGGACAACGCCAAGATCATCGTTGACGTGGGCGAGGACCTGAAGATGCCCCGGCGGGCCCTGGTGGTCGCCGTGGCCACCGCCATGCAGGAGAGCAACCTCTACAACCTGGCCAGCGACGTGCTCCCGGAGTCCCGGCAGTACCCGCACCAGGGCAGCGGCTCGGACCACGACTCGGTCGGCCTGTTCCAGCAGCGCCCGAGCAGCGGCTGGGGCACGGTGCGGGAGCTGATGCGCCCCGCGTACGCCGCCCGGGCGTTCTACGAGGCGCTGCGCGAGATCCCGGGCTGGCAGGAGATGAGCGTGGCCGGCGCGGCCCAGGCCGTGCAGGTGTCCGCCTTCCCCGACGCGTACGCCCAGCACGAGGAGCGGGCCACGACGATCGTCGCCGCGCTGACCTGACGCGGCGCGCGGGGTCAGCGGATCCCGGCGCGACCGCCCGGCGGCTCGCTGGACGCGTCGGCGCCACCACGCGCGGCGATCCGCGTCGCCGGCACGCCGCCGCCGGCCAGCCCGGCCGCGGCGGTCGGGGTGTCGGCCGGCACCGGCTCGCCCGCGAGCCCGCCGAGGATCTGGTCCGCCCGGGCCTCGCGCCGCCGCCGGGCGTACAGCGCCGCCTCGAAGTCCCGGCGGGCCTGCACCGCCTCGGCGTAGACCCGCTCGCGGACCTGCCGGGCCTCCTCGCGGGCCGCGTCGAGCTCGAAGCGCGCCTGGGCCAGGATGTCGGCCGCCTCCCGCTCGGCGCCCCCGACCCCGAACCGGCCCACCCCCCGGTCCCCGAGGTCCAGCCGCTGGAGCAGACCGCACAGCGCCGACGCCTCGTCACGGATCTCGTCCCACTCCCGACCGGCCCCGGCGGCGCCCTCGGCCCGGGCCGCGAGCCGGGTCAACCGGATGCCGAGCTGGTCGAGGCAGGAATCGACCTGCCGCTGGTCGTAACCGGTCTCAACGACGGAGAACCTCATACTGTCGCCCCCCAGGCAGCTGGTATTTCTTTCCCACCTGGATCCTCGGCGCTGGCGGCGACCCCCGAGGGGGTTCCGGAAAAATGTTCAGCATGCGAGCGCCGACGCGGGTCGAGCGCCTCGCGGGGTGTCGACGGGCGGCCCGGCGTGGACAATGCGGCGGGCGCCCCTGGGTGGGCGGTGCGGCGTCAGGTGCGCTTCGGCAGCACGACCACCCGGCCGAAGAACTCGTCGATGCGGCGCACCACGTCGTTGAAGTCGTCCAGGTCGATCGGCTTGGTCACGTAGGCGTTGGCCTGGAGCGTGTAGCTGCCCACGATGTCCGTGTCGGCGTTGGAGGTGGTCAGCACCACGATCGGGATCGTACGCAGGTCCTCGTCGCCCTTGACCGCGCCGAGCACCTGCCGCCCGTCCATCCGCGGCATGTTCAGGTCGAGCAGGATGACGTCGGGGCGCCGGGCCTCGGTGTGCCGCCCCTCCTGACGCAGGAACTCCATCGCCTCCTGGCCGTCGCCGACGACGTCGATGACCTTGTCGACGTCGGAGTCCGCGAGGGCCTCCTCGATCATCAGCACGTCGCCCGGGTCGTCGTCCACCACCAGGATGCGAACGGGACCCGGCCTGTCTGCGCGCATCGTTACCTGCTTCGTGTCAGTGGTACGGAAGACCGTGCGGTCCTCGATGCTGGCGGGGAAATGTAGCCCATCAACCGGCGGCCTGCGCGGCCGGGTCGGCCGTGTCGGGTTCATATCTCAGCACGTCAGCCAGCCCGGTCACCTGGAGCACCCGGTCGACCCGGCCGCTGGCGCCGGTCACCCGCAGCCAGCCGCCGTCAGCGGCGACGCGGTTGTCGCCCCGGACGAAGGCGGCGATCCCGGTCGAGTCGCAGAAGACCAGCTCGGTCAGGTCGACCAGCAGCTGCCGCTCACCGCCGTCGACCAGCCGGTCGATCGCGGCGTTCAGCTCGGGTGCGGTGCTCAGGTCGAGTTCGCCGGCCAGGCGCAGGCAGGCCCCGCCGCCCTGGCGATCGGCGTACGTGACCGTAAACGTCACCGTGGTCCCCCTCGCTCCACCGCAGCCGGATGCTTGCAGTGCAGCAAGTATAAGCAGGGGGGTCGGCCGGGGCCGCAGCGCGCTCAGCGCGACCCTGCGCCGCCCCGCGCGGCCACGGCCGAGCGGGCCGCCTCGAGGAACCGCGCGGCGCGGGGGAAGTCGTGCAGGACCCGCCCGTAGTGTTCCAGAGCCGACCCCAGCGCGGGGGCCGGCACGCCGCGACTGGTGAGGATGTCCACCAGCCAGTCGACGAACTCGGTGAACAGCGAGCCGTCGTCGACGTAGAGCGCGGCGGCCAGGAAGTCCACGATGTACCCGAGGTCGCTGACCGTCGAGTCCACCTGCGCGGGCGTGTAGTCGCGCGTGGCCGGGGCACGTTCCCGCAGGTCGGCCAGCGCCCCGTCGATCAGTTCGCCGCGCCGCCGCACCAGGCTGGCGTACTCGTCGTCGGCCAGGCGGGACAGCTCCGCGGGCGGGGTGCGACGCAGGGCCCGCTCGTCGGCGACCAGGTCGGCGGCGGCCGGGGCGTCGGGCGCCCAGGCCACGCCGAGCCGGCGGGCCCAGCGCCCATCCGCGCCGAAGCCGCGACCCCCGACCACCACCGGCACGTCCGAGCGGCGGCACACCTCGATCATGCGGTGCGCGTGCGGCAGTCGCATCGGCAGCGCGCAGGCCAGCGCGACCGCGTCCGCGTCGTGCCGGTGCAGGTACGACACCAGGTGCGCGGCGGGAACGCTCGCACCGAGGAAGGTGACGTGCCAGCCCCGCAGCCGCAGCACCTCCGCGACCAGCCGGGGCGGCAGGGCGTGCCACTCGCCGTCCATGCACGCCACCACGATCCGGCCCCGGGTCGGGCGCGGGTTGGCGTACCCGGCGACCGCCGCCACCACCCGCTCGCTGATGTGCGTCGCGGCGTGCTCCTGGGCGACGCTCCACTCGTTGCGCGCCCACCGCTCCCCCACCTCGGCCTGCGCCGGGGCGACCAGGTCGAGCAGGACGCGCTTGGCCGGAACCCCGGCCTCGAGCAGCCCGGTGGCCACCTCGATCGCGGCGTACTCGTCCGCCTCCTCGAGGCAGTGCAGGTATCCGGGCCAGGCGCCCGCCGGGTTGGCCCGGGCGGTCAGGGTGGTCACGGTCCGGTCTCCCCGGCGTCGGCGCTGCCGGTCGGGACGGGCACCGCGTGCAGGTGCCGGGGCGTACGCTCGCCCGGGCCCGCCGCGCGCAGCGCGAGCACCGCGATGTCGTCGTGGTCGCCGTGGGCCAGCCAGTCGCAGGTCACCTGCTCGACGCGCTCCGCCAGCGCGGGCGCGGGCATCCGGTGGCAGCCGGTGAGCGCGTGGACCAGCCGCTCGGTGCCGAACTGCTCGTCGGGCAGCGGCACCACCCGGGCGCAGGCCTCGGCGGCGGTCAGGCCGGGCAGCCAGCCGGCCGACACCGCCTGCTCGACCAGACATCCGTGCCGCGCCGGACGCGGCGCTCGTGGTCACGTCTTTCCCGCCCACCCTACGCCGGTGTGCCCGCACCGCCACTCCACGCCCGTTTGCCCCGGCAGCAGTTGCGTGCCCGGCGGGAGCGGGCGGGGATTGTTACGATCCCCTCGACCCTGCCGGACCGGCAGCCTGCGGAAAGGCGTGATCGTGCTGTCCCATGGGAGGCAACCGGCGGCGGCCCCGTTGAGCATGACCGTCGACCGGTCGGATCCGGGGGCGCCGCTCATCCGGGTCGGCGGCGACCTCGCCTACACGACCGCCGCGCCCCTGCGGGCCGAGATCGACCGGGTGCTCGCGGACGCCCCGCCCGCGGTCGTGCTGGACTTCGGCGACCTGCTCTTCATCGACAGCACCGGCCTCGGGGTGATCGTGCACGCGTGGCGGGAGGGGCAGCAGGGCGGCACCGCCCTCCAGTTGCGCGGGGTGCCCCGCTTCCTGGAGTCGATCCTCGACATGACCGGCGTCATGGGCCTGCTCGCCCGACCGCTCGGCGACCACCTGGCCGCGCACCCCGGCGCCGCCGACAGTCCCGCCGGCCCGGCCTGACGCCGACCCGCCCGGCCCCGGGCCAGCAGCTGCTGGATCGCACCGGGCTGGCCGAGCTGCTGGCCATGGACCGCCCCGCCGACGGCGACACCCGCCAGGCGGGCTGAGGTCGCCCCGGGCGCGGCCCGCCCCTCTCACCGGGTGCAGGGGTCCTTCACGTCGCGTCCGACGTCGGTTGCCCGCACGGCGCGGGGCTGGCCCCCCGACCCTGGGACCAGGGGTCGGGGGGCCGGAGTAAGGCTCAGGGCGCGGTGACCGGCTGGAGGCGGGGGCCGGTCGACCGCCGCTGCCGGGCCCCTGGCGGCTCGGCGTCCTCTGGCGGTCCGGAATCGGGAGTCTGGAAGAGATAGCGGACGAACTCCCCACCCGCCTCGTTGTCGTCCGCTCCGGGCCACTGCCCGATGCAGTCGACTCCGACGACCTCACGGCCCGAGCCGTCGGCCTCCTCCAGCAGCGCCCACAGGCTCACCGGGTAGCAGCGGGTGTCCTCGGGCGAGAGACGCCAGCGGGCGTACCAGCCGGGTCGGGCGGGGACGATCTCGACGATCCTCTTCATCACGACCTGTCCTTCCGCGTCCGATCGGAAGTGCTCCGGTCCGCTGCGATCGTCGGGCCCCGCCGGGTGATCGCCCCTCACCCCCGCCGGATGAAGCTCCCGCCGCTGCCCGGGGGTCACCGGCCCGGCCGCCGACGTCCGTTTCGGTGGCGGCGGCGACGGGAAGGCGACCGGCGGAAGCGAGGCACACCAGCGGAAGCGAGGTGTCACCATGCGCAAGCAGATGGAGGGCGACAACCAGCGCCGCCGCACGCTGGCCCGCCAGGCCCGCGAGCGCGGCATGCAGGCCAGCGAGACGGGGGCCAGCCTGAGCGCCTCCAAGCAGCTCACCCACCTGGACCGGGGCAAGCGCGCCGGGCCGCCGCCGGCCGGCAGGCGGCACAAGCCCGACACCACCCGCGGCGGGCCGGCGCCGCCGCCGGCCGGCGTCCCCGAGTCGCCCCGGCCCACCCCGGATCCGGGCCTCGCCGCGCCAGGCGTGACCCCGATGGGGTACCGCGCGCTGGTCGACGACGTCGTCCGCCGCACCGGGGCCGACTTCCGGACCGCCAAGGTGGGGGTCGAGTCGACGGTGCTGGTGCTGGCCTGGGCCCTGGACGAGGCGGAACGCCGGCGGCTGCTCGCGGCGGTGCCGACGAAGTTGCACGACGTGGTACCCGTGGACGGCATCAGGCGGCGCCAGGACCTGCCCGGCTTCCTGGCCGAGGTGGGCCGGATCAGTGGGCGCACCCCGGAGCAGGCCCGCTACCAGGCCGAGGCGACCGTGGCGGCGCTCGCCGACCACGACGGCGACCTGGTCGAATCGCTGCACGTGCCCGACGGACTGCGCGAGCTGCTGCAACCGCCGCCGCCGGTCGGCGGCGGGGTGGTCGGCGCGACCACCGCCACGCCCCCGCTGAGCGACGCGGACCTGCGGGAGGCGCTCGCCGGGCTGCCGTACTGGTCCGGCGACGGCAACGCGCTGTCGCGCACGATCCAGCTTCCGGCCGACAACCTCGACCGGGTGCTGGACCTGATCGACCAACTGCGGCAGGAGACCGGGCGCGGACCGCGGATCGGCCGCCCCGACGCGACCACCGCCGTGGTGACCGTACGGTCCCGGCGGGCCGGCGCGGTGACCGTGGTGACCGCGACGGACGTGGACCTCGCCCACGCCGTGGACGACGCGATCGAGGAGGCGGGCGCCGGGATGGCCACCGGCTGACCCGCCGCGGGCCGGCGGGCGACCGCCCCGCCGGCCCGCCCCCGAGGCTCGGCTAGCGTGCCGACATGGACGTCGACGCGCACCGGCCGGAGATGGTCGTGGACCCGGCCCGACCGACCGGGCGCACACTGCTCGCCGCGGGCGTGGAACAGTCCTACGTGGACGTCGCCGACCCCCGCCACCTCCACTTCGAGTACGTACGGCGAATGGCCGCCGTCGCGGACCTGGCAGCGCCACCCGGCCGGCCGCTGGACGCGCTGCACCTCGGCGGCGGCGCGCTGACCCTGCCCCGCTACCTGGCCGCCACCCGGCCCGGCTCGGCACAACTGGTCGTCGAGCGGGACGCGGCCGTGGTCGACCTGGTGGCGCGCGAGCTGCCGGCCCTGCCCGACGACGTCCGCGTACGGGTGGCCGACGCCCGGGACGCGCTGACCGACGCCCCGCGCGGCGGGTACGACCTGGTGCTCGCCGACATCTACCGGGCCGCCCGGATGCCCGGCCACGTGACGACCGTCGAGTTCGCCGCCGGGGTGGCCCGGGCCCTGCGCCCGGACGGTCTCTACCTGGTCAACGTGACGGACCTGCCGCCGCTGGTCTTCACCCGGGTGCAGGCGGCCACCCTGCGGGCCGTCTTCGCCGACGTCTGCCTCGTCGCCGACCGGCGGATGCTGCGCGGCCGGCGGTACGGCAACCTCGTCCTCGTCGCCGCGCCGCGCGCCGGACGGCTGCCGGTGGCCCGGCTGGCGGCCCGCGCGGCGCGCGATCCGGTGCCCGGCGGGGTGCTGCACGCGGCGGCCCTGGACGCGTTCGTCGCCGGCGCCCGGCCCGCCACCGACGCCGCCCTGGCCGCCACCGACGAGCCACCACCCGGCCCGGCCTGACCGCCGAGGGCGCGCAGGCTGCACCGCAACGGCCACGGGCTTACCCGCCCCCGTGCCCGGGACGCGGTCGAGTCACCCGGCGGACCCGGGCAACGGCGGATCCGGCGAGATGCGGCGCTGGTCAGCGGGCCCGGACGGCCACCTCGGGCGAGGAGCTCTCCAGGGGCACCGCGTTGGCCGGAACCAGGCCGAGCTGCACCGCCGGGCGGGGCAGCGCCGCGTCCAGCATCCAGTCGGCGCCCACCCGGGCCCGGTTGCCCGGCATCGCCAGCAGGTGGTAGCCCCGGGTGACCACCTTGGCGGGCAGCCCCGACAGCGACACCTTCAACGGGTTAGCCGCCGCGTCCTTGCCGCCCAGGTCGACGACCCAGCCCAGGTCGTAGTGCTTGTACGGCTTGCGCCGCCCCTGCCCGTAGGAGGCGGCGATGTTGTGCGCGGCCAGCTTGCCCTGCCGCTGGGCGTGCTGCGCGGTCATCGCGCAGATCTGCCCGGGCCGGGTCGGGTCCGGCACCGCGGCGGCGTCGCCGCAGGCGTACACCTCGGGGAAGCCGGGGACGTTGAGGTACTCGTCGACGACCAGGCGGCCCTTCTCGGTGCGTAGCCCCAGCTCGGCGACGAACGGGTCGGGGCGCACGCCGACGCACCAGACGAGGGTGCAGGTGGGGACGTACTCGCCGTCGGTGAGCTTCACCCCGTCGGCGGTGGCCTCGGCCACGGACGTGCCCATCCGCACGTCGACGCCGCGCCGGCGCAGCACCCGGTCGGCGGTGTCGGACATCCGCTTGTCCAGCTCCGGCAGGACCCGGGGCGCGACGTCCAGCAGCATCCACCTCGGGCGGATCTTGAGTCGGGGGCGCTGGGAGACCAGCTCGTCGGTGAAGAGCTGGCCGTGCGCGGCCACCTCCGTGCCGGTGTAGCCGGCGCCGACGACCACGAAGGTGGCGCGGGCCTGCTGCTCGGCGGGGTCCTCGGCCTGCTCGGCCAGCTCGATCTGCCGGACCACGTGGTCGTGCAAAAAGAGCGCCTCGGGCAGGCCACGGAAGCCGTGCGCGTACTCGGTGACGCCGGGGATCGGCAACAGCTTGTTGACGCTGCCGACGGCGAGGACCAGCCGGTCGTACGCGAGCCGGTTGCGGTCCCCCTCCGGCTGGGTGAAGCCGACCCAGCGGTTCTGCAGGTCGACGTGGTCGGCCTCGCCGATGACCACCCGCACCCCGTCGAGGGTCCCGGTCAGCGGCACGGAGATCCGGGTCGGCCCCACCACGCCGGCGGCCACCTCGGGCAGCAGCGGGAGGTAGAGGAAGTAGTCGGTGGAGTTCAGCAGCACGATCTCGGCCCGGTCCCTGGCCAACCGGCTCAACGTCTTCGCCGCGTGGTATCCGGCGAACCCGGCCCCCACGATCACCACACGAGGTTTCGTCATTTCGGCCCCGTTCCCACCCGAGGGCCAGACAAACGTGCCGGAGCGGGCCGTCAACCGGGCGTGCGTCCTCGTGCGGGCCAGACCGCAGTGGTAGCCGAGCGCCTCGTAGCAGCACCCGCACACGTACGTCGGATCACCCGGGCCGGGTGGGTTCGTCTCACCCGGCCCGGATGCACGGTGGTGGTCCACCACGGCGACGGGAGGACTCCGCCATGAGCATGCCGATGTCCAACGACCAGCGGCAGCCGATCTACCTGCGGCAGAGCGGCCGGAAGCACCTCACGCCCCGGCAGCGGCGGCGCGTCGAGCACAAGCAGGGGCGGATCGAGCGCCTCGGCGGTCAGCGCCCCGAGGCGCGCCGGCCGGGGCGCTGACCGCCTACGGCCCGGCCGGGGCCGGGGCGGTGATCGCCCACCGCTCGTGGTCGCGCCACGCCCCGTCGATGAACAGGTACTCGGGTGAGTAGCCCTCCAGCCGGAAGCCGAGCCGGCGGGCCACCCGGCGGGACGGCTCGTTGCCCGGCTGGATGTTCGCCTCCAGCCGGTGCAGGCCGAGCGTGTCGAAGGCGTGCGCGACCACCAGGCCGATGCCGGCCGAGGCGTGCCCGGTGCCGCTGTACGGCAGGAAGGCGGCGTAGCCCAGGTACCCGCCCCGCAGCGCGCCCATGAGGATCCCGCTGATGTTCACGTACCCGGCGATGGCGCCGGAGGCCCGGTCGCAGATCAGGTAGCCGGCGTGGTCCCGCCGCCGGATCTTGGCCAGGTACGCGGCGTACCTCGTCGGGTCGTCGGGGGCGGAGAGCCAGGGGTGGTGCAGGTCCCGGCTGCGCCGGGCCGCCGCGACGAACTCGGCCTCGTCGGCGGGCCGGGGCCGGCGGATGCCGACCGGCCCGGCGGTACGCAGGTATCTCACGGCGGACAACTGTCGCCGCCCCCACCGGCGATGTCCAGCGGATTGTGACCTATCACGCCGCGAGCCGTCACCCGCCGCCGGTGCGCTCGACGGTGTAGTGGATGGTCTGGGCGACGATCCAGCCCTGCTCGATCAGGAACGAGTCCGCCCCGTCGCGGACCCGCACGCCCTCGGCGTCCGCCGTCCACTCCAGGAACGCCATCCGACCCTCGACCAGCTTGTTCGTGTACGCGTACCCGCCGCCGGGCAGCTCCTCCTCCAGCCAGCGCGCCAACTCCCGGACCCCGGCGTGCCCCCGGAACACGCCCCGGCGCTCCAGCACCACGCAGGACGGCGACACGTTGCGCGCCAGATCCTCCGCGAACCGGTGCTCGGCGGCCAGCCGCAGGTGGTCCTCGAACACCTCCCGCGCCGACCGCGCCCGCAGGTCCTCGTCCACCGCCCCACCTCCGCCCGTCCCGGCTGCCGGGCCCGCCCCGCCCGCGTCCGGGCCCGCCGTCACAGCGGGCCCGGGTGCGGCTGGTCCAGCGGCATCGGCACCTGGAGGAAGGTGGCCCCACGCAGATCCAGCCAGGCCCGGTCGGGCGAGCGGACCAGCCGCAACATCACCTCGGCGCAGTTCGGGCAGCGGGCCACCAGCCCGGGCGCGTGCGAGTAGACGTGCAGGCCGGCCAGCGGGCCGAGCGTGCCGCAGTGCGCGCACCGCCCGCTGGCGGCGCTCAGGTCGACGGCGAACAGCTCCCGCAACGGGCCGTCGAGCATGTTGCCGTCCAGGTACGACAGCTCGGTCATCGGACACTCCTCCTCGACGCTCAGCCGGTCGGGCCGAACCGCTCGGTCTTCACCCGCCGGCTCTCGTGGCCGAGCCCGACGAGCAGGTCCGCCACGGTCTCCACGAAGCCGGTCGGGCCGCAGACGTAGCAGAGCGGCTCCAGCTCGGGCGGCCAGCCGTGGCTGCTGACGTCGGCCAGGCCGATCCGGTGCGGCTCCCCCCGCCAGCCCTCCGGCGCCTGGCGGGTGTACACGTACGTCACGTCCAGGCCCCGGTCGTCGCGGACGCGGGCGCGCAGCTCGTCGGCGTAGAACACGTCGGCGGGGGTGCGCACCGAGTAGAGCAGCCGGAACGGCGCACGACTGTCGGCGGCGCGGCGCGCCCGCACCATCGCCATCAGCGGCACCACGCCCGAGCCGCCGGCCACCAGCAGCACCGGCGCGGCCTCCTCCGGCCGCCAGACGAACCAGCCGCCGACCGGGCCGCGCACCTCCACCGGGTCGCCCTGGGCGTACACGTCGACGAGGTACGGCGACACCTCGCCGTCGGGCATTCGCTGCACGGTCAGGGCGATCCGGTCCCCGTCGGCCGGTCCGGCCAGCGAGTACGACCGCGCCGCCTGGTACCCGTCGGGGGCGGTCAGCCGCACGTCGACGTGCTGCCCGGGCAGGTGCCCCGGCCAGCCGGGCACCTCCAGCACCAGCGTGTGCGCGGTCGGCGTCTCCAACCGGCGCTCGGCGAGCCGGGCCACCCACCACCGCAGCGGGGCGGTCAATCGCCCTGGTACCGCTGCTCACGCCACGGGTCACCGTAGTCGTGGTAGCCGGCGGTCTCCCAGAATCCGGGCTGGTCCTCCGTGGTGAGCCGGATGCCGCGCACCCACTTGGCGGACTTCCAGAAGTACAGGTGCGGCACGAGCAGCCGGGCCGGGCCGCCGTGCTCGGCCGGCAGGGGGCCGCCGTCGTACGAGTGCGCCACCCAGGCCCGCCCGCCGCGCAGGTCGGCCAGCGGCAGGTTCGTGGTGTAGCCGCCGTACGAGTGGGCCTGCGCGTAGTGCGCGCCGGTGTCGATGCCCTCCAGCAGCGTGTCCAGGGAGACGCCCTGCCAGTCGGTGTCGCGCTTCGACCAGCGGGTGACGCAGTGGATGTCCACCGTCGGGGTCTCCTGGGGCAGCGCCATCAGCTCGTCCCAGGTCCAGCGGAACTCCGCGCCGGACTCGGTGGAGATGAGGAACTCCCAGGTCTCCAGCGGCACCTTGGGCGTCGGGCCGGCGGAGAGGACCGGGAAGTCCTCCGTCAGGTACTGCCCCGGCGGCAGGGCCGGCTCCGCGGAGCGGGGCCGGCCCTGGAAGCCCGGTGACACGATTCCCACCCGTCAGTCGTACCACCCGGGGTGGGTCGGGCAGGCGCGGTCGGCCGGAACGGCACCGCGGCGGGTGACGCTCAGCGCCGCTCGACCACCACTTCCTTCCTGCCCGGCGCGGTGCCGCGGGTGGCCCGGAGGCTGGTGAGCGTGACGACCACCAGGACGCCGATGATGACGCCCAGCGAGGCGAGGGTGGGGATCTCCGGCACGCCCGCCCAGATGCCGTGCGCCCAGTGCAGGCCCAGCTTGACGCCGATGAACGCCAGGATGATCGCCAGACCGTAGCTGAGGTGGACCAGCCGGCTGAGCGCGGCGTGCAGCACGAAGTAGAGCGCGCGCAGCCCCAGCAGGGCGAACGCGTTGGTGGCGAAGACCAGGTACGGGTCCTCGGTGATGCCGTAGACGGCGGGCACCGAGTCGACGGCGAAGACCACGTCGGTGACGAGCAGGGCGACCACCACGAGGGCGAACGGGGTGAGCGTCCGCCGTCCGGCGAGGCGCACGGTCATCTTCGTGCCGTGGTACTCCTCGGTGACCGGCATGAACCTGCGCAGCAGCTGCACCGAGCGCATCTTGTTGATGTCGACTTCCTGCTCGTGCCCGGAGAGGGCGTCACGCAGCAGCTTCACGGCGGTGACGATCAGGATGACCGCGAAGAGCAGGAAGGCGAAGTCCAGGGTCTGCAGGGCTGCCGCGCCGAGGGCGATGAAGACCGCGCGCAGCACCAGCGCCCCGACGATGCCGTAGAGCAGTACCCGCTGGGCGAGCACCGCCGGCACCGCGAACGCGGCCAGCAGCAGCATGAAGACGAACAGGTTGTCGACCGAGAGCGACTTCTCCACCAGGTAACCGGTGAGGTACTCCACGCCCTGCTCGGAGCCGTAGCGGGACCAGACCCACGCGCCGAAGGCGAGCGGCAGGGCGATGTAGAACGCCGACCAGCCCAGCGCCTCCCGGATCGACACCTCGTGCGGCCGGCGGGTGACCAGGAAGTCCAGCGCCAGCAGGGCGAGCACGGCGGCGATGGTGACGCCCCACAGCGTGGGGGTGCCGATCGAGTGGATCTCGGCAACGGCAAGGTACGACAAATCGGACATGGAGCCTCCTCGAACACCGTGTCATGTTCGAGGTCTCCTTCACCCACCGTTCTGTGGGCAACCACCCGAGGCGCGCTCCGGGCACGCCGTACTGACCGGGATGGTTCGTGGGAAGTACTCCCCTCGTGGCGACAAGGTTATGGCAGGCTCGGCGGGCGCGGCAAACGGGGCACACGGGATCACCCGCCGGTCAGCGGGCGGCAACGGCGGCGAGCACGGCGTCCACGTCGAGGTCGGCCATGCACGCCGGGCCCACCGAGTCGAGCGGGCAACGCGCCTCCCACCAGCACGGCTGCTCCGTGATGGCGGTGGGGCGCCGGTGCGGGCACCCCGGCAACCCCTGGAGATCCGTGCCGCCCATCCCGTACCGCCGGGCGTCGGTGGGGCCGAACAACGCGACCGTCGTGGCGCCGGCGGCGGCGGCAAGCCGCACCGGCCCGGTGTCGGGCCCGGCCACCACCCCACCGCGCCGGCCCACCGCGGCGAACTGGCCGGCGAGGGTGGGCAGGTCGGACCGGGGCAACGGCACCCCGAGCGGCGCGTCGGGGTCGACGGGGCCGACCGTGAGCACCGGGTGACCGCGCCGGGCCAGCTTCCCGGCCAGGGCCCGCCAGTGCCGCCCGGGCCACCGCTTCACCGCCATCCCGACGTCGGTCACCAGCACCACGGGCGGCGCGAGCGGCTCCCCCACCAACCGGGCCACCGCCCGCTCCCCGGCGCGACGCGCGTCGTCGTCGACGTGCACCCGCGGGCGGGCGGACCGGTCGGCGGCGTCCAGCAGCCCCTCGGCGTGCAGGATCTCCAGGTAGCGCGCGCCCACCGGCTGGTGCGGTGGCGGGCCACGCCACAGGTTCGTCACCGCCCGCGCGGTGCCGGCCTCCAGCAGCTCCGCGATGCCGTCGTAGCGGGTGGTGCTGACCGCCAGGTCCGGCCGCGCCGCCGCGAGCGCCTCGACCACCGCCTCCCGTTCCGCGCCCGGCCGGCCGTGGCGGGGGGTGCGCACCTCGGTGACCGCCGGGTCGCCGCGCACCAGCTCCGCCCCCGGGTCGTGGGTGAGCACCCGCAGCCGCGCGCCCGGGTTGCGGCGGGCCAGGCCGTGCACCGCCGGCAGCAGCATCAGCAGGTCGCCGATCCCGCCGAGCAGGTCCACCACCAGGATGTCCGCGTACGCCTCAGGCACCGGCCCGCCCCAGCGTCCGCGCGTAGAGGTCGCGGTGCGCGGCGGCGACCCTCGGCCAGGAGTACGCGGCGGCGAAGGCCCGCCCCCGCTCGGCGAGCCGGCGGCGCAACACCGGATCGGCCAGCAGCCTGCCCACGGTGCGCGCGATCGCGGCGCTGTCCCGGCGCCGCCCGATCACCGCCACCGCCCCGCCCCGGCGCAGCTCGTCGTCGGCGGAGTCGGGCACCGTCACCGCCGTCGGCACGCCGTGCGCCAGCGCGGCGAGCAGGGCGCCGCTCTTCGTGCTCACCCCGGCGGTGAACGGCAGCACCGCCACGTCGGCGGCGTGCAGCGCGGCGGAGACCCGCTCGGCGGGCAGGTGCCCGGTGAACGTCACCGCCTCGGCCACCCCGCACCGGCGGGCCAGCCCGGTCAGCTCGGCGCGGAACGCCCGCGCCTCCTGCTCCGGCAACGCCTGCGAGGTGAACCCGCCGACCACCAGCAGCCGCAGTTCGGGGTGGTCGCGCCGCAGGTCGGGCAGCGCCTCGACCAGGTGCCGCAGCCCCTTCACGGGGTGCACGAAGCCGAAGAAGGCCAGCAGCGGGGCGCCCTCGGGCAGACCCAGCTCGGCCCGCAGGCACCGCCCGGCGGTGGCCGCGCCGACGTGGTCGGCGACGTTCGGGGCGATCGGGATGTGCGTCGGGGCGCGACCGGTGCGCGCGCGGACCACGTCCCCGTGGCCGGGGTTCGTGACGATGACCGCCGCGCTGGCCGGCACCAGCCGGCCCGACTCCCGGTCCCAGCAGCGGGCCCGCTCCGCCACCGACCAGAGCCGGCCCGGCAGCCAGCCGGGGCAGGCCCACCACCCGTACTCGTGCAGGGTGGTGACCAGCGGCACCCGCCGGGGCAGCCGCCACGGCAGCAGGCCGGGCTGACCGGAGAACCGGTAGGCCGACGGCGCGAACTGCACGTGCACCACGTCGGGGGCCAGCTCGCGGACCCGGCGCGCGGCCCGGACGGTGGCGGCCCGCCAACGGCCCCCGTCCCCGTCGGGACGCACCGGCACCGGGGTCACCTCGACGCCCACGTCGTCCAGCGCCTCGACCAGGTGTGCCACGTAGTCGCTGACGCCGTCGGCGTCGGGCCGGCCGGGACCGTGCAGCATGGCCACCCTGATCCGGTCGTCGACCACGCCACCTCCCGCCTCTCGCCCGGCGGGTTCCCGACCCCTTCCGGCGCAAACGCGCAGCGCCTATCGTTTGCCGATGACCGAGGACGTGCCGGCCGGCCCGCTGGCCGGCGTACGGGTGATCGAGCTGGCCGGCATCGGGCCCGGCCCGTTCGCCGCGATGATGCTGGCCGATCTGGGCGCGGACGTGGTCCGGGTGGACCGGGCCACCGACGTGGACCCGGGCGCGTTCGGCAGCCCGCACCCGGACCTGCTCAACCGGGGGCGCCGCTCGATCGGGGTGGACCTGAAGTCCCCCGGCGGCCGGGAGGTGGTGCTGGCCCTGGCCGGCGGCGCCGACGCGCTGATCGAGGGCTTCCGGCCGGGGGTGACCGAGCGGCTCGGTGTCGGCCCGGCGGACTGCCTGGCGGTGAACCCGCGACTGGTCTACGGGCGGATGACCGGCTGGGGGCAGGACGGCCCGGCCGCCCCGTACGCCGGGCACGACATCGGCTACGTGGCGCTGACCGGGGCGCTGCACGGGATCGGGCGGCCCGGGGAGCGCCCGGTGCCGCCGATGAACCTGCTCGGCGACTTCGGCGGCGGCGGGATGATGCTCGCCCTGGGCCTGGTCTCGGCCCTGTACGCGGTGCGCGGCGGCGCGCGCGGCCAGGTGGTCGACGCGGCCATCGTGGACGGCGTGGCGGTGCTCAGCACCCAGATCCACGCGCTGCGCCGGCTGGGCATGTGGCAGGACCCGCGTGGGGTGAACCTGCTCGACGGCGGCGCCCCGTTCTACGACACGTACGAGTGCGCCGACGGCCGCTATCTGGCCGTCGGCGCGCTGGAGCCGCAGTTCTACGACGAGCTGGTCCGGCGCAGCGGGTTCCCGCTGCACCCGGACGAGGCGCTGGACCGCACCGACCCGGCGAACTGGCCGGCGCTGCGCCGGGCGTGGGCGCGTCTGTTCCGCACCCGTTCCCGGGACGAGTGGACGGCGCTGCTGGGCCAGTCGGACGCCTGCGTGGCGCCGGTGCTGGACTGGCGGGAGGCGCCCGAGCACCCGCACCTGGCCTCCCGGCGCACCTTCGTGGAGCAGGGCGGGGTCACCCAGCCGGCCCCGGCGCCCCGCTTCTCCGGCACGCCGACGGCGCTGCGCCGCCCGCCGCCGCAGCCCGGCGAGCACACCGACGAACTGCTGGCCGAAGCGGGCTTCGACCCGGGCAGCGTCGCCGCCCTGCGCGCCGCCGGCGCGGTCGCCTGACCGCCGCCGGTCGCGCCGGGTCGGTCGGGGATGGGTCGCACCCCGACGTCCGACCGCCGTGCCGGGTCGCGGGACGGACGGTCGGCGGGCAGGTCGGCCGGCCCGGTCAGGAGCGGCGCAGGGTGGCGCCGGGAGCCATCGCGGGTTCCACCAGCATCCGGTAGTCGCGCGGCAGTTGGGTGGCCACGTCGTCGAACTCGCCGCCGGTGATCGCCTCGCGGAGCGTGATGAAGACCGCGCGGGCGGCGTCCCTGGCCGCCGACTCGTCGATCCCGGCCCGCACCGCGATCCGCGCGACGAACTCGGCCGCACCGAACCGGTCCGCCGACTCCGTGCGCGGCCTCGGCTTCATCACCACCTGCAACGGCTTGGGCAGCTGCGCCGCCAGGTCCAGCACCTCCCCGCCGGTCAGCCGCTCGGCGAGGGTCTCCAGCGTCGCCCGGGTCAGCGCCACCGCCTGCTCGGAGGACATGTGGGTGCGCCGGGCGACCTGGTCGACGAAGGTGTCGTAGTTCATCCGTGGCTCCTTCCGCGCCTGCGTCGGCTGCGCGTACCCGGTGCCCCGTCCACAAAACGGCGGCGGATTTCCCCGCCGGACGGCGCGTGACGGGCCGCCGGGCGGGTAACCGCCGCCGGTCGTGACCGGATCGATGCCCGGAGGAGCCGACACCATGGCGAGTTACGCCGACGTGCTGCAGTACCTGTCGAGCCTGGACTACCCGGCCGGGAAGGACGACGTGGTACGCGAGGCCGAACGCGAGGGCGCCCCGCCGGACGTGTTGCAGGCCCTGCGGGCCCTGCCACCGGTCGACTACGCCAACGGCAACGAGGTGGCCCGCTCCGCACACATCGACGCCGCGCCCGAGGTCGGCCCGTCCCAGCGGGCGGCGCAGGCCCGGGAGCGGCACCAGCGGGTCTCGCAGCACCTGCGCGGCATCTGAGCCTTGCCCGCGCCTCGGCTGACCGGCGGCGGTGCCTGCGCAGGGCGGGACCGATGACGGATGACGGTGCGCGGCCGTACGGGCACACCCCGGCCGCCCTCCAGCTCACCGTGATGGGCGTGGTCGGGCTGCTGGCCGGCGGCCTCACCGCGCTGACGGCCTCGCTGGAGCTCGCCCCCCTGGTCGGCTGGGACGCCGCCGCGCTGAGCTGGCTGCTGCTGGTCTGGCACAAGGTGTGGCCGATGGACGCGGACCGGACGGCCCGGCTGGCGGTGTACGAGGACCCGAACCGGGCGGCCCGCGACTCCCTGCTGCTCGTCGCCTGCCTGACCAGCCTGCTGGCGGTCGGCGTCGTGGTGACCCGCGCCCACCAGGGGCCCGCCACGACCCTCTGGAACGTCTACAGCGGGCTGAGCGTGCTCAGCGTGCTGCTGTCCTGGCTGGTGGTGCACACCGTGTTCGCCGCCCGGTACGCGCGGATCTACTACACCGGGCCGGACGGCGGGGTGGACTTCAACCAGCCGGAGCCGCCGCGCTACTCCGACTTCGCCTACCTGGCGTTCACCGTGGGGGCGACCTTCCAGGTCTCCGACACCGCGCTCACCAGCAACGAGATGCGCCGGACGGTGCTGCGGCACTCGATGCTGTCGTACCTGTTCGGGGCGTTCGTCATCGCGGTGACGGTGAACCTGCTGGCCGGCCTGGCCAGGTGAGCGGGTAGCGGCCGGACAGGCGGGCGCCCCCGCCGCGAACCGCGACCGGGGCGCCACGCAGAACCTGACCGACGGTCGACGAGGCCCGAACCGGGCCGCGACCACCAGGCGGTTGATGTACGCCCGAACCGGGCGGGCATCACTGCCGAGATCATCATACGATGCGCCATCCCCCGTTTGGAGGAATACCGGCGAACTGTGGGCCACCGCACCCCGCGCGTCAGGGGGTCAGCTCCGCGTACCGCTGCTCCAGGTCGACCCGGGCCAGCGCCCCGACCAGCCAGGCGAGCCGCTCGGACTCGCCGCTGCCGGCCAACCCGGCGAGGTCGTCGGCCGAGCGTCCCAGCCCCAGCCGGCGCGCCGCGACCAGCGCCCTGCGGTCGGCCACCGGCGCCACCTCCCGCCACAGCGCCTGCGCCTCGCGCAGGAACAGGTCGGCCACGGCGGCGTCCACGCCAGGCAGCTCGGTGAGCAGCTCGCGCTCCCGGGCCGGGTCGTGGTGCGCCACCGCGCGCAGCCGGCGCAGGTCGCCCCGGTAGCGCTCGACGACGGCCCGGGCCAGGTCGCCCAGGGTGTCGGCGAGCGCGTCGACGTCGCCGCGCTGGCCGCTGTCGCGCAGCACGCGCACCCGGTCGGCATGCAGCGAGCGGGCCAGCCGGGCGGCGCTGTCCCAGCCCGCCTCGGGCAGCGCGTGCGCGGTGTCCAGGGCGCGCCGGAAGTCGCCGCGCCGGGCCAACAGCACGGCGAGGCAGAGCACCTGGAACAGGCTCGACGGGTTGTTCGTGACCCGGAAGCCGTACTGCTCCGCGAAGCCCCGCCCGCTGCCGGCGAGCCGGCGCACCAGTCGCTTCTTGTCCTCAATGCGGGAGATGGTCGGCATGCCGGCGACTACCCATGTCGGGCCCGGCCACGCCTGCCCGAGTCAGCCGAGGACGCCGCCACTGCGGTCGCGCGCCTTGAGCCGGGTGGTGGGCAGTGCCGGGGCGGGCAACGGCGGGGCCGGGTCGTCGGCGACGACGCCGAAGCGCCGCCCGGCCATCCAGTCCTCCCGGGCGGCGGCGACCTCCTCGTGCGAGCGGCCGACGAAGTTCCACCACATCACCAGCGGCTCCTCGAAGGGTGCCCCGCCGAGCAGCAGGAGGCGGCTGCCCACCTCGCCGGTCAGGGTGAGCCCGTCCCGGCCGGTGCCGAGGTAGAGCAGCGCTCCGGGGGCGAGCGACACACCGTCGACCTCGGCGGCGCCGGACATGGCCAGCAGCGCGTACTCGAAGTCGCGGCGCAGCGGCAGCGTGGCCGGCGCGGCCCCGCGCACCTCGAGCTGCGCGCCGAGCAGCGGGGTGTGCGTCACGGCCGGCGACCGCTCGCCCTCCAGCTCGCCGACCAGCAGCGTGACGTCCAGCTCGCCGTCGCGCCAGCGGGGCAGGTCGGCGTGGTGGGCGAAATCGGCCGCGCCGGCGCGGGCCGGGTCCGGCAGCGCCACCCAGAGCTGCACGCCGTGCATCAGCGGCGGATGCCGATCAGGCGACCGTTCGGAGTGCGCGATGCCGTGCCCGGAGGTCATCACGTTGAGCTGGCCGGGGCGGATAGGCTGCACGTTGCCGAGGCTGTCCCGGTGCAGGATCTCCCCGTCCAGCAGCCACGTCACCGTCTGGAGGCCGGTGTGTGGGTGCGGAGGCACCTCCATGCCGGGCCGCTCGGCCACGTCGTCCGGGCCGAAGTGGTCCACGAAGCACCAGGCCCCGACCATCCGCCGCTGGCGCTGCGGCAGCAGCCGCCGCACCGTCGTGTAGCGGCCCAGCGGCACGTCGTGGCCCGGCAGCAGGACGCTGCCGGGATCGGCCGTGGCCACGCCGGGCGGGCGGGTCTGCGCGGGCATTCTCTCGGTACGCTCCACCAGCCCGACTGTACGCCCGGCATCGTGCCGGCTCCGGACGACCACGACACCTTGGCCCCGACGCGGCCGTCCGTCGCCGCCGCCCGACCCCTGTCGAGCTGCCCTCACAGACGGGACACAACCGGACCCCACGGGTTCCGCTGCCTGGTCCCTGTCGAGCTGCCCTCACAGACGGGACACAACCGGACCCCACGGGTTCCGCTGCCTGGTCCCTGTCGAGCTGCCCTCACAGATGGGGCACAACGTGCCACCGCAGGCGACCGAACCTGGTGTCACGGGGGTGGTCTCACAGCTGGGGCAGCTCGACAGGACCCACGTCACCCGACCCACCCGGACCTGCCGACAGCGGGTCGACCCGGTCGCCACCCCGCAGCCGACACCACGCCAACCCCACGGCCAACACGAGGCCAACCCCACTGCGCGACCCCTCACCGACGCCTCGCCGACGCTTCGCGGACGCCGAACGGCAGCCGTACCGCACAACCGACATTCGGGCACGGACGGCGCGCGACCACCGACGGGGTGTGGCCCGCACCGCCACGCAACCCAACGCCCCACCACGACCAACAGCAACCAAAGAACCAGAGAACAAGCCGACGCCCGCCGGGAAACCTCCCGACGGGCGTCAGCCGTTTCGCGGTGCCCGGGCACTGCCCGGAAGGCGCTCACCGTCAGCGCGCGGCCCCCATGCCGAAGCGGTGGCGCTTGCGCCAGACCAGCGACAGCAGCAGAAGCACCGCGCCGGCGCCGACGAGGCCGCCGCCGAACTTCATCGGGGTGCTCAGGCTGTCACCCGTGACGGGCAGCGGCGCCGGGGAGTGCTTCTTCAGCACGGTCAGCGTCGCGGTCGCCACCTTCTCCGACGACTCACCGCGGGCGCGGAAGGTGTAGGTGCCGTGGTGGCGCGGCGTGTAGGTCGTGCGGAACTCGCCCTCGTCGTCGGCCGTGACCTCCCAGCTCCTCGGGTTCGGCTGCGGGGCCTGCTGGAACGAGACGGGCGCCATCGCGACCAGCTCGCCGTTGCTGCGCCGCGCCTGCTCGGTGCCCAGTACGGGGGCGGCGAGCGGCGCCGTGCTGGCGGTGATCACGACCGTCTCGCCCGGCGTCCAGCCGGTGCCGATCAGCGTGGCGGTCTGACCGACCACGACGGTCGTCGGGCTCACCGCAAGGGTTGCGGGGCCGGGCGCGTAGGGCGGTGGTTGGGTTTCGCTCGGCGCCGGCTGCGGCTGCGCCGCCCCCGCGGCGGACGGCGCGGCCACCACGGCCAGACCGACCGCGAGCGCCATGATGATGCGGGATAGCCGCATGATTGGTTCCCTCCTACTGGTCACAGCTTGGTGCGGAAACAACTTGGGTGGTCCATGGGGTGGCGGTGGGGGTCAGCCACAGTTCGGCCGTACCGACGCCGGTCTTCGCGGTGAGCACGGTGACCTCCAAGGTGCGGGAGCCTCCCGGGCCGACCTCGACGTTCGCCGTGGTCACCTGGCGGCGCCGTTCGGTGCCGCTGCCCACCGCCGTCTCGACGCCGTCGAGGTGGGTGGTGAGCACGGTCCCGCCGGCGGGGCTGTACACCGACACCAACGTGCGGGCGGTGTACGGGTCGCCGGCCAGGCCGAGGCCGAGGACCGACTTGCTGAGACCCGACTTGGGCGCCGACGAACGCAGGGTGACCCGGAGCCGGAGTTCCCGGCGGCCGTCGGTCCGGCAGTCGCCGACGGTGAGGGTCGCCGTCTGCCGGAGGTAGTAGCCGAGCTTCGCGCCGCTGCCGTCGTTGAGGAACACGCCGACCGTCGGCACGGCGTCCTTCTCCGGAAGCACCCCGGCCATTCGGCTGTCGCCGATCGTCCGTTGCTCTTCGGGTCGGGCACTCCAGAACAATATCCGGCGTTCGGTGACAGCACGGTCAAATGCGGACAATAACCCCTTCGGGTCGTATTTCTTCGTGACCAGCGCGTCGAACACGGCGGCGGCGGAGGCCGCGAAGAAGGCGTCCTGCTCCTCGTTGTCCATCCGCTGGTAGCTGTCGCCGAGCACCGTCTGGACGACCTTCTCCGCAGCCAGCGGGACCCCGCCGGGCACCATCACCGGGCCGGTGGCCTTCAGCAGGTACGACAGCACCACCGGGTCGACGGCGAGCACGCCGTCCACCGTGGTCCCCGTACGCCGGCGGAACATCTCCCGGTAGAGCGCGGCGGCGGTCGGGAAGTGCGGGGTGAGGTTGACGTCCGCCGGATAGATCCCCGGCAGGTCGGCCCAGAGGTGACGCACCTCCGCGGGCACCTTCAACGGCGGCTGGAACCGGCCCAGCGTGCTGCTGCTGCCCTGCCGCCCCATCCGGACCCGGCCGTCGTCGGCATGGATCACGGCGTACGCGCCGATCATGCCGCCGGTGGCGCGCAGTTCGGCCGGGTTCTGGGACACCACGAGATAGGTGCGCGGGCCGGCGGCGCCCAGCAGGGGCGGAAGCAGCCGGGTGGCCTGGTCCGCCGCGGCGGTGAGGCCCGCCAGGCGGTCGATCTCCCCGCGCAGGTCGGCGAGCGCCTGCCGGACCTGGCTCACCAGGCCGTCGGTGGGCACCCTGGCCAGGCTGCTCCGGGTGCCCTGCACGGCCGCGTTGACGGTCGCCAGTTCCGCCGAGACCGTCCGCAGCCGGGCCACGTCGAGCCGCCCACCCGCCGGCACCAGGCTGGCCAGGTCGGTGCGGAGCAGCAGCGGGAACGCCTGCCGGGCCAGGTCGTCGACGGCGACCGAGATCTGCCGCACGGCGGCCAGGTTGTCCCCGGCGTACGGGGTGTGCCGGCCGAGCCACCAGCCGGGGTCGCCGGTCGCCGACCTGGCCTTGCCCGCCTGCTCCTGGAGCGCGGCCAGGGTGCGCTGCGCGCGGGCCGTGTCACCGCCGACCACCTGGGCGCTGAGCTCCCGGGCCAGCCCGGCGGCGTTGAGCAGGTGGGCGCGGGCCTGCCAGCCCCGGAAGCCCACCCAGCCGCCCGTCACCAGGAGCAGCGAACCCACCACGAGGCAGGCGAGAAGTGCCCGGCGAAGTTGCCGACGCCGCCGGGGCCGGCCCCGCCGCCGGCGCGTTCTCTGGCTCTCCGTCACACCACACGTCCCTTCGCGGAAACGGACAGAAGACCCTATTCCTCCGCCTGTTCCTAGCAGGTAACGATCGTTTTCGCCGGTAGATGACGGTATTGGCCGGTACGCGAGGGTTGCTCGCGGTTCAGCGGCCGGTGGCGCGGCCGGCAGCCGCCTCGTACAGCAGGCGTTCGATCCGGTCCACGCCCGCCGGCATGGACATCTCCCGCAGGTACGCCTCCCGGCCGCGCCGGCCCATGTCCACCCGGGCGGGCGGCGGGATGGTGGCGGCCAGCCAGAACCGGTCGGCCAGGCTCGCCCAGTCCTCCGGCGGGCAGGACAGCCCGGCCCGGGCCCGCTCCACCAGTTCGGCGGTGTCGCCGCCGGCCGAGGCCACCACCGGCGCGGCGCAGGAGAACGCCGCCTGGAGCTTCGCCGGCAGGGTGCTGCGCAGCTCCGGGAGGTCGCGCAGCATGACGAGCTGATAGTCGGCGGCGGCGTACAGCTCCGGCATGTCCAGCGGAGACCGGCGTTCGACGAAGCGCACGTTGTCGGCGCGCAGTTCGGCGGCGAGCCCCCGCACCCGCCGCTCGTCCGCGCCCGAGCCCACCAGGACGAGGTCCATGGTGCGGTCCAGCGCCGCCGCCGCCCGTACCGCCGTCTCCAGGCCCTGCCGGGCGCCGATGGTCCCGGCGTGCATCACCACGCAGCGGTCGTCGCGGCGCACCAGCCGGCGCGCCGCCCCGCTGGGCCGCGCGGGCTGGAAGATCCGCTCGTCGGTCCAGTTGAGCACCACCTGCACCCGGGCCGGGTCGGCGCCGGCGGCCACGACCTTGTCCCGCAGCGACGGCGCGGAGACCGCGATCCGGTCGGCGGCACGGTAGGCCCGGGTCATCGCCGCGCCGATCCGCGCGGCCCACCGCCCGTTCCCGGCGCCGGTCGGCTCGTCCGCCGCCCAGACGTCCTGCACGTGAACGACGGTCGGCACCCGGCCCAGCAGCCGCAGCAGGCCCGCGGCGGCGAAGGCGGTCGCCGGCGGCAGGTGGACGTAGAGCGCGTCGACGTCGGCGAGGAACGGCCGACCGGTCAGCGTGGCGCTGCCGGCGAAGGAGAGGTAGCCGGCCATCCGCGTGCGCAGCGACCCGTCGCCGGCGCTGTAGCGCGGGACCCGGCGGACGGTCAGCCGCTCGCTGCGGGTCTCGTGACGCCACCGCTGTCGCCACCCCGGGTAGACGTGCCCCCCGGGATAGTCGGGGAAGCCGGTCAGCACCTTCACCTCGTGTCCCCGCACCGCGAGTTCCTCGGCGAGGCTGCCCGGGATGAACGCCGGCTCGGGCGGGAAGTGGTAGGACAGGATCCCGATCCTCATCGGCGCGCCTCCGTCCGGGTCGGGCGGTTCGGCGCGGCACGGCGTGGTGGACGCGTCGATCCCGCGTACGATGCCCGCATCCCCTCCGCGTCCGGCCGGCACCGACGGCCGGCGGCCGGCGCGGCGTTGCCCGCGCGAGCACCGACGAGAGGGGTCCAGATGGTCGACCGCGTGCTGTTCGTCTGCCACGCCAACCTGTGCCGGTCCCCGATGGCCGAGTACCTCGCCCGCCGCCTGCTGGCCGGGCAGCCGGTCGTGGTCTCCAGCGCGGGCACCGACGCCGTCGACGGCCTGCCGATGCACCCGTACGCGGCGGAGGTGGCGACGTGGGCCGGCGGTGACCCCACCGGCTTCCGCACCCGGCGGCTGCGCGGGGAGCACCTGGTCGGGGCGACGCTGGTCCTGGCGGCCACCCGACGCCAGCGCTCGGTCTGCACCGCGCTCGCGCCGGCGGCGCTGCACCGGACGTTCACCCTGCGCCAGTTCGCCCGGCTGGCCGAGGCCGCGGACGACGCGGATCCGGCGGACGACGCGATCGCGGACCCGACCGACGGGCCCGTGCGGGCCGCGGTCCGGGCGGCCGCCCGCGCCCGGGGGCGGCTGCAACCCGCCACCCCCGACGCGGACGACCTGGTGGACCCGATCGGCGGGACCGCCGCCGACTTCCGACGCTGCGCCGAGGAGATCGAACGGTCCCTGCGACCCCTCGCGGCGCTCATCGGGACAGCCGGGTGAGTTCCTGCGTGCGGTCGCTGACGCCGTCGATCCGCTCCGCGTGCCGGGCGGTCTTGGCCCGGTCGGCCGGCACGTCCGCGGGCCCGCCGGCCGCCACCACCCGGTAGGCCTCGTACTGGTAGGCCTCGGCCTTGGCCACCTTGGCCATGTTCAACACGCAGCCGAGCAGCCGGACGGAGACCGAGTTCAGGGAACGCGCGGCGGCGGCCACCTGCGTCCGCGAGGTGCGTCCCTGCTGGGAGACCAGGAGCGCGCCGTCGGCCTGCACGGCCACCACCACGCCGTCGGTGACCGCCAGCAGCGGGGCGGTGTCGATGATGACGATGTCGGCCGACTCCCGCAGGGCGAGCAGCAGGTCCGCCATCGCCTTCGAGCCGAGCAGCTCGCTGGGGTTGGGCGGCGCCGAGCCGCTCGGCAGCACCAGCAGGGACTTGTCGCCCCAGCGCTGCACCACGTCGCCGACCTGGACGTCGCCGACGAGCACGTCGGTGAGCCCGATGCCGGCGTCGAGCCCCAGGTAGTCGGCGACCTTCGGCCGGCGCAGGTCGGCGTCGACCAGCAGCACCCGCCAGCCGGCCTCGGCCAGGGCGATCGCCAGGTTGCAGGAGAGCGTGGTCTTGCCCTCGCCCTGCAGGGCGCTGGTGACCGCGATGACCCGGGCGGGCTCGTGCACGTCCACGAAGCGCAGGTTGGTGCGCAGCTTGCGGACCGCCTCGGCGCGGGCGGAGTTCGCCGCGTCGCCCACGATCAACGGCTCCGACTTCGCCGTGCTCTCGAACGGGATCTCACCGAGCAGCGGGCTGCCGGTGGTGCGCTGCAAAGCGGCGGCGTCGCGCAACCGGACGTCGGCCACCCCGCGCAGGATCGCCAGGCCCACGCCGGCGAGCAGCCCCAGCAGCGTCCCGATGACGACGTTGCGGACCGGCTGCGGCGAGACGGGGCTCGAACTGACCCGCGGCCCGCTGACCACCTCGATCTTGATGGGGCCTGCCTTGCCGTCCTGGGTCGTCTCCACCTTCTGCACCAGCTCCACGAACTTCGCGGAGAGCGCCTCAGTGACCTTCAGCGCCCGGTTCTGGTCCGTGTCGGTCACCGACGCGCGCAGCAGGACGGTGCCCGTCTCGGTGGACGTGCTGACCAGACCCTGGACCTCCTCGGCGGTGAGCCCGATCGCGTTCTCGGCCACCACGCTCTGCGCCAGCCGGTCGCTGGTCAGCAGCTCCGCGTACGACTTGACGCGCTGCTGGAGGAAGAGGCCGCCCTGGTAGGCGTCCGTGACGCCCTGGCTCGGCGTGGTGACGAAGAAGGTCACCGAGGCGACGTACCGGGGCTGGGCCCGGACGGTGACGAGGGCGGTGACGCCGAGCGCGACCATGACGGTGAGGAGCACGATCCACCAGTGCCGACGCACGAGGCGGAGTTGGCGGTACAGGTCCATCAGGCGCGCCTCCGTACCAGGCCGGTAACGCCAAAGAACTTCACGAAAACCCCCAAGGTCGACATAATCTCGTGAAACCATTAAAGCGACTCATACGACCTATGTCCTGAGTTATGCATTTTCACCCCTTGACATCTACGACCGACCCGCCAACCGACAAACGGGCGTGCGGCGTCCCGGGACGCGGGGAGAAACGAACGGGCGTGACGTCTCCGACGACGAACCGTCCCGACTCGCCGGTGGCGGCTGCGATGGATAGGGTCGGTGACGGTGTGCCGGGAAGCCTGGTCGGCAGCTACCCCCTGCTGCCCCGACACCAAGGTGAACCTCACGCATGAGCGACCGCGCCCCGCACACCGGCCCTTCCCGCCCGACCCGCCGGCTCTTCTCGCGTACGTCCTGGCCGGAGGCCCGCTTCCTGGCCGACGTACTGCGGACCGAGACGGTCGGCGGCGGTCTCCTCCTGCTCGGCGCGGTGATCGCGCTGGTCTGGGCGAACTCGCCCTGGGAGTCCGCCTACCAGACCCTCGGCGGCTGGGTGCCGTGGGCCGGCGGGGCTGCGCTGCACCTCGACCTGAGCCTCTCCGCCTGGGCGGCCGACGGCCTGCTCGCGGTCTTCTTCTTCGTGGTCGGGCTGGAACTGAAGCGGGAATTCGTCGTCGGCGAGTTGCGGGACCCGCGGCGGGCGGCCCTGCCGGTGGTCGCGGCGGTCGGCGGAATGGCGCTACCGGCGCTGATCTACGTCGCGGTCAACCTGGCCGCCGGCGGCGACGGCCTGCGGGGCTGGGCCATTCCCACCGCGACGGACATCGCCTTCGCCCTGGCCGTGCTGGCCATCATCGGCTCCCACCTGCCGCAGGGCCTGCGGGCCTTCCTGCTCACCCTCGCGGTGGTCGACGACCTGCTCGCGATCACCGTCATCGCGATCTTCTACACCGACGACTTCAGCCCGCTGCCGCTGCTCGCCGCGCTCGCCCCGATCGCACTCTTCGGCCTGCTCGTGCAGCGCCGCAGGACCTGGTGGTGGGCCCTGATCCCGCTCGCGGTGGCCGCGTGGACGCTCGTGCACGCCTCCGGGGTGCACGCCACCGTGGCGGGCGTCCTGCTGGGCTTCACGGTGCCGGTCCTGGGCAGGGACGGCGACACGCACGGGCTCGCCGAGCACCTGGAGCACCGCTGGCGCCCGGTCTCCGCCGGCTTCGCCGTGCCGGTCTTCGCGTTCTTCGCGGCCGGGGTGTCGCTGCGGGGCGCCGACCTGGGCGCGATCGTCACGGACCCGATCGTGATCGGCGTCGTCGCCGGCCTGGTGGTCGGCAAGGCCGTCGGGATCTTCGGCTCGACGTTCCTGCTCGCCCGCTTCACCCGGGCCCGGCTCGACGAGGACATCACCTGGGCCGACCTGCTCGGGGTGGCGCTGCTCGCCGGGGTCGGGTTCACCGTCTCCCTGCTGATCGGCGAACTCGCGTTCGGCGCCGGCAGCGCGGCCGACGACAACGTCAAGGCGGCTGTGCTCACCGGCTCGGTGATCGCGGCGCTGCTCGCCGCGGTCGTGCTGGTCCGGCGCAACGCCGCCTACCGGCGGATCGCCGAGGCGGAGGCCGTGGACACCGACCGCGACGGCGTGCCGGACGTCTACCAGCGCGGGGACGGCTGACCCGGACGGCCGAGGGCTGATCCGGGACGGCCGACGGCTGATCCGGGACGGCCGACGGCTGATCCGGGACGGCTGCGGCCGGAAGCCGCGCGGAACTCCGGCGGAACGACAACCGGCCCGCCGGAGCCCGGACGGGTCAGCGGCGCCGCTCGGCCGCCCGGCGCTCCTCCTGCTCGTCGGCGAGGGCGTCACTGACCGGCTCCATCAGGTCGTCGGCCGGCACCCCCACCTCCTCCGCCCGGTCCTGCTCGTCGGCCCGCCCGCCGGCCGGCGGCTGCGGGGCGGTGGCGTCTCCGGCGAAGCCGTACTCGTTCGGCTCGTCATGCTTGCTCATGTCGGCAGTCCTCCCGCTTTCTCCGGTTTCGCCTCCTACCGCAACGGTAGGTGGTGATCCTCTTGCCCGCTGGAGGCCGCCGATAGTCGTGGCGGCGCCGCGCCGGTGAGCGCGGCCCACAGCAGCCGGCGCAGCAGGACGATCGCCGCCGCGGCCGCCAGCTCCGCCCAGCCCTGGTCGACGGCCAGCCGCAGCAGGCCGGCGGCCGTGAGCAGGTCCAGCAGTACCCGCAGCGCGCAGCGCCAGGAACGCGTGCCGACCAGCGCCGCCAGGCCGGCGAGCGTGGCCAGCGCGGTGGTGGCGGTGGCCAGGACACGGGTCACCTGGCGTGCTCCGTCTCCCCCACCTGCCGCTGCTCCTGGCGGATCTCCCGACCGAGGAAGTAGTTCAGCGCGGTCCGGATGGTGGCGATGGCCGCCAGCTGCCCGATCTGGGTGAAGGTCGGCGAGACCGCCGTACGCAGGATGTCCGCCGCGAGCTGGAACTCCAGCCCGAGGGTGAGGAACCGCCCCAGGGAGAGGCGGATCGGGGTGAACACGGCGGCGCTGCGGTGCCGCAGCCCTTCGACCACGAACCGCAGCGCCGCCCAGGCCGCGCCGACGAAGATGACCACCGCGCCGGCGACCTCCACCGCGGTGACCAGCAACTGGTAGCCGTGGCGCAGCACCTCCTCGACGCCCACCCGCTGGCCTTACCCGGCCCGCCGGGCGGTAGTCGGGGCATCAGGTGAGCTGCGCGACCGCCTCCAGGATCAGCCAGAGGCCGCAGATGGCGAAGAGCGCGGCGGCCCCGTACTTGATGGTCTTCTCCGGCAGCCTCCGGCCGAGCATCCGCCCGACCAGGATGGCCAGCGCGTCCGCCGCCACCATGCCGACCGTCGAGCCGAGCCAGGTGCCGAACCAGCCGTACTTGGTGGCGAGGGTGATGGTGGCGAGCATGGTCTTGTCGCCCAGCTCCGCCAGGAAGAACGCGACCGACACCGCCACGATGGCGGACTTGCTGGTCTTCTCGGCCTTGCGCTTCTCCTCCTCGGTGAGCGTGTCCCCGCGCAGGGTCCACGCGCCGAAACCGAGGAACGCGAGGCCCGCCACCAGCGAGATCCACTCCGTCGGGAGCGCGGCGCCGAGGCCGTAGCCGATCGCCACCGAGGCCAGGTGCACGACGGCGGTGGCGACGGTGATGCCGATCAGGACCGGTACGGGTTTGAAGCGGGTGGCGAAGGTCAGGGCCATCAGCTGGGACTTGTCGCCCAGCTCGGCGACGAAGATGACGCCGAAGCTGACCACCAGCGCGACGAGGAAACCTTCCATGACATCCTTCCGGATCACGCCGGGAGGAGGTACGGGGGCGCCCTCGACCCGGCTGCGACAGCCTGAGTCGAAGGTCTCGCCCGCCCCGATGACGAGGCCGCGTGGCCGGATGCGGAACGCACCAGTGTGTCGACCACGACATTGGGGGCTACTCCCCTTCGCGCCGCCCAGCCTAGCCGACCACCGGCGGGGCCGGGCGCCACGGGTGAAGATCGTCACGCGCCGCCGGCCGGCCGGTCCCGGTCACTCCGCGCGGGCCAGGGTGACGCCGAACAGGCCGTCCGGGTCGGTCCAGAAGTCGTGGACGCCGAAGCGGGCCGCCGCCAGCTCCGCGGCGATGCCCTCGGGCCGGAACTTCGCGGACACCTCCGTGCGCAACTCCTCGCCCTCGGCGAAGGTGACCGCCAGGTCGAGCACCCGGACCCGCATCGGCCGGAGCGCGCGCAGCCGCATCTCGATCCACTCCCGCGCCGGGTCCCAGAGCGCCACGTGGGCGAACGCCTCCGGGTCGAAGTCGGCGCCCAACTCCCGGTTGACCACCCGCAGCACGTTGCGGTTGAACTCGGCGGTGACCCCGGCCGCGTCGTCGTACGCCGGCACGACGACCGCCGGGTCCTTGACCAGATCGGTGCCGATCAGCAGCCAGTCCCCCGCCTCCAGGGCGCCCCGCATCGCGCCCAGGAACCGCGCCCGCTCGGCCGGCAGGAGGTTGCCGATGGTGCCGCCGAGGAAGAGCACCAGCCGCCGCCCGCCGGTCGGCAACCGGCCCAGGTGACGGGTGAAGTCCCCCACGATGCCGCGCACCCGCAGCCCCGGGTAGTCGGCCGCGATCTCGACGGTGGACTGGCGCAGGGCGCTGACCGACACGTCCAGCGGCACGAACGTGCCGAGGCCGCCCCGCCGGGTGAACGCGTCCAACAGCAGCCGGGTCTTCTCCGACGAGCCCGAACCGAGCTCGATCAGCGTCTTCGCGCCGGTCAGTTCGGCGATCGCGCCCGCCCGTTCGGCCAGCACGGCGCGTTCGGCCCGGGTCGGGTAGTACTCCGGCAGCCGCGTGATCTCCTCGAACAGCTCGCTGCCACGGGCGTCGTAGAACCACTTGGGCGGCAGCCACTTGGGCTCGGCCGTCAGGCCGGCGCGGACGTCCTCCCGCAGGCTGCGGCCGAGGTCCTGCTCCTCGAGGTGGATCTCCAGCGGCTCGGCGCCCATGTCTTCCCCTTCGTCGTCGGAACGTCCCTGTCGGCCGGCGGTCAGACCTCGGCGAGGGCGCGCAGACGCACCCCCGTCGCGGTCGCCTCCACCAGTTGTCCGTCCGGCACGGCCTGCCAGCCGGGGTCGTCGTCGTGCGGTTCGGACGCCAGCAGCACCGAGGCCGGGGTCGCGCGGATCGACAGCGCGTGCCCGGCCACGCTGGCCACCACGGTGTGGCCGTCGGTGAGCAGCAGGTTGAGCCGGGACCCGGGGGCCGCCACGGCCACCGCCGTCACGGTCTCGGCGATCGCGCGGGCAGGCTTCACCCCGGCCCGCAGCCGGTGCCGGACCAGCGCCCAGAGCAGCGCCGAGTCGGTGGCCGCGTCCAGGGTGAGCAGGTCACGTACGGGCAGGGTGCCGGCGAGCGGGACCATCGTGTCGGGCCAGCCCCGCACCACGCCGTTGTGGCTGAACAGCCAGGGCCCCTCGGCGAACGGGGCGGCGGCCCCGTCGAGCACCGCCATGCCGACCGTGGCGGAACGGACGGCGGCCAGCACCGCGCCGGCGGAGGTGACCGCCGCGAGCTGCGCGATCGTGGGGTCGCTCCAGATCGGCTGGGCCCGCCGGTAGCGCACCGGCTCGCCGGAGCCCGGATACCAGCCGACGCCGAAGCCGTCGGCGTTGATCGTCCCGCCGCCGCGCATGTCGCGCGGCGCCCAGGACTGCCGCACCAGGGCGTACGGCGGGTCGAACAGCAACTCCCGCAGGGTGACCGGCGGTCCCAGGTAGGCCAGGTGGCGGCACATCAGGCGGCCGTCCTCACGGCTGCGACTCCTCTGGCCGGGCGTCGCGGGCGCAGCGGAAGCCGCTGAAGATCTGCCGCCGGATCGGGTAGTCCCAGTTGCGGAAGGTGCCCCGGCAGGCGACCCGGTCGGTGCCGAACGACCCGCCCCGCAGCACCTGGTAGTCGTCGCCGAAGAAGACCTCCGAGTATTCGCGATAGGGGAACGCGGTGAAGCCCGGATGCCCCCGGAAGGTGGTGGAGGTCCACTCCCACACGTCGCCGATGAGCTGGTGCACGCCCAGCGGCGAGGCGCCCGCCGGGTAGGCGCCCACCGGGGCCGGCCACAGGTGCCGCTGCCCCAGGTTGGCGTGCTCGGCGGTGGGGTCGTCGTCACCCCACGGGTAGCGGCGGGAACGGCCGGTGGCCGGATCCCAGCGGGCCGCCTTCTCCCACTCCGCCTCGGTCGGCAACCGCTTGCCGGCCCAGGCCGCGTACGCCTGCGCCTCGTGGTGGCAGACGTGCACCACCGGCTCGTCGTCGCGGACCGGGGCCCACCGCCCGAAGCGCAGGTAGGCCCAGCCGTCGCCGTCGCGCCGCCAGTGCATCGGCGCGGACAGCCCCGCCTCCCGGCGGTGCCGCCAACCGGCTGGGCTCCACCAGCGCGGGTCGTCGTAGCCGCCGTCGGCGATGAACTCGCGGTAGCGGCCGTTGGTCACCGGCGTGGCGTCGATGACGTACGCCGGCAGGTGGACCCGGTGGGCGGGGCGCTCGTTGTCCAGCGCCCACGGGTCGGTGTCGGTGCCCATGGTGAACTCACCGGCCGGCACCAGCACCTCGCCGCCGACCCGGGTCCGCGGCTCCGGCGGCGGCGGGGCGTGCAGCACCGCCGGGCCGGCGCGGAGCTGGTGGGTGGCGAGCATCGTCTCGTCGTGCTGCTGCTCGTGCTGCACGATCATGCCGAAGGCGAAGCCGTCGGCGACCAACGGACGGTCGGTGAACGCCACCCTGTCCAGCAGGTCGAGCACCTTGTCCCGGACGGTGAGCAGGTAGGCGCGGGCCTCCTCCGGCGGCAGCAGGGGCAACGACGGGCGGTCCCGGCGGGGCTGCTTGAACGCGTCGTACAGGTCGTCGATGTCCCGCCGGACCGGCTCGCGGCCACCCACGTCCCGGACCAGCCAGAGTTCCTCCTGGTTGCCGACGTGCGCGAGGTCCCACACCAGCGGGGACATCAGCGGCGAGTGCTGCCGCACCAGGTCGGCCTCGTCGACCGCCTCGGTCAGCAGCGCCGTGCGGGCGCGGGTGCGTTCCAGCTCCGCCGCGATCCGGCTGCGCAACCGCTCCGCGCCCGGCCGCTGCGTGGTCGCTCCGGTCACGCGTGCCTCCTCCCCGCGGCGGCCCGTCGCCGCCGTACGCCTCGGTCGATGTCGTCGTGCAGGGCCGCCGGCAGGCCGAGCCGGGGCAGGGCGGTCAGGGCCAGGTCGAACAGCTCCACGGCGGCGGCGGCCAGCGCCGGGTCGCGCAGGCCGTGCCGGGCGGCGGCGCGCCAGCGGTGCGCCACCGGGCCGGCGACGGCGCGGGCCGCGTGCACGGTGCCGGGCTCGGCGAGCAGGGCGGCCACCACCGCGAGCGCGACCGCCCAGCCCCGGCCGGGCTGTGCGTCGAGGTAGCGCAGCTCCAGGTAGCCCCGGGGGCGCACCGGCGGGAACAGGGTGCTCACGTGGTAGTCGAGGTCGTCGGTGGTCGGCGGTCGGGGCAGCGCCCCGTCGACCCAGTCGGCGAAGCTGACGGCCGGCGGCGGCGTCCAGTCGGGACCGCCACCGCGTACGCAGAGCAGCGGCGCGGCGAGGACGTAGTCGGTCCAGGCGGCGACCGGGTCGACGTCGGCCCGCGCCGGCGTCCACACCGGCCGGGTGCGGGCCGGGTCGATGGCGAACCAGGCCGCCATGCGCGCGGACGCCCAGCCGGTGGCCCGGCCGGCGTGCCGGGCGGCCGTGGCGAAGGCGGCCAGCAGGGGCGGCCCGAGCGCGTGCGCCGTCGCCCAGCGGGCCGGCAGGTGCTCCGGCTCCCCGGCGTCCAGGCAGACCTGCAGGCCGGCGGTGCTGTACATCATCGTCCGGCCGGCGGCGCCACGCCGGTCGAAGACGTGCCGCATGGCGCGGTAGCGGGGGGTCTCGACCACCGCCCGGGGCGGCCGGTGGGGGTCGATGCCGCTCTGCCCGAGGACCAGCCCGGCGGTGGCGAGCAGGCCGCTCAGCTGGGCGATGTCGCCGTCGGTGGCCTGGACGAGGGTGGCGAGCGAGGTGCGGGGCGCGGTGGAGATCTCCAACTGCCCGCCGGGCTCGACGGTCACGGTGCCACCGTGACGGAGCGGTGCGGCGGGGCTCGCGCGGTCGAGGGTCGGGGGGCTGTGCCGCCCCAGCGCCGCCCGGAGCCGCTCGCCGTCGACGGGGCGGGCGGGGTCGGCGGCGTCGTGCACGGTCCATTCGAGTTCGACGCCGGTGTGGGTCGGCGGGCCGGTCTTGAAGCAGATCCGGGCGAGGTGACCGGCGGCTGCGGCGCGCTCCCGCAGGACGATGCTCCGGTCGAGTTCCGGCGACGTCACCACAGGACGGTCTCCCTTCCCCGCGCCGACTTCCGGGCCATGTCACCGTAGCGCCGCCCACCGTCATCGGCAGGGCGTCGGCGGCCCACCACTTCTGTTTCTAACAGACGGATTTCGCGGGGTCGGCCGGAACGAGCAGGGCAATCAGCCGGTCGCCTCCGGGGACGGTGCCGTCGTGGGCTCGGCGTTCTTCGGCTCGGCCTCGGGCGCCAGCTCCCGGCAGAAGTCGTCGACGTTCTCCCGGCCGCCCGCCGCGGTCACCACGCCGGCGTACGCGGAGCTGTCCAGCGCCTTCTCCCGCTGGGCCGGCGGCTTGGCCAGGTACGCCTGACAGAGCCCCCGCATCTGCTCGGTGCGCTGCTCCGGCGGTCGTGGCCCGCCACCGCCCGGGGCGCCGGGGGTGGCGGCACCGGACGTGGGGGCGGCGGACGGGCCGCGCGAGCCGTCGGTGGGCGCGTCGGAGGGGGTGCCGCCGCTGCCGGTGGCGCCGGTCGACCCACCCTGCTCCGTACCCGTGGTGGCCGGTGCCGGCGTGGCCGGGCGCGGCGGCGGGGCCGGGTCGTCGGGGCGGTCCAGGGTGACGGCCGCGAAGGCGGCGCCCGCCGTCGCGGTGACCGCGATTCCGGCGGCCCAGGCCACGGCGCCGGCGGTGAACCGGCGTCCGCGCGGTGGCCGCGTCGCGGCGGTGGCGGCGGGCGCGGCGGCGCGGGCGGCCCGGAAGGCTGCCAGCGCGCCCTCCTCGCCGGCCAGTTCGCCGGGGCGGGCGGGGGCCGCCGCGGCCGAGAGCAGCCGGGCGAGCGACTCCGGGCCGGCGTCGGGCGAGCCGGCGCGGGCCGCGTCGAGCAGCCGGTCGGACTCGGCCCGGTCGGCGGGCCGCTCGTGCCGGCGGAAGGTCATCTGATTCCCCTCACGTCAACCGTCCGCCGGCTCGGCGTGCGGCGCCTGCCGCCGACCGGCGCGCGGACGCGGCGGGGTGGCTCCCTCGGTGTCGGCCGGCGGCTGGGACAGGTCGTAGCGTGTCATCAGGGCGGCGAGGCGGCGCAGACCCCGGTGGGCGGCGGTGCGCACGGCACCGGGCCGGCGGCCGAGCACCCGCCCGGCGGTCTCGGCGTCCAGCCCGATGACGGCGCGGAGCAGGACCGCCTCGGCCTCCCGGGGCGGCAGGGTGGCGATCAACGCCAGCGCCGCCTCGGTGCCGATGGTCTCGCCGGCCCGTTCGGCGGTGTCAGCGTCGCCGGCCAGCTCGCTGAGCGCCTGCACCGGCACCGGCAGCGACGGGCGGCGGCGTTGCCGCCGCAGGTGGTCCATGGCCCGGTTGCGGGCGATGGTCACCGTCCAGGCCCGGAACTCGCCGCCGGTGAAGCTGGGCAGGTCGCGGGAGATCTGCAGCCACGTCTCCGACGCGACGTCCTCGGCGTCGGCGCCGACCAGGGCGGTCAGGTACCGCAGCAGACCGGGTTGGAGGCTGCGGTAGAGGAAGCGGAAGCCGTCCTCGTCGCCGGCCTGCGCCGCCGCGACCGCGTCGTTCAGCTCAGCGGACACGGGACCGCCACTTCCGCTTCCCGGACGCGCCGGGGTGGCGCACGCCGACCCGGGCGTGCGCGACGCCAGCACGGTCCGGCACCCGGACCTGATCCCGCACCCTCAGCCCCCCGCTGACCTGGTCACGCCCGGGACCGCGGCGGCCCGGACGGTAGTTCTGGACTCTCGCCACGGCGGCACGGCCGGCGGCGCGGCGCCGGCGACGCCGTGGGGCGGGCCCGAGTCGGGCTAACGGTAGGAGCACCGGGCCGATCGGACAAGTCGGCCCCGGTCGGCAAAAGAGTGAGAATTATCTACCTGATCGGGTGGCGGGTCGCCGTAACGCGGCGCGCGCCCGCGACGCTGCGCCCGTGCTGGAGGGGCGTTCGTCCAGCGTACGGTGGCGACGGGCGGATCTCGTCACGGGGCGTCCCCGGACGGTCACACCATATCGGAGGCGACCGCCGGCACACAGCCCCCGACGGGGCGGCCCGCGCCGGTGGGCCGGCCCGCTCACCGCGCGCCGTTCTCCGCCGCTCTGGGTACGGTGGTGCTGTGTTGTCATCGGAGGTCGTACTCAGCGGTCGGTACCGCCTGGACGAGCGTGTCGCCACGGGCGGCATGGGCGACGTCTGGCGGGCCAAGGACCTGGTCCTCGGCCGTCAGGTCGCGGTCAAGGTCCTGCTGCCCGCCCTGGTCTCCGACCCCGATTTCATCGCCCGTTTCCGCGCCGAGGCACGGATCATGGCCGCTCTGCGGCACCCCGGCATCGTCCAGGTCTTCGACTGCGGCGAGGACGACCTGCCCGACGGCGGCCGGGCCGACTACCTGGTCATGGAGTTCGTGACCGGCCAGCCGCTGTCCAAGCGGATCGAGGCCGCCGGCCGGCTCGACGTCGGCGAGACGATGGCGATCGTGGCCCAGGTCGCGCAGGCCCTGCACGCCGCGCACCTCGGCGGGATCGTGCACCGCGACGTCAAGCCGAGCAACCTGCTGGTCCAGGAGGACGGCAGCGTGGTGCTGGTCGACTTCGGCGTGGCCCGGTCGACGAACGTCACGAGCATCACCAGCACCAACGCGGTGCCCGGCACCGCGCTCTACATGGCGCCCGAGCAGGCCGCCGGCCGGCCGGTCTCGGGGGCCACCGACATCTACGCCCTCGGTGCCGTCGCCTACTGCTGCCTGAGCGGCAGCCCGCCGTTCACCGGCGACAACCCGCTCCAGGTCGCCGTCCGGCACCTCGACGACGAGCCACCGGAGCTGCCGCACGACATCCCGGAGGCCGTTCGCGCGCTGGTCTCCCGCGCCCTGGCGAAGGATCCGGCCGACCGGTTCAGCAGCGGGGCCGCGATGGCCCAGGCCGCCCGCGCCGCGGTCTCCGACCCGTCGGCGGCGACCGCCATGGTGCCCGCCCCCGGCGTCGCCGCGCTGCGTGGCGCCGACCCGGGCACCCGCACCGACGTCCCGGTCGTGCCGGCCGCGGCCGGGCGGAAGAAGCGCCGCGGCCCCCTGGTGGGCGCGGCCGCGGCGGTGCTGGTGGCGTTGGCGGGCCTCGGCGCGGCGCTCGGCGCGACGAGGGACACCGACGCGCCCGCGGTGAACGTGCCGAAGACGACGGCGCCGGCCGCCGTGCCGAGCGCGGAGGCGCCGACCGAGCAGACGCAGAACCCGGACCGGGGTCGGCCGTTCCGGCCCGCCGGGTCCACCTCCAGCCCGTCGCCGTCGGCCACCGTGCCGCCGGAGTCGCCCCAGCCGAGCCAGACGGCCGGCCCGGAATCCCCGGGGCCGACGGGCAGCACGGATCCGACGCCGCCCGGCGGCGGCTCTTCTTCGGGCCCGCCGACGGGGCCCGCGACGCCGAGCGGCGGGCCGAGCACCCCGTCGGACGACACGAACAACCCGCCGGGTGGCGGGGGCGGCGGCGCGGCGACGGACCGTTCGGCCTGATCTCGGCACCCGTGCCGCCGCGCGCGCCGGCGGCGATCCCGCCGTTCGGGCGCTCCGGTGACGCACTGTCGACACTCCACGTACCCCGGCAGCACCGGTAATCCCAAAACGGACTTACGGGTACAGAGATCGCTCTAGGCTCCCAAGCAGGTTGTTTCCGTCTGCCTCGGGAGTCCGGGTGAGCGTTGAGAAGTTGGTCGTCATCGGCCAGGGGTACGTCGGCCTGCCACTGGCCATGCGGGCCGTCGAGGCCGGCCTGGACGTGATCGGCCTGGACGTCGACTCCGACCGGGTCAAGCGGCTCGCGTCGGGCGAGTCGTTCGTCGAGGACATCCCCGCCGACCGGCTGGGCCGGGCGCTGGCCAGCGGCCGGTACCACCCGAGCACCGAGTACGCCGACGCCGAGGGCTTCGACATCTGCGTGATCACGGTGCCCACGCCGCTGCGCGACGGCACGCCCGACCTCAGCTTCGTCGAGCAGGCCGGCATCGGCATCGGCCCGTACGTCCGGCCGGGCTGCGCGGTGGTGCTCGAGTCGACCACCTACCCCGGCACCACGGAGGAACTGCTGCGCCCGCTGCTGGAGTCGGCCAGCGGGCTGCGCAGTCCGGGCGACTTCCACCTCGGCTACAGCCCCGAGCGGATCGACCCGGGCAACCAGACGTGGCGGCTGGAGAACACCCCGAAGGTCGTCTCCGGGGTGGACGCGGACTCCCTCGCCCGGGTGGACGGGTTCTACCGGCGGATCGTGGAGCGGACCGTGCCGGTGGGCTCCACCCAGGTGGCCGAACTGACCAAGCTGATCGAGAACACCTTCCGCCAGGTCAACATCGCCCTGATCAACGAGCTGACCATGCTCTCCCACCACCTGGACATCGACGTCTGGCAGGCGATCGAGGCGGCCGAGACGAAGCCGTTCGGATTCATGCCGTTCCGGCCGGGCCCCGGCGTCGGCGGGCACTGCCTGCCGATCGACCCGTGCTACCTGTCATGGCAGGTCAAGCGGCGCCTCGGGCGGCAGTTCCGGTTCATCGAGCTGGCCAACGACGTCAACCACGAGATGCCCGAACACGTGGCGCAGCGGATCATGGGCGGGCTGAACCGGACCGGCCGCACGATCAGCGGGGCCCGGCTGCTGCTGCTCGGGCTGGCGTACAAGAAGAACACCGGCGACATGCGCGACTCCCCCGCGGTCGACGTGGCCCGCCGCCTACAGGCGCTCGGCGCGGACGTGCGGGCGGTGGAGCCGTACGCCGAGCCGCACCACATCCCCGGCGGGGTCCTCGTGGTGGAGCTGACCGAGCGGGAGATCCGGGCGGCGGACGCGGTGGTGGTGGTCACCGACCACGACGTCTTCGACTACGACCTGGTCGTCCGGCACGCCCGGTACGTCTTCGACTCCCGCAACCGGTGCTCCGGGCCGGTGGTGGAGCACCTCTAGACCCGGCACCGCTGGCCGGTCCCGCCACCCGGGCGGGCGACGGGACCGGCCGGCGGATGTCACTGGTCGCCGAGCGCCTCGACCACCGGCCGGGCCAGCGCCCGGCGGGCCGGCAGCACCGAGGCCGCCAGGGCGGCCACCACGGCGACCCCGAGGATCAGCCCGAGCTGCCCCAGCGGCAGCACCACGGCGAAGTCCCCGCTGATCCGGGCCAGCAGGGCCATCGCGGCCGCGCTGACGCCGGTGCCGAGGCCCACCCCGAGCAGCGCGCCGACCAGCGCCATCAGCACCGCCTCGACGGCCAGCACGGCCCGCATCCGGCCCCGGGTCAGGCCCACCGCCCGCAGCACGGCGTTCTCCCGGGTCCGCTCCACGACCGACAGGCTCAGCGTGTTCGCCACCCCGACCAGCGCGATCACCACGGCCAGGCCGAGCAGCGCGGTGACGAACGCGAGCAGCATGTCGACCGTGCTGGTGAGCATCTTCTTGTACGCCCCCTGGTCCATCAGGTTGGCCGTCGGGTAGCGGGCGACCACCGCCTCGATGGCGGCCCGGGCCTGGTCGGCGGTGACGCCGTCGGCGGGGTCGATCTCGGCCAGGTAACCCCGCTCGGCGGGGAAGAGCGCGGTGAAGTCGGCGTCCACCACGTCGATCACGTGACCGGCCGGGACGGAGCTGCCGGCCAGGACCGGCCCGTCGTCGGTGACGACCGCGGCCACCCGGAACGACCGGCCCCGCACGGTGACGGTGGAGTCGGTCGTCCAGCCCCGCGCCTCCGCCAACTCCCGGTGCACCAGCACCGACCCGGGCGCGAGCCGGTCGACGTCGCCCGCCACGACCCCGGTCAGCGTCCGGCCGACCAGGGCGGGATGGGCGGCCCGGACCTCGACGTCGGCGGTGACGGCGCTGCGCTGCTCGTGCACCACCGCCAGCTCGGGCCGGGCGCGCAGCTCGCCGACGAGCGGCGCGGGCAGGTCGCCGCCGATCCCGGTGACCAGCCAGTCGACCCCGATCTCGGCGTCCACGCTGCGCTCGATGCCGTCCTTGGTGCTGCGCGCGCCCACCACGAACGCCGACACCAGCCCGATGCCGATGACCAGGGCGGTCGCGGTCGCCGCGATGCGGCGCGGGTTGCGCACGGCGTTGGCCACGGCCAGGCCGGCGGTGGCGCCGAACAGCTTCCGGGCGGGCCAGCCCAGCACCCGCACCAGCGCCGGGACGAGCACCGGCCCGAACAGCACGATGCCGAAGAAGGTCAGCACCCCGCCGAGCGCCACCAGCACCACCTGGACCGCGGACGCGGCCGCCACCAGCGCGGCGATGCCGGCGACGAAGACCAGCGCACCGACGGCGAGCCGGAGCCGGCCGGCACCGCGGGCGGGCTGGACCGCCGCGTCGGTGAGCGCGGCGACCGGCGGCACCCGGGTGCCCCGCCACGCGGGCAGCAGGGCGGCGCCGACCGTGATCGCGGTGCCCAGCAGCAGGCTGAGCAGCACGGTCGGGGCGGTGAGGGTGAGCCCGCCGGAGACCGGCGCGTCCACCCTCGTCATGAGCTGGTTCATGCCGCCGGCCAGGGCGACGCCCAGCAGCACGCCGGCCGCGGAGGCGGCGGCGCCGATCACGGCGGACTCCAGCAGCGCCGCCCGGAACAGCTGCCCCCGGGTCGCGCCGACGAGCCGCAGCAGCGCCGTGCGCCGGGTCCGCTGGGCGAGCACGATGGCGAAGGTGTTGGCGATGACGAACCCGGCGACCACCACCGCGACCCCGGCGAAGGTCAGCAGCACCATGTTGAACTGCCGCAGGTCGCGGACCGCGTCCTCGACCGCGTCGTCGAGGATGCGCTGGCGCGTCTTGACGGTCGCGCCGGCTCCGGCCGCCTCGGCGGCCCGGTCGGCCAGCGCCGCGTCGGTCACGCCCGGGTCGGCGGCCACCATGATCCGGTCGTAGCCCCGCTGCCCGGTCACGGCCATGGCGTCCGCACCGACCAGACCGATGAACGGGCCGCCGACGTCGCGGGGGGTGCCGGCCACGTCGACCGTGCCGACCAGGGTGTACGGGCGGGCCTCTCCCCCGCTGCCGCCGACGCGTACCGGCCCGCCGAGGGTGAAGCCCTCCTCGGCCACGGTGGGCGCGTCCAGCACCACCTCGCCGGGGCGGTCGGGCAGCCGCCCGGCCACCACGTCGTACGAGCGCAGCGCCGGGTCGACGGGGACCGCCGCGAGGACGGCGTAGCCGAGCACGGGGCGGTCGTCGGCGCCGACGATCCCGCCGGAGCCGAGCAGTTCCCCCTCGGCGGCGGCGACCCCGTCGAGCGCGCGCACCCGGTCGACCAGCGCGGTCGGCAGCGGGTCCTTGGTGGCGGAGTAGACGGCGAGGTCGGTGTGCCGGTCGAACGTCCCGGCCCGGTCGTACGCTCCCGCGCGCATTCCGTCGACGAAGATCAGCGTGCCGGCGATGAAGGCGACGCCGAGCACGATGGCCAGCGAGGAGAGCAGCAGGCGCAGCGCCTCGGCGCGGAGCTGGCGCAGGGTCAGCCGGATCACCGGGCCACCGCCTCGCGGCCGGCGGCCGGCACGCGCGCCGAGTCGAGGCCGGCGAGGGTGTCGAGCACCCGCTCGGCGGTCGGCGCGGTGAGGTCCCGCACCGGCCGGCCGTCAGCCAGGAAGAGCACCCGATCGGCGTGCGCGGCGGCCGTCGGGTCGTGGGTGACCATGATCACGGTCTGGCCGAGGGCGTCGACGGCCTCGCGGAGCAGGCGCAGCACCTCCGCGCCGGAGCGCGAGTCCAGGTTGCCGGTCGGCTCGTCGGCGAAGATCACCCACGGCTTGGTGATCAGCGCCCGGGCGACCGCCACCCGCTGCTGCTGCCCGCCGGAGAGCTCTGCCGGCCGGTGACCGAGCCGGTCGGCGAGCCCCACCGCGGCGACGACCTGGCGCAACCAGGCCCGCTCCGGCCGGCGGCCGGCGATCGCCAGCGGCAGCACGATGTTCTCCTCGGCGGTCAGCGCCGGCAGCAGGTTGAACTTCTGGAACACGAAGCCGACCCGGTCGCGGCGCAGCAGGGTGAGCCGCTTGTCGTCGAGCCGGGAGAGATCGGCGTCGCCGATGCGTACGCTGCCCGCGGTGGGACGGTCCAGGCCGGCGAGGCAGTGCATCAGGGTGGACTTGCCGGAGCCGGACGGGCCCATGATGGCGGTGAACCGGCCGGCGGCGAAGTCGACGTCGACGCCGTCGAGGGCGACGACGGCGGCCTGGCCGGCCCCGTACCGCTTGGACAGGCCGCGGGCGGAGACCGCGACGCCGGCGGTGGCGTGCGCGGGAGGTGCGACGGACACGTGGAGCTCCCCGTGGAGATCGTGACTGGGACGTCTCCGACGCTATGGGCGCGGCGGCCCGCGGGCGTCCACCCACGCGCTCGACCCCGCTGCGACCCTGGGCGGCCCCGACGGGGCGGACCCGTACGACCTGGGTCGTACGCCGACTCAGCCGCCCGGGGTGACCAGGCCGCTCTCGTACGCCAGCACCACCGCCTGCACCCGGTCACGGAGCTGGAGCTTGGCCAGGATCCGCCCGACGTGCGTCTTCACGGTCGCCTCGGCGACGTGCACCCGGGCGGCGATCTCGGCGTTGGAGAGCCCCTGCGCCACCAGCAGCAGGATCTCCCGTTCCCGTTCGGTGAGCTGGGCGAGGCGCGGGTCCTCGGCCGGGCCCGGGCCGAGCCTGCCGGCGAAGCGGTCGAGCAGCCGGCGGGTGATGGACGGGGCGACCACGGAGTCGCCCTGGGCGACCACCCGGATGGCGGCGAGCAGCTCCTCCGGCGGGACGTTCTTGAGCAGGAAGCCGCTGGCGCCGGCCTGGAGCGCGGCGAAGGCGTCCGCCTCGGTGTCGAAGGTGGTGAGCACGAGCACCCGGGGCGAACCGGCAGGACGGTCCCGGCAGATCCGGCGCGTCGCCTCCACCCCGTCCATGGTCGGCATCCGGACGTCCATCACCACCACGTCGGCCTCGACCCGGGCCAGCACCCGCAGCGCGTCGGCGCCGTCGATCGCCTCGCCGACGACCTCCAGGTCGGGCTGGGAGTCCAGCACCATCCGGAAGCCGGCGCGGACCAGCGCCTGGTCGTCCACGATCACCACGCGGACCGTCATGCCGCCACCACCTCCGTCGTCCCGGACGTCGACGGTAGCGGCAGCCGCGCCTCGACCTGCCAGCCCCCGGCCAGCCGCGGACCGGCGGTGAGGCTGCCGTCGTACACGCTCACCCGCTCGCGCATGCCGACCAGGCCGTGCCCGCCGGACGGGGCCGGGCTGACCGGGGGGCGGCCGCGCCCGTCGTCGAGCACCCGGACCACCACGGCGTCGCGGGCATGGTCGAGGGTGACCTCGACGCCGGCACCGACCCCGGCGTGCTTGAGCGCGTTGGTCAGCCCCTCCTGCACCACCCGGTAGAGGGTCAGCTCCAGGCCGGCCGGCAGCGGCACGGGCTCCCCGGTGACCGTGTGGCGTACCCGCAGGCCGGCGGCGCGGAACCGGTCGAGCAGGGCGGGCAGCTCGGTCAGCGCCAGCCGGCGGTGCTCCGGGTCGGCGACCAGCCCCGCGCCGCCGGGCTCGGCCGCCGCGCCCGGGTCGGCCGCCGCGTCGGGCGGGCTCGGCTCCCGCAGTACGCCGACCAGCCGGCGCATCTCCTCCAGCGCCTGGCGCCCGGTGTCGGCGACCACCTTCACCGCGTTCCTGGCGGTCTCCGGGTCGCGGTCGAGCATGAACCGCGCCCCGTCGGCCTGCACGATCATGACCGCCATGCTGTGCGCCACCACGTCGTGCAGCTCCCGGGCGATGCGGGTGCGCTCCCCGGCGACGGCGGCGCGCGCCTCCGCCTCGCGTTCCCGCTCCAGGGTGGCGGCCCGCTCCTCGAGGCTGAGCACGTAGAGCCGGCGGGTCCGCACGTTGAGCGCGACCAGCCAGACCGCCCCGGTGACCAGCCCGATATAGATCGCGGTCGCCCACCAGGCGACGGTGCTCTCGGTCTGGATGGCGGCGAGGACCACCCCGACGGCGGCGGTGATCCCGGCGAGGATGCCGTCGCGGAGCCGGTCGGCGTACTTCACGACGCTGTAGAGGGCGACCAGCACCGCGACGTCGAAGGCCAGTGGGCCCCAGCCGGCGAACACCTGGACCAGCGCGAGCACCGCCACGACGGCGGCGACCGCCGACGGGTGGGACCGGCGGAACAGCAGCGCCACCGCCATCGCGGCGCCGACGAGGGCGGCCTGCCACCCACCGGGCTGGTTCACCAGGCCGGCGAGGCCGAAGAGCACCACCAGGCCGGCGACGAAGACGTCGAAGGCGACGCTGCGCAGCGGGCGGCCGAAGATCGTGCGGTTCACGGTCACCCAGCGTACGTGCCGCTGCCGCCCGCGGGTCACCGCGCGCCCGGCGGGACCACCCAGCCGCGTCAGGGGGCCAGCACGTCGCGCATCCGGTCGATCTCGACGGCCTGCTCGGTGGCGACGGAGTTGGCGAACTCCGACAGGGTGAGGTCGGCGCCGACCTTGAGCAGGTCGGTGGCCATCTGGACCGCGCCCTGGTGGTGCTCGGTCATCATCCTGACGAAGAGCCGGTCGAACTCGGCGCCCCGGGCCGCCGCGAGCTGGCGCATCGCCTCGGGCGACTGCATGCCCCGCATCGTCCCGTGGTCGTGCCCCGGCACGTCCGGGGAGAGCCCGCGGGTCTGCAGCCAGCCCCGCATCATGCCGATCTCCGGGCCCTGGCTGGCCCGGATCCGCTCGGCGAGGGCGCGTAGATCCGGGTCGGCGACGCGGTCCGGGGCCAGCGCGGCCATCTCCAGGGCCTGGGCGTGGTGCGGGATCATCATCCGGACGAACCAGACGTCCATGGAGTTGTGCCGGGACGTGGGGGCGGCGTCGCGCAGTTCCTCGGCGGGACGGACCGCGGCGGTCTCCCCCGGTCGGCCCGGCACGATCACGGCGGGCCGGGCCGGGTCGACGGGCGCCGACGCCGAGGCGGGGGCGGCAACCGGCTGCGCGGAGGGCGCGGTCGAGTCGTCGCCGGACCGGGACAGGACGACGGCCACCACCGACACCACGAACACGGATGTGACGACGGCCAGGATCCGTGCGCGTCGGTTGGTCATGGGCCACTCCCCCGCTAGAGGTCACGGCGATCGTATCCATTGACGGAGACACCAACATGTGACCCAAGTCACATCGACGCACCTCATCGGACGGTAAGGTGTCGACAATCGTCACCCCCTTGCGAAGGGCCTCGCCGATGATCACACTTCGCACGCCGCGGGCCCGGCGGCTCACCACCGTGAGCCTGGCCGCGGCCGGCCTCCTCCTCGCCAGCGTCGCCACCGCCCCACCGGGGAATGCCGGGGTCGCGGCACCCTCCGGCACGGTGGACACCACCTACACCATCCCCGGCGTCGACGAGATCGTCAGCAGCCCCAACCTTCGGCAGGTCGCCAACCTGCCGAAGCAGGCCCCGCTGGACGCCACGAACAGCGACCTCGCCTTCCAGGGCCGCTACGCCTTCGCCGGCAACTACAACGGGTTCGTCGTCTACGACATCTCCCGGCCGACCGCGCCGACGGTCGTGTCGCAGGTCTACTGCCCCGGGTCGCAGAACGACATCTCCGTCCACGGCGACCTGCTCTTCCTCTCCACCGACGCGCCCCGCAGCGACGACTCCTGCAACAGCACCGGATCGTCAGCGACGGTCAAGGAGTCCTGGGAGGGCATCAAGGTCTTCGACATCAGCGACAAGGCCAACCCGCGTTACATCAAGGCGGTCGAGACGGCCTGCGGCTCGCACACGCACACCCTCGTGCCGGGCACGGACCGCAAGACGGTCTACCTGTACGTCTCGTCGTACAGCCCGCGGGCGGAGTTCCCGGACTGCCAGCCGCCGCACGACTCCATCTCCGTCGTCAAGGTGCCGCTGAAGAAGCCCACCGACGCGGCGGTCGTGGCCACGCCGAACCTCTTCCCGGACGGCGGCTACGAGGGCCGCCCGGGCGGGTCGGCGACCACCGGCTGCCACGACATCACCGCGTACCCGGAGAAGAACCTGGCCGCCGGCGCCTGCATGGGTGACGGCATCCTGATGGACATCTCGGACCGGGAGGCCCCGCGGGTCATCAACCAGGTCCGCGACACGGTCAACTTCGCGTTCTGGCACTCGGCCACGTTCAACAACTCCGGCACCAAGGTGATCTTCACCGACGAGTTGGGCGGCGGCGGCGCGGCCACCTGCAACGAGGCCATCGGTCCCAACCGGGGCGCCGACGCCATCTACGACATCACCGGTAGCGGCGACGCCCGGACGATGATCTTCCGCAGCTACTTCAAGATCCCCCGGCCCAACGCGGACACCGAGACCTGCGTGGCACACAACGGCTCGCTGATCCCGGTGCTCGGGCGCGACATCATGGTCCAGGCGTGGTACCAGGGCGGCATCTCGGTCTTCGACTTCACCGACTCGGCCAACCCGCAGGAGATCGCGTTCTGGGAGCGGGGCCCGCTGTCGACCGAGCGGCTGACCGGCGGGGGTTCCTGGTCCGCGTACTACTACAACGGCTACATCTACTCCAACGACATGCAGAAGGGCTTCGACGTCCTGAAGCTGACCGACTGGCGGACCTGGACGGCGAACCTCGTCCGGTACCGCGAGCTGAACGTGCAGACCCAGCCCAGCTACCTGGGCTGGTAGTCGCACAGCGCGCCGACGGGCCCGGCCCCCACCTCGGGGGCCGGGCCCGCCCGCGTTCCGGGTGCAGCCAGTTCCCTCGCCGGGGACGTGCGGAAGCTCAGCTCACCGGGAGCTGGTAACGCCGCTCACCGCCGCCGGTCGCGGTGGTCAGCCGGACCTCGCCGCTGCGCAGGCCGTACGTCACCGACCAGCGGGTGTGCGACTGGCGTACGTCGTTGAGGATCTCGAACGCCGCCGGGGCGTCCGCCGTGCCGCCCGTCCGGTCGAGGGCCGCGGCGATCACGCCGTAGCGGTGGTCGGCCCGGCGACGCTGCTCGTCCACCCCGACGACCGGCACGTTGGTCAGCGCCCGCCAGTCGCCCCGACCCTTCTCGACCGACATCTTCCCGTTGACGAACTCGACCACGGCCGACGCCCCGGTCGCGTCGGCGAGCAGGTAGTGCAGCGGCGGCCCGTCGGTGAAGTCGAGGTTGTAGCGCCCGAACACGGCCACCGCCTCGTCCACCGTGGCCGCATGGTCGAGCACCAGACGCTGGATGCGAACCGACCCGACGGTGGCCTTGCCCGGGTCGGCGACGGCCCGCGCGCCGTCGTCGGCGGCCAGCCCGATTGCCAGCCCCCGCTCGTTCATCCCGTCGAAGGGCAGCAGCGGCGCGTTGAGCAGCCGCCGGTCGCCGGTCGGGTCGGGGCCCACCCCGAGGTAGGACATGTCCACCACGGAGATCGAGGCGTACCCGTCCGGAGGATCGGTGCGCAGCACCAGCGCCGGGTTGGCGTCCCAGTCGAAGTTGCGGGCGAACAACGGCCGGGCCGGGTCGCCGGTGGCGGCGAAGAGGGAGCAGCCGAACGCCTTCGCCGGGCGCGCGTCGGTGCCGACCGTCGCGTCGTACGCCCCGACGTAGGTCATCTCGTACATCGGAAGGTCGTTGACCTTCCGCAGGCTGGCCAGGGTCTTCTCGACCTCGCCCGGCTCCTGCCGGGAGGCGCTGGGCGTGCCGGCGGGCGTCGGTGCTCCCGGCGACGCCGGCGGACCGGGCTCCGCGCTGGAACAGGCGGTCACGGCGAGCAGCAGGGCGACACCGGCGCCCAGGAGAGTCCTCCGCATATCCTCTGGACGCTAGGGCAGGAATCGAGGGTTGTCCACCGCCCGATCGGTCGCCCCGGCGCGGCACCGGCGACCTGGACGGTCAGCCGGCGGGAATCCGGTCGAGCTGCTCCCGGATCGCCTCGTCGGTCAGTGCCGGGCGGCCGCCCGGGTGGCCGACGGTGGCGCCGGCGGCCGCCACGGCGTGACGGGCGACCCGGTCGCGGGGCTCGCCGCGCAGCAGACCGACGGTCAGCGCGGCGACGAACGCGTCCCCGGCGCCGGTGCTGTCCACCGTGGGTGTCCGGCTCAGCGGCAGGAACAGCTCGCCGTCCGGCCAGACGAACGCGTTGCCCTCCCCCGCCACCTCGATCGCCAGCAGGGACGGGCCGCGCCGCAGCAGCTTGCGCCCGGCGGCGAGCCCACCCTCGGCGTCCCGCGGCGCGTCGCCGGTGATCAGCTCGACCTCCTGCGCGTCGGCCCGCAGCACGTCGGCGAGGGCGAGCAACTCGTCGGCGTCGGCCGGGTCGGTCGGGGCGCCGTCGAGCACGACCAGCCGGCCGGCCTCCCGGGCGGTCCGGGCCGCGACCAGGGCGGCCCGCGCCGGCTGTTGCAGCTGCACCAGGACGGCCCGCGCGGCGCGCAGCGCGTCGGCCGCCCCGGCCACGTCCTCGGGGGTGAGCAGGGTGGCCCCAGGCAGGTCCTCCAGGTAGCGCCAGTGGGCCTCCGCGTCGACCACGTCGACGACGAGCCCGGTGGGGCTGCCCGGCCGGCGCAGCACCCGCGCGACGTCGATCCCGTCGGCCCGCGCCTGCGCCAGCAGCCGCTCCCCCACCTCGTCGTCGCCGACCACGGCGAGCAGCCCGACCGACGCGCCGAGCTGGGCGAGCCCGACGGCCTGGTTGGCCCCCTTGCCGCCGAGCAACTCGCGTCGGCGCCGCACGAGGGCGCTGCCGCCGGCCTCCGGTACCTCGTCGACCAGCAGCACGAGGTCCCGCGCCACCTGCCCGACCACCACCACGTCCAGTTCCGTCATGGCTCGGGTTCTACCCCGGGCCGGGCGGCGCAGTCCTCGGCTCGCGCCCGCCCGGCCCGACCGTCGGTGCCGTGGCCCCGGAGGGGCCTTGTGGACGGTCCGACGCACCCCTGCGCTTCGCATTCGGCAAGGGCCACGAGGGCCGACGGCCGTGTACGTGGCTGCACCTGTTCCGTCAACCCGGCAGCGGGGCCTCGTCACCCCGGTTACGGCGCGGGCCGACCAGCCGGCGCACCATCGGCGCGGCGTTCCACTTCGCCGCGCCCACCAGGTCCCGGGCGTGCTCCAGCACCGTGTAGTCGGGCCGGGCCCGGCCGGCCGCGAGCGCCCGGTCGAGATCGTTGCCGCAGCGGGTGAGCACGCTGTCGAAGTCGCGGCGGACCGGTTCCAGCAGGTGGTAGCCGAACGACCGGTGCAGTCGGGCGAAGAGCGGCTTGTACAGCCGGGCCCGCTCGTGCAGGCCGGACGAGTACGACATCGGGTTCTTCGGCCGGCGCCGGACGTAGTCGGGCAGCAGGTCGGCGAAGGCCCGCCGGACGATCCACTTCTCCTGCCCCTCGCGCATCTTCAGCCCGATCGGCAGCCGCATCGCCAGCTCCACCACGCTCAGGTCGAGGAACGGCACGCGGGCCTCCACCCCGTACCCCATGCTGGCCCGGTCGACACGCTGCAACTCCGTACGGCAGAGGTTGCGGATCTTGTGCAGGAAGAGCCGGCGGGACGCCTCGGGGTCGACCTCGTGGTACATCGGGTAGCCGCCGAACAGCTCGTCCGAGCCGTCCCCGGTCAGCACCACCTTCACGCCCAGCTCGCGCAGCCGGCGGAAGAGCGGCACGGAGACCACCGCGTTGATGATGTCGCCGTACTCGGTCAGCTCCGAGATCCGGATGGCCTCCCGGACGTCGGCCAGCCGGATGTCGCGCGGGCGCAGCTCGACCACCTCGTGCGGCACCTCCAGGTCCCGCGCCAACCGCCGCGCGTACGCCACGTCGGGGCTGTCCGTCACCCCGACGGTGACCGCGACGCAGTCGGGGTGCATCTCGCGCACGTGCAGCAGGGCCAGCGAGCTGTCCAGCCCGCCGGAGAGCACCACCCCGACGGTGAGGTCGGTGTCCACCCGCGTCCGGATGCTGTCGGTGAGGGCGGCACGGACGAGCAGGGCGGCCTCGTCCGGGTCGTCCACCACCGACAGCCCGTCGCCGAGGGTGAGCAGGTCGACGTACGCGCGCAGCCGGACCTGCCCGTCGGGCTCGGCCCAGCCGTGGTGCCCGGGCGGCACCTCGCCGATCGGGACGCCGTGCCCGACCAGCGCCTTGACCTCGCTGGCGACGTGCAGGCAGCCGGGCGTCCGGGCCCAGTACAGGGGCTTCACGCCGAGCGGGTCCCGGACCAGCCAGGCGCGGCCCGTGGCCCGTTCCACGACGGCGAAGGCGTACTCGCCGCGCAGCCGGGTGACCATGCCCTCGCCCCACTGCAGGAACGCGGCGAGCACGACCTCGGTGTCGCTGGCGCTGCGGAAGCGGTGCCCGAGCCGGACCAGCTCCGCGCGCAGCTCGTGGTGGTTGAAGACCTCGCCGTTGTAGCAGAGCAGCCACCGCTCGTCGACGGAGGTCCACGGCTGCACGGCGCGCTCCCGGTCCACCACCTTCAACCGTCGGGTGCCGGCGAGCAGGCCGTTCTCGTAGCGGGCCTCGGTGACCTCGCCGCGGGGGGCGAGGGTGGCGAGCATCCGCCGGAAGATCGCCGGGTCGGCCTCGGGGCCGAGGCTCAACGCGATGCCGCACATCGACTCAGACCCCCATCTCGGCTTCGTACGCCCGGCGCAGCCGCCGGCCGCTGGCGGGCGCGAGGCAGAGGTGCCACGCCTGCCCCTCGTCGACCACGTTGACCTCGCCGGCCCGCTGCCGGGCCAGCAGCAGCTCGGCGAGGGTGTCCCGGACGCCGAAGCGGCCGAACCACGCCAGCTCGACGTCGACCGCCCAGCCCAGGCAGTGGCCGCTGGGGACCATGGCGGCGTACCCGAGGCGGCGCAGCCGGTGCTGGTGCTCGGCGCTGCGGACCAGGCTGGTCACCCACAGCGGCGGGGTGGCGGGCGGGGTGTTGGCGGCGAACTCCCGCCCGATGTCGTTGAGCAGCGCCACGACCTCCCGGCGGGCCCGCCGGAAGCGCAGCCCGGCGGTGCGCGGCGTGGCGTCGGGCCGCAGCCGGCGCCGGGCCGCCCGCATCCCGCGTCCGAACAGCGTCTTCGGCTGCTCGATGTAGCAGAACCGGAGCAGGTCGCGGCGGCGCAGCCACTCCAGGTCGACCAGGTCGGGGCTGGCGTCGACCTGGGCGTCGGTGAGGAAGGCCGGCGCGTCGCGCCACCACATCACGTCGACGCGGGAGAGCAGGTAGATGCGGACCAGTGCGGTGAGGTCGGCGGCGGAGCTGCGCGGGTTGGGCTGGTAGCGGGCCATCTCCAGCAGCAGCGTCTCGCGGGCGCCGACGAGCCCCTGGGGGGTGGCGTCGAGCACCGCGGCGATCGCGGGCTCGCGCAGCCGGTCGTCGATCAGCACCTGCCGCGCCGCCGTGCAGGACGCCCCGGCCAGGGCGCCCACCTCGACCAGCAGGTCGGCGACGGCCGCCCGGTAGGCGTCGAGGTCCGGCGTGGCGGGGCGGGGCGGCGTACCGGGCACCCGCCGGCGGGCGCGGGCTGCGGGTGTGACGGAGGGCCCGGGCTGCTGCCCCGGACTTCGGCTGGGCACTCGCATGGTCGGGTCCTCTCTCCCGTCACGACATCACTGTGTGCATCGCCCTACGCACAACGTAACCAGGCGCGACGGGATAAGTACGAACAATCCTCTTATCTCCTCCTAAGGGCCAGCTCCGGGGCGTGGGCGGGCACGAACGGCTACGGCCGGGACGCGCCGCTCAACCGCTGCACCTCGGCGTACGAGGGCGGTTCCCGGTCCGGCGCGGCGCCGGACCGGACGGCGTCCAGGACGTCCAGGGCGGCGCCGAGCGCGGCCCGGAACAGCAGCGAGCCCGTGCTCACCCGGGCCACGCCGATCGCCCGCAGCTCGTCGAGGGTGGGCCCGCCCGGGCGGTACAGCACGTTCAGCGGCAGGTCGATCCCCGCGACGAGGGCGCCGATGGTGTCGGCGTCCGGCGCCGCCGGCACGAAGATCCCGTCGGCGCCGGCATCCGCGTAGGCCCGGGCCCGGGCCAGGGTCGCCGGCAGCGGGTCGGGCACCCCCAGCCACCACGTGTCGGTGCGGGCGTTGACGAACAGGGCCGGCGCCGCGGCCTTGACGGCGGCCACCTTGGCCGCGGTCAGCGCCGGCGGGTCGAGGGTGCCGTCGGCCCGGCCGTCCTCGATGTTGATCCCGACCACCCCGAGGGCGGCCAGCTCGGCCGCCAGGTCGGCGACGGCCGCCGGGTCGTCGGCGCAGCCCGCCTCCATGTCGACGCTCAGCAGCACCGGAAGGCCGCGCAGCGCCCGGGCCAGCCGGAGGTTCTCCGCCCGGGTGGCCGCCGCCGCGTCCGGCAGCCCGGCGGCGGCGGCCACCCCGAGGCTCGTGGTGCCGACCGCCGGGTGTCCGCGCGCGGCGAACGCGGCGGCGCTGGCGTGGTCCCAGGCGTTGGGCAGCAGCAGCGGCCGGTCGGCGTGGTGCAGGGCGTGGAAGGCGGCACAGCGCTCGTTCATCGGGGTGCCGGGTGCGGGCGGGATGACGAGGTCGTCGACAGTCACCCCACGACGGTAGGACCGAAAGCATTCGGCGCCCGCCGAAACGTCGGCCACCCGGCGCGCGGTGCCACGCCTCCGGGCCGAGCGGCCAGGAGCCTGCTCCGGCCGACGCCGGGGCCGCGCGCCCGGTGGCGGCCTGATCGCGGCCGGATCGCGGCCGGATCGCGGATGCCCTGGCCCGCCTCTCAGCAGGCCCAAGGACACGCCGCGGATCGTGGCGGCCGGCTGACGCAAGGCGGGACGAACACGCAACGTGGCGGCCCGAGCCAACCGGCCACCGCTACCTCACGCCCTTTGCTCTGCACCCGCGGCCGCGCCAGCTACGGAAAGTCAACGAAGCTTGCCCGCTCAACCAGCACCGGACCAATGAAGCGCCAGGTCAGTCCTGTGGTGCGTGGATGGGTGCAGAGCAAAGGGGCCAGGGTGAACCGGGCGACTGGATCGCCGACCGCCACAGAGAGTGACGCCCCTGATCCGTCACCGTCGGTAAGGAGATTGGCGGCGGACTTGCACGCCGTCGGTCTCAGGGGTCGAATCCGAAGGCGCCGCCGGACGGGGCGGGGCATCGGCGGGACGCCGACCAATGGGCACGGACCCCTGGGGCCGCACGTTCCGGGGTTCAGCGCGAGTCGGGTCAGGCGCGAGTCGGGTCAGGCGCGGCCGCCGCCGGTATCCGGTGCGGCGGCGGGCGCGAGGTCGGCCGGGGCGAGGCCGAGCGCGGCGGCCAGCGCGGGACCGCCGGCCGCGGTAAGCCGGACGGCCCGGCCGCCGCCTCGGGTGAGCCAGCCCGCGTCGAGGAACCGGGTGCACAGCGCGGCGCCCAGCGCGCCGGCCAGATGCGGGCGGCGTTCGGTCCAGTCCAGGCAGTCGCGCAACAGGGGGCGGCGGGCGGACCGCAGCGGCGCGACCGGCACCCCGAGCCCGTCCAGCCAGCCCAGCCCGGCCGGGGTCAGCGCCAGGCCGTCGGCGCCGTCGAGCAGCCCGCGGTCGAGCATCGTGTCGCGCAGCAGCACGCCGAGGCGGCCGGCGAGGTGGTCGTAGCAGGTGCGGGCGTACGCCAGGGCGGCGTCGGCGCGGGCGGCGCGCAGCGAGCGGACGGGCTGGGGCCGCGCCGGCGCGTGGCCGGCCAGGTCCTCGATCAGTTGGGCCACCGAGGGACCGGCGAGCCGGACGTAACGGTGCCGCCCCTGCCGCTCTTGGACCAGCAGCCCGCCGCTGACGAGGCGGGTGAGGTGATCGCTGACGGTGGAGGGCGCCACCCCGGCGAGCCGGGCCAGCTCGCCGGCCGCCCACGCCCGGCCGTCGAGCAGGGCCAGGCAGATGCGGGCCCGGGTGTCGTCGGCGAGCAGGGCGGCGAGCCGGGCCAGGGTCGGGCCGTCCGTGGCGGTGGTGGTCACGGAACCATGCTGGCACGGGCACGTTCCGGTGCCCACCGAAGTGTCGCCTTCCGCCTTTACAACGTTGTATCCAACGTTGTAGAAACGGACCCAGTGATCCAGGTCGACTTCTCCCCCACCCGAGGTAGGTCTGATGGGACATCTCCGCCGCGCCGGCGCGCTCGCCGCCGTAATCGGTCTGGCCCTGGCCGGAACGGCGTCCGCGCCGGCCGCCGCCGCGCCCGACCCCCGTTACCGCAACCCGGTCTCGGCCGGGTTCGCCGACACCTTCGCCGACCCGGTGGTCGTCCGTGGTGAGGACGGTTTCTGGTACGCGTACGGCACCACCGACCCGTTGCGCGAGGGCGAGGGGACCTTCCACCGGGTGCCCACCGCCCGCTCCGCCGACCTGGTCGACTGGACGTACGTCGGGGACGCCTTCGGCGCCGACCAGCGCCCGGTGTACGCGGCGCCCGGCGCCGGCTTCTGGGCCCCCGACGTGCGCCGGGTCGACGACCGCTGGGTCATGTACGTGACCGTCACCGACACCACCGTCTCCCCCGACGGCGGCGACTTCGCCGTCGGCGCGGCCACCGCGCCCACCCCGACCGGCCCGTGGACCTTCGCCGACGAGCCCGTGGTCGCGCCCCGCCCCGGCGGTGGCGGCGGCTGGCTGTGGACCATCGACCCGAGCCAGTTCACCGACGTCGACGGCCGGCACTACCTCTACTACGGCAGCTACTACGGCGGCATCTCGGTCACCGAACTTTCCCCCGACGGGCTGCGCGCCGTCGGCGCGCCGACGCCGGTCGCCATCGACAACAAGTTCGAGGGCAGCTACGTGCTGCGCCGCGACGGCTGGTACTACCTGTTCGCCTCCACCGCCAACTGCTGTGCCGGCCCGGCCACCGGCTACTCCGTCCACGTCGGCCGGTCGCGCAGCCCGCGCGGCCCGTTTGTCGACCGCGACGGCATCCCGCTGACCGCCTCCCGGGCCGGCGGCACCCCCGTGCTCGCCCAGAACGGCAACCGCTGGATCGGCACCGGTCACAACGGATTCCTGACCGACCTGTCCGGCCAGGACTGGATCGTCTACCACGCCATCGACCGGGCCGACCCGTACCTGGACGAGCCGTTCGGCATCAACGAGCGGCCGATGCTGCTGGACCGCCTCGACTGGATCGACGGCTGGCCGACCGTGAACGCCGGCGCCGGCCCGTCGGAGGGCGCCCGGCCCGCGCCGGTCACCACCGGCCGGGTGGACGAACGCTTCGACGCCGGCCTCGCCGGCTGGCGCGGCACCGCCGGGGACTGGCGGGTCTCCGGCGGCCGGCTCACCGGCAGCGGCACGCTGGCCGGCCGTACGTCCGTCGGCGGGGACCTGCGCGCGGAGGCCGACCTGCGGCCCGCCGCCACCGGGGCGGCCGGGCTGACCCTCGGCGCCCGTGTCGCGGTGCGGGTGGACACCGCCGCCGGCAGGCTGGTCGCCCGGGACGGCGCCCGCACCGCGAGCGCACCGCTGCCCGCCGGCTTCGACGCGGCGGCCGGGCACAACCTCGCCGTCGAGGTACGCGGCCGGCAGCTCACGGCCGAGCTGAGCCCGGCCCGGCTCGGGGACCAGGTGGCGGCGCTGTCGCTGCGGCTGGACGGGCCGGTCGTCGGCCGGATCGCGCTGACCGCCACCGGCGGGGACGCCGGGTTCGACAACGTCAGCGTCGCCCGGCTGCACCGGCCGGTGCGGCACGCCGCGCCCGAGCCCCGGGCCGGCGGCCTGCTGCCGGCGTTCTCCGACGAGTTCACCGACGGGCTCGACCCGGCGTGGCGGTGGGTCCGGCCGGACCCGGCGGCCACCGTGTCCGGCGGTGCGCTGCGCTGGCCCGTGCAGGGCGCCGACCTGACCGGCACCGGCAACAGCGCCGGCGTGCTGCTGCGCGACGCGCCGACGGGCGACTACGTGGTGGAGACGAAGGTGACGCTCGACCTCGGCGAGGAGACCGTGCGCAACTACCAGCAGGCCGGCCTGGTCGCCTACGTCGACGACGACCGCTTCGCCCGGTTGGCGCAGGTCGCCATCTGGAACACCCGCCAGGTCGAGTACGGCTACGAACTGCCCTTCGCCGGCCGGCCGGTCTACGGCGGCAACATCGTCGGCACCCCGGCGACCACCACCTGGCTGCGGCTGGCGCACCGGGTCGACCCGGCCACCGGCGAGCACGAGTTCCGGGCCGGCTCCAGCCGGGACGGGCGGAACTGGACGTGGGGCGGGGTGTGGACCTTCCCGGCCGACACCGCCCCGCGGATCGGGCTGGTCGCCCACGGCGGCGCCGATCCGGCGCTCACCGCGCAGTTCGACTACCTGCGCTTCCACCGCTGAGCGGATCGGACCCCCTGCCGTCGAGGGGCGGCAGGGGGTCCGCCGGTCAGAGCCGCCAGGCTGGCGGGCGGCCGGTCAGAGCCAGCCGTTGTCCCGGGCCGTCCGCGCCGCCTCCGCCCGGCTCGTCGCACCGAGCTTCTGCACCGCCGCGGCGAGGTAGTTGCGGACCGTGCCGCTGGACAGGTGGGCCCGGCGGGCGACCACCGCTACCGGGGCGCCGTCCTCGGCCAGCCGCAGCGTGTCCAGCTCGCGCGGGGTCAGCGGGCACGGCGGGATGGTCAACGCGTCGGCGGCCAGCGCCGGGTCGACGTACCGGCCGCCGGCGTGCACCCGCCGGATCACGTCGGCGAGCGCCCCGCCGGGCGCGCCCTTGGGCAGGAACCCGCGGGCCCCGGCGGTGAGCGCGCGGGCCAGGTGTGCCGGCCGACCCTGGCCGGTGAGGATCACCACCGCGCAGGACGGCAGCACCCGGGCCAGCTCGGCGGCGACCTGGAAGCCGTCGGGGCCGGGCATCGCCAGGTCGACGACGGCCACGTCGGGGCGGTGCGCCAGGGCGGCGGTCACGGCGGCCCCGCCGTCGGCCGCCTGCGCCACCACCGTCAGGTCCTCCTCCAGGTCGAGCAGGGCGGCGAGGGCGGCCCGGATCAGCTCCTCGTCGTCGGCGAGCAGGACCCGGATCATGACGCCGTCGGGACGGTCGCCTCGACGGTGAAGACGCCGTCCTCCCGGTGCGTGCGCAGTTCCCCGCCGGCGGTGGCCAGCCGCTCGGCCAGCCCGCGCAGGCCGTGGCTGTGCCGGTCGGGCGCGCCGGCCGCGCCCGCGCCGTCGTTGGTCACCGTCATCCGCGCCACGTCCGCCTCCTGGTCGATCTCGATCCGGCACCAGCCGGCCCGGCTGTGCCGCAGCACGTTGGTGCCGGCCTCTCGCAGCACCGCCGCGAGCTGGGCGGCCGCCTCCGCCGGCAGCTCGCCGGCGGGCGGCACCACGGTGCACCGCACCCCGGAGGAGCGCAGCACCTGCCCGACTGCGGCGACCTGCTCGGCGAGGTCGACACGGCGGTAGCCGTGCACCGTGCGGCGCAGCTCGGTCAGTGCGGTGGCGGCCAGCCGCTGCGCCTCGGCCGCCTCCCGGCCGGCCCGCTCCGCGTCGGTGGCCGCGAGCCGGGCGGCGAGTTCGGCCTTCAGCGCGATGACGGTGAGGTGGTGCCCGAGCAGGTCGTGCACGTCGCCGGCGAAGCGCAGCCGCTCCTGCGCCGCCGCGAGGCTCGCCTGGGCGACCTGCCCTCGGTCGGCCTGCACCAGCAGCTCCCAGAACCACACCTGGAATCCGTTCACCGCGGCGATGCCGAGGCCGACGCCGCCGCTGATCGCCAGGGACCGACCCACGGGCGTCCCGGTCGCCGTCGCCACCGCCGCGGCGACCGGCAGGGTGGCGGCCGCCACGGGAACCACCATCCGCAACCGGGCGACCAGCGGCACCGCGCCGACGACCGCCGCGCCCAGCCAGGCCCAGGTGGGCCACGCTCCGGCGGCGACCGGCGCCACCAGCGGGACGCTCAGCACCGCCACGGCGGCGAACGCCACGCGGCACCGGCGGCGGACCCGGTCCGCCACGTCCGGTGTCACGGTCGCGTACAGGGCCACGGCCAGCACCGCGGCGACCGCGGCGAGCCCGACCGCACCGAGCGCCACCCGCAGGCCCGACGGCTCCCGGGCCAGCCCGATCGCGGGCAGGAACAGGCCGGAGGCCACCCCGGTGGCGAGGGACACCAGCGCACCGGTCCGGGCCCGGCGCAGGCGCCGGTCCGGTCCGGACACCGTCGGGTCGAACGCCACGGTCCGAATGGTAGGGCGTGGCGGCGGCCCACCGCCGTACGCGGGATGCACGGATCGGCGGTGCGTTCCGCACGGTCGACCGGTGACACGGCGCGGGTGTCCGGCGCGCCCGTCCGGCCGCAGGCTCGGTGGCATGACGGAGACGACGACGAACGCCAACCCGACGACGCCGCACGTCGGTCACGCGCGACCGCGCGCCGCGCTCCTGCGGCACCTGCTGGAGATGGCGCTGGCCATGATCGCCGGCATGCTGCTGCTCGGGCCGCTCCGCGCGGCCGTGGGCACATCGCTCGGCGTCTCCCCCGACCTCGGACGGGCCGACGTCGGCGCCGTGCTGATGGCGACGGACATGAGCGTCGGCATGGCGGTGTGGATGCGGTACCGGAGGCACTCCTGGGCCGCCGTCGGGGAGATGATCGCGGCGATGTACCTGCCGGTCCTGGTGCTGTTCGTACCGTTCCGGGCCGGGCTGGTCGGCGCGGACGCCATGCTCCTCGGCAGCCACCTGCTGATGCTCCCGGCGATGGCGCTCGCGGTGTTGCGGCGGCGCGCCGAGTACGCCCGGCACCCGGCCGCCGCCCGCGTGGTTCCGCGTCACCGGCTGCTGGCGGCGCTGGTGCGCCGCTGGCCGACGGGGCTCGCCCTGCTGGTGACGCTGGACATGCTCCTCTCCCCGTGGGTGCCCCCGGCGCTGTTCCTGCTGGCGCTGCCGGCGGCCTACCTGGTCATCGGCGCGGCGCGCGGGCAGCTGGGCGAGCGCCGGATGCTCGTCCTCCAGGTGGCCGGGCTGGCCGGCTGGGCGGCGCTGGCGCTGGTCGCCACCGTGGTCGACCACGGGCTGGCGGGCTGGCTGGTGGCCGCCGGCTGGCTCGGACACGCGGCCTGGGACGTGGTGCACCACCGCGCGAACCGGGTCGTCCCGCGCGGCTACGCCGAGTGGTGCGCGGTCTTCGACATGGTCGTCGGGCTCGCCGTCGTGCTGGCTCTGCTGACCCGCTGACCCCGACCGGGGTGGGTCGCCGGCACGGGGCGGCGACCCACCCCGGCGGGCTGTTGTGCCGGTCGCCGGAACCGCCGGCCGGCGATGATGAAAAGCTTGCCGCATGAGTTCCGCACCCGTACGGCACGACCCACCGACCGACCCCTCCCCGGACACCCCCGACGAGGTGACCGCCTTCGCGGATCTTGGACTGCGCGCCGAGCTGCTGGGCGCGTTGTCCGCCCTCGGCTACGAGGAGCCCACGCCGATCCAGCGGGAGGCGATCCCTCCCCTGCTGGCCGGGCGGGACCTGCTCGGGCAGGCGGCCACCGGTACGGGCAAGACCGCCGCGTTCGCCCTGCCGCTGCTGCAGCGGATGCCCGACGAGCGGCCCGGCGACCCGGTGGCGCTGGTGCTGGTCCCGACGCGGGAGTTGGCGGTGCAGGTGTCGGAGGCGTTCCACCGCTACGGCAAGGACCTGGGCACCCGGGTGCTGCCCATCTACGGCGGCCAGCCGATCGGCCGGCAGCTGCGCGCCCTGGACATGGGCGTGGACGTGGTGGTGGCGACCCCGGGCCGGGCGCTGGACCACATCGCCCGGGGCACGCTCAACCTGGGCTCACTGGCCACGGTCGTGCTCGACGAGGCCGACGAGATGCTCGACATGGGCTTCGCCGAGGACATCGAGGCGATCCTGGAGCACACGCCCGCGCAGCGGCAGACGGTGCTGTTCTCGGCGACGATGCCGGCGCGGATCGACGGGCTGGCCCGCCAGCACCTGACCGACCCGGTGCGCATCCTCATCGCCCGGGAGCAGCCGGTGGCCGGGGAGGCGCCCCGGGTGCGGCAGAGCGCGTACATCGTCGCCCGGGCGCACAAGCCGGCGGCGCTGGGCCGGGTGCTGGACGTCGAGTCCCCCACCGCGGCGATCGTCTTCTGTCGCAGCCGGGAAGAGGTCGACCGGCTCACCGAGACCATGAACGGCCGGGGCTACCGGGCCGAGGCGCTGCACGGCGGGATGAGTCAGGAGCAGCGCGACCGGGTGATGGGCCGGCTGCGCACGGGCACCGCGGACCTGCTGGTGGCCACCGACGTGGCCGCCCGCGGCCTCGACGTCGAGCAGCTCACCCACGTCGTCAACTACGACGTGCCGTCGGCCCCCGAGTCGTACGTGCACCGGATCGGCCGGGTGGGCCGCGCCGGGCGGGAGGGCGTGGCGATCACCCTCGCCGAGCCGCGCGAGCACCGGATGCTCAAGACCATCGAGCGGGTCACCGGCCAGCGGATCACCATCGACAAGATCCCGACGGTGGCGGACATGCGCACCCGGCGGCTGGAGCTGACCCAGGGCGCGCTGCGGGAGAGCCTGCTGGAGGACGACCTCGACCCGTACCGGGCGATCGTCGAGTCGTTGACCGACGAATTCGACCTGGTGGAGGTGGCGCTCGCGGCGGTGAAGCTGGCGCACGAGGCGACCTCGCCGGGCGCCGACGACGAGGAGGAGATCCCGCAGGTGCCGGTCCGGGCTCCGCGCGAGGGGCGGCCGGAGGGCGGCGGCCGGGGCGAGCGGCGCGGCGGTGGCCGGCCCCGCACCGGCGGCACCACGCAGGTCTTCATCGGCCTCGGCCGGCGTGCCGGGGTCCGCCCGCAGGACCTGGTCGGCGCGATCACCGGCGAGACGGGGGTCAGCGGCCGGGACATCGGCTCGATCGAGATCGCCGACCGGTTCTCGCTGGTGGAGGTGCCCTACGCCGTGGCCGACGAGGTGATCGCGGGGCTGCGCGGCAGCACGATCAAGGGCCGCAAGGCGACCGTACGCCGGGATCGTGACGGTGACGGCGGCGGCGAGCGCCGCTTCGACGGGGCCGACCGGCGCGAGCGCCGCGACCGCGACTTCGGCGACCGGCGCGACCGGCGCTGACGACGACACCACCGTCCCCACCGGCGACAAGCAGCACGCGCGCACCGAGGCCCCCGCCGTTCCGGGCGGGGGTCTCGTCGCGTTCGCGCAGCGGTCAGTCGGCCGGCTCCGTGGCCACCCGTTCGGCGTGCTCCTGCTGCACGGCGCGAGCGGTGGTGAGGAAGTCGACGATCGTCTCGAGCTGTCCGTGGTCGTACCGCGTCAGCGCCCGCAGGCCGGCTTCGCCGACCGGCCGGTAGATCCTCTGCTCGGCCGCCCGGGCCGCCTCGGTCGCCTCGACCAGCACCCGACGCCGGTTGGCGGCGTCCCGGGTACGCGCCACCAGGCCGACCCGTTCGAGCCGGTCGATGACGGTGGTGGTGGCCGCCGGGCTGAGCCGCAGCGCCGCCGTCAACTCGCCGGCCGTCACCGGCCCGTGGCCGAGGACGACGTCCAGCGCCCGCAGATCCGTCCGGTTGATCCCCAGCCGGCCGGCGGCCGCCTCGTCGAAGGCGTCAGAGCTCTGCTGCAGCAGCCGGATCTCCCGGGCCACGCGGTACACCAGCTCACTTTTCGACATTCGAATCTTCCTGCTAGCTTAGATTTCGACAGTCGAACTTTAGCAGGGAGCGACCATGACCGAGAACGACCGCAGGGAGATCCGCGAGCTGTTCGACCGGCTGCTACGGGCGTGGACCGACAACGACGCGGTCGCGTACGGCGCCTGCTTCACGGAGGACTCCGACTACGTGTCGTACGACGGCACCCGGGCGGCCGGACGGGCACCGATGCAGGACGCGCACGACCGGCTCTTCCGGGGCGTACTCGCCGGATCGGCGCTGGTCGGCGAGGTGGAGTCGATCCGGGCGGTGACCGCCGACGTGGCCGTCGTGCACGGCACCGGCTCGGTGCTGATGCCCTGGCGCTCCCGGCCGCCCCGGCGCCGGCTGTCCCGCCAGACCCTGGTCGCCGTGCGGACGCCGGCCGGGTGGCGGTTCACCGCGCTGCACAACGGTCGGGTCCGCCCGATAGGGATCCCCGCGCCCGACTCGGCACCGGCCCGGCTGTCCCGCACGATGGGGCGGTACGCCCGACGGCTCGGGCTGGGCCGCGCCTGACCGGCGGGACCCGCACACGCGGCGGCCCCCGGCGCCCCCGGGGCGCCGGGGGCCGCCGGGTGACGGGGGCCGCCGGGTGACGGGCCGGTCAGGCCGCGGTCAATGCCTGGCCGCCCAGGGCGTCCGCGTCGACGTCGGCGGGGCGCAGCGCCAGGGCGAGCACGTCGGCGACGTCGGCGAGGGTGTGGACCGTCAACGCCTCACGGACCTCGGCCGGCAGGTCGTCGAGGTCCGGCTCGTTGCGGGCCGGGATGATCACCTCGGTCAGGCCGGCCCGGTGGGCGGCGAGCAGCTTCTGCTTCACCCCGCCGATGGGCAGCACCCGGCCGGAGAGAGTCACCTCACCGGTCATCCCGAACTCGGGCCGCACCGGCCGGCCGGCGGCCAGCGAGGCGAGGGCGGTGACCATGGTGATGCCGGCGCTGGGGCCGTCCTTGGGCACCGCGCCCGCCGGCACGTGCAGGTGGATCCGCCGCCCGGCGAGGGCGTTCGGGTCCAGCCCGAGCCGGCGCCCGTTGGAGCGCAGGTACGACAGCGCGATGTGCGCGGATTCCTTCATCACGTCGCCGAGCTGGCCGGTCAGGGTCAGCCCCGGCTCGCCCTCCATGCTGGTGGCCTCGATGAAGAGCACGTCGCCGCCGGCGCCGGTGACCGCCAGGCCGGTCGCCACGCCGGGCACCGCCGTCCGCTCCGCCGACTCCGGGGTGAACTTCGGCCGCCCGAGGTAGGTGGCGAGGTTGTCGGCGTCGACACGGACCGGCGCCGGGTCGGTGGCCAGGGCCACCGCGACCTTGCGGAGGATCTTCGCCAGCGCCCGTTCGAGCTGGCGCACGCCGGCCTCCCGGGTGTACTCGCCGGCGATCCGGGCGAGGGCGTCGTCGCCGAAGCCGACCTCCTCGACGGTCAACCCGGCCCGTTCCCGCTGCCGGGGCAGCAGGTGGTCCCGGGCGATGGCGACCTTCTCCTCCTCGGTGTACCCGTCCAGGGTGACCAGCTCCATCCGGTCCAGCAGCGGGCCGGGGATGGCCTCCACCACGTTGGCGGTGGCCAGGAAGAGCACGTCGGAGAGGTCGAGGTCGACCTCCAGGTAGTGGTCGCGGAAGGTGTGGTTCTGCGCCGGGTCGAGCACCTCCAGCAGGGCGGCGGCCGGGTCGCCGGAGTAGCCGACGGCCAGCTTGTCGACCTCGTCGAGGAGCACGACCGGGTTCATCGAGCCGGCCTCGCGCAGGGCGCGCACGATCCGGCCAGGCAGCGCGCCGACGTACGTGCGGCGGTGGCCCCGGATCTCGGCCTCGTCGCGGACACCGCCGAGGGAGACCCGGACGAAGTTGCGCCCGAGCGCGCGGGCGACCGACTCGCCGAGGCTGGTCTTGCCGACACCGGGCGGGCCGGCCAGGGCGAGCACCGCGCCGGAGCCGCGGCCACCGACGACGCCGAGGTTCCGCTCGGCACGCCGGTTGCGCACCGCGAGGTACTCCAGGATGCGGTCCTTCACGTCGGCCAGGCCGGCGTGGTCGGCGTCGAGCACCGCGCGGGCCGCGGCCAGGTCGGTGTTGTCCTCGGTACGGGTGCTCCACGGCATCTCCAGCACCGTGTCGAGCCAGGTGCGGATCCAGCCCGCCTCCGGGGAGGCGTCGCTGGCCCGCTCCAGCTTGCCGACCTCGCGCAGCGCCGCCTCGCGTACCTTCTCGGGCAGGTCGGCGGCCTCGACGCGGGCGCGGTAGTCGGCGGAGCCGTCCGGCTCGTCCTCGCCGAGTTCCTTGCGGATGGCGGCGAGCTGCTGGCGGAGCAGGAACTCCCGCTGGGACTTCTCCAGCCCCTCGCGGACGTCGGTGTTGATCTGCTCGGCGATCTCCTGCTCGGCCAGGTGGTCCTTCACCCAGCCGACGAGCAGTTCCAGCCGGGCGGTGACGTCCGGCGCGGCGAGCAGCTCGGTCTTCTGGGCGAGGCTGAGCCAGGAGACGTAGCCGGCCGAGTCGGCCAGCTCGGAGAGGTCGGTCATCCGCTCGATCGCGTCGATGACCTGCCAGGCGCCGCGCTGCTGGAGCACGGACGTCATCAGGGCGCGGTACTCGCGGGCGAGTTCGCGGGCGCGGCCGGCGGGGGCGGGCTCGTCGAGTTCGGTCGCCTCGACCCAGAGGGCGGCGCCGGGTCCCGGGACCCCGGAGCCGATCCGGGCGCGGGAGAGGCCGCGGACGACGGCGGCCGGTTCGCCGCTGGGCAGCCGGCCCACCTTCTCGATGGTGGCGACCGCGCCGATCGGGCCGTACTCGCCATCGAGGCGGGGTACGGCGAGCAGCTTGCCCTCGCCGGTGGCGCGGGCCGCGTCGACAGCGGCCTGGGTGGTGGGGTCGAGGGTCACCGGGATGACCATGCCGGGCAGCAGCACGGCGTCGGTCAGGGGCAGTACCGGAAGAGTTGCCATCGAACACCTGCTATCGCGTTGAGTTGAGCGTGTCCAACTCAAGTAACAAAGCGTTCCCCTTGTTCCGCACTGTGACCCAGACCACTTCCCCGCGCCACCTGGCGCGTCCGGGAGCATCAACTCACGCACCGGCGCCGAGGCCGCGGCGCTCGCCGGCCACGCCGACGTGCTGGCCACCCGAACTCCCCCGCCTTTGCGCCGGCCGCGCCGATTTCCCGCGATAACGCGACCCGCCGAAATGAAAACGACGCGTATTGTTGCGCAATTGCGGTGCGATAGGTCAAACTTTGACCACACCCCGCCCCACACAGGGAGTAATTGGCGATGGCGAGAAAAGTAATCACTGTTCTGACCGACGACCTCGACGGCGGAAAGGCTGACCGGACCGTCGAGTTCAGTCTGGACGGCGTGGCGTACACCATCGACGTCTCCGACGAGAACGCGGGCGTGCTGCGCAAGGCCCTCGACCCGTACATCAGCGCTGGCCGGCGGATCGGGCGCGGCACCGTCGACGTCGGGCGGGCACCCCGCCGGGCGGGCACCCCGGGCGGCGCGGGAATGGACCGGGAGCAGAACCGGGCCATCCGGGAATGGGCCGTCAAGAACGGCTACAAGATTTCCGAGCGCGGCCGCATCCCGGTCGAGGTCGCCGAGGCGTACAAGAACCGCTGACCTGGCGCCGGGTTCACGCTCGCGTCCACGCGGGGTCACGCTGCGGAATCAGCGGGGCCCCGCCGGTCTTTTCCCACGGCCGCCCATTCGCACGGCCCGCATCCGGCGGCGGACGCATTCGCGGGCGGCGCATTCGCCGAGCGGCCCCCACGGATCGCCGGGCGACCCCCGAGTGACCGCGCCGGGCGGATTCCCGCGACCGGACGGAACCGGGATCCGGCCCGAGGACCGGCGACCCGCCCAAGGCGGCGAAGCGGCCGGTGGCGACCCGGGCGGCCCCGGGCGCGGGTGATCACCGCCACGATTCGTGCCCGCGCGACCCGAGACCGTCGCACCCCCGGAGTGTAATGAGCGACAGCTTTGTCGGGCATTACGCAAACGCATCTCGGGGGTGGCGGATGACGCGCTGGTGGAGCCAGACGGCCGGCGGGTTGCCCCGCACGTTCTGGTACCTCTGGACGGCCACGCTGATCAACCGGCTGGGTAGCTTCGTCGCCATCTACCTCGGCGTCTACCTGGTCTCGGTGCGGGGCTTCAGCCCCGCGTACGCCGGAGTGGTGATCGGGTTGCACGGGGCCGGCAGCGCGGCGGGGAGCGTGCTCGGCGGGGTCGTCGCGGACCGGTGGGGGCGGCGGCCGGCAATGCTGGCCGGCAACGTGGCCGCCGCCGCCGCGGCGCTGTCGCTGGGCCTGAGCAACCACCCCACGGCGGTCGCGGCGCTCACCCTCCTGCTCGGGCTCTTCCTCGGCGTCGCCCGACCGGCCTTCACCGCCACCATCATCGACGTGGTGGGCGAGCGGGACCGGCTGCGCGCCCTGACGCTCAACTACTGGGCGATCAACATCGGGTTCGCCGTCGCCGCGACCGTCGCCGGCCTGCTGGTCCGCGCCGATCCGCTGCTGCTGTTCCTGGTCAACGCGGCGGTGCTGCTCGGCACCGCCGCGCTGATCGGGTTGAAGGTGCCCGAGTCGCGCCCCGCCCCGGTCACCGTCGGGCAGTTCACCCGCGCCGACTCCGGCGGGCTCGGCACGGTGCTGCGCGACCGGGTCTTCCTGACCTTCACCGCCCTCACCGGGCTGGCCTGGCTCTGCATCCAGGGCAGCGTGATGCTCCCCGTCGCGTTGCAGGCCGACGGCCTGCCGGCGTCGGCGTACGGGCCGGTCATCGCGGTCAACGGGCTGATGATCGTACTGGGGCAGCTCTTCGTGCCCCGGCTGGTCGGCCGCTTCGACCGGTCCCGCACCATCGCCGCCGCCGTCGTGGTGGTCGGCGCCGGCTTCGCGCTGACCGCGCTGGCCGACGCGGTGTGGTTCTACGCGTTCACGGTCGCCGTCTGGACGCTCGGCGAGATGCTGATGACCCCGGCGAACTCGGCGCTGACGGCGGACCTGTCGCCGGCGGCGCAGCGCGGCCGCTACCAGGGGGTCTACTCGCTCGGCTACGCCTTCGCCAGCTTCGCCGGGCCGACCCTCGGCGGGCTGGTCGCCGCCCGGTTCTCCACCGACGCCCTCTGGCTGGGCCTGTTCGGTCTGGCCCTGCTGGTCGCCGCCGGCAACCTCCTCGCGGTCCGCCCCCGGGCCAGGCGGATCGAGGCCCTGCGGGCCGGTGCCACCTCGGCCGCCGCCCCCGGCCGGACGGCGGCAGCCGTGGCCTGACGACAGGCGGGGACCGCCGGGGTGCGCCGGGGCGGGTCAGTCCGCGCAGAGGTGCGCGAAGGCGAACCCGTGCGCCATCTCGTCGCGCCGCGACTCGAGCAGCCGGATGTCGGCGAGCAGCTCCTCGCGGGGCGTCAGGACCGGCTCGGCCGTCTCCAGCTCGCGCAGCCGCTGGCCGACGGCCATCGCCGCCAGGTCCTCGGCCAGGCGGGCCGGGTCCACGCCGGCGGAGACCCGCTGCTCGTGCACCGTCACCCGCTCCACGAGGCAGGCGCCGGGACGCACCTCGACCCAGCTCCACCCCTCGGCCGGCCCGCCCCGCCAGCTCAGGTGCAGCCCCCGGACGATCGGGTCCACCAGCCTCCGCGACACGTACGCGTCGACCGCCGCGGCCCGGGCCAGCGCGCCGAGGTCGTTGACGTGGCCCGTCCGCCCGTCGGGCAGCCGGCCGAAGATGTCGCGGAACCCGATCGGGGGCACCTCCCCCGCCTCCGGCTCCCCCGCACCGAGCGCCGCGTAGGCGCGGGCGTCGAGCACGTACGCCACGATCCGTCGCCCGTGCTCGTCGGCGCGTAACGTGGGCGACCCGATCCGCAGCACCGCCAGGCCGACCGCCTCGGCGACCACGTTCTTCATCCGCTCGGCGCGCTGCCCGGCGGAGCCGGCGGGCGCGACCGGGCCGACCTCCACGGCGAAGACCGGCCGGGCCGTGTCGGCGGCGCAGACGACGAAGTCGTAGCCCTCCCGGGTGGCCGTACTCCACTGGTGGCCGGTGATGCCGGTCGGACGCCCGTGTGCGAGTTCGCCGAGGCGGCGGGCGCCGTACACGAGCTGGCCGGCCCGGGTGAGCAGCGGGCCGCGACCGCCGTCCCCGGTCACCGCGCGCAGCCAGGAACCGTCCCCGCCACCGGTGCTCGTCATCCGCGTGATCCGTCCGTCCTGCCGTCGCCCGGGCCGACTCGTCGGCCCGGAGCGAGTCTAGGCCGTCGATCATGGCCGGAGCCGGGGTGGTGCGGCGGGGGCGGCACGAGCGGGGAATTCGGTTGAGCCGCCCGGGGCCGCCCGGTGGGATGGGCCGGTGACGCTCTTCCTGAGCACCGACCGGCTGGTGCTGCGCGAGTTCACCCCCGACGACGCGGAACTCCTCGTCGATCTGGACGGCGACCCCGAGGTGATGCGATACCTCACCGGCGGGCGTCCCACCCCGCCGGAGGTGGTCCGGCAGCGCACCCTGCCCCGGATCCTCGCCCACTACCGGCGGCCGCCGGGGTTGGGCTGGTGGGCGGCCCTGGGCCGGGGGTCGGGCGAGTTCCTGGGCTGGTTCGAGTTCCGCCCGACACGCGACGGCGACGCCCGCGAGGTGGAGCTGGGCTACCGCCTGCGCCGGGCGACCTGGGGCGGCGGCCTCGCCACCGAGGGCTGCCGGGCGCTGATCGACAAGGGCTTCACCGAGCTGGGCGTGCAACGGGTCACCGCGAACACGATGGCCGTCAACGCGGCCTCCCGCCGGGTGATGGAGAAGTCCGGGCTGCGCTTCGTGCGCACGTACGTCGGGGACTGGCCGGAGATGATCGACGGGGCGGAGCACGGCGAGGTCGAGTACGCGTTGACCCGGCAGGAGTGGCTGGCCCCCGCCGCCGGGGCATGATCGAGCGGGACCGGTTGTCGACAGGGGGTGCGCGGTGCGGGTCGTGTCGCTGGTGCCGTCGCTGACCGAGGCGGTGGCGCTGACCCTGCCCCACCTGCTGGTCGGGGCCACCGACTGGTGCACCCACCCGGCGGGGCTGGACGTGGCGCGGGTCGGTGGCAGCAAGTACCCCGACCTGGACCGGGTGCTCGCGCTACGACCGGACGTGGTGCTGCTCAACGTCGAGGAGAACCGCCGCGTCGACGCCGAGGCCCTGGCCGCGGCCGGCGTGCCGGTGCGGGTCACCTACCCGCGGACCGTCGACGAGGCGCTGACCGAGCTGGGCGACCTGCTCCGCGAGCTGGGCGCGCCGGCGGAGCCGGAGTGGCTGGCGGCGGCCCGCCGGGCGTGGGCCGCCCCGCCGGCGGCCGGGCCGCCCCGCCGGGCGGTGGTGCCGGTCTGGCGTCGCCCGTGGGTGGTGCTGGGCGCCGACACGTTCGCCGGGGACGTGCTGCGCCGACTCGGCGTCACCAACCTGTACGCCGACGACGCCGAACGCTATCCCCGTCCGAGCCTCGAGGAGCTGCGCGCCCGAAAGCCGGAGCTGGTGGTGCTGCCGGACGAGCCGTACCGGTTCACCGCCGACGACGGGCCGGAGGCGTTTCCCGGCATCCCGTGCGCGCTGCTCTCCGGGCGGCACCTGACCTGGTACGGCCCGTCCCTGGCCGCGGCGCCCGCCCTGCTCTCCGCCCAGCTCGCCGACCCGGTCGTCCGGCCGGGCTGACCGCCCGGGCACGTCGCCCGGCGGTCGACGCGCCCGTCGGGTCAGGCGCCCGCGTGCCGGCGCTCCCGACGGACGGCGAGCACGCTCCAGCCGATCGCGACCGACAGGGTCAGCACCACCACCGCGAGGGTGAGCCAGACCGGCAGCTTCCCCACCGGCGTCTCGGCCAGGATCAGCTTCGCCCCGGCGAAGGCCAGCAGCACGGCCAGCCCGTACCGCAGGTAGCCGAAGTGCCGCAGCAGCCCGGCCAGGCAGAAGTAGAGACTGCGCAGCCCGAGCACGGCGAACGCCGTCGCCGTCCAGACCAGGAACGTGTCGGTGGTGATGGCCAGGATCGCCGCCACCGAGTCGATCGCGAAGACCACGTCGGTGGCCTCGATCGCGATCAGCGCGACCAGCAGCAGGGTGGCTCTGCGCCGGCCGTCGACCCGGACGGTGAACCGGCCGCCGTGGTAGCGCGGCTCGGTGGGGACCAGCCGCCGGAACACCCGGACCGCGACGTTGCGGTCCGGTTCGACGTCCGGCTCGCCGCGCACCGCGAGCCGCCCCCCGGTCCAGACCAGGAAGGCACCGAGCACGACCCCGGCCCAGGCCAGCCGCTCCAGCAGCGCGGCACCGGCGAAGATGAAGGCCAGCCGGAACGCGAGGGCCCCGACGACCCCCCAGAAGAGCACCTTGTGCTGGTAACCGGCGGGCACCCGGAAGTAGCCGAACAGCAGCGCGAAGACGAAGACGTTGTCGACCGAGAGCGCCTTCTCCAGCAGGTAGCCGGAGAAGTACGCCACGGCGGGCTCGCCGCCCCACCAGAGCCAGACCACCAGGCCGAAGGTGAGCCCGGCGGTGATCCAGACGCCGCTCCACACCAGCGCCTCGCGCAGCTCGATCACGTGGTTGTCGCGGTGGGAGAGCAGGTCCACGGCCAGCATGACGGCGATGACCGCGCCGACCGCCGCCCAGGCCCACAGCGGCGCCGCGAACGTCGCCTCGTCCACCCGGCGCCCTCCGCATCCACGACGGGACAGGGCGGCTCCGCTCCCGGCGCGCGCCGCATGCCCGGCGGCTCCGGCGCGGGCGCGGTCCCCGCGGCGCGGGGCTCGGCGGCGGAGCCACCCCGCGCCCGCCCCCGAGCCTAGGCGAGCCGCCCACCGGCCGACGGCCGTCCGGGCAAGTCGGCGGACGCCGGCCAGGCCCGGTCGCCGCTACCCGGCGGCTCCCGGGCCCCGGGTGCCGGCGGCCGTCGGCCGAAGGGGTGCGCGGGCCGGGCGGGCGGCACGCCGACGGGCCCCGCCCGGACGGCGGGGCCCGGGCGTCGCCGGTCAGGCCACCGGGGTGGCCCGGCCCGCGTCCCGCTCGACCAGCGTGCGGTCGTCGACGTCGTACGCGATGGTGCTGGTCACCCGGACCACGCCGCTGACCTGCCCGGCCAGCCGCCCCGCCAGCTCGACCGCGCTGCGCCGGTCCAGCCGGCCGTCGAGCGTCACCTCACCGTCGCGCACCTGGACGGTGACCAGGCCGTCCCGCACCGCGAGCACCCGGCGCAGCACCTCCTGCACCACGTCCTCGCGGATCTCCGCGTCCGTACGCAGGTGCACCCGCAGCAGGTCGCCCCGGGTGACGATGCCGACGAGCCGGCCCAGATCGTCGAGCACCGGCAGCCGCTTCACCGACTCCCGGTCCATCTGCCGCGCGGCGGCGGAGATCGTCGCCTCCGGCCAGGTGGTCACCGGCGGCGCGGTCATCAGTTCGCGGGCCAGCAGCGCGTCGGCCTTCTCCCGGGCGCTGCGGCGCCGCCGCCCCTCGAAGATCCGCCGCTCGTCCGGGTGACCGGCCCGCTCCACCTTGTGCAGCAGATCCGACTCGGACACCACGCCGAGCACCCGGCGGAACCCGTCCACCACGGGCACGCCGCTGATGCCCCGCCGGACCAGCGCGTCGACGATCTCGCGGTAGGGGGTCTCCTCCCCCACCGTCGCGACGTCCCGCGTCATCACGTCGCCCACCTGCCACGTCCTCATCACGACCTCCCTGCCGTTGGCACCTGCGACGGTATGGCCACGACCGCCCGCCGGGTCAGGGTCGCGAGACCGGGTCGGCACGGCCGGGTGGACCGGTGTGGAAGGGGCCCAAGGTCCCGGTCCGACGGGGCCCGGTCGGCCCTGCCCGGCGAGCGTCGGCGGGTGTCCAATGAAGATGCCACCGGGAAGCGCGGTGCGAGGCACACGAAGGGACGTGGAGACAATGACCACGACCGAACGGATCACCGCCGGGACCATCGCCCCTGCGACACAGACCCGGCACCCCGCCGAGACCACCCGGGAGCGTGCCACCCGGTACGTCTTCGCCGGCATCCGCATCGCCCTCGGCTGGACCTTCCTCTGGGCGTTCCTGGACAAGGTCTTCGGCCTGGGGCACGCCACCGAGGCGAAGAACGCCTGGATCAACGGCGGCAGCCCCACCAAGGGCTTCCTGACCTTCGGCGCGGCCGGCCCCTTCAAGGGCTTCTACAACGGCATCGCCGGGGCCGCCTGGGCGGACGTTCTCTTCATGGCCGGCCTGGCCGCGATCGGCGTGGCGCTGCTGCTCGGCATCGGGATGCGCATCGCCGCCGTCGCCGGCGTGGTGCTCTACGTGATGATGTGGACGGTCGTCCTGCCCCCCGAGAACAACCCCTTCCTCGACGACCACCTGCTCAACGCGGCCCTGCTGGTCGGTCTCGCGCTCGTCAACGCCGGCGCCACCCTGGGCCTGGGCGCGGCCTGGGCGAAGCTCCCCCTCGTCCGGCGGTTCCCCTGGCTCCGCTGACCTGGTCCGGCACCTCACCCAGCGGGCGTCACCACCGGTGACGCCCGCTGGTCCGTGCGTACGCCCGAGTCGTCGCGCCTGGCCGGACCCGGCTCTCCGGCCCGGCGGCGCCGAGGGGCTCGCGCATCGCCGACACGTCGACGCACACGAGCGGCTCCCGGGACCGCCGCGCGCCGACCGGTCGCCATCCGGCAGGATGGTGACCGGGACATCAGGACCGAAACGGCAGGAGACTCCCGTATGAACCAGGCAGCAGGCGCCCGCTCCGGCAAGCCCGAGGTGGGCCCGATCGAGGGCGCGCCGCCCGCCGATCTCGTCATCGAGGACATCACCGTCGGCGAGGGACCGGAGGCCCAGCCGGGGCAGCTGGCCGACGTCCACTACGTGGGGGTCGCGCACTCCACCGGCCGCGAGTTCGACTCCTCCTGGAACCGGGGCGAGACGTTCGAGTTCGGGCTCGGCGCCGGGCAGGTCATCGCCGGCTGGGACCGGGGCGTGGTGGGCATGCGGGTCGGCGGCCGGCGCCGGCTGACCATCCCGCCGCACCTGGGCTACGGCAACCGGGGCGCCGGAGGCGTCATCAAGCCGGGCGAGACCCTGGTCTTCGTCGTCGACCTGGTCGGCGTGCGCTGAGCCGTTGAGCACGGGCCCGGGGCCGACCCGCCCGCGCGCGGTCGGCCCCGGGCCGCACACGCACCCCGATCGGTCGGGGGTGGTCAGCAGGCCACGAGCTCCCGGTCGGCGCAGGCGTCGACGATCGGGATGACCCGGTGCAGGCCGGTGGCCCGCAACACCCGCGCGACCACCGGGTCGGGGTGCAGCAGCACCAACTCGCCGCCCCGGGCGCGGATGCGCAGGTGCGCGGCGACCAGCGCCCGCACCCCGGCGGCGGAGAGCACGCGGACGCCCGAGAGATCCAGCCGGAGCACCGGCCGGGCGGGGGCCGCCCAGAGCGCGGAGCGGAACGCGGCGACCGTGGCGATGTCGACCTCGCCGATCGCCCGCACGTCCACCACGTAGTCGTCCACGCTGACCTCGACGTGGAACCTGTCCTCACGCTGCCCCATGCCGACGAATCTAGCCCCCACCACCGACATTTCCGCCCTGCCCAGGGACGGGATCCGGGTCCACCCAGGGTCACCCCCGAGGGCCTCCCTGATCCTCCTCAGGGAGGAGGACCGCACCGCCGCGGTGAGCTCCGGCCCACCCGCGCCGCCGCCCGGCGTCGAGAGCCGGCGGGTGCCACACCGTGTCCCGCCGGCTCGGCAGGTCGGGGACCGGCCCGCCTGGCGGCGGACCGGTCCCTGGTGTGCGTACGGCCGGGTCAGCCGCCGCGGACGGACGGCGCCGGCACCGGCGAGCCCCCGGCCACGGCGCCCGGGTGCGGGGCCTGCGACGGGGCCGGCCGGAGCCCGGCCGGCACGGGCAGCGCGCTGCCCTTGGCGAACTCGTCCCAGCCGACGTTCCACGCGGTCCAGCCGTTGCCCTCGTTCAGCCCGACCTCGGTGCCCTTGATGGTGACCAGGTCGCCGACCTGCGTGACGCCCATCAGCCAGTCCGCGGCCTCGTTCGAGACGTTGGTGCAGCCGTGCGAGACGTTGGTGTTGCCCTGGTCCCCCACCGACCACGGCGCCGCGTGGATGAACTCACCGCCCCAGGTGAGGCGTTGGGCGTCCTCGACGTCGACCACGTAGGGGTCGGCCGAACCCCGGGTGTCGAACGTCGTCTGCTCGTGCTTCTCCATGATCACCATCTTGCCGCTGGAGGTCGGCGTGCTCGGCTTGCCCATGCTGACCGGGATCTTGCGGACGACCTTGCCGTCGCGCACCACGGACATCTGCTTGGTCGCGTTGTCGATCTCCAGGGCCACCTGCCGGCCGATCTTGGACGTGGCGGTCCGGTCGGAGTCGCCGACCCGGTCCTTGCCGATCGGCAGGCCCTCCAGCCCGGCCCGGACGCTGATCGTGGTGCCCGGGCGCCAGAAATCGGGGGCCCGGTAATAGACCTGGCTGCCGTCGGACACCCACGACCAGGTACCCGGCTGCGGCGGGTCGGTCTTCACGAACAATCGGCGCTGCACGTCCGCCCTGGCCTCTTTCGGAATGGGCGGGTCGAAGGCGACGGTCACCGGCATGGCGGTGCCGTACGTCCGGTTGCCGGCGAAATACAACGTGCTGGTGATTTCCGGCTTCGACGATTTCGGCATCGTGGTGAAGGTGGTCTTCCGGGTGGTGGTCTTCCCCGAGTCGCCCGTGGCGGTCACCTCCGCGGTGTAGGTGCGCCGCGGCTGCAACGGCCTGCTCGGCACCCAGCCCGAGCCGTCCTCCCGGGGCTCCGCCTTGATCTCCGCGCCCTTGTCGTCGGTGATCCGGACCGACGTGACCCGTCCGCCCTTGACGACGGTCCCCACCTCGGCGCTGACCGGCACCTCGCGGGCGCGGTCGGCGGGCGTCACGGCCAGCTCCGGGGCCGCCGCCCGGCCCTCGGCCGACCCGGCACCCGGTTTGCGGTCGGCGGTGCACCCGCCGAGGGCCAACGGCGTGGCCGCGATGGTCACGGCCAGAACCGTCAGTCGCCGCCTCAACTTCATGATGCGTCCCCCCGTTAATTGGCGTCCTCCGCCACATTCTCTCCATACCGCCCGGATGGGCGCGCAATTTTCGGCGAAAAGGGAAACGCAATTATGGGGGGCATTTGCCGGACTGCGCGGAATGAGTCCGGGTGCCCCCGTTTCCGGATCCGTCCGGGATCGCCCGGACCCGCACCGCCGGAGCCCGGCCATGCCGCCGCGTCCCGGTTGCGCCGCCCCGCGCCGTTCCCACCCGACCCACCCCCGGTGCCCCGCCCCGGCCTCGTGCCGGTGGCGACGGCAACGGCCGGGCGACCTCGGCCACCTGTGTGGCGCCGGCTCAGGTCCAGTCGTCGTCGCCGTGGTTGCGTTCCCACCGGCCGCCGACCGGCGGGGTGTCCATGCGGATGGCGGAGTCGGCGTTGCCGGCGAGGTCGTTGTCCTCCACCCGGCAGTCCACGCAACTGCCCTCGTCGGTGATCCAGAGGCCGTGGTTCTGGGTGCTCGGGTGCTTGTTGTCCCAGATCCGGTTTCCCCGGATGGTGGCCGAGTCGACCGCCGCGTTGATCGTGATGCCGGCCCGCACCGGCGGGCCGGCCGGCAGCTCGTACGGCGTTCCCGGCAGCGGCGTGCCCCCGCTCCATCCGCTGGAGGCGTCGGGGCGAATCGGCGCGAGCGTCAGCTCGGTGTCGTCGTTGGCGGCCACCATGGCGATCCCGTCGCCGACGCGCACCACCTTGCCCCGGTGACCGTCGTTCGGCCAGGTCGCCCGCCGGTCCACCACCTTCCGCTCGCTGTAGCGCACCGAGTCGCCGTGCCCGCTCATCGCCGGCGCGCACTGCCGCCCGTTGTTGCGGATCCGGTTGCCGACCAGGATCATGTCGCGGAGCGGGCGGTCGATGCGGATGGCGTCGGCGCTGTTGCCGTAGAAGTCGTTGCTCTCGATGACGATCTCCTCGGCGATCCGCTGCTCCACGCCGCCGAGGTTGCGCTGGTGGTAGCCGTACCGGCCGTTGCCGCTGATCCGGTTGCCGCGGATCGTGTAGGGGCCCGGGGTGTTGCCGATGCTGACCCCGTCGCCCAGGTTGCCGTCGATCACGCAGTCGGTGAGCAGGCCACCCCGCCCGGCGGTGTGCGTGGTGCCCTTCGCCGAGACGTGGAAGCCCGCCTCCAGGTTGCCGGTCATCGTGCAGGCGGAGACGATCAGACCGTTCGCGCCCCAGTCGGAGATACCGAACCGGTTGCCCTGGGCGTGGCAGCCGATGATCCGCACCCCGCGCGGGCGCAGGTGATTCGCCTCCTGCAACTCCAGGAAGATCCCGTTCGTCGCGTTGGCCACCGCGCTGCAGTTGACGATGTTGAACCGTTCGACGCTGCCCCAGCCGCCGATGCCGATGCCGATGCCCGCGCCGCCCATCTCGGTGCCGTTGTCCAGCCGCCCGCAGCCGACCACCAGCACCCCGTCGATCAGGCAGTCCTGGAGGAAGTCGCAGCCCAGGCCGGTGGCGGCGGTGTGGTGGATGTACAGGTTGCGGAACATGCCCCGGACGACGTACTGCAGGCCGAGACCCTTGGCCAGCGGGTTGTAGTCCGCCGACGCCACGCCCGAACCGTCGATCTCGAAGTCGGCGAACGTGCAGTCGGCCAGGTGGCGCTCCCGGCCGGCCCCGTGCTGCTGCGCGGTGTGGAAGGCCAGCGGCGCGGGATCGGCCCGGTTGCCGGCGTTGCTGAGCACGAAGCGGGTCGCCCCCGGGCCGGCCCCGATCAGCGACACCCCGGAACGCCAGACGGTGCCCGAGTCCCGCATCGAGTACACCCCCGGCGGGCAGTAGATGATCCGGACCCGGCCGTCGGCGGCGTACGCGTCGCCGAGGCGGTCCACCAGCGCCGCCAGGGCCGGCTGGTCGTTGGTCTCGCCGTCGCCCACCAGGCCGTGCTCCCGGGCGTCGCAGAGCAGCGGGGCACCGGCGACCGCGTAGCGGCGCACGCCGCCGGCGGAGGGCATGTCCGGGTACGCCACCTCGTCCTCCCCTCGGCGGGACAGCCAGGCCCGCATTCCCGGACCGCATTCGGGGAAACGCCGGCCGCGACGGCGACGGCCCCGGCACCGCCGGGAGGCGGAACCGGGGCCGTCGCAGCGGGTCAGACGTTGGCGATCAGCAGCGCCGGCTGCTCGACGCAGTCGGCGACGTGCCGCAGGAAACCGCCCGCCACCCCGCCGTCGCAGACCCGGTGGTCGAAGGTCAGGCTGAGCTGGGTCACCTTCCGCACCGCGAGCTGCCCGTCCACCACCCACGGCTTGTCCACGATCCGCCCCACCCCGAGCAGCGCCGCCTCGGGGTGGTTGATGATCGGCGTGGAGCCGTCGACGCCGAAGACGCCGTAGTTGTTCAGCGTGAAGGTGCCGCCGGTGAGCCGGGCCGGGGGCAGCGTGCCGGCCCGGGCCGCCGAGGTGGTCGCGGTCAGCTCGGCGGCCAGCTCGGCGGTGGTGAGCCGCTGGGCGTCCCGCAGCACCGGCACGACCAGCCCCCGGTCGGTCTGGGCGGCGATGCCCAGGTGCACCCCGGCCGACTGGACGATCCGCTCGCCCTCGGTGTCGACGCGGGCGTTGAGCTGCGGGAACCGGCGCAGCCCGGACAGGCAGATCCGGGCGAGCAGGGCCAGGATGCCCACCGGCGCGTCCGGGGTCGCCGCGTTGATCGCGGCCCGGGTCTCCAGCAGCCCGGTGGCGTCGACGTCCACCCAGATGGTCACCTCGGGGATCTCCCGCCGGCTGCGGGAGAGCTTGTCGGCGATCGCCTTGCGGATGCCGGTCAACGGGACGACCACGTCCGCCGCCTCCGGCGCGGCCGGCCCGGCGGGCTGGTCCGGCACCGCGGCGAGCCGGGCGGCCGGCGAGGCGGCCTCGGCCGCGGCGGCCTCCACGTCGGCGCGGCGCACCACCCCGCCGGGGCCGGTGCCGCGCAGCGCGGCCAGGTCGAGGCCGTGCTCGCGGGCCAGCCGACGCACGATCGGCGAGATGACCAGGGGCGCCGCGTCGTGCGGGCGGTCCGCCGCCACCGCCGGGGCGGCGGGCGCCGCCAGGGGCTCGGCCGGGCGGGGGTCGGGGGCGACCGCGAGGCGGGGCCGGCGACGCCGCCGCCCCGAGCCGCCGTGGCCCGTGCCGTACCCGATCAGGACGTTGCCGGAGCCGGCGCGCTCCTCCTCGCGGTAGGTGGCGTGCCCGGCGGGCTCGTCGCCGGCCCCGCCGTCGCCGCCCACCGGCGCGATGGTGACCAGCGGCTGGCCGACCGGGCGGACCTCACCCGCCGCGCCGTGCAGCGCCACGACCCGCCCGGCGTACGGGCAGGGCACGTCGACGACGGCCTTGGCGGTCTCCACCTCGACGACGGTCTGGTCCACCGTGACCACGTCGCCCACGGCGACCCGCCACTCGACGATCTCGGCCTCGCTCAGCCCTTCCCCAAGGTCGGGCAGGAGGAAGACCTGCGTCCCGTCCACGGTGGTCACGCCGCGCTCCCCCGGGTCAGCCAGCGCCCGTCCGGCTGGTCGTCCCACTGGAGTCGGGCCACCGTGTCGAGGATCCGGTCCACCGACGGCAGGTGGGTGTGCTCCAGCATCGGCGCCGGGTAGGGGATGTCCAGGCCGGACACCCGCAACACCGGGGCGTGCAGGGCGTGGAAGCAGCGTTCCTGCACCCGGGCGGCGATCTCGGCGCCGACCCCGGCGAAGCCCTGCGCCTCGTGGATCACCACGCACCGGCCGGTGCGGCGGACCGAGGCGGTGACAGTCTCGTCGTCGAACGGCACGATGCTGCGCACGTCCACCACCTCCAGGTCCCAGCCCTCCTCGCGGGCGGCCTCGGCGGCCTCCAGCGCGACCGGCACCGCCGGCCCGTACGCGACGAGGGTGGCGTCGCGGCCCGGGCGGCGCACGACCGCGCGGCCGATCGGCGGGGCGGTCGCGGGCAGCTCCGCGTCGGCGCTGGAGAAGTAGAGCTTCTTCGGCTCCATGAACACGACCGGGTCGGGGTCGTCGATCGCCTGGCGCAGCAGCGAGTACGCGTCCTCGACCGTCGCCGGGGTGACCACCTTCAGGCCGGGGGTGTGGGCGTAGTACGCCTCGCTGGAGTCGCAGTGGTGCTCGACCCCGCCGATGCCGCCGGCGTACGGCACCCGGATGACGATCGGCACGCTGAGCGCGCCCCGGGTGCGGTTGCGCAGCTTCGCCACGTGCGAGGCGATCTGCTCGAACGCCGGGTACGCGAACGCGTCGAACTGCATCTCGACCACCGGGCGCAACCCGGACATGGCCATGCCGACGGCGAAGCCGACGATGCCGGCCTCGGCGAGCGGGGTGTCGAAGCAGCGCTTGTCGCCGAACCGGGCCTGGAGGCCGTCGGTGATCCGGAAGACGCCGCCGAGCGCCCCGACGTCCTCGCCGAAGACGACCACCCGGTCGTCGTCGAGCATCGCGTCGGCGAGCGCGGCGTTGAGCGCCTTCGCCATGGTCAGGGTGGCCATCAGCGCTCACCCTCCTCGTCTGCGGCGGCGGCCAGCTCGGCGCGGACCTGCTCGCGCTGCTCGACCAACTGGGGGGTGGGCTCGGCGTAGACGTGGTCGAAGAGGCTCATCGGGTCGACCGTCGGCTGCGCGTTCATCCGGGTACGCAGGTCGGCGGCGTACGCCTCGGCCTCGTCGGCGATCGCGGCGACCCGCGCGTCGTCGAGCACGTCCCGCGCCCGCAGGTACGTCTCCAGGCGGGCGACCGGGTCCCGGTCCCGCCAGGCGTCGACCTCGGCGCCGTCGCGGTAACGGGTGGCGTCGTCGGCGTTGGTGTGCGGCTCCATCCGGTAGGTGTGCGCCTCGACGAGGAACGGCCCCAAGCCTGCGCGGGCGTGCGCGACCGCGCGGGTGAGCACCGCGAGGACGGCGACCGGGTCGTTGCCGTCGACCTGCTCGCTGGGCACGCCGTAGCCGACGCCCTTGTACGCCAGCGACGGCGCGGCGGTCTGCCGGGACAGCGGGACGCTGATGGCGTACTTGTTGTTCTGCACGAAGTAGACGACCGGCGCCTTGAACACGGCGGCGAAGTTCACGCCCTCGTGGAAGTCGCCCTCGCTGGTGGCCCCATCGCCGATGAAGGCCAGCGCGACGGTGTCCCGCCCCTGGTACGCCTCGCCGTAGGCCAGCCCGGCGGCGTGCACGCACTGGGTCGCCAGCGGGGTGCACTGCGGGGCGGTGTGCCGGGCCGCGGGGTCGTACCCGCAGTGCCAGTCGCCGCGCAGCAGGGTCAGCACCTCGACCGGGTCGATGCCCCGGGAGACCAGCGCCATCGACTCCCGGTAGGTCGGGAAGACCCAGTCGTCCTCGCGCAGGGCGAGGATCGCGCCGACCTGGCAGGCCTCCTGGCCGCGCGAGGACGGATAGACCGCCAGCCGGCCCTGCTTGGTCAGGGCGGTGGCCTGGATGTCGAAGCGGCGGCCGATGACCATCCGCCGGTACATGTCGGCGAGCGCCTCGACGGGCGGCTCGGGGTAGTCGGCGTGGGCGGGCAGCGGCGTGCCGGCGGGATCGAGCAGGCGGACCGGCTCGGTGGCCGGCAGCAGCGGCTTGGCCGGGTCGGGCGGGGTGGCCGCCCGGCGCCTGCGCGGGGATGCCCTGCGGACCGCCTCGGGTGTGGTCGTCACGGCGGGACCTCCTGGGACGTGTGGTGGGCCTATGCTCCTGCCGTCGGATGATTGACTCAAGATCCATGACAAACGCGGGACGGATGGCATGCGGGAGGCATCGAGATGAGCCAGGAGTCCGGGCCGAGCGCGGAGTCGACCGCCGGAACGGGACGTTCGGCCCGCCCCCTGGACGAGGTCGACCGGCGGATCCTCGACGAACTGGTCCGCGACGGCCGCACCTCCGTGCGCACCCTCGCCGAACGGATCCACATCTCCCGCACCAACGCGTACGCGCGGGTGGAGCGGTTGCTGCGCGACGGGGTGATCACCGGTTTCCGGGCCCAGGTCGCGCCCGAGGCGGCGGGGCTGGGCACCTCGGCGTACGTTGCGCTCAAGATCGAGCAGAACACCTGGCGGGAGGTGTCGGCGGAGCTGGCCCGGGTGCGCTACATCGAGCACGCCGCGCTGCTCGGCGGCGACCACGACGTGCTGGCCCTGGTCCGGGCGCCGGACAACGCCACGCTGCGGGACGTGGTGCTGGGCCGGGTGCAGAGCATCGCCGGGGTGCTGTCCACCCGCACCTGGCTGGTCTTCGACGAGTTCGACGGCGACCGCAGCCCGTGGGAGTGAGCGTCGGGCTGGCCGGGCAGGCTCGCCGCTCCGGCGGCCCGCCGGCCGGGCCCGCGGCGGCCGGCGGGCCCGGCACTCCGGCCGCGGTCCGCCGTGGCCGGCGGGCTCAGCGCTCCGGCGGGGCCTCCAGCCCCTCCCGGTCGGCCAACTCCAGCAGCGGCTCGAGCGAGAAGCGCCGGTCGTCGAGGCCCGCGTGCGGGTCGCCTCGCTCGGCGAACCGGGCCGGCATCGTGGTGACGTCGAAGTCCTCCGGCCGCGCGTCGTCCAGCTCCGACCAGTCCACTGGCGCGGAGACCAGCGCCTGCGGGGTGGGGCGGATGGAGTACGCCGAGGCCATCGTGTGGTCCCGGGACATCTGGTTGTAGTCGACGAAGACCGGGCGGTCCCGCTGCTCCCGCCACCAGGTGGTGGTGACCAGCTCCGGCAGCCGGCGCTGCATCTCCCGGCCCAGCGCCAGCACCGCCCGCCGGCACTCGCCGAAGCTCCACCGGGGCTCGATCGACAGGTAGACGTGCAGGCCCCGCCCGCCGGTGGTCTTCGGATAGCCCGTCAGCCCCAGCTCGTCGAGGAACGCGCGCACCTCGTGGGCCACCGGCACCACCTGGTCGAAGCCCACCCCCGGCATCGGGTCGAGGTCGATCCGGAGCTGGTCGGGCCGCTCGACGTCGGCGGCGGAGACCGGCCACGGGTGGAAGCGCAGCGTGCCGAGGTTCGCCGCCCAGATCACCACGGCCAGCTCGCTCGGCGCGACCTCGTCGGCCGTACGCCCGCTCGGAAAGGTGATGTGGGCGGTGCGCACCCACTCGGGCGCCCCCGCCGGGAGCCGCTTCTGGTAGAAGGCGTCGCCCCGGTTGTCCTGCCGGGTGCCGATCTTCGCCCCCGGGAAGACGCCGCGCGGCCACCGCTCCAACATGGTCGGCCGGTCCCGCAGGGCGCGCAGGACGCCGTCGCCGACGGCCAGGAAATACCGCACCACGTCCAGCTTGGTCAGCCCCAGCTCGGGGAAGTACGGCTTGTCGGGGCTGGAGACGCGGACCAGCCGCTCCCCCACCTTGATCTCCTCGGCCGGCGTCGCCACGCCCCACACCGTAACCCGGCGGGCCGGTCGGCACGGCCCGTCGCGGCCCCCGGCGAAGCGCGTCTCCGACCCGGCCGGCGGCCGTCGGGCTCAGTCTCAGGCGATCAGCATGATGCCGACGGCCATGAGCGGCAGACCGACGAACAGGAAGATCCCGATCCCGGTGAGCACCCGCCCCTCGCCGGCGGCCTCGCGTTCGGGCGCCACGCCGAAGGTGGCGCGCGCCCCCATCATGCCGATTCGGCTCAGGGTGAGGTCACCGGTGATCCCGAGCAGCCCCCCGACCACCACGAGGGCGATGCCGAAGCGGTAGACGAAGTCGCCGCCGCCCAGGGCGACCCAGACCCCGGCGGCGGCCGCGACCACGACGAGCGCGATCACGAACAGCACCAGTGCTTCCCGCAGACCCCTGACGACCGTCATCGGCGGCTCCATCCCGTGCGACCCGGATGGACATTCTGCCGGTCGACCGCCGTCCGCGCTGCCCCGTACGCCGGGCGTACGCGAGATGGCCGGGCGGCCCGTCTCCGGCCGCCCGGCCACGTCGGGCCGAACTCAGCTCATCTCCTCCTGGAGGCGCGACATGAGCATCTTCTTGCCCTGCTCACCCGCCTTGCGGTTGTTCTCCTGCATCTTCCGGAACCAGGTGGCCAGTTCCGTGTCGCCCCGCGACTCCGCGTCGGCGATATACGTGTCCAGTTTCCAGATGTGCTGCAACGACATCTGCAGGACGTGGATCAGGTCGTAGTTCTGGTCCTTGACCGGGCTGATCATTTCCTTGGTCATGGTCGCCACGGACGTACCTCCCCATCTCGCTCTTCGCCGTTCGGTGGCAGCAGCGCTTACCCGGCCTGGTCCCGTTCACGCCCGACGGCGGGACTACCATGCCGGGGCGGAGGGGGGCGTTCGTGCGCGGACGGATGGGGTACGTGTCGCTGGCGTTGGTGCTTGTCGCCGCCGGCTGCGCGGGCGAGCCGCCGCCTACCGCCGCCGACGTCACCGGTGTCTGGTGCGGCCCGGAACGGGACGTGCTCACCCTCGACGCGGCCGGCGGATTCACCGTCACCGACGTCTCCGCCTCGCTGATCGACGAGGTTCTGCACGACGAGGACTTCGTGCCGGGCTACCGGCGGGAGACCGAACACGCGGGCGCGGTGCCGCGGCACGGCGCCGGCCGGTGGCGCGTCTTCGTGGACCACGGCGACATGTTCCAGGCCCGGCGCGACCACGTCGTGCTCGACTGGTCGAGCTTCGAGTCGGTCCAGGTGGACGAGGAGCTGGAGCTGACGATCGCCGGGGAGGGCGCGGGCCTGGTGCTCGGCGTGGAGCGCGTCGAGTCAGGCTTCACCACCCTCTTCGCCCGCTGCCCGGCGACCTGAGGGTCCCGCCGCCCGCCGCGGCGGCGGGGGGCGGTTATCCGGGGCGGGCCTCGGGTAGGGGGTGCCGCATGGCGGAACTGGCAGCGCTCTGGATCGTCCGGCACGGCGAGAGCACGGCGAACGTGGCGGCCACCGCGGCCGAGGCGTCCGGCGCCGAGCTGATCGACCTGACCCACCGGGACGCGGACGTGCCGCTGAGCCCGACCGGGGAGGAGCAGGCCAGGGCCACCGCGCGCTGGTTGGCCGGGCTGCCCGAGGCCCGCCGGCCCGACGTCGCGGTGGTGTCGCCGTACCTGCGGGCCGTGCGGACCGCCGAGTTGGCCCTGGCCGGCACCGGGATTCCACTCACCCGCGACGAGCGGCTGCGCGACCGGGAACTCGGCATCCTGGACGGGCTGACCGGGTACGGGGCGCGCCGGCGCCACCCGGAGGAGGCGGCGCGCCGGGACCGGCTCGGCAAGTTCTACTACCGGCCGCCGGGCGGCGAGTCCTGGACGGACGTGGCGCTGCGCCTGCGCGCCCTTCTCGGCGACCTGCGCCGCGACCACGAGGGCCGGCGGGCGCTGCTGTTCGGCCATGACGCCCTGGTCTTCCTGACCCGTTACCTGGTGGAGGGGCTGACCGAGGCGGAGCTGATGGCGCTGACCCGGGAGCACGTCATCGCCAACTGCTCGATCACCGGCTGGTCCGCCGGGGCCGACGGCCGGCTGAGCCTGGACGTGTTCAACGACGTCGGCCACCTGCGGGCCCAGGGCGCCCGGCCGACCAGGGAGGACGAGGTCCATGCCGAACCGGTCTGACACGCTGGTGATCACCCCCTGGCTGCTACGGGACTGGGCGCTGCCGGTGCCGACCGGGGGCAAGGAGGCCCGGGGCACGGTGCTGGTGGTCGGCGGCTCCCGGTTCACCCCCGGGGCGGTGCTGCTCGCCGGCGTGGCCGCGCTGCGGGCCGGGGCCGGGGTGCTCCAGCTCGCCGCCGCCGAGTCCACCGCCGCCGCGCTGAGCATCCAGGTGCCCGAGGCGCTGGTGGTGGGCCTGCCCGAGAAGGCCGACGGCGCGGTCGCGGGCGGGCCCGGCGAACTGCTGGGCGACCTGGTGGCCGAGGCGGACGTGGTCGCCCTCGGCCCCGGCCTGAAGGACATCGACGAGACGGGGGCGCTGCTGCGCCTGGTGCTCGACGCGGCCGCCCGGGAGACGGCGCTGGTGCTCGACGCGTACGCCCTGGGTGCGCTCAGCCACGCCCCGGACCTGCTGGTCGGGTCCGGACGGCCGGTGGTGCTCACCCCCAACCTCACCGAGGCGCGGCACCTGCTGGGCCGGGACCCGAGCGACGACCTGGACGCCGAGGCCATCGAGCTCGCCGGCCGGTACGACGCCGTGGTCTCGCTCTACGGCCACGTCTCCACACCCGACGGGCGGAGCTGGCGGGAGGAGAGCGGCGACGCGGGGCTCGGCACGTCCGGCAGCGGGGACGTCCGCGCCGGACTGCTGGCCGGGCTGCTGTCGCGGGGTGCCGAGCCGGCGCAGGCCGCGTGCTGGGCGGCGTTCGCCCACGCGGTGAGCGGCCAGCGGCTGGTGCCGCGGTTCGGCCGGATCGGGTTCCTCGCCCGGGAGCTGCTGGACGAGATTCCCCACACCCTCGCCACCGTCTGACACTTCCTTGTCTGGCCGAACGGATGTGTGTAACGCCACACTCCGCTCCTACGCTGGTGGGTCGGAGGAGGGCACCCCCGCCCGCCTCCCGCCGGCCGCTCCCCGCCAGGGGGCGTATCCGGCTGGAAACAGCCCCCTGGGAGTCTGTGTGAAGAACCTCCGTCGCAAGACACTGGCTGCCGCGTCCGCCGTGACACTCGGTGTCGGCCTCGCCGTCACCGGCGGGCTTGCCCCGGCGGCGTCGGCCGCCGGCCCGGACACCACGTTCCTGGTCCTCGCCCCGCAGGGCGCGAAGACCGACAAGGCGGCCGCCCGCGTGGCCGCCGCCAAGGGCACCGTGGTGGCCAGCTACGACCAGATCGGCGTGCTCGTCGTCCGGTCGGCCAACCCCGACTTCGTCACGGACGTGGCGGGCGCGGGCGTCGACTCGGTGGCGTCCACCGCCGGCCTGGGCACCGCCCTGGAGGAGGGCGAGACCCTGGAGGTCTCCGCGGCCGTGGCGGCGAACGCGACCGCCGACCCGACCAAGGAACCCATGTTCGGTCAGCAGTGGGACATGCCGATGATCGACGTCCCGCAGGCCCACGCCGTCAACGCCGGCAGCGCCAGCGTGGTGGTGGGCGTGCTGGACAGCGGCATCTCCTCCAGCCACCCTGACCTGAAGGACCAGATCGCCAAGGACAGGAGCGCGTCCTGCGTCGGCGGTGTCGCGGACACCACCGAGGCGGCCTGGAACCCGACCGTCTCCGACCACGGCACGCACGTGGCCGGCACCATCGCCGCCGCCGTCAACGGCGTCGGCGTGACCGGTGTGGCGCCGGGTGTCAAGGTGGCCGCCGTCAAGGTCGTCAACGATGACCGGTTCATCTACCCCGAGGCCGCGCTCTGCGGCTTCATGTGGGCGGCCGACCACGGCATGCAGGTCACCAACAACAGCTACTTCATCGACCCGTGGGAGCTGAACTGCCGCAACGACGCGCGCCAGCGCCCGGTGTGGCAGGCCGTGCAGCGGGCCATCCGCTACTCGCAGAGCAAGGGCGTGCTCCACGTCGCGTCGGCGGGCAACTCGAACTGGGACCTCGCCCACAAGATCACCGACACCGGCAGCCCGAACAACCTGCCGCCGACGGAGGACCCGGAGACCCGGGAAGACCTCACCAACTCCTGCCTCGTCCTGCCGGGCGAGGCGCCGGGCGTGGTGACCGTCTCGGCGGTCGCCCCGACCGGCAAGAAGAGCTACTACTCCTCGTACGGCCTGGGCGTCGTGGACGTCACCGCGCCCGGCGGTGACACCCGGTTCCGCACCAACGGCGTCAGCCCGACCCCGACCGACGGCATCCTGTCGACCACCTTCGACACGGCGACGAAGACCAACGGCTGGGGTTACAAGCAGGGCACGTCGATGTCGAGCCCGCACGCGGCCGGCGTCGCGGCGCTGGCCCTGTCGGCCCACCCCGGCATGACGCCGGGCCAGCTGGCGTCCTTCCTGGAGCGGACCGCCGAGTCGGTCCCCTGTGAGGAGGGGGTCTGGGAGCCGCGGCCGGGCTTCCCGGCCACCTGCACGGGGGGCGAGCGCAACTCGTTCTACGGCGCCGGCATGGTCAACGCGTACAACGTGGTGAAGTAGCAGCACGGCACGACCCGTGGTGGGGCCCGGCGGTGATCCGCCGGGCCCCACCCGTTTTCGCTGCTCACGGCCGGGGTACGGGAGGGGGCGTCCGACGAGCCGAGGAGGTCAACGGTGTCCACCGATGCCATCGTCCTGTTGAAAGAGGACCACAAGGAGATGCGCCGTCTGTTCAAGGCGTTCCAGGATGCCGAGGAGGGACCGGCCGCGCGGCGGCAGAAGCTGGTGAGCCAGATCCTGGAGGCCCTCACGGTGCACACCTACCTGGAGAACGAGGTGATGTACCCGGAGGTCCGCAAGCTCCTGCCCGACCTGGAGGACGACATCCTCGAGTCGTACGAGGAGCACCACGTCGCCGACGTGCTCTGCGCCGAACTGTTCGCCATGGACGCCGACGATGAGCGCTTCAACGCCAAGACCACGGTGCTGATCGAGAGTGTCCTGCACCACGTCGAGGAGGAGGAGCAGGAGTGGTTCCCGAAGGTGCGCGAGGCGCTCGGCCGTAAGCAGCTCCAGGAGATCGGCGAGCGGATGATCGAGCTGCGCGCGGACGCGCCGCGCAAGCCGACCGACCCGAAGGCGATCAAGAAGTCGCTCGACGCCGTGACGGCCTGAGCCGACCGCCTCCGACGGGCCCCGGTGCGCCGGGGTCCGTCGTCACGCCGGGGCCGCGGGCAGGATCCGCCGCAGCGCCGGCGGTACGGCCCGGGACCGCCACTCCCTCGGGTAGCCCACCGACACCTCCTCGAACCGCACCCCGTCGTGCCAGGTGGTGCGGGGGATGTGCAGGTGGCCGTAGACCACCGCGGCGGCGTCGAAGCGCAGGTGCCAGTCGGCGGTGGCCTCGGTGCCGCACCACTGGGCGAAGATCGGATAGCGCAGGATCCGGGTCGGCTCGCGCAGCAGCGGCCAGTGGTTGACCAGCACGGTCGGCAGCCCCGGCTCCCGCGCGGCGAGCCGGCGGGCGGTCTCGGCGACCCGGGCGGCGGACCACGCCGACCGGCTCGGGTACGGGTCGGGGTGCAGCAGGAACTCGTCGGTGCAGACGATCCCCGTCCGGTACGCCTCGGCCAGCGCCGCCTCCGGGGTGTCGAACCCCTCCGGGCGCCAGCTGTGGTCGTAGAGCAGGAACAGCGGCGCCACCAGCACCGGCCCGCCCGACCCCCGCCACACCGGATACGGATCCTCGGGGGTCAGCACGCCGAGGCGCCGGCACAGGTCGACGAGGTGCTGGTAGCGGGCGACCCCGCGCAGCGCCACCGGGTCGGCCGGCGGGGTCCACAGCTCGTGGTTGCCCGGCGCCCAGACCACCCGCGCGAAGCGGTCGCCGAGCAGCCCGAGGGCCCACTCGACGTCGGCCACGGTGTCGCCGACGTCCCCGGCGACGATCAGCCAGTCGTCCGGCGACCCCGGGCGCAGCCCCTCCACCACCGCCCGGTTGCCCGGGTGCCCCACGTGCAGGTCGCTGATGGCGAGCAGGCTGCCGCCCCCGCCGTCCTCCCCCGCCATGACCGCGATCCTATGCGCCGCCGGTGACGACCGCGAACCGCGCGGGCCGCGCGCCGATCGATGCACCGCACCGCGGGTGCGGCGGTCCCCAGGTGGGCCGGGGCGCGCCCGGCCGACCCGGTAGGATCGGCGGTGGGCCGTGACTGGCGCGTGGGGATGGAGAACCATCGGGAAGCGGTCCCGTCATGAGGACGCATGCCGAGCGCCTGGGCCTTCCGCACGTCACTGGAGGTCGCATGTCGCCGAACGCCGAATCCACCGCCTTCCGCAGCGCCCTCGAGGTGATCCGCGCCGTCGAGCCGCGGGTGGCCGACGCCATCGGCGCCGAGCTCGCCGACCAGCGCGAGTCGCTCAAGCTCATCGCCAGCGAGAACTACGCCTCCCCGGCCACCCTGCTGGCCATGGGCAACTGGTTCAGCGACAAGTACGCCGAGGGCACCGTCGGCCGCCGCTTCTACGCCGGCTGCCAGAACGTGGACACCGTCGAGGCGCTCGCCGCCGAGCACGCCCGGGAGCTGTTCGGCGCCGCCCACGCGTACGTGCAGCCGCACTCCGGCATCGACGCCAACCTGGTCGCGTTCTGGGCGATCCTGGCCGACCGGGTGGAGTCCCCGGCGCTGAAGAAGGCCCAGGCGCGGCACGTCAACGACCTCACCGAGGCCGACTGGTTCGCGCTGCGCCGGGAGCTGGGCAACCAGCGGATGCTCGGCATGTCCCTGGACGCCGGCGGCCACCTCACCCACGGTTTCCGCCCGAACATCTCCGGCAAGATGTTCGACCAGCGCAGCTACGGCACCGACCCGGCCACCGGGCTGGTCGACTACGACAGGGTCGCCGAGGCGGCCCGCGAGTTCAAGCCGCTGATCCTGGTCGCCGGCTACTCGGCGTACCCCCGGAAGGTCAACTTCCGGATCATGCGGGAGATCGCCGACTCGGTCGGTGCCACCTTCATGGTCGACATGGCGCACTTCGCCGGCCTGGTCGCCGGCAAGGTCTTCACCGGCGACTTCGACCCGGTGCCGCACGCGCACATCGTCACCACCACCACGCACAAGTCGCTGCGCGGCCCGCGCGGCGGCATGGTGCTCTGCCAGCCCGAGCTGGCCGACCAGGTCGACCGGGGCTGCCCGATGGTGCTCGGCGGCCCGCTGCCGCACGTGATGGCCGCCAAGGCCGTCGCCCTGGCCGAGGCCCGCCGCCCCGACTTCGCCGACTACGCCCAGCGGATCGTCGCCAACGCCCAGGCCCTCGCCGAGGGGCTGCTGCGCCGGGGCGGCAAGCTGGTCACCGGCGGCACCGACAACCACCTGGTGCTCATCGACGTCACCGGCTACGGGCTGACCGGCCGGCAGGCCGAGCAGGCCTTGCTCGACTCGGGCATCGTCACCAACCGCAACTCCGTCCCGCAGGACCCGAACGGCGCCTGGTACACCTCCGGCATCCGCGTCGGCACCCCGGCGCTGACCACCCGGGGGCTGGGCCCGGCGCAGATGGACGAGACGGCCGAGCTGATCCACACCGTGCTCAGCCAGACCCGGCCGGGCGCGAACCCGGACGGCACCCCGTCGAAGGCCAAGTACGTCCTCGACCCGGCCGTCGCCGACCGGGTCGGCAAGCAGGCCAGCGACCTGCTCACGGGCTTCCCGCTCTACCCGGCCGTCGACCTCGGCTGACCCGGGCACCCGCCCCGACGCCCCCGCCCGGCCCCGCCGCGCGGGGGCGTCCCCGTCCCGCCCTCGTCCCAGTCCGGCCGTGCGGGGTGGGAGCGTCAGGGGCGGTGGGTGCGGTGGCGGCGGGCGCGGAGGCGGTGCAGGACGTCGGTGCCGCCCCGGCCGAAGTGGTCGTGCAGCGCGCGGTAGTCCGCGTACAGCTCGTCGTAGGCGGCCGCCCGGGCCGGGTCGGGGTGCCAGGTCTCGCGGCGGGCGGCGCCCATCGCCGCCGAGGCGGCCGGCACGTCCGGGTACGCCCCGGCGGCGACCGCCGCGTGGATCGCCGCGCCCAGCGCCGCCGGGTGCGCGGAGTCGACCACGTGCAGCGGCCGGCCGATGACGTCGGCGTAGATCCGCAGCAGCAGCCGGTTGCGGGTCAGCCCGCCGGCCACGGTCAGCTCGTCGACGGCCACGCCGGCGGCGGTGAACGCGTCGACCACCGTCCGGGCGCCGAACGCGGTGGCCTCCAGCAGCGCCCGCCAGATCTCCTCCGGCCGGGTGGCCAGGGTCAGCCCCACCAGCACCCCGCTCAGCTCGTGGTCCATGAGCACCGACCGGTTGCCGCTGTGCCAGTCCAGCGCCAGCAGCCCGTGCCCGCCCACCGGCTGGTCGGCGGCGAGGGTGTCCAGCAGCTCGTACGGGCTCAGCCCGCGGCGGCGCGCCTCGTCGGCGTAGTCGGCCGGCAGGCCGGTGCGGACGTACCAGGCGAAGATGTCCCCGACGCCGCTCTGCCCCGCCTCGTAGCCCCACGAACCGGTGGTGACGCCGCCGTCGACCACGCCGCAGACCCCGGGCACCTCGTGGTACGCCGCCGCGTTCATGATCAGGCAGGTGGAGGTGCCGAGGACGGCGAGCATCCGGCCCGGCTCGACCGCGCGGGCAGCCGCGGCGGTGACATGCGCGTCGATGGACCCGGCCGCGACGGCGGTGCCCACCGGCAGCCCGGTCCACCGGGCCGCCTCGGCGGTCAGCCCGCCCGCCCGGGCGCCCAGCGGCGCGAGCGGGCCGTCGATCCGGGGCAGCAGCCCGTCGAGGCGGGGGTGCACGGCGCGCAGGAACTCCGCCGACGGGTACCGCCCGTCCTGCCGCAGCCCCTTGAAGCCGGCGGCGGAGACGTTGCGGGTCTCCCGCCCGCAGAGCTGCCAGACCAGCCAGTCCGCCGTCTCGATGAAGCGCTCCGCGCGGTCGAAGACCGCCGGGTCCTCCTCCAGCACCTCCAGCGCCTTGGCGAGCTGCCACTCGGCGGAGACCCGCCCGCCGTAGCGGGGCAGCCAGGTCTCGCCGCGCGCGGCGGCGACGTCGTTGATCCGGGCGGCCTGCCGCTGGGCCGCGTGGTGCCGCCACAGCTTCGGATACGCGTGCGGCCGACCGGCCAGCTCGGGCAGCTCGCAGAGCGGGGTGCCGTCGGCGCGGGTGGGCAGCATCGTGCAGGAGGTGGCGTCGACGCCGATGCCGCGCACGTCCTCGGGGCGTACGCCGGCGGCCCGCAGCGCGGCGGGCACCGCGACCCGGAGCACCTCGCGGTGGTCGTCGGGGTGCTGCAACGCCCAGTCCGGCGGCAGCGGCGTCCCGTCGGGCAGCCGCTCCGTGATCACCCCGTGCCGGTACGCGTGCACGGCCTCGCCGCGCACGACGCCGTCGGCGACGTCCACCACGACCGCCCGGCCGGAGAGGGTGCCGAAGTCGACCCCGACGACGTGCCCGGGCACCCCGGCTGCCGGCTGCGCCACCGCTCCTCCTCCCGCCGCGCCGCTCCGGCGCCCGGCGGGGCGGCGGTTCAGCGGCGGCGGGAGGCAACGCTACCGCAGTCGTTGATCCCAATACATCGACACACGTAGGCTCGGCGCCCCTCCACACACGCGTCACCCCATGGATCAGGAGCCGACAAATGCGCGAGAGCCCGGTTTCCTCAGCCAGGACCGCCGGGACTGACCGCCCGCCCCGCCCGGTCAGGCGATGGGCCGCTTCAGGTGGTAGCGGTGCACCTCGGTGCTGCCCTGGATGTTGTTCACGTCCTCGGCGGCGGAGACCAGCTCCCAGCCCTCCCGGCCGGCCCGGTTGAGGTGCGCGATCGCGGTGTCGCCGTACGCGGTGATGTCCCGACGCGTCCCGTCCGGGCCGTACCAGATGAAGCTGACATGGAAGTTGCGGCCCTGCCCCTGATAGCGGCGGACCAGCAACGCGTACTCCCAAGCGATCATGACGTCCATTATGGGTGTCCATCGAGGACGGCGAAACACAGGCAGTCGCGCTTTGCCGTGCGATGAACGCGGTGTGTCAGCGCCGAGATGCCGGGCCGCGACCGACTACTGTGGACGGCCCTGCGGGCAAGCTCTCAACCGACCCGCAGCGGTCCACCGGCGGATTCCCCGGCAGCCAGCTCGGCCCGCGTGGGCGGGTCGGCCCCCCGCCGACGGCAGGTCCAGGCGGCGACGTCGGCGGCGCGGCGGAGCACGACGGCGACGTCGTCCCGGCCCGCCGCCGCGAGTGCCCCGCGCCGCGCCGCGCCGAGCAGTCCCAGGTCACTCAGCGCGGCCAGCAGTCCCGCCGTGAACGCGTCACCGGCCCCGACCGTGTCCACCACCTCCACCGGCCGGGCGTCCACCCGCACCTCGCCGTGCCGGGTGGCCCCCCACGCCCCGCCGCGACCCCGGGTGACCACCACGAGGTGCGCGCCCAGGTCCAGCCACTCCCGCCCGACCTGCTCGTGCCCGCGCCCCGGATGGAGCCAGGCCAGGTCCTCGTCGCTGACCTTGACGATGTCGCTGGCCGCCACCAGGTCTTCGACCCGGCTCCGGACCGCCGACCGGTCCCCCATCAGCGACGGCCGGCAGTTCGGGTCGTAACTGATCATCGTGGTGGCCCGCCGGGCGTGCACCAGCGCCCGCACGTCGTCGGCGCCGGGCGGCAGGACCGCGCCCAGCGACCCGGTGTGCAGGCAGTCGGCGCCGACGCCGACGCCGGCCACGGCCGTCCGCGGGAAGGACCGCCACGCGATGCGGAAGTCGTACCCCGCCTGACCGTCCGCGTCCACATGCGTCCGGGCCACGCTGGTGCTCGGCAGGTCCGGCACCGAGGCGGGGTCGAGGCGCACGCCGTTGTCGGCCAGGTGGGCGCGGAGCAACCGCCCGTACGCATCGTCGCCGAGCTGGGTCAGCAGGGTCGTGGGCAGGCCGAGGCGGGCCAGGGCCACGGCGACGTTCGCCGGGCTGCCCCCGGGGTGGGCGACGGCCTCCCCCGGTGGGTCCTCGATCAGATCCACCAGGGCCTCGCCGACAACAGTGATCACAGTGGTCCTTTCCCGAGGCTGCGCCGAGCCCCGGCCATGTGCGGAGCGGCCCTCAGGCCGCGGTCCGGCCCGGGGTCTCCTCGAGGGTGGTCGCGCCCGTCATGATCGCCACCGCCTCCGGCATCGTGTGCGACGCCGGCGTCACCACGCCCGCGCAGCGACCCAGTCGCTGGATGTGGATGCGGTCGGCGACCTCGAACACGTGCGGCATGTTGTGGCTGATGAGGATGACCGGCAGCCCTCGCGACCGGACCTCCTCGATCATGCGGAGCACCTGGTTGGATTCCTTGACGCCGAGGGCGGCGGTCGGCTCGTCGAGCACGATCACCTTGCTGCCGAAGGCCGCTGCGCGCGCCACCGAGACCGCCTGGCGCTGCCCGCCGGAAAGCGTCTCGACCGCCTGCCCCACGTTCTGCAGGGTGCCGATGCCGAGGTCGGCGAGGGCCTGGGCGGCCTCGCGCCGCATGCCCTTCTGGTCGAGCATCCGGAAGATCGAGCCGAGGGGGCCGCGCCGGCGCTTCTCCCGGCCGAGGAAGAGGTTGGTCGCGATGTCCAGCGCCGGCGCCACGGCGAGCGTCTGGTAGACCGTCTCGATGCCGGCGTCCCGGGCGTCCTGCGGCCGCTTGAACTGCGTGGGCCTGCCCTCCAGGAACAGTTCTCCGGCATCCGGGGTCAGCGCGCCGGTCAGGCACTTGATCAGCGTCGACTTCCCCGCGCCGTTGTCGCCGATGACGGCCAGGACCTCGCCGGGATAGAGGTCGAGATCGACCCCGTCGAGACCGACGACCCTGCCGAACGTCTTGACCAGACCTCGCGCCGACAGCACCGGCGAGCGCCGCCGCGTGTCGGCCGCGCCGGTCCGCCCGTCGGGGGTGTGCGTGGTGGCGGTCATGCCCTCACCTTCCTGATCCACTGGTCGACGGCCACGGCGAGGATCACCAGCAGGCCCACGGCGAGGACGCGGTACTGGTCGTCGACCCCGGCCAGCGACAGTCCGCTGCGGAAGAACCCGACGATCAACGCGCCGAGCAGGGTCCCGAGCACCGCACCGCGCCCGCCGAACAGGCTGGTGCCACCGATGACCACGGCGGTGATGCTCTCCAGGTTCGCGTCGGTGATGGCGTTGGGGCTGGCCGCGCCGGCACGGCCGATGAGGATCCAGGCGGTGAGGCCGTAGATCGCGCCGGCGACGAGGTAGACGCTCAGCAGGACCCGGTCGACCCGGATGCCGGCGAGCCGTGCCGCCTCCTTGTCGTCGCCCACCGCGTAGACGTGCCGCCCCCAGGCCGTCCTGGCCAGCGCGTACCCGACCGCCAGGTAGAGCAGCACCACCGCGACGACGCCGGCCGTGATCCGGAACGGTCCCACCGGGAAGGACTCCCCGGTCCAGCTGAGCACCGGCGGAAGGTCGGTGGCCTGCACGCTCTGCCCGCCGGAGTAGAGCAGGCCGACGGCGGTGAAGACGCTGAGCGTGCCGAGCGTGACGATGAAGGGTGGCAGCTTCAGCCGGGTCACGAGTGCCCCGTTGAGCGCTCCCGCCGCCGCGCCGACCGCGATGGCGAGGAGGATCGCGAGCACGCCGGGAAGGCCCTGCCCCTCGGCCAGCTTGGCCGAGAGCATCATGGCCAGGATGACGATCGCGCCGACCGACAGGTCGATGCCCGCGGTCAGGATGATCAGCGTCTGGCCTACGGCGAGCGCGCCGATGACCGCCACCTGCTGCAGGACGAGCGACAGGGAGTTGGGCGAGGCGAACCGCGGGTTGATGGTGGAGAAGACGACGAACGAGACGACCAGCACGAGGAAGGGGCTGATCGCGGGGTGCGCGTGCAGCAGGTGCTGGACGCGTTGCAGCGGTGAGTGCCGGCGCAGGGCGAACTGCTGCGCGGCGGTGGTCGGTGGTGACGTGGTGGTCACGCGTACTCCTGCCGTTGTCGATGGCGGACGACCTGCCCGGCCGGGCCCCGGGATGCTTTCGGACACCCCGGCCGGGCGGCGGTGGCTCAGCCCCAGCAGCGCTGGGCGGCGTCGGTGCTGGTGATGCTCTCGACCCCGGTCGTCGCCTTGTCGGTGACCAGGGTGACGCCGGTGTCGAAGAAGTCCAGGCCGTCGGAGACCTTCGGCTTCTCGCCGCCGTTCGCGATCTTCTTGATCGCCTGCACGCCCAGCTCGGCCATCTTCAGCGGGTACTGCTGGGAGGTCGCGCCGATGACCCCGTCCTTGACCTGCCGTACGCCGTCGCAGCCGCCGTCGACGGAGACGACCAGGACGCCCTGGGTCCTGCCCGCGGCCCGGAGCGCCTTGTGCGCGCCGACCGCGGCGGGCTCGTTGATGGTGTAGACGACGTTGATGTCGGGGTTGCGGGTCAGGCAGTTCTCCATGGCCGTACGACCGCCGTCCTCGGCGCCGTTGGTCGGCTCGTTGCAGGCGATGGTGTAGGTGCCGCCGGAGTAGTTGCCCGTCTTCGCCTCGTCGCCGTTCTTCTTCCGGTCGGCGGTGTCGATGCCCATGCCGGTCAGGAAGCCCTGGTCCCGGTTGTAGTCGACGGAGACGACCTTGTCGTTGAACAGGTCCAGCATCGCGATGGTCGCCGGCTTGCCGCCGAGCTGGCTCGCGGTCCACTTGCCGATCAGCTCGCCGGCCTTGAAGTTGTCGGTGGCGAAGGTGATGTCGACGGTGTCGGCCGGGTCGGGCGGGGTGTCCAGCGCGATGACGTAGAGGCCGGCGTCCCGGGCCTTCTTGATGGCGGGGTTGACGCCGGGGCCGTTCGGGGTGATCAGGATGCCCTCGTCGCCGCGGGCGATGGCGTCCTCGATGGCCTGCACCTGGCCGGCCTCGTCGCCGTCCTCCTTGCCGGCGGCCAGGGTCAGCTTCACGCCCTCCGCCTCGGCGGCCTTCTTCGCGCCCTGCTGCATGGCGACGAAGAAGGGGTTGGTGGAGTTCTTGGTGATCAGGGAGACGGCGACGGTGCCGCCACCGGCGGAGCCCGCGCCGCCGGAACTGTCCCCGCAGCCGCCGGCGACCATGCTGGTGGCCGCGACGGCGGCGAGCAGCAGGGCGCCCCGACGGCGGCCCGTGCGCTGGATCATGTTCTCTCCTCGACAAGACATCCGGCCAGGATCGCCGGACCGGCTCGACAACGATGTCAGCGGAGTTTCCAGTGAGCAACGCCACGGTGTCAATACATCTTGATGCACTTTCTCGTAATCGTGTAGTAACACGCCGGGTGCCCTTGACAACGATGTCAGCTACCGCACAGCATTCGCTCCACGTTCGCCGCCCGGCGCGTCTCGACGGCGGGCGCCCCCCGAAGGACGGAGGAGTGTGGATGAGGGTCCGTCGATTGCTGGCCGCGGCGTTCACGACCGCGGCCCTGATGGCGACACTGCCCGGCACCACCGCCAGCGGCGCGCCGCCCGGCACCAGGGACGAGCCGCACCGACCGCAGATCCACTTCAGTCCCGAGCGGAACTGGATGAACGACCCGAACGGCCTGGTGTGGTACCAGGGCGAGTGGCACCTCTTCTACCAGTACAACCCCGAGGGCGCGCAGTGGGGCAACATGTCGTGGGGGCACGCGGTGAGCCGCGACCTTTTCCACTGGGAGGAGCTGCCGGTCGCGATCCCGTACTCGGCCGACGAGCACGTCTTCTCCGGCTCGATCGTGGTCGACGAACGGAACACCTCCGGCTTCGGCCGGCCCGGCGCACCGGCGATGGTCGCGGTCTACACCAGCGCGTACCCGGCGACCGGCATCCAGGCGCAGTCCCTGGCGTACAGCACCGACCGGGGACGCACGTGGACGAGGTACGCCGGCAACCCCGTGCTCGACCTCGGCTCGCGGGAGTTCCGCGACCCCAAGGTCTTCTGGGACGCCGACGCCGGCTACTGGGTCATGGCGATCGTGCTGGCCACCGAGCACAAGGTGCGCTTCTACCGCTCCGACGACCTCCGGTCCTGGACCCACCTGAGCGACTTCGGGCCCGCCAACGCGGTCGGCGGCGTGTGGGAGGTGCCGGACCTGTTCGAACTGCCGGTCGACGGCGACCCGAACCGCACGAAGTGGGTGCTGGTGGTCAACCTCAACCCGGGCGCCGTGGCCGGCGGATCGGGCGCGCAGTACTTCGTCGGCGACTGGGACGGCACCACCTTCACCGCCGACAACGTGGTGACGGGCGACCCGGCCCCGCCGACGGGGACGCTCCTCGCCGACTTCGAGGACGGCTACGCGGGCTGGACGGTCGAGAACGACCCGGCACTCGGGCCGGGGCCCTTCGGCGCCGCCCCGTACCCCGGCACGGTCCCCGGCCAGCAGCGGGTCAGCGGCTTCCAGGGCCGCGCCCTGGTCAACAGCTTCCTCGGCTTCGACGCCCCGAAGGGACGCCTGGTCTCCCCCGAGTTCACGCTCCGGCAGGACTACCTGAACCTCCTCGTCGGTGGCGGCGCGCACCCGCACCTGCCCGACACGACCACCGCGTTCGTGCCCGAGGACGCCGAGCCGGTGCTCGACTTCGAGTTCCCCGACGGCCGGACGTACGAGCAGGCGGGCTGGACGGCGACCGGCGGCCTGCGCAACCGCGCACCGGTGGTGGGCCCGGCTCGGTCCGAGCGGGGCCACGTGGGCGACAAGCTGCTCACCACCTTCTTCGAGGCGGACACGACCACGGGCACGCTGACCTCGCCGGCGTTCACCATCGGCCGGAACCACCTGAGCGTTCTCGTCGGCGCCGGCGGCCACCTCGGCACCGACACGCCCCGGACGGTGGTGGAGCTGCTCGTCGACGGCGAGGTGGTCCGCACCGGCACCGGAAACTTCTCCGGCTTCGTGAACTGGCGCAGTTGGGACGTGACCGAGTTCCGGGGCCGCAGCGCCCAGTTGCGCGTGGTCGACGAGCACACCGGCGGCTGGGGGCACCTGCTGGTCGACCACCTGATCGCCACCGACGCGCCGGTGCTGCCGAGGTCGGTGGAGACCGCGGTCAACCTCGTCGTCGACGGCGAGGTCGTCCGTACCGCGACCGGCAAGGACAGCGAACGCCTGGACTGGGTGGCCTGGGACGTGCGCGACCTGGCCGGCCGGCGGGCGCACCTGGAGATCAACGACTTCAACTCGGGCGGCTGGGGACACATCCTCGTCGACCACGTGATGGCCGGCGACCGGCCGGCGACCAGCGAGCTGGAGCGCTACGACTGGGTGGACCACGGCAAGGACTACTACGCCGCCGTCTCCTACCACGGCGTCCCCGGGGGCAAGCGGATCCTGATCGGCTGGATGAACAACTGGCAGTACGCCGGCAACGTCCCGACCTCGCCCTGGCGCGGCGCCATGGCCCTGCCCCGGGAGTTCGGGTTGTCCACGATCGACGGTGCGGTCCGGCTGGTCCAACGACCGGCGGCACAGGTCCGCGGCCTGCGCGGCGACGGAACGGCCTTCACCCTGCGCGACGCCACCCTCGGACCCGGCGTAACCGACCTGCCGCCCGCCGCCGACGGCGACGTGCTGGAGATCGAGGCAGAGTTCGAGCTGCGCGACGCCGACCGCTTCGGCCTACACGTGCGCGGCGGCGGCGACGAACGGACGGTGGTCGGGTACGACGTAGCGGCGCGACGCCTCTTCGTCGACCGGACCCGGTCGGGCCGGGTCGACGTCGGTCCGCTCTTCCCCGGCGTGCACAGCGGCCCGCTGACCGTGGAGGGGAACCGCGTGCGGATGACAATCTACGTGGACCGCTCCTCCGTCGAGGTCTTCGGCGGCGCGGGTCAGACCACGATCACCGACCAGGTCTTCCCGGCGGCGTCCAGCGACCAGACCCGCCTGTTCGCCGAGGGCGGTCAGGTGGTGGTGCGCTCGCTCACCGTGCGGCCGTTGCGCTCGGTGTGGCGATAACCTGGGAGTCGATCATCGGCGGCCGGGGGTACGGTCAACGGCCCCCGGCCGCCGCAGCACCCGTCCGGTAGGAGCGCTCATGCACGGTGCCGCCTCCGCTACGTCGACCGCAACCCGGGCGCGACCCACGCTGCGGGACGTCGCGCTGCTCGCGGGAGTGAGCCCCAAGACCGTCTCGCGGGTCGTCAACGGCGAGGCGGGCGTCTCCGCCCCGAAGACCGCCGCCGTCCAGCGGGCGATCGCCCAACTGGACTACCGGCCGAACTTCACCGCGAGCAGTCTCCGCCGCACCAGCGGTCGCAGCGCCGCGATCGCGGCGGTGCTGGAGGACGTGGCCAACCCGTTCTCGGCCGCCCTGCACCGGGCCCTCGAGGACGCCGCGCGGGAACGCGGGGTGTTGATCTTCGCTGGCAGCGTCGACGAGGATCCGGCGCGGGAGCGGGACCTGATCCACGCCTTCACCATGCGGCAGGCCGACGCCCTGGTCGTCGCGCCGGCCAGCGACAACCAGAGCTACCTGGCCGGTGAGGTCGACGCCGGCACCCCGGTGGTCTTCGTCGACCGCCCGCCGGTGGGGCTGGCCGTCGACGCCGTCCTGACCGACAACCACGAGGGCGCCGCCATGGCCGTCGGGCATCTCGTCCGGCACGGCCACCGCACCATCGCGTACCTGGGCGACCTGCGGACCATCCCGACGGCCCGACAGCGGTTCCAGGGCTTCAAGGAAGCGCTCAGCGACCACGGCATCCCGCCGACGCCCTCCCTCGCGGTGCACGACCTGCACACCGAGGAGCAGGCCGAGGAGGCCGTACGCCGGCTGCTGTCCGCACACCCCCGCCCCACCGCGCTGTTCACCTCCCAGAACCTCGTCACCATCGGCGCGATCCGGGCCCTGCAACAGCTCGGTCGCCAGCACGACGTCGCCCTGGTGGGCTTCGACGACTTCCCGCTGGCCGACCTGCTCCAGCCGGCGGTCACCGTCGTGGCGCAGGACCCGTCGGAGATGGGCCGCGTCGCCGCGTCGCTGATCTTCCGGCGGCTGGACGGCGAACAGTGGCCGCCCACCACCCACCTGGTCGCGAGCCGATTGATCCCACGCGGCTCCGGCGAGATCAGCGGGCCGTTCGCGGGGTGACGGCGAGCGCCCGCGACCGGGCGGTCGTCTCGTCGGCGACCAGCGCCGCCAGCCGGTCCAGGCCCAGGTCGATCTGCGCCGGGGTGACCGCGCTGACCGACAGCCGCAGCGAGTCGACCGGGGCGCCGTCGTCGTAGAAATGCGCCATCGGCGTCCAGAGCAGCCCGTACTCGCGGGCGGAGCGGTGCAGCAACGCGTCGTCGACCGCGAACGGCACCGTGACCACCACGAAGAACCCGCCGGCCGGCACGTTCCAGCGCACCGGCGACGCGCCCGGCGGGAAACGCCGGGCCAGGCCGTCGACGAGGTGGCGCAGGTTCCGGCCGTACGCGGCCCGCTCCCGGGCGGTGGCAGCCACCAGGCTGCACCCGTGCTCCAGCAGCGCGCCGCCGACCACCGCCTGGGCGATCGCCGAGGTGTTCACCGTGACCATGCTCTTGATCTTGGCGAGCTGATCGGCGAACAGGCCCACCGAGCCGTCGGAGCCGGCGACGCGCTGGTCGGCGACCACGTAGCCCACCCGCGCGCCGGGCAGCACCGTCTTGGCGAACGAACCCAGGTAGACCACCCGCCGCGCGGTGTCCAACGCCTTCAGCGTCGGCAGCCGCCCCGCGTCCCCGGCCGGAAAGAGACCGTACGGGTTGTCCTCCAGCAGCAGCAGATCCTCCTCGGCGGCGAGGTCGAGCAGCCGCCGCCGGTCGGCCAGCCCGATGCTCGTGCCCGACGGGTTGGCGAAGTCCGGCATCACGTAACAGGCGCGGGGGCGCAGCCCCGCCGCCCGGGCCCGGCGCACCTGCTCCCGCAGGTCGGCCAGGTCCACCCCGGCCGGGCCGCCGGCCACCGGCCGCACCGGCAGGTCCAGCAGCCGCGCGGCGCCGGTCAGCCCGACGTACGTCGGGGCGACGGCGAGCAGCACGTCGCGGGGGTCGGCCCGCAGCGCCCGCAGCACCAGGAACATCGCCTCCTGGCAGCCGACGGTCACCACGACCGCCTCCGGGTCGACCGTGATGTTCTCGTCGACGGCGAGGTTGCGGGCGACGAGGTGGTGCACGATGCCCTTGGTGCGGCCGTACTGGAACAGGGTCCGGTGCACCTGCGCGGGGCTCTGCCCGAGGTCGTCGGCCAGGTGCCGGCGGAACGTCTCCAGGTGCCGGTGCGGCGCGGCGACGTCGAAGAACTCCTCGTACGGCCGGCCGGCCGCCAGCGACACCGCGTCGGGATAGTGCTGGGCCACCTCGTTGAGGAAGTTCATCGAGTTCAGCGCCGGGTCGTCGACCGCCGGATGCAGGTCGGCGACGTGCAGGTCCACCGGTTCGGCCACCGCTCAGCCCTCCCTCAGCACGCGCAGCTCGCGGACAGCCGCCGGGTCGGCACAGCCGGCCAACGCCAGCGCGTCGCGGAACTCGCCGGCCAGCAACTCCAGCGCCGTCTCCGCCCCGGCCCGGCCCCCGGCGGCGAGCGCCCACAGCAACGGCCGGCCGACCAGCACCCCCCGCGCGCCGAGAGCGAGCGCGCGCAGCACGTCCACGCCGCCGCGCACGCCGCTGTCCAGCAGCACCTCGCACCGGTCGGCCACCGCCGTCACCACCTCGGGCAGCACGGTGGCAGTGGCCGGTGCGCCGTCGAGCTGCCGGCCGCCGTGGTTGGACACCACCACCGCGTCCGCCCCGGCGGCCGCCGCCAGCTCCGCGTCGCGCGGGTCCAGGATGCCCTTCACCACCAGCGGCAGGGCGGTACGGCCCCGCAGCCAGTCCAGGTCGGCCCAGCCCAGCGCGGGCGCGAAGACCTCGCCGGTGTGCGCCGCGACGGCCGAGACGCCCGGGGTGGCGGCGTGTGCGAGCGCGTCCCGCCCTACCGGCAGGTTGGCGGCGACGACGTGCGGCGGGATGGCGAAGGAGTTGCGGACGTCGCGCAGCCGCCGGCCCAGGATCGGCACGTCCACGGTGACCATCAGCGCGCCGCACCCGGCCGCGTACGCCCGGTCCAGCAGATCCGCGACGAGGGCCCGGTCCCGCAGCCAGTAGAGCTGGAACCAGACGGCCGCGCCGGTCGCCGCGATCTCCTCGATCGGCACGCTGCTCAGCGTGCTGGCCGCGTACGGCACACCGGCCGCGCCGGCCGCCGCCGCGAGCGCCGTCTCCCCGTCGGGGTGCACCAGCCGCTGGTACGCCATCGGCGCCACCGCCACCGGCAGGGCGCAGGGGGCGCCGAGCAGCCGCGCGTCGGTACGCGGGGCGGCCACGCCGCGCAGCACGCGGGGCAGCACGGCCACCCGGTCGAGGGCGCGCCGGTTGGCGGCGAGCGTGGTCTCCGTGCCGCTGCCGCCGTCGACGAAGTCCCACACCTCGGGCGGGAGCACCGCCCGGGCCCGCTCGGCGAAGTCGGCCAGGCCGGCGGGCGCGGGCGGCTCGCCGGGCGGCACGTCCTGCCGGGGCAGCACGGTCTCAGCCATCGCTCGCCCCCGTCCCCGCCGCCGGCCGGCTCGACGCCGGGCGGGAACCCGCGGCCGCCGCCACCGTTCCGGGGCCGGCATCGCCGGTCGGGAGGCCGAACCGCGCCCGCAGGAATTCGGCGGCCCGGTCCTGGGCGCGGCGGCCGTCGTCGAACGCCCCGGGCATGGCGAAGAAGCCGTGGATCATGCCGGCGTACCGGGCGAGGGTGGTGGGCACGCCCGCGTCGCGCAGCCGGTGGGCGTACCGCTCCCCCTCCTCGCGCAGCGGGTCGTGCTCGGCGGTGATCACCAGCGCCGGCGGCAGGCCGCTCAGGCCCTCGGCGAGCAGCGGCGAGGCCAGCGGGTGCCGCGCGTCGGCGGGGTCGGCGAAGTAGTGGCCGCGGTACCAGGCGACCGAGCGGCGGTTGAACAGCAGGGGGTCCTCGCCGTCGCCGCCGGGCTCTCCGGTCTGGTCGGTGTTCGGGTACACCAGCAACTGGGCGGCGAGCGCGGGCCCGCCGCCGTCGCGGGCCAGCAGGGTGACGGCCGCCGCGAGGTTGCCCCCGGCGCTGTCCCCGCCGACCGCCAGCCGCCGCGGGTCGACGCCGAACTCCTCGGGATGCGTGGCGATCCACCGGGCCGCCGCGTGGCAGTCGTACACGGCGGCCGGGAACGGGTGCTCCGGGGCCAGCCGGTAGCCGACGGTGACCACCTGGCAGGGCACCGCGTTGGCCAGCCGCCGGCAGATGCCGTCGGCGGTGTCGACGCTGCCCAGCGTCCAGCCGCCGCCGAAGAAGTAGACCAGGGTGGGCAGTGGCCCCTCCCCCGCCGGCCGGTGGATGCGCACCGGCAGGTCGCCGGCCGGGCCGGGCACGTGCGTGTCGCGTACCTCGTGCACCGGCTCGACCGCGCCGCCGCCGGCGCGGATCGCGGCGAGGTCGGCGGCGCGGGCCTCGGCGAGGGTCTGCGTGTACAGCGGCGGGATGCCGGCCGCCGCGCGGGCGGTCCGGTACGCCGCGACCTGCGGGTGGACGCTCACGCGGCCTCCCCTCCGGCGTGGACCAGCAGCTTGTCGATGCCGCGCAGGAACAGGCTGCCGCTGTACGTCGGCGGCTCGGCGACCGCGAGCCGGGGGAAGCGGGCCAGCAGCTTCGGCAGCGCGAGCCGGCCCTCCAGCCGGGACACCGCCGCGCCGAGGCAGAAGTGCAGGCCGACGCCGAAGGCGAGCGACGGCGGGCCGGGCCGGCGCGGGTCGAAGCGGTCCGGCTCGGGGAACCGGGCCGGGTCGCGGTTGGCGGCGGCGATGATCAGCAGGACGTTCTCGTCCCGCGCGACCGGCACCCCGCCCAGCTCGGTGTCCCGGGGCGCGGCGCGGGCCAGGAAGTGCACCGGGGCCTCCAGCCGCAGGATCTCGTCGACGGCGCCCCGGGCCAGCGCGTCGTCGCCGGGCAGCGCGGCGGCCACGTCGGGGTGCGCCAGCAGCAGCGGCAGGCCGTTGCTGAACATGTAGACGGTGGTGACGAAGGCGGCGTTGAACAGCACGATCAGGTTGCTGACCAGCTCGTCGGCGGTGAGCCCCACGTCGCCGGAGTCGACCGCCTCCACCAGCCCGCTGATCAGGTCCTCGCCCGGCTGGCGGCGCCGGTGGGCGATCAGGTCGGCGTAGAAGTCGCGCAGCTCGGCGGCAGCGGTGTTGGCGGCGGCGAGCCGCTGCGGTGTCTTGCCCGCCACGTCCAGGAACTCGTCGATCCGCTCCACCCGCTGCCGGTAGAAGTCCAGCTCACCGGCGGGGATGCCGATGAACTCGGCCATCACCAGGGCCGGCATCGGGTACGCGAACTCCGCCACGAAGTCGAACCCGGTCTCCCCGGCGTCGGCCATCCGGTCCAGCAGTCCGTCCACGACCCGGTGCACGACCGGTTCCAGCGCGCCCAGCCGGCGCGGCGTGAAGGTCTTCGCGAAGACCGCCCGCATCCGGGTGTGGTCGGGCGGGTTGACGAACATCATCGAGGTCTGGAGGGTGCGCAGCACCTCCTGCTCCTGCCAGCCCGGCGGCGGCTGCTTGTACCACTCCGGGTCGCGCAGCACCTGGCTGACCAGGTCGTAGCCGACGGCGACGGCGGCGACCGACCGGTGCTCGGCGCGCGCCGGCACCGGGCTGACCCGCCCCAGCTCGTGCAGCCCCGCGTAGCAGGGATACGGGTCCTGCCGGCCCTCGTCGCTGTAGAGACGGGTCAGCAGTTGCGTGACGTCCACGTCGATCGGTCTCCCCCCAGGAACGGTGGCGCGGACGGCGGGGGTGGCCCCGCCGCCCGCGCCGGATGTCACAAGCCGAGCAGTCGCAGCGGCACGGCGTCGGCCATCGCCTGGTTGCCGGCGTCGTTCGGGTGGATGTGGTCACCCGAGTCGTACGCGGGCAGCAGCCGGCTGGGCTGGGCGGGATCGCGCAGCACCCGGTCGAAGTCGAGCAGCCCGTCGAACTCGTCGCTGCCGCGCAGCCACGCGTTCACCGCCTGCCGGGTGGCCTCCTTCTCGGGCGTCCACACCCCCGGGTTGCCGTGCCCCTCGTACGGGGTGAGCGTCGACACCAGGCTGCGCAGGCCGCGCGCCTTCACCTGCTGGTTGACCTGCCGCAGCGAGGCGATGATGCTCTCGGCGGAGTCGCCCGACATCCAGATGTCGTTGATGCCCAGGTGGGTGACGACGGTCCGGGCGTCGGTCTGCGCGAAGACGTCCTCGTCGAGCCGGGCCAGGGCGTTGGGGCCCAGCTCGTGGTAGCCGGGGAAGCCGCCCGCGCCGGGCTCGGTGCCCTCGTGGTTGAGCCGGTTGCCGGCCAGGCTCAGGTTGAGCACGCCCGGGGTGCGTACGTCGGGGCGGGCGTCGACGAGGCGGTCGGCGAGCAGGTCCGGCCAGCGCCTGTTGGCGTTGACGGTGCTGCCGTTGCCGTCGGCGATCGAGTCGCCGAAGACCACCACCGAGCCGGGGCTGTGCCGGCGCTGCACGTCGATGCCGGACAGGAAGAACCAGCAGCAGTTCGGCCGGATGGTGAACCCGGCGCCGTCGGCGGCGGAGGTGAGGTCCGTGGCGCCGATGAAGTTGGTCTGCCGGGACTGGCCGTGGAAGGTCACCGGCCCGGTCGGCGTCGGGAAGTGCAGGGTCACCACCAGATCCTGCTGGTCGCCGACGGGCAGGGCGACCGGGTCGCTGAGCAGCTCGGCGCCACGGTTCATGGTGGCGGAGGTGGCCCCGTCGAAGGTCAGCTCCCGCAGGGTCGAGGTGTCGATGTCGGACAGGTCGTCGGGGGTCGCGGTGTTCGGCTTCGCCACGGTGGCGCGGCCGACCTTGACGGCCTGCTCGCCGTACATGTTGCTCAGTCGCACCCGGAACTGCGGTCCGCCCACGCTGGTGTGCACGACCATCCGGACGCTCTGGTTGTTGAGGCCATTGTTGGTCAGGCCGGTCGCGTTGCCCCGGGTGACCGCGGCCGCCCAACTGCCCGCCCAGACCGTCCGCTGCTGGCGGGCCGCCTCGGCGTCCGGCGGGCCGGCGCTGGCCACCACCGCCGGGGTTCCCGCGATCAACAGCGTGGCCGCGGACGCGATGACAGGCCATCTCTTCGGGGTCGACATTGAACCTCCATCGTTGGCAGCCCAGGGCCGTCCGCTGACGGCACCGCCTGGACGATGGTCCAGAAACCTAGCCGCCCCGTTTTACGGGCGTCAATCAACCTGATCGACGTGATCAAATGTCCTCCGGTCCGGCCGGAACGCCGTTCGGTCTCTGTCCCGTGACAGGCGGTGGTGCCTACGCTCACGGACGGCGGCGGTGCGGTCGCCGAGGCGCGCGCCCACCCGCCGCGCCGGCGATCTGGCCCGCCGACGCGGTGTACACGTCCCCGGGTTGGCCGGCGGACGGCCACTCCTCTTCGCCGATGGGGGCTGCGGGATGACTGACGGACCGGAGCGACGGGACGGCTACGTACACCGGGCACTGGAGCTGTTCGCCGACTTCGGTGACCGGGAGGCGCTGGTCGGCGACGGGCACCGGCTCAGCTACGCCGACGTCGCCGCCGAGGTGCGCCGGCTGGCCGCGACGCTGCGCGGGCACGGCGTACGGCCGGGCGACGGGGTGCTGGTCGCGCTCGGCGACCCGGTGGAGGCGCCGCTGGTGCAGCTCGCCCTGCACCTGCTGGGCTGCCGGACGATGTGGATCGCGCCGGTCACCTCCCGCCGCGAGGTGGACGAGTTCGTCCGGCTGGCCCGCCCCGACGCCTTCGTCTACGACGCCCGCGACCCCGCGAGCCTGGGCCCGGAACTGGCCGCCGGGCTGCCCGGCGTGCCGGTCTTCTGCCTGGGTCCGGGCGGCGCGGGCCGGGACCTGACCGCCGGCGGGCCCCCCACGGCGGGGGACGACCTGCCGGCGCGACCGCCGGCGCCGGAGTCCTTCCTCCAGACCAGCGGCACCACCGGCACGCCCAAGCTGGTGCACCACCGGGAGAGCTTCTACGCACAGATCCTCGCCCTGGCCGCCGACTTCCGCGCGGCCGGGTACCCGCTGCTGCGGCACCTGTCGCACTCGCCGATGTGGCTGGCCAGCGGCCAGATCACCACGCTGTTCAACCTGTTCACCGGCGGGGTGCTGTTCCCCCGCGACGGCTGGGACCCGGCGCGGTTCATCGAGACCGTCGGGCGGGAGCGGATCAACTCCACCTTCGTCACCCCGCCGATGCTCTACGAGGTGCTCGACCACCCGGCGCTGGACGGCGCGGACTTCTCCGCCATGTTCATGTTCAACGTGGGCGCCGGGCCCGCCGCGCCCGCCCGCCTGCGCCAGGCCATCGCCCGCTTCGGCCCGGTGCTGCGCATCGTGTACGGACTCAGCGAGGCGGTGGTGATCACCGCCCTGCCGGGGCTGACCGACGACCCGGAGCACCCGGAGCGGCTGCGCTCCTGCGGTCGGCCGTACGGGGACGTGCGCGTCGAGATCCGCGCCGAGGACGGCACCGTGCTGCCGCCCGGCGAGAACGGCGAGGTGTGGGTGCACACCGACCTGCGTTTCGCCGGCTACCACGGCCGGCCCGAGCTGACCGCCGAGACGCTGGTCGACGGCTGGGTCCGCACCCGCGACATCGGGCACGTCGACGCCGACGGCTACCTCTACCTCGTCGACCGGTTGCAGGACCGGATCCTCACCCGGCGGCGTAGCTGGCCGATCTACTCCCGCCCGATCGAGGACCTCCTGGCCGGGCACCCGCAGGTCCGCGCGGCGGCGGTGATCGGCGTGCCGGACGAGGTCGCCGGCGAGCTGCCGTACGCCTACGTGGTGCCGGCGCCCGACGCGACGGTGACCGCGCGGGAGTTGATCGACCTGGTCACCGCCGCGCTCAGCGACACCTGGGCGCCGGGCGGGGTGGAGTTCGTCGACCGGCTGCCGCTCAACCGCTCGAACAAGGTGGACAAGCGCGCGCTGCGGGCCCGGTACGCCGAGGCCCACCCGAGCGCGGTGGAGCACCCGGAGGCGTCGATCGGCAGCCTGGCGTGACGCCCCGGCGGGAACTGACCACCCTGGTCGCCGCCGACCTGATCTCGAACCTGGGCAGCCGGGTCTCGGTGGTGGCGATCCCGTGGCTGGTGCTGGAGACCACCGGCAGCCCCGCGAAGATGGGCGTGGTGGCCGCCGCCGAGACGCTGCCCTACCTGCTCTCCGGCGCGCTGGGCACCCCCTGGGCGGACCGGATCGGGCTGCGCCGCACCTCGATCCTGGTCGACGTGGGCAGCGCGGGGCTGATGGTCGCGGTGGCCCTCACCCCGTGGCTGGGCTTCGGCGCGCTGGTCGCGCTGGTCGCCGTGGTCGGCGCGCTGCGGGGCGTCGGCGACCGGGTCAAGCACGTCATGTTCCGCCCGGCCGCCGAGGCCGCCGGGGTGCGACTGATCCGGCTCACCTCCGTCTACGACGGGCTCGGCCGGGTGGTCACCCTGCTCGGCGCGGGGCTGGGCGGGCTGCTCATCTGGTGGTTCGGCGTGACCCAGGCGATCCTCATCGACGCCGCCAGCTTCGCCGTCTGCGCGCTGCTGGTCGGGCTCCTCGTCCGACCGCCGGCGCCCCCGGCGGCGCCCGGGCGGCCGGAGGGCTACCTGCGCGCGCTGGCGGGCGGGTTCCGCTACCTCGGCCACGACCGGATGCTGCTGACCATGCTGCTGGTGATCTCGGCGCTGAACATGGTGGTCAACGCCAGCGTCGCCGTCTACATCCCGCTCTGGGTGGCCGACGTGCTGCGCAGCCCGGTCGGGCTGGGCCTGGTGCTGGGCGCGTTCTCCGCGGGCGCCCTGCTGGGGAACCTGCTGTTCACCGCGTACGGCCCGCGGCTGCCCCGGTACCTGGCCTTCGTGGTCGGGGCGGCGGTCAGCGGCGCCCCGCGGCTGCTGGTCCTGGCGCTGAGCGAGGAGCTGGCGGTGGTGCTGGCGGTGACGTTCGCGTCCGGCATCGGCATCGCGGCGGTGAACCCGCTGCTCGGCGTGGCGATCTACGAGCGGGTGCCACCCGAGTTGCAGACCCGGGTGATCGGGCTGGCGGGGTCGCTGGCGTTCGCGGGCCTGCCGCTGGGCGCGCTGCTGGGCGGCTGGTCGGTGACCGCGCTCGGCCTCCGCCCCGCTCTGTTGGTGATGACCGCGTTCTGCCTGGTGGTCACCCTGCTGCCGCTGCTGCCCGGCCTCCGCCCCCGGTCGGCCCCCGCGCCGGCCGAGCGGGAACCGCGCGTCGTCGGTCAGGCGTAGGGTCCGGACATGGCCACGTGGGACGACGTACGCCGGATCGCGCTGGGGCTGCCGGAGACCAGCGAGCACCCCTCCTACCAGGGGGCCCCGGCGTGGAAGGTCCGGGACCGGGCGTTCGTCTGGGAGCGCCCGCTGCGCCGCGCCGACCTCGACGCCCTCGGGGCGGCGGCGCCCGACGGCCCGGTGCTCGGCGTGCGCGTGCCGGACCTGGGGGCGAAGGAGGCGCTGCTCGCCGACGACCCCGGCGTCTACTTCGCCACCCCGCACTTCGACGGCTGCCCGGTCGTCCTGGTCCGGCTCGACCGGATCGACCCCGACGAGCTGACCGAGCTGGTCGTCGAAGCGTGGCAGGACCGGGCGCCGAAGCGCCTCGCGGCGGCGTACCGGGCCGGGCAGCACGTCTGATCCGCCCCGGCGCGTCGGCCGCCAGCGGGCGGGGCGACGTCAACGCGGCAACGCCACCGAGACCGCCTCCTCGGGGGTGGAGACGTGCAGCGGGCCGTCGACGGCCACACCGTCGGCGTCGACGATCCGCCACCCGCCGAGCACCACCACCGGGATGCCGCCGCGCCGCATGCCCAGGGCCACCTCCGACAGCGTCCCCCACGAGCCGCCGACCGCGATCACCGCGTCGGCGCTCCACACCAGGACCGCGTTGCGCGCCTGGCCCATGTTGGTGACGACCGTGGCCGACACGTCCGCCACGGGGCCGGGCGCGGTGCCGTCGTCGGGGCGTACGCCGACGACCAGGCCGGCGCGGGAACGGGCGCCGGCGGCGACGGCGGACATCACCCCGCCACCGCCTCCGCAGAGCACGGTGGCGCCGCGCTCGGCGAGCAGCTCGCCCACCCGGCGGGCGTACGCCAGCTCGGCGCCCGACGCGGTCGCCGGCCCGCACACCGCCACCTGCACCATGCCGCCATGATGCCCGACGCGACGTGGCGCCCCGGCGGGATCCGCCGGGGCGCCACGGTCGGTCGGGTCAGAACACGGAGACGCCGTACTTGCTGAGCGCCTCGGTGACGGGCTGGAAGAAGGTGGTGCCGCCGGTGCGGCAGTTGCCGCTGCCGCCCGAGGTCAGGCCGAGCGCGATGCTGCCGGAGTAGAGCGGGCCGCCGCTGTCGCCGGGCTCGGCGCAGACGTTGGTGGCGATCATGCCCCGCACGGTGCCCTCGGCGTACCGGACGGTGGCGTTGAGGCCGGTGACCGTGCCGCTGTGGGTGCCGGTGGTGCTGCCCCGCCGGGTCACCTGCTGGCCGACGGACGCGTTCCCGGCGGCGGTGATGTCCTGCGAGCCCACCGAGCCGTCGATCGCGATCGAGGTGTTGGTGTAGCGGACGATGCCGTAGTCGTTGCCCGGGAAGCTGGTGCCGGTGCGGTCGCCGAGCTTGGTGCTCTGGGCCGAGTTGGCGTACCAGGCGGAGACCACGTCCGTGCAGTGCCCGGCGGTGAGGAAGTAGTAGGTGCTGCCGCTGCGCACGTTGAAGCCGAGCGAGCAGCGGTAGCCGCCGCCGTAGATGGCGTCGCCGCCGGAGATCCGCATGCTCAGTGTGCCGGCGAGCGGGGTGACCCGGGCCGTGCCGCCGGCGGCGGCCACCGCGGCGCGGATGCGGGCCGACTGGGCGGCGCCGACCGTGCTGTCCACGCCGACGACCACCTGGTTGCTGACCGGGTCGACCCAGAGGGCGGTGCCGGTGACGCCCAGGTCGACCCGGGACTGCGCGGCCTCCAGGGCGCGCGTGCTGTGGGTGACCAGGCGGGCGACGCCGCCGGCGGCGCGGACCCTGGCGGCGGCGGCCTCGTCGGTGACGGCGACGACCGTACGCCCCGAGGCGGCGTCCACGTAGGAGCCGGCGGTGCGGTCGGGACCGAGGCCGGCGGCGAGGCTGGCCGCTCCGTCGGCGGTCAGGACGGCGGGCGCGGCGTGGGCCGGCGACACGGCCATGGTGGCGCCGAGGCAGGCGACGGCGACGGCGGACATCACGCCACGTCGAGTGAGTCTCACGCGTTCCTCCAGGGAGGGCTGGACCGACTGTCTATCGATCGATGGACACATATTTCCATCGGCCGCACAGGAGGTAAAGGGCTCGACGCCGATCGTTGTCGCCACTCGTCACGAGGAGCGCACGAGCGTCCACCTGGCGGAGGCCGCCTGCCCGACGGGCCGCTGGCCGGCGGCGACCCGGTCGACTAGCGTGCGCTCATGCCATCGACGCTGACCGAATCGACGGATCCGTGGTGCCTCCGCGACGGGGAGAGCGTCGCCCTGCTGCGCGACCACCCGTGGCGGCGCTTCGCGGTGCTCGGCGACAGCGTGGCCGAGGGGCTCTGCGAGCCCGTCGACGGCTATCCCGAGGTGCAGTGGGCGGACCGCGTCGCCGCCGAGCTGCGGGCCGTCCGGCCGGAGCTGGCGTACCTGAACCTCGGGCTGCGCGGGCTGCGGGCGCACGAGGTGCGCGCCACCCAGCTCGCCCCGGCGCTGGCGTTCCGGCCCGACCTGGCGCTGGTGGTGTGCGGCGGCAACGACGCCTTCCACCCGGCGTACGACGCGGACGCGGTCGACGCCGAGCTGACCGCGATGATCGAGGCGTTGCGGGCCGCGGGGGCCGACGTGATCACCGTCGGCATGTTCGACGTCTCGCACAGCCCGGCCGTGCCCGAGCGGCACCGGGCCGGCCTGGCCGAGCGGATGCGGCGGCTCTCCGCGCACACCGGCGCGCTCGCCGAACGGCTCGGCACCCTGCACGTGCGGCTCACCGACCACCCGCTCACCGCCGACCCGTCGATCTACAGCAGCGACGGCCGGCACGGCAGCGCCCGCAGCGACGCCGTCGCCGCCGCCGAGACCGTCCGCCGCCTCGGCGCCCACCTCACGACCGCCCGAAGCGCGGACGGGGCGGCTCGGTGAGGATCCCCGCGGCTGCTGCTCCTTCCCCCTGTCAGGCCGGCTGGCTCACTGACTCCCGGGGCGCCGTCGCGGCGGTGCGCCGGATCATGCGGGGCGTGACCCTCCGATAGGCGCGCGGGTCGACGGGCAGCAGCCACTGGCGGGCGCGGGCCAGCGGGCCGAGGTTGAGCCCGAGGTCGTCGAGCACCTCGTCGATGTTGTGCATCGAGAACGGGATGATGCTCGTGCCGCGGGCGTGCTGCCCGTTGGTCCGCGCCGCCATCCAGGCCAGCCGCGTACGCACCTGCTCCCGCATCCGCTCCCTGGACGGCAGCGCGATCCCTCCCCGTAGATGGGCGGCCGTCCAGACCGCTGCCATCTCGGCGCTCAGCGGGCTGAAGAACGAGGAGTCGTAGCCGGCGAAGGTCAGGTGCGGGACGTCGACCGGCAGGATCTGGCGGTGGAGCATGAAGTTGCCGTCGTCGTCTTCGAGCCGGGCGTGCAGGGCGGCGTCGAAGAAGGGCACGTGCTGCCGGAACCCGGTGCCGCAGATGACCAGGTCGGCGGGGAGCACCGTGCCGTCCGTGAGCCGGGCGGCCGGCCGCCCCCCGTCGACCAGGAGTTCGCCGATCTGGCGATCGCGGTGGACGCTGATCCGACCGTCGGCGACCCGCTCGAAGAAACCGTCCGTCGCGAGGCTGACGGTGCTTCGCGCGATGTCCTCGAAGGTCCCGTTCGGCACGAGACCCAGCTCGCGCAGCTTGAGCTGCCGGGTCGCGACCGACCCCACGCTGTCGAGCATGCCGCGGCGCAGACCGTTGCCCGGGCCGTGCAGGAACCGCTCGAAGCCCTGCACGCGGATGTACCGGAACAGCGCCTCACCCATCCGGGTGAGCAGAAGGTACTTGTAGTTGACCGCTCCGCCGAGCTTCTTGGGCATCTTCCACAGCAGTTGGCGGGCGACGACGTGGGTCCGCGCGGCGACGTCGCTCAGCGGGACCGCCACGTCGCAGGACGACTTGCCGTACCCGACGACGAGGACGTGCTTTCCCCGCGCCGCCTCGAGATCGTGGAACTCCCCGCAGGCCAGAACACGTCCCCCCGCGGCGACGAAGTCCGCACGGCCCTCGAAGGGCGGGATGAGCGGCTCGGAGAAGATGCCGTTGGCGACGACGAGGTGGTCGTACCGCTCCCAGGTCGCCGGGTCCCGCCCACCCGTCGGTCGTGACGCGATCAGCCACGCGGTCTCGTCGTCCACGAGTTTCGCGGCGACGACCTCCGTGGAGAGGCGCAGGACGGGGCGGAGCCCGAACCGGTCCACGTAGCTCTCGACGTACTGCTGAACCTGCTCGCCCGACGGCCACTGCGGGTAGTGAGCGGGCATCGGCAGGTCGGAGAGGTGGTAGGTGCCCTTGTTGTTCTGCGTGCGAAGGCCGGGGTATCTCCGGGTGCTGCTCCAGACGCCTCCGACGTCGGGCGCCTTCTCGAACACGGAGACCTCGAAGCCACTCTGCCGCAGCACCTTCGCTGCGCTCAGGCCGGCGAATCCAGCACCGACGACGGCGATCCTCATGGCGAACCTCCACAGACTCTGCGACCCGTTGACGGGAGCCGCGACAGCGGGGCGCCGGCGGCGATCGCACGCTAACGAGCACGACGGCAGGGCTGCTATCCGCTGGACGCGCGCGGCATCCGCATCGCGCAACTTGGGCACTTTTCCCGGCGCCCTTGGTGTCGGGTTTGGAGCACGCCTCTGCTGATCACGCTGCCCCCGGTCCTAATCTCGGCACAGCAGGGCGTCTCGGCGCGGGGCCGCCGGTCCGGGCGAACCGACGGTTCCGTGCGGGTCACCGGCGATGCGCAGCCGCCCCGGCCCCATCAGGAGGTGCCAGATGGCTGCCACGACGGTCAGGACGGACGACATCGAGCGCGCCCGCACGGAGGTCGGTCGTGTCTTCTGTCCGCACCGGCTCACGCCCCAGCCGGGCGTCCGCAGCGTCCGCCTGCGAATGACGGCCCGCCGGTCGGGCGGCGTGGGCGTCGTCGACCTCGACTACGCGCAGGCGGTGCGGATCCAGCCGGCCGCGCTGGAGACCTTCTACCTGGTGCAGATTCCCCGTGGCGGCCGGGCGGAGGTCCGGCACGCCGGGCGTACCGTGGCCTCCACGCCCGACACCGCCTCCGTCCTCTCTCCCTATGACGCCTCGGACATGCACTGGTCCGAGGCGTCTCCGCACCGGATCTTCTACGCCGACCGGCAGACGGTCGACCGGGAACTCGCCCGACTGCTGGGCCGACCCGTGGACGGCCAGGTCCACTTCGACGTCGGCATGACCATGAGCACGCCCGCGGCGGTGGCCTGGGCCCGCGGGGTGGACTTCCTCGCCGAGGAGCTGTCCCAGCCGAAGGGCGCCTCCCTCCTCGACCACCCGCAGGTCGTCGGCCGCTTCGAGCAGGCGCTCATCGGCAAGTTGTTGCTGACCCACCGCCACACGTACACTGACCTGCTCGCCGGGCCGGCGAGGCACCCGGCACCCGGGCGCCTCGTCCGACGCGCCTGCGCACTGATGACGGAGCACCACGGCGAGGCACTGACGGTCGGCGACGTCGCGGAGGCACTTCGGGTGAGCGTACGGACGCTGCAGGACTGCTTCCGCCGCGAGCTACAGACCACCCCGATGGCGTACCTGCGCGCCCGCCGGCTCGACGCGGTCCACGCCGCGCTGCGCGCGGCCGGACCCGGGGCGTCCGTGACGACCGTCGCCCTCGACCACGGATTCGCCCACCTCAGTCGCTTCGCCGGCGAGTACCGGTCCCGCTTCGGCGAGTCGCCTTCCACCACCCTCCGTCGCTGACCACGCCCCGCCGGGCCCCGATCTCGCATCGGGGCCGGCGACCGGTCAGGGCATCGACAGGCTCCTGGGCCAGCCGTTCAGGTGGGAGAACTGACGGAGGTACCGTTCGCAGGCGCTGACGAAGTCGTCACTGCCAGGGGGTAGGCGGGTCGCGGCGATGACGTGGGCAGGATCGGACGAGCGGGGACGCAGCATGCCGATCTGTTCGTCGACGAACTCCCCGCCGGCGCTGCTGGCGACGGCCAGCGCCAGGGCCGTCGCCGTGACGACACCGACGCAGGTGCGGCTGGGGCTGAGGACGGCTTCGACTCCGCCGCCGGCCTCAGACAGGTGGTGGATGACCATCATCCACACCGTGTCGTTTCCGCCGGAGACGTCGACCTCGTAGTGGACCGAGTGCGACATCGCGTCGACCTCGTGGTCGACGGATTCACCGATGACGGTGGACCGCAGCTCCGCCCGATCCACCTGCCGGCCCTCGGAGAGGCGTCGCCCCTGCTCGTAACGCCGGTCAGCGATGAGACGCAGCCGCGGTGCCGCGTCCAGCCCGAGAAGCTCGGCGAGCGTGCCCTGCGCCGCGTCCATCACAGTGGCGAGTGTGAGTGGCCGCGGCAGGGTGGCCTCCAGGTCGACGGACATGCCGAGAGAGTAGCTACCAGGGGCGGACCCGTAACCTGAGCGGCCACGACGGCTCAGGCAAGCTGGGCCAGTGTCCGGGTGATGTTGTGCTCGACGATGGCCAGCATGCCGGCGGACGCTCGGTGACCATCGCACGACCGAGCACGGTGGGACGACCGGCAGCGGCCGTCCCACCGTCCGCCGCTCAGCTCAGTCGACCACCAGGAGGCCGGAGAGGAGGACGCCGCGGGCCAGGTTGAGCACCCCGTCGCAGCCGGGGAAGCCGGTGCGGATGCAGGCGCCGGCGGCCCGGCGGCCGAACAGGTACGGGGCGATGCTGTACGGCACCTCGGCGCTGACCGTCTCGCCGGTCTCGATGTGCACGAAGTCCAGCGGGACGTCGTCGGCCTTCACGTACTCCTGGAGGATGAAGCCGCCCCGCTCGACGGCCCGGGTCAGCCCGTCCCGCCACGCGTCGGTGTCGGTCTCCCGGCCGATCAGCACGTCCACCCCGGCGGAGCCGTCGGCCGGCTTCGCCACCAGGCCGGGCCGGTCGGCCACCGCCCGGTCGAGCAGGTCGGCGGTCAGCGACCAGGTCCGCGGCACGTACCGCTGGACCAGGTCCCGGTCCGCCGGCGCCAGCGCGGCGGCATCCTCCCACAGCCAGGCGAAGGCCCGCTTGTTGGCGATCAGCCAGGCCGCCGCCGACACCCACATCGGCACCGTCCCGGCCGCCAGCCCCGCCTCCAGGGCGTCCACCCCGGCGCTCGGGGTGACCCGGTTGGGCACGAAGAGGCGGAACACCCCGTCGACCGGGGCGCCCCCGGCGACGAGCCGCTTCCCGTCGTCGAGGGTCACCTGGGAGACCGGCGCGATGACCAGGTCCATGCCGGACGCGGCGGCCCGCTCGACCACCGGCGACAGCAGCCGGAAGAACCGCTGCGGGTCGTCCAGGCCCGGGTACTCGGCGTCGAAGTCGATCAGCATGGCGACCCGGGCGCCCTCGGGCAGGCCGAGCCCGGCGCGGATCGCGGCGAACCGCTGGTCCACCGCCGAGGGGGCCGCCGCCAGGCGGACCCGGTCGGTGAGGCCGCGCCGCCGGTAGACGTCGACGAAGCGACGCACGGTGGTGTCCGCGTCGAACGCCCCGCCGAGGCTGCTGTCGATGTTGTACTCCACGAACCGGGGCACCCCGTCGGAGAGCAGCACGTCCGGCCGGAACGCCTCCAGCAGCGCCTCGGTCAGCGGCTCGTCGTCGTCGAGCAGCCGGGTCTCGCCGTCGGGCACGTTCAGCAGCCGGCGCAGCTCCCCCGCCGTGCCGGCCCGCCGCCGGCACGCCTCGAAGACGAGCTGGGCGAGGCGGTCGGAGACGGCGTTGAGCACGCCGAGGGAGGTCTCGTCCATCACCGGCGGCCGGGCCAGCCGCCACTGCTTGTTGTACGTGGCCCGGCCGTCGAAGATCTCCCGCCAGGACTCCGCCCCGGCGGCGACCATCTCGGCGCGGATCGGCGCGGGCAGGTCGAGCCACGCCTGCGCGGCGGAGGGCCAGCGGTAGTCGACGTCGGTCATACATCAGTCCTTCATCACGTGTTGGATGGCGGCCAGGAGTTGCTCGCGGCTCGGCTGCACGGCCCGGTCCAGCGCCGGGGCGAACGGCAGCACCGCGCCGTCGGGGCGGGTGACGCGGCGCGGCGGCGCGACCAGGCGTACCCGCTCGACCATGGTCGCGATGATCTCCCCGGCGATGCCGCAGGAACGGTTGGAGTCGTCCACCACCACCAGCCGCCCCGTGCGCGACACCGACTCGGCGAGCCCGTCCCAGTCGAACGGGTACAGCGTGCGGGGGTCGAACACCTCCACCGACACCTGGTCGGCCAGCTCCTCGGCGACCGCGAGGGCGTCGTGCACCAGGTGCCCGACCGCCACCACGGTCACGTCGTCGCCGAAGCGGCGCACCCGGCCCCGGCCCAGCGGCACCGGAGCCAGCGCGGCGAGGTCCACGTCGTCGCGGACGTCGAGCGCCCCGGCCGGGGCGAAGACCACCACCGGGTCGTCGCACCGCACCGCCGACACCAGCAGCCCGTACGCGTCGGCCGGGGTGGCCGGCACCACGGTGGTCACCCCGACGTGGGCGAAGAGGCTGTACGGGTGGTCGGAGTGCTGGCCAGCCCAGCCCGTCCGGGAACCGGAGCCGGGCACCAGGTAGGTGACCGGTACGGCGCACTGCCCGCCGGTCATCAGCGGGAACTTGTGCGCGTGGTTGACGATCTGCTCGAAGACCAGGAACAGCAGCGACGGGATCTGGAACTCGACCACCGGCCGCATCCCGGCCAGTGCCGCCCCGGTGGCGAAGCTGGTGAACGCCTGCTCCGACAGCGGGGTGTCGAGCACCCGCTCGGGGCCGAACCGCTTGAACAGTCCGGCGGTGACGTTCGAGGCGGCCACCCGGATGTCCTCGCCGAGCAGGAACACCGACTCGTCGCGGGCCAACTCGTCGGCGAGCGCCCGGGTGAGCGCCTTGCGGTAGGACAGTCTGGGCATCTACCCACCTCCGGTGCGGGCGGTCAGCCCGCTGGCGTACAGGTGCGCCAGGGCGTCGGCCGGGTCCGGCTCTCCGCCGGCGAGGGCGAACTCGACGGCCGCGTCCAGCGTGACTTCGACCTCGGCGTCGACCTCGGCCCGCGCGTCGGCGGGCAGCCGCCCGCCCTGGATGTCCACCGGGTCCCGGGACCGGCCCCGGGCCACCTCGTCGGGCGGGCGGTAGTCGAGGCGTACCGCGTGCTCGAAGGTGTGGTGGGCGTCGAACCGGTAGGTCCGGGCCTCGATCAGCTCGGGGCCGCCGCCGACGCGCATCCGGTCGACGGCGGCCGCCGCGGCGTCGCGTACCGCCTCGGGGTCCTGGCCGTCCACGACGGCGGCCGGGATGCCGAAGGCGGCGGCGCGGCCGGGGATGCTGCCGGCGACCGCGCCCGCGACGGGCATGGTGGTGGCGTAGCCGTTGTTCTCGCAGACGAACAGGACCGGCACCCGCCACAGCGCGGCCAGGTTGAACGCCTCCAGCAGCATCCCCTCGTTGACCGCGCCGTCGCCGAAGAAGCTCACCCCGACGGTGTCGTCGCCGCGCCGTCGGCGCGCCCACACGGCGCCGGTGATGATCGCCCCGGACGCGCCGACGATGGCGTTGGCGCCGAGCACGCCGACGCCGAAGTCGGCGGCGTGCATCGAGCCGCCCCGGCCGGCGTTGAGGCCGGTGACCCGGCCGCACAGCTCGGCGAGCATCCGGGCCGGGTCGGCGCCCTTGGCGAGCACGTGCCCGTGCCCCCGGTGGGTGCCGGCGACGACGTCGTCGGCACCCAGGGCGGCGCACACCCCGGCGGCGATCCCCTCCTGCCCGAGGTACGGGTGGATGCCGCCGACGACGTGCCCGGAGCGGACCAGCTCGACGGCCCGCTCCTCGAACCGGCGGATCAGCCGTACCGTCCGGTAGAGCCGGACCGGGTCGGCGTCGGTCACCGCTCGCGCCCCTCCTTCACGGCGGCGAGGATGTCGTCCCAGAGCTTCGCCCGGGCGGCGAGCGCGGTGTTGACGGTGTCGGCGCACTCCTGCCACCTGGTGTCGTCGTCGCCGCACAGGTCGGCGAGCATCTGCATCGCCATCGGGGTGTGCTGCTCGCCGTCGACCTCGATGTGCCGCTCCAGGTAGTCGACGAACGTGTTCAGCTTGCGGCTGCGCTCGTTGACGGCGACGACCTGGGTGAACATGTCGGGGATCAGGTCCTCCCGGCCGAAGGCGAACGCCGCCGCCTGGCAGTGCACCGGGGTCTCCTCGATGATCCGCCAGGTGGTGGCGGCGAACGCGGCGGACGGCCCGGGCACGCCGGCCTCGACCAGCGACTCGGCCACCGGCCGGCCCGCCCGCAGCAGGTCGATCAGCCTCTCCACGGCCGTGGTGTCGGCGCCGGCCTCCCGCATGCCCTGCACGTACAGCTCGAAGTGGCTGATGTAGCCGTCGCCCAGCTCGTCGCTCTCCTCCACCATCACGATGTCGTTGATGAGCCGGCGACTGCCGGTCGGGCCGGTCGGGATCCACGGCACGGTGACGCAGGTGAGCTGCCGCTGCAACGACTTCAGCAGCGACATGAAGTCCCACACGGCGAAGACGTGGTGCTCCATGAAGGTGACCAGCGCCTCGTGGGTGTCGAGGTTGGCGTAGAGCGGGTGCCGGACCACCACGTCGCGGCGGTCGGTCACCGCCTTCTCCAACCGCTCGATGCCCGGGTGCGTCCTTCCCCAGTCGTACCGTGACATGTCAGCCTCCCTGTGGGGCGCGGTGGCGCCAGATGACGGGGCAGTATTCGGGGTCCGCGTAGTCCGGCCGCCCATCGGGGGTGCGGCGGACCAGCACGTCGTGGTTGTACGCGGCGCGCGTGCCGTCGGAGAGCGCGTACTCCCGCCAGGCGTTGTCGCCGTCCTGCAGGTGCAGCGAGATCGCCCGGCGCGGGCGGCCGCTGACGTTGGCGCCACTGCCGTGGTAGGTGCGGCAGTGGTGGAAGCTCACGTGTCCCTTGGGGATCACCATCGGCACCTTGCGGATCTCGGCGCCGTTGTGGGCCGCGTTCTCGGCGAGCATCTCCTCCAGCTGGTCGCGGTCGCGGTCGGCGAAGTGGCGCACCACCGTGTCGTCCGCGCCGATCTCCTGCCAGCGGTGCGAGCCGTCGACCATGGTGATGGTGCCCATCTCCTCCCCGCAGTCGTGGAACGGGATGAACGCGGTGAGCATGTTCTCCGACGACGACGACGCCCAGTAGTGCTTGTCGAAGTGCCAGGGCACGATGTTGGACGGCTCGCCGGAGATCGGCGGCTTGTAGATCAGCGTGGACTGGAAGACGCGGATCTCGGTGGCCCGCGCGAGCCGGGCGGCGACCGCGCCGACGAGCGGCTTGCGCAGGATCGCGCCCAGCCCGTCGTGCTCGTGGTGGACGTAGTCGTTGTGCCGCTGCACCGCGCCCTTCGACGGCTCCCAGTAGGCGAGCTTCGGCGGGCGCACCGGCAGGCGGCGGTGCCGCTCGCCGTCGTAGTAGCGGTCGGACGCCGCGGTGAGGGCGTCCACCTCGTCGTCGGTGAACAGCTTCTTCGACAGGTACCAGCCGTGCTCGGCGTAGAAGGCGACGTCCTCGTCGGACGGGAGCAGCGCCTCCTCCTCGGCGGTGAGTGTCGGCTCGAACTCGGTCGTGGTCACGCCCGCACCTCCTGCGGTGTCGCGGCCGCGACGGCGGTCCTCGCCCCCGCCGCGGCCAGTTCCCGTTCCTTGGCCTCGTAGAGCGCCTTGATGTTGCCGCTGCCGAACGTCCGGGCCCCGCGCCGCTCGATCAGCTCCAGGAAGAGCGTGCGGCGCACGTGCATGGACTCGGTGAAGATCTGCAGCAGCTGCCCGCCGTGATCGCGGTCGACCAGCACACCGAGGTCGCGCAGCCGGTCCAGCGGCGCGTCCACCCGGCCGACCCGCGCCTCGAGGGTGTCGTAGTAGCTGCCGGGGGTGCCGGCGAAGCGCACCCCCCGGTCGGCGAGGGTGCCGACGGCGGTGACGATGTCGTCGGTGCGCAGCCCGAGGTGCTGCACCCCGGCGCCGGCGTGCTGGTCGAGGAAGGCGTCGATCTGCCCCGGCCGGCGGCTGCGGTCCGGCTCCAGCAGCACCAGCGTGACCCGCCCCGACGGGCTCTGCACCACCTTGGAGTTCATCGCCTGCCCGGCGACCTCGATGTGCTCCTCGAAGATCTCCGCGAACCCGAACACCTCCCGGTAGTGCCGGACGGTCTCGTCGAGCTGGCCCGGCGGCACGCAGACCGCCAGGTGGTCGATCTCGGCGAGCAGCTTGTCGTCGCTGCCGCCGGCCGGGGGCGTCAACTCGACCGCCCCGGGCAGGAACTCGGTCCGGTCGCCGCGCCGCGACACCAGGCGGTGCAGCACGTCGCCGAAGCCGCCCACCTCGGCGGTCACCACCTCGGCGGCCGGCCCGGTCCAGGTGGTCGGCGGCGTCACCCCCGCCGCCCCGCGGCCCACCAGCTCGGCGTACGCGTCGGCGGCGTCGTCGACCTCCAGCGCGACCACGGCGATGCCGTCGCCGTGCCGCTGCACGTACCGGGACGCCGGGTGCTCGGCGGTGAGCCCGGAGGTCAGCACCATCCGGATGTCGGCGTGGCACAGCAGCAGCGACCGCTGGTCGGCCAGCCCGGTCTCGGGACCGCCTTGGCCGCAGAGGTGGAAGCCGACCGCCCGGCCGAAGTAGAAGGCCGCCTGCCGGGCGTCCCCCACGTAGAGTTCGATGTGGTCTATTCCACGGATGTCCATGTCCTCAGCCCTTTCCACGGGTCCCCCGTGGTCTGCCGCCCGGGCGCGCCCCGCCCGGGGTGGAGCGTGTCTCAGGCCCTCGGCCGGGCGGCCCGCGCGAGCAGCAGGCTCACGTTCTGGCCGCCGAAGCCGAAGGAGTTGGTCAGCGCGTAGCCGGTGTCCGTCGCCCGCGGCTCCTTGCGGATGTGGTCCGCCGGGCAGGCCGGGTCCGGGTCGTCGAGGTTGTGCGTCGGCGGGAGCAGGCCCCGGCCGAGTGCCAGCGCGGTGGCCGCCGTCTCCAGCACCCCGGAGGCGCCGAGCAGGTGGCCGGTGAGCGCCTTGGTGGAGCTGACCGGGACGCCGCCGTCGCCGAACACCTCGGCCAGGGCGGTGGTCTCGGCGATGTCGCCGAGCTTCGTGCCGGTGCCGTGCGCGTTGACGTAGCCGACCCGCGCGGCGGGCACGCCGCCGCTGGCCAGCGCGCGCCGCATGCACTCCGCCGCGCCGGCGCCGTCGGGCCGCGGGGCGGTCGGGTGGTACGCGTCGGTGGTCGCCCCGTACCCCGCGACCTCGGCGTAGCCGGTGACGCCCCGGGCGGCGGCGTGCTCGGCGCGTTCCAGCACCAGCAGGGCCGCGCCCTCGGCGAGGACGAACCCGTTGCGGCGGGCGTCGAACGGCCGGCTCGCCGCCGTCGGGTCGTCCCAACCCCGGGCCAGTGCCCGGGCGTTGCCGAAGGTGTCGGCGAACGTCGGGAACAGCGGCGCCTCGCTGGCCCCGCAGAGCACCACGTCGGCCTCCCCGGCACGGATCAGCCGGACCGCGTCGGCGACCGACTGGGCGCCGGAGGCGCAGGCGGTGCCGACCGAGGAGGTGTAGCCGCGGATGCCGTACGCGATGGCGATCCGCGCCGCCGGCATGTTCGGCAGGATTCCGGTGAGCAGGTACGGGCTGACGGCGGCGCGGCCCCGCTCGGCCCGGGCCAGCACCTGCGCCTCCAGGGTGGACATCCCGCCGACCCCGCCGACGATCACCCCGATCCGGCCCGGGTCCACGTCCCGGCCCACCTCGATGCCGGCGTCGGCGAGCGCGTCGGCGGCGGCGAGCAGGGCGAGCACGACGATCCGGTCCAGCACCCGGGTCTCCGGCCCGGAGGCGACGGTGCGCGGGTCGATCTCCGGGAGCAGGCCGGCGACCTCCAGCGACCCGGCGGCGGGGTGCCCGGCCGGCGGCCGGGTCAGCCCGGACCGCCCGGTGCGGAGCGCGTCGAACGTCGCCGCGACGCCCCGGCCGACGGGGGTGAACAGCCCCATCCCGGTGATGACGGCGGTCATGACGGCGCCTCGGTGAGATAGCGCTCCCGCAGGGCCACCTTGCGCACCTTGCCGGTGACGGTGACCGGGAGGTCGGCGGGCCGCACCGGCACCACCCGGCGCAGGGTCGCGCCGACGTCCGGCCCGAGGGCCGCCCGGACCCGCGCGGTGCGGTCCTCGGCGTCGTCGGCGCCGGCGGCGAGTTCCAGCAGCACGTCGGTGACCACCCGGCCGGCCTCGGCGACGATCACCACCGTGCAGTCGGTGACGTCGGGGCAGGCGGCGAGGATCCGCTCCTCCGACAGCGCGGTGTAGAACCGCCGGCCGTCGCCCGCGTCGACCGAGTCGACGGCCCGGTCCAGGTGGTAGTAGCGGCCCTCGTCGTCGGCGTACACCAGGTCGCCGGTCAGGTACCAGCCGCGCCGGCGGAAGCGGTGGGTGGTGACCGAGTCGTTCCAGTAGCCGCGGAACAGCGACGGCGAGTCGATGCCGAGCCAGCCCACCTCGCCGGTCGGCACCGGCTCGCCCGCGGCGTCGAGCACGGCGACCCGGGCGAACCGGTAGGGGCGGCCGATGCAGCGGCCGTACCGGTCGGTGTCGGTGCGGTGGGTGATGTGGAACATCGAGTGGCCCATCTCACTGGAGCCGAGCCCGTCGATGAAGACCGAGCCGGGCACCCGGGTGATCCCGTCGCGGGTCACCACGTCCCGGGAACCGACCGCGACCAGCCGGCGCACGTGCGGCTCGTGTGAGCAGTCGCCGGTGTTGAACCACAGCGACACCGAGTCCAGGTCGTACGCGGACAGGTCGAAGCGGGCCAGTTCCGCCCAGGTGACGGAGAAGCCGAACACCCCGTCGGGGCGCCAGCGCTGGATCGCGTCCAGCACCCGCTCACCGCCCTGGTCGGACAGCAGGAACATCTCCGCCCGGTTGCCGAGGGCCTGGTTGACCATGAGCACGGTGGCGGTGTGCGGGGCGGGCAGCGCGTTGAGGATGCGGCGGGTGCCCTGCGCCTGCGGCATGGTGAGCAGGTGCCGGGTGGCGGCGAACAGGCTCGCGTGCGAGTGCAGCACCGCCTTGGGCACCCCGGTGGTGCCGGAGGTGTGGGTGATGACGACCGGGTCGTCGGCGTGGTGCCGGTAGTGCGCCGGCGCGGCGGCCGGGTCGCCGGTGCCGGCCTCGGCGGGGGTGCCGATCACCGGCACGCCGAGGTCGTGCCCGGCCAGCAGCGCGGTGTGCGCGTCGTCGGCGAGCACCCCGACGCCGCGCAGCCGGCGGATGTACTCGGCGGCGATCTCCGGGCGCAGCCTGCCGTTCATCAGCGCCGGGATCGCGCCGAGCCGGGTCAGCGCGAGGTAGCTGAGCGCCATGTCGGCGGCGGCGGTGGCCCAGACGGCCACCGGGTCGCGCGGCCTGATCCCCCGCTCGTGCAGCCACGCGGTGCGGGCGGCGACCCGCTCGTCGAGCCGGCCCAGCGTGAGCGGCCGCTCGGCCGGGTGGCCGTCCACGGCGGTGTCGAAGGTGAGCCCCGGCCCCTGCGGGTCAGCGCCGTGCGCCAGCACCCGGGCCAGCACGTTGCCGGCGCCGATCCCCTCGTCGGTGGCCAGTGTCCCGCGTAGTCCCCTGGTCCTCATGGCGTTCCTCCCCCCAGCAGCACCGCGACGGCCCGGGCGCCGGGCTCCCCGCCCGGGCCCCGCGCACCGCCGTCGTCCGGTGCCTGTTCGATCAGGACCAGCAACGCCCGGTCGGCGTCACCGTCGTGCAGCAGCAGGTCGACCTCGGCGATCCCCTCGTCGCGCGGGTCCCCGGTCGGCGCGAGGCAGACCACGGGCCCGCCCAGCCCCCACCGGGCGGCCACGTGCCCGGCCACGCTGTTGGGCACCGACTGGAAGAAGAACAGCGGCCCGGGCCGGTTGCCGGCGGCGACCGTGGCGCGCACCTGCGCCGCGCTGGCCCGGTCCCCCGCCGCGCTGGCCAGCACGACCGCGGTCCGCTCCCCGTCGGGTGCGGGTCGCCCGTCGTACGCCCGGGTAAGGCAACGCTCGGCGACCGCCGCGACCAGGGGTGGGAAGCTGGAGTACACGAACCCGGGCACCGGCGGCGGCGCGCCGTCGCCCGGCTCGGGCCAGGCCGCCTCGGCCAGCACGGTGAGGCGGCCGGTGGCGACTGCCTGGCCGCTGTCCGGGCGCGTGCCGTCCGGGCGCGTGCCGGCGGACCCATTTCCGGCGTTCACGCGGCGCCCACCAGCAGGGCGGTGTTCGCACCGCCGAAGGCGGCGTTGAGGCTCAGCGCGTACCCGGTGGCGGCCGGCCGGGGCGCGTCGCGGATGACGTCGACCGGGCAGGCCGGATCGGGGCCGAGCCAGCCGGCGTTGACGGGCAGCTTCCCGCGCCGCAGGGCGAGCACGGTGACCACCAGTTCCAGCAGGCCGGAGGCCTCCAGGGCGTGCCCGTGCAGCGCCTTGGTGGAGCTGACCGGGGTCCGCGCCGCCGCCGCGCCGAGCGCCGCGCGCAGCGCCGCCGCCTCGGAGGCGTCGCTGTAGCCGGTGCCGGTGGCGTTGGCGTTGACGTACCCGATCGCCTCCGCCGCCAGCCCGGCCCGGCGCAGCGCCGCGGCGACGGCGCGGGCCAGGCCGCGCCCGCCCGGCTCCGGCTGGCAGGGGTGGAACGCGTCCCCGGCCCGGCCCCACCCGAGCAGGTCGGCCACCGGCGCCCGGGCGACGGCCGCCGATTCCAGCACCACCGCGGCAATCCCGTCGCCGAGCAGCAGCCCGGTGCGGCCGGCGCTGAACGGGCGCACCGCGCCGTCGGTGGCGAGGGCGCGGCCGGCGTCGAAGAGCGCGTACTGGTCCGGCTCGACCAGGTAGCCGGCCGCGACCACCGCCCGCTCGACGTCGCCCCGCCGGATCAGGGCCGCGGCGTCGGCCACCGCGCTGCTGGCCGAGACGCAGGCGGTGGTGTACGCCCGGGTCGGGCCGGTGAGCCCGGTCCGGGCGGCCAGGCCGGTGGTCAGCGCCGGCACGCCCGCGCCGCCGTGCACGGCCAGCAGCAGCGCCGTGCCGGCCCGGCGGCCGGCGTCGAGCCCGGCGGCTCGGCAGGCGGCGTCGACCGCCTCGGCCAGCTCGTCGGCCAGGTCGCCGACGTCGGGCAGGGTGGCGGCGGCGTCGACCCGCCGCGACGCCGTGTCGAAGCGGTCCACCGGCCGGAACGCGGGCGCCCCGGCCAGGACGCCGGTGAGCTGCGCGTCGGGTCCCCTGCCGAGCGCGCTGGTCGCGTGGACGCCGGTGAGCTGAACGGCGGCCCGCTCAGCCATCGGCGGGGGCGGTCAGGGAGGTCCGGAAGACCGCCAGGGCGTCGTCGACGGTACGGATGCCGGCGAGCTGGTCGTCGGTGAGGTCGAGCCGCCGGTCGTAGCGCTGCTCGACGAGGTGCACCAGCCAGGCCAGTTCCATCGAGCCGATCCGGTCGCCGACCTCGGCGGCCGGTTTCTCGGTGAGTTCGGCGAGCATGGTCACCAGGTCAGCTCGCCCCAGGTCGGGCTGACCGGCCATCAGGAGTCGTCGCTCGTCGCCCCGGCGACCCGGTCGGCGACCATCGTGGTGAACTCGCCGACCGTCATCAGGGCCAGCTTCTCCGACTCGTCGTCGGCGAACTTCAGGCCGTAGCGGTCCTCCACCCGCACGGCCAGGTCGGCGAGGGCCAACGACTCCAGGTCCACCCCGGACGGTCCGAGGGTGGTCTCGTCGTCGATGCCCTCGACGTCGTAGTTCATGTCCTCGAGCTGCTCGACGACGAAGGCGCGGATCTCGGCTCGCATGGTTAACCTCTCTCCGTGAGCCAGTTACCGGTGCCCGGTCGGGACACCGTGTACGTGTGGGTCGGCCGAGGGGACGGCGGTCGGCCGATCCCGGCCGGGCGGCTGCTGCGGCGGGCGGGTGCCACGCTGCTCGGCCGCGCGGAGGCGCAGATCGTGGTGGGCCACGGCCCGGACGGGCGACCGCTCGTCAGCGCGTCCGATGTGGACGCCCAGGTGTCGGTCAGCGTGAGCCGCGCCGACCGGGTGGTGGTGGTCGCCACCCGGCTGGCCGGCCCGGTCGGGGTCGACGTGGAGCGGTCCCGGCCGCTGCCCGCCCTGGCGCTGGCCCGGCGGTGGTACGCCCCGGCCGAGACGGCCTGGCTGGCCGGGCGGCCCGCCGGCGGCCGGGCGGCGGACTTCCTGCGGCTGTGGACCGCGAAGGAGGCGGTGGGCAAGGCGCTCGGGGTGGGGCTGCGCGACGGCGGCCTGCGCCGGCGGATGCCGGTGCCCGCCGCTGCCGGCACGCCCCGGCGCGCGGACACCGCACCGCCGGCGGGCGGCGAGCTGCGGCCGGTGCCCGGCGTGGCGGGGCTGCGCGTCGGGCACCCGCCGGTCGGCGGGGGCCTCGTCGTGGCGGTCGCGGTGGTCGGCGCCGACGCGCCGCCGGTCGAGGTGCTGGAGGTCCAGGTGGACGGGGACGGGACGATCGGGGCGGCGCCGCGGAGCGGTCACGTCGCCGCTGCCCGGAGCGTGTCGACCGAGCGGACCAGCTTGCCGGTCGTGGTGCGGGGCAGCTGATCCAGCAGGTGCAGGGTGCGCGGCCGCTTGTAGCCGGCCAGCCGCTCGGCGAGCAGCTTGTCCAGCACCTCCTCCGACAGCGGCCCGTCCGGCTGCACGTACGCGGTGATGCCGTTGTCCCAGACGACCACGGCGGCGGCGACGCCGGGCAGCCCGGCGACGGTCGTCTCCACCTCGGTGAGGTCGACCTTCAGGCCGCCGACGGAGACCTGCGAGTCGAGCCGCCCGCGCACGGTGACCAGCCCGGTGTCGGGGTCGACCGTGCCGGCGTCGCGGGTGTGCAGCCAGCCGTCGGCCCAGCGGGTCGGGTCGCTCAGCCCGACGTACGGCGACGCGGGGCAGCTGACCCGAAGCTCGCCGTCGACCTCGCGGACCTCGATGCCGGGGGCGGGGGCGATCGACGGGCGGTGCCGCCCGTACAGGTCGGTGCCGATGACGCCGACCTCGGTCATCCCGTACATGTTGCCCAGCGGCACGCCGTAACGGTCGGTGAAGGCGCGGGCGACGGCGGCCGGGACCAGCTCGCCGCCGGTGGTCATCCGCTTGAACTGCGGCAGCGGCCCGGCGGGCCGGGTGGAGGCGAGCAGTCCGATGTGGAACGGCACGCCGAGCACGGTGGCCGGTGAGTCGCCGGCGGCGATCGCGGCCAGCACGGCGTCGCCGCTGAGCCGCTCCGGGGGCACCAGCTCGACGCCGGCGTGCAGGCCGTAGAGCAGGCCGCCGACCAGGCCGAGCACGTGCACCATCGAGGGCAGCAGGATGATCCGTTCGCCGGGCAGCGCCACCCCGTCGATGCGGGTGTAGCGGTGCACCTCGGCGACGAGGTCGTCGGCGGTGCGACCGATCACCTTGGACGGTCCGGTGGAGCCTGAGCTGAGCTGGATCACCGCGTGCCCGCTGACCGCGGGGCGGTCGGCGTACGGGGTGACGCCCTCGGTGACGTCGACGAAGATGCGCAGCGCCCCGCCGCCGCTGCGCACCGGGGCCACGACCACCTGCGGGGTGAGCCGCTCCAGCGCCCGGTCCACCTCGTGGTCGGTGAGGCGGTGGTCGAGCAGGACGGCCTGCGCCCCGGTGCGCCAGGTGGCCAGCAGGTTCACCACGTACGCCAGTGACGGCGGCAGGCGGAGCGCGGCGGCCCCGCCGGGACGCAGTCCGGCGGCGGCGAGACGGGTCTGCGCATCGCCGACCAAACGCCGCAACGTGCCCCGCTCCACCGGTTCCGGAAGTCGCAGACAAATGTCGTTCGCAGGACCTGCGAGCAACACGTCGTCGACCCATTCCGGGGTCCCTGCCGCAGGATTTTCCGTCGGACGATCCATGCTCACCGCCGTCCACCGCCCAGCCTGAAATAGGGCGAGTACGCCCATAGGGTGCATCTTTCGGGGTGCTGCGGGAACACTACGACAGCCGCGAGAACCATTACTAGATGCAAATGGCTAGATCAAAAAAAGCGGCTGGCCGGATTGCAGACCCTCGATCGGACAGGCAGTATCGGGCGCGTACGGCAGCGCGCCGCTCACTATGGGTGAGCTGCGTCCGCAGCTCGGCATTGGCCCACCGGCCCGTCCGCACGGCATGCAGGCCCACGGGTCGCGTGGGGTCTCACCCGGCGACGGGACCCCGGCGACCGCCCGGGTTGCAGTAGCGCAGTAGGCACGCAACTACTGACAAACGGTCTCACCCGGCGACGGGAGCCCGGCGACCGCCGGGGGCCCACTCAGGCCCAGGCGGCCGAGGACCTGTCCGACCGACGGGCGTGCGGGCGCGCTCCCTCCGGTTCCGTCGCGCGTCGCCCTGGTGCGCGCCGCCGACGTTGAGCACGGCCAGGCCGAGCGCCGGCCAGAGCCGGGTGAACCCGTCGGTCGCCCTGAGCAGACTGGTGCCGAGGACCTCGGCACCAGATCGCGAGAAGCAGGAAGACGTACGCCGGTGATGCTGCGGCACGGCGTGCCGCCGGGCGGTCAGACGCGCGCCACCTCGGGGGTCTGCGCGTGGACGACGAAACGCAGCGAGCGGGCGTCGGTGAAACACTCCCGCATCGGCCGCACCAGCTCCCGGTGCCCGGGACTGCGTTCCCACGCCTCGAAGTCGGCCAGGGACTCCCACTCACTGGTGATCAGCCACTGCTCCGGGTCCGCCGCCGACCGGCACACCTGGTCAACCAGGTGCCCCGGCACACCGTCGGCGACCAGGTGACGCACCGCCTCGTACGCCCGCAGGAAGTCCGCCGTCCGCTCCTCGGCCACCCGCACGAGAAAGACGACCCGAGCCCGTGTCCCGCTCATTCCGCTGCTCCCCTCGGTGCCGGTGGCGCTCCGCGCAGCACCAGCGCGCTGTTGAAACCGTCGAAACCCCGGGCGCAGACCAGCGCCAGCCGGCTGTGCGGCTGCCGGGGCGCCCGCAGGAAGTCCAGTTCGCAGCCCGGCGCCGGCTCGCGGGGACCGGCGGAGGCGGGCAGCGTGTCGTGGCGGAACGCGAGCAGCGCGGTGGCCACGTCCAACGCGGAGCCGCCCTGGTGGGCGCGGCCGGTCAGCGCCTTGTGCGTGCTCACCGGCGGGGGCCGGTCGCCGAAGACCGCGCGCAGCGCCTCGGCCTCGGCGCGGTCGAAGCGGGGCACCCCGAGGGCGTCGGGGACCACCACGTCCACCTCGTCCGCGGTGACCCCGGAGCGGTCCAGGGCCAGCCGCATCGCCCGGGCGTACCGGGCGGAGTCGCCGCCGGCGTCCGGGCCGGTGTGCGCGGCGTCGTGGGTGGCGCCCCAGCCGGTCACCTCGCCGTAGACCCGGGCGCCCCGGGCCAGCGCGTGCCCCAACTCCTCCACCACGAACACCGCCCCACCCTCCGCCGGTACGTAGCCGCCGGCCGACCGGTCGAACGGCCGGTACGCCACCTCCGGGTCGGCGACGTCGCTGAGCAGCCCGGAGCGGAGCTGACAGGTCAGCGCGTACGGGCTCAGCGGGCACTCGGTCGCCCCGGCGATCACCACCGGCGTGCCCCGGCGCACGGTGCGCACCGCGTGGGCGAGGCTGTCCAGCCCACCGGCGGACTCGGCGACCAGCACCCCGCACGGCCCCTTGAACTGGTGGTGGATGGAGAGCTGCCCGACACTGGCGGCGTAGAACCAGGCGATCGACTGGTACGCCCCCACCGTACGGGTGGCGCCGCCCCACAGCCGTTGCAGTTCCCGCTGCCCGAACAGGTTCCCCCCGGACGAGCTGGCCAGCGTCACCGCCCAGCCGTAGGGCTCGGGGGCCCGCTCGGGCAGCCCGGCGTCGGCCAACGCCAGCCTGGTCGCGGCGAAGCCCAGGTGCGTCCAGCGGTCGGTCTGCACGAGCTGTCGGGTGTCGGCGTACGCCGCCGCGTCGAAGCCTGGCACCTCACCGGCGACCCGGGTCGGGTAGTCCGCCGGGTCGAACAGGGTGATCGGGCCGGTGCACCGGGTTCCCGCCGCGACCGTGCGCCAGTGGGCGTCGGCGCCGACGCCGCTGGGGGCCACCACCCCGATGCCGGTGACCACGGCCCGGGCGCTCACGCCGCCGCCGCCAGCCGCCGGAACACCATCGCGGACTGGAAGCCGCCGAAGCCGCTGCCCACCGACAGGGCCACGTCCACCGGGGTCTCCCGGGCCACGTTGGGCACGTAGTCCAGGTCGCACTCCGGGTCCCGGGTGGCCCAGTTGGCGGTGGGCGGCACCACGCCGTACTCGATGGCCAGGGCGCAGGCGGCCATCTCGATCGAGCCGATCGCGCCGAGCGAGTGCCCGACCATCGACTTGATCGAACTGATCGGCACCCCGTACGCGGCCTCGCCGAGCGCCCGCTTGAACGCCGCCGTCTCGTGCCGGTCGTTCTGCCGGGTGCCGGAGCCGTGCGCGCTGATGTAGGAGACGTCCTGCGGGGACAGCCGGCCCTGGCGCAGCGCGTCGGTGATCGCCAGGCCCATCTCCACCCCGTCCGGGCGCAGCCCGGTCATGTGGAAGCCGTTGGCGCGGCTGGCGTACCCGGCCAGCTCGCAGTAGACGTGCGCGCCCCGGCGGCGGGCGTGCTCCCACTCCTCCAGCACCAGCACCGCCGCGCCCTCGGCGAGGACGAAGCCGTGCCGGTCGGCGTCGAACGGGCGGGAGGCGTGCGCCGGGTCGTCGTTGTCCGGGCTGGTCGCCTTGATCGCGTCGAAGGAGGCGACGGTGACCGGGGAGATCGGCGAGTCCGACGCCCCGGCCAGCACGATGTCGGCCTCCCCGTCGACGACGAGCTGGTGGGCGTAGCCGATGGCGTCGATGCCGGAGGTGCAGCCGGTGGACACGACCTGGGCGGGGCCGTGCAGCCCGTGCCGGACGGCCACGTCGGCGGCGAGGGTGCTCGGCACCAGCGCCGGGTACAGGTACGGCCCGCCGAGGGCGTGGTCGACCAGCCACCGCCGGCCGGAGTCGCTGACCCGCACGTACTCCTGCTCCAGCGCCATGGTGCCGCCGACGGCGGTGCCCAGCACCACGCCGGTGACCTCCCGTTCGGCGTCGGTGAGTTCCAGGCCGCTGTCGGCGAGCGCCTCGATGGAGCAGGCCAGGGCGAACTGTACGTACCGGTCGGCGCGCTGCCGTTCGGCGAGGGTGATGCCGGCCGCGTCGGGGTCGAACTCGCACTCGGCGGCGATCTGGGAGCGGAACGGCGACGGGTCGAAGAAGGTGATCCGTCGGGTGGCCGTACGCCCTGCGGTCACGGTCTTCCAGAAGCTGTCCCGGGTGGCGCCGCCCGGCGCAACCACCCCGACGCCGGTGACGACCGTGCGGCGCCCGGTCACGACGCCACCTCGGTTCGCGACTGCGGGGCTCGCAACACCGGCTCACTCCTCGCGCTCACGACCCGCCCCGCTGCTCGACGAGTTCGGTGTCGACGTGGCCCAGTTCCGGCCGGGGTGCGAGGGGTCCCAGGTGGAAGACGACCTCGGCCGGCTCGTCGCCGGTGTTGCGCAGCCGGTGCCGGACGTTGCGCGGCACGAACAGCGCCTCCCCGGCGGCCAGCGGCACCGCCTCGTCGTCCAGGTCGGCGGTGATCGTGCCCCGGACGACGTACAGAAACTCCTCGCTGTAGGGGTGGTAGTGCTCGGCGATCCGCTCCCCCGGGCGCAGCGTCGCCACCCCCATGAAGCCGGAGGTGCTGCCGACGGTCTTCGGGCCGAGCAGCACCCGCAGCTCGCCGCCGCGGCGGCCGTCCGGCGCGACGTCGGCGGCGGCGACCAGCCGCAGGGTGTCCTCACTCATCGCCGGCTCCCGTCGACCCGTCGGCACCGGCCGGGGCCCGACCGCCGTCGGCGGCGGCCAACCGCTCGATCTTCTCCTTGATGACGGCGAGCTGCACGGCGCTGTTGGTATTGATCCGGTCGGTCATGCCGGCGTTGTCCACCGGCGCGGTCGGTTTCATCGCGAAGTCCTGCACCCAGGTCATCCGGGTGCCGCCGGGCTCCTCCGCGTAGCTCCAGTGGATGCGCATGTACTCGAACGGCCCGGTCTCCACCCGCCGGGCGCGCACCTGCCGGGTGGCCGGGTCGGCGGTGCGTTCGCTGACCCAGCTCCACGCCACCCCGTTCTCGTCGGGGTGCATGGTGAGCCGGAACCGCACCGTGTCGCCGTCGCGGTCCAGGATCTCCGCCCGGGCGTACTCGGTGAACAGCTCGGGCCAGCCGGCGACGTCGTTGGTGACGTCCCAGACCAGCGGCAGCGGCGCGGCGATGAGCACGCTGTTCTCGGTGTGTCCGGGCGGGTCGGCGCGGCGGGCCACCAGCTCGGCGACGCCCGCGATGCTGAGCTGCCCGGCCTGCTCGGGGATCTGCACCTGCCACCGGTCGGCGACCACGGCGGAGAGTTCGAGCAGCGCCAGCGAGTCCATGCCGAGTTCCTCCAGGGACGCGGCCGGGGCGCGGGCGGCCGCGTCGGCGTCCAGCCCGCAGTTGGTTACCAGGATGTCGGTGATCTCGGCGGTCAGCGGACGGCCATGGGTGACGGTCAACGGAGCCTCCTGTGGTGTGCGTCGGACGGGCCGGCGAGCAACTGGTCGACCAGGCCGGTGGAGTAGCGGCCCTTGCGGAACCCGGCGTCGTCGAGCACCCGCCGGACGAACGGGATGGTGGTGCGGACGCCGGGCCCGGCGATGTCGAACTCGTCGAGGGCGCGTTCCAGCCGGTTGAGCGCGAGCTCCCGGTCCGGCGCCCACACCGCCACCTTGGCCAGCAGGGAGTCGTAGTACGGGCCGAACAGGTAGCCGGCGTGGCCGTGCGTGTCGACCCGGGTGAACGGGCCGCCGGGCGGGACGAAGCGGTCCAGCCGGCCGGGGGTCGGCGCGAACCCGCGGTCCGGGTCCTCCACGTTGACCCGGCACTCGATGGCGACCCCGTGCGGGCGGACGTCCTCCTGCCGCCAGCGCAGCGGCACCCCGGCGGCGATGTGCAGCTGCTCGTGCACCAGGTCGATCCCGGTGATCATCTCGGTCACGGGGTGCTCGACCTGGATCCGGCAGTTGATCTCCAGGAAGTGGAACCGCTCGTCGGGGTCGACGAGGAACTCCACCGTGCCGGCGCCGGTGAAGCCGGCGGACAGGGCACCGCGCAGGGCGCACTCCGCGATGGCCTCCAGGGTGCCGGCGGACAGCGCCGGGGCGGGCGCCTCCTCCACCAGCTTCTGGTGCCGGCGCTGCACCGAGCAGTCCCGGGTGCCCAGGTGCACCCCGTTGCCGTGGGAGTCGCACAGCAACTGCACCTCGACGTGCCGGGCGCCGGTCAGGAACCGCTCCACGTACACCCGGTCGTCGCCGAACGCGGCCTGCGCGGCGGCCCTCGTCCGCGCGTACGCCCGGGGCAGCTCGGCCGGGGTGGCGACCACGGTCATGCCCCGGCCGCCGCCGCCGGCCGCCGCCTTGACGATCACCGGGTAGCCCGCCTCGGCGGCCACCTCCGCCGCCGCGGCCGCGGTGGGCACCGGCGCGACGCTGCCCGGCGGCAGCGGCAGCCCGGCCCGGCGCATCAGCGCCCGCGCCGAGGACTTGTCCGCCAGCGCGGCCATCACCTCCGGCGGCGGACCGATGAACGTCAGCCCGTTGTCGGCGCAGATCTCGGCGAAGTCGGCGTCCTCGGAGAGGAACCCGTAGCCGGGATGCACCGCCTGCGCGCCGACCTGCCGGGCCGCCTCCACGATCGCGGCGGCGTTGAGGTAGCTGCGCCGGCTGGCCGGCGGACCGATCAGGACGGCCTCGTCGGCGAGGCGCACCACGGCGGAGTCGGCGTCCGCCGTGGAGTAGACGACGGCGGTACGCACCCCCAGCTCGCGGCAGGCGCGCAGCACCCGCAGGGCGATCTCACCCCGGTTGGCGATCAGCACCTTCTCGAACATCACGCACCGCCTCAGACCGGGTCCAGCGCGACGAGCGGCTGGTCGTACTCGACCGGCTGCCCGTCGGCGGCGAGGACCTCGGCGACCCGGCCGCCCCGGTCGGCGGTCACCTCGTTCATCAGCTTCATCGCCTCGACGATGCCGATGACCTGGCCGGGGCGGACCAGGTCGCCGACGGCGACGAAGGGCGCGGCGCCCGGCTCCGGCGCCCGGTAGAACGTGCCGACGATGGGCGAGCGCACCGCGTACCGGCCCGGCTCGCCGTCGGCCACGGGCGGCGGCGCGGGCCGGGCGGGCACCGTCTCCGGCGTCTCCGCGGGCGGCCCGCCGTGCCACTCCACCTCCAGCACCGTGTCGCCGCTGCGCAGCCGCACCCGGCGGACCGGGCCGGCCAGCTCGGCGACCAGGTCCCGGGCGTGCCGCCGCAGCCCGGCCAGCACCGCGTCCACCCCGGACGCCGACTCCGCGCCGGCCGGCGCGGTGTCGACCGGGGCACCGCCCGCGCTCACCGGACACCCGCCCGGGCGCCGAGGCGGGCCGCGCCGAAGCGCCGGAACCGCTGCCGCCGGCGCCGGACCAGCGTGGCGGGGGGCACGTCCAGCAGCGGCAGCAGGGCGGCCGACACCGCCGCCCCCAACGCCCGCGCGGCCGCCTGCGGGTCGTGGTGCGCGGCCGGGGCCGGCTCGGGCACGAGGTCGTCGACCACCCCCAGGCGGCACAGGTCGGGCGCGGTCAACCGCAAGGCGCGCGCCGCCTGCGGGGCGGCACCCCGATCCGGCCAGAGGATGGCGGCGCAGCCCTCGGGGCTGATCACCGAGTAGACGGCGTGCTGGAGCATCAGCACCCGGTCGGCCACCGCGAGGGCCAGCGCGCCGCCGCTGCCGCCCTCCCCCGTGATCACCGCGACGACCGGGGTGGGCAGCACGGCGAGCGCGAGGATGTTCTCCGCGATGGCCGCCGCCTGCCCCTGCTCCTCGGCGCCCACGCCGGGATCCGCCCCGGGCGTGTCGACCAGGGTGACCACCGGCAGGCCGAGGCGGGCGGCCAGCCGCATCAGCCGCAGCGCCTTGCGGTGCCCGGCCGGGCTGGCCATGCCGAAGTTGCGGGCGACCAGCTCGGCGGTGGTGTGGCCCTTCTGGTGCCCGATCACCATGACGGGCCGGCCGTCCAGCCGGGCCAGTCCGCCGACCACCGCCGGGCAGTCCGCGCCGAGCCGGTCGCCGTGCAGCTCGACGAAGCCGTCGAACGCCGACTCCAGGTAGTCCAGCGTGGTCGGCCGGCCCGGGTGCCGGGCCAGCCGCACCGTCTCCCAGGCGTCGCCGCCCGGCGGGTCGGCCGGGCCCGGCGCCGTCGCGGCACCCGCCTCGCCGGCCGGCCGCGCCACGACCGGCGACGGCTCCTGCCGGGGTACGGCGGGACGCACCGCCGGCCGACGTCCCGCCCGGGCCGCGGCGAGCAGCGCCGCCAGCCGGCCCCGCAGGGCGTGCCGGGGCACCACCATGTCGACCTGCCCGTGCCGCAGCAGGAAGTCGGCCGTCTGGAAGCCCTCCGGCAGCGGCCGGCCGGTGACCTGCCGGATCACCCGGGGACCGGCGAAGCCCATCCGCGCCCCGCTCTCGGCGAGCACCACGTCGGTGTTGGTGGCGAACGAGGCCGCCACTCCCCCGTACGTCGGGTCCGTGAGCACGCTGACGGTGAGCAGCCCCGCCTCCCGCAGCGCGGCGATCGCCTGGCTGACCGTGGCCATCTGCATCAGCGACAGGACGCCCTCCTGCATCCGCGCGCCGCCGGAGGCGGTGACCAGGATCAGCGGCGTGCCGTCTTCCAGCGCCCGCTCGGCGGCCCGGGTGATCAGCTCCCCGACGGCGCAGCCGAGGCTGCCGCCGAGGAAGCGGAAGTCCATCACCGCGAGCGCGCACCGATGCCGGCCGATGGTGGCGGTGCCGCAGACGACCGCCTCGGCCAGCCCGGTGCCGGCCCGGGCGGCGGTGAGCCGGTGCGGGTACGGCAGCAGGTCGACGAAGCCGATCGGGTCGACCTCCGCCGGCCGGTCCGGCAGGGCGGTGAACGACCCCGGGTCGACGAGCTGGAGCAGCCGCTCCGGCGCGTCGAGGCGGGCGTGCGTGCCGCACTCGGGGCAGACGTCGAGGTTGCGGCGCAGCCGCTTGCGGTACAGCAGGGTGGCGCAGCCGCCGCAGCGGGACCAGAGCTGCCCCTCCCGGGGCGCGGTGGCGGTCACGACGGCCGCCCGGCGGGCGCGGCGTCGAAGCGGTAGAAGCACCGGGCCATGGCGTCGCGCGGCTCCCGCCACGTCGGCAGGTACGGCGAAACGTACGGGCGCAGCCGGGCGCTCACCCGCACGAACTCGGGGTGCCCCCGGGCCGCCTCGACCGCCGCCCCGGCCGGCGCGTCCGTCTCCAACAGGTGCACGTAGAGGTCACCCAGCCGGTACAACGACCGGTGCCGCACCCCGACCAGGTGCGGCAGCTCCGTCGCGTCGGACTCGGCGAAGATCTCGGCGACGCGCGCCTCGGCGCTCGGCACCACCTTCGCGACGATCAGCGAACGGTCCATGGGTGGACCTCCCTCCACGGCGTCCGACGTCGGTGACGACGGCGCCGGCCGAGCCGGACGACTGCCGACACGATGCGGCCACGGGCGTCACGGCGGCGTCACCGCAGCCCGCCGCCCGGCGACGCCACTTCGTGACGCTGCGTTGACGCAGGCTGTGTATCCGCTGTACAACAACCGCCCACCACGGTGGACTATCCGCAGTTCAGAACCGTTCTCGTGGACGCGTCGCCGACAGTCGGATCTCGCCTGAAATATTGACCGAGAGTGACCGCGATTGATAATCTTCGTCACGGTCAGCCCGGCGACCGCGGCGCGCGACGCCGCGCCGCGGCGGAGCGACCCGACAGTGGGGTCAAGGGCAGCCGCGCCGGGACAGCAGAGGAGTCGGGACGAGCGTTCCGCAGGGGGTGCCGCCGTGGCCGCTGATCCGTCGATGCCGACCACCGGGCGCCGCCCCGGCACGCAGATATCGCTGCACCTGCTCGGCGGCTTCCGGCTGCTGCACGGCGACACCCCCGTCGTGGTGCCACGCGGCCTGCAACGGGTCATCGCCCTGATCGGCCTGCGCCCCGGCGCCACCCGCAGCCACCTCGCCGGGCTGCTCTGGCCCGACGCCCCCGAGGACCGCGCGCTGTCGTCCCTGCGGACCGCGCTGTGGCGGCTGCGCCAGGACCCCTGCTGCCCGCTCACCACCGCCGGCGACACCGTACGCCTCGGCCCCACCGTCCAGGTCGACGTCGACGCCCTCATCGGCACGGCCGCGCGGGTGCGCGACGGCGACGACCCGTGCGCCGCCGCCCTCGCCGCCGGCCGGCACGACCTGCTCCCCGGCTGGTACGACGACTGGGTCCTCGCCGAGCGGGAGCGGCTGCGCCAGCTGCGCCTGCACATGCTGGAGGAACTGGCCGGCCAGCACCTGGCGGCGGGCCAGCACGGGCAGGCCCTGGAGGCCGCCCTCGAGGCGATGGCCGCCGAGCCCCTGCGCGAGACCCCGCACCGGCTGGTGGTGCGCATCCACCTCGCCGAGGGCAACGCCTTCGAGGCCGTGCACGCCTTCTACGTCTACCGCGACCTGCTGCTGCGGGAACTTCGACTCGAACCCTCCGCAGCCATGACCGCGCTGCTCGACGACACCCTCGCGCCCATCCGGGAGGCCACCCGGGACACCCCGACGCCGCCGCGCCGCACGCCGTCCGCCCGGGTCGCGCCCCGCGCCCGCTGAACCGGCGTCACCGGCGCGGCCGCGCGCGTGACGGGCAGGTGACAGCCGCCCGGGCAGGGTTGGCCGCACAACAGTCCGTGGCCTCCGACACCGCTCGGGGAGCGCCACCGGCGAGAGGGGTCCCATGAGCCGTCTACTGATCGTCAGCAGGATCATCCCGGGCGCGGAGGGTCGGGTCGCGCAGATCTTCGCCGAGTCCGACGCGACCGAACTGCCCGCCCTGACCGGGGTCCAGCACCGGTCCCTGTACTGCCTGCACGACCTGTGCGTCCACCTGATGGAGACCGCGGACGTCGACCCGGACGCCCTGGCCGGCGCCCGCAACCACCCGCTGTACCGCCAGGTCAACGAGCGCCTGTCCGCGCACACCTCGCCGTACCTGCCGACCTGGCGCTCGCCACGCGACGCGATCGCCGGCTGCTTCTACCGCTGGGACGCCGCCGACGCGCCGTCCCCGCACACGGCCGGCTGAGCGGAGGCGGCCCATGTCACCCAGGCCACCCCACGTCCTGATCATCGGCGCCGGCACCGGCGGGCTGTGCCTGGCCCACGGCCTGCGTCGCGCCGGAATCAGCGTCGCCGTCTACGAGAAGTACCGCACCCGCGGCGAGGGACTGCTCGGCTACCGCGTCGGCATCGGCCCCACCGGCAGCCGCGCCCTACGGGAGTGCCTGCCGCCACGGCTGTTCGACACCTACCTGGCCACCTGCGCCCGATCCCCCCGCTACTTCAACGTCATCACCCAGCGGATGCGTCAGACGGCCTCGTTCACCCTGCGCCCCGACACCGACCCGGTGGACACCGAACGGTCCGTGGCCCGGATGACCCTGCGCCAGGTCCTGCTCACCGGCATGGAGGACGCGGTCCACTTCGACAAGACCTTCACCCGGTACGAGCAAGGCGACGACGGCACCGTCACCGCCCACTTCGCCGACGGCAGCACCGCCACCGGCGACCTGCTCGTCGCCGCGGACGGCACGCACTCCGCCGTGCGCCGCCAGTACCTGCCGCACGCGGTCACCCGCGACGCCGGCACGATCAACATCGCCACCCGCATCCCCCTGACCCCGCACACCCGCCAGCTGCTGCCGCAACGGATCGAGCAGGGCATCTCGCTGATCTTCGGCACCGGCGGGATGATGGGCGTGCTGCACGTGATGGAGTTCAAGTGGAACGGCGACGGCACGCTGAAACCCGGCGTCGACCCCGCCGACGCCGTGCTGCTGCGCGACTGGCCCGGACTGCGCCACGACACCACCCGCGACAACATCAACCTGGTCATCTGGAGCACCGCCCGCCGGTTCCCGCCCGACGTCATGCAGCGCCGCGGCGAGGACCTCGTCCTGCTCGCCCTCCAACTCACCCGCAACTGGCACCCCCACCTGCGCGAACTGCTCGCCCGCAGCGACCCGGGCAGCGCCCTGCCGATCCGGGTGTCCACCAGCGAGCCGGTGCCGCCGTGGAAGAGCAGCACCGTCACCCTGCTCGGCGACGCCATCCACACCATGACCCCGGGGCGCGGCGTGGGCGCCAACACCGCGCTGCGCGACGCCGCCCTGCTCTGCCGGCAGCTCCGGCTGGCCGCGGCCGGCGACAAGACGCTGCTCCAGGCGGTGGCCGACTACGAGGCCGCGATGGTGCCGTACGGCTTCGCCCGGGTCGCCGACTCGCTCAACCGCAGCGGCACCAACGGCGACGACCGGATGTACAAGCCCGTCGTCGGCCGGCTCGCGCTGCTCGGCGCACGCGGCTACTTCGGCGTCACCAGCCGGGTGCCCCGACTGGCGCGCAAGTTCGTCAACGACTTCTACACCTACCGCGGCGAGGAGGACTGATCGTCCGACCCGGACCCCGGCGCCCGCCCGGCGCCGGGGTCCCCGCGTGCCCACCCCGCCCCGTGCGTGGACGGCGCCGGGCGACGACGGTCCGTCGCCCGGCGGACACCGCCGGTGCAACCCGTCCCACATGCGCCGTGACCGGCCGATCCTGCCTGCCGCCCGAACGACGCGTGTGCGAAGCTGCGGCGAGTTTTTCTCGAAGTTTCGACGCGAACGAATAGGAGGTCTGCCGTGGCGTGGTCTTTCGGGCACTGGCTGATACTGATCGTGGCCCTGCTGGTGGGTGTGGCGGCCGGTTGGTTCTGGCGCGGCCGGCAGGGCGCGGCAGCCGGGCACGGCTCGCCCACGGTGGAGGGTGATCCGGTCGCCGGCATGACCGCCGTGGTGGTCGACCCGCCGCCCGCCGCCACCACCGACGAGGTACGCCCCGAGGCGACCCTCGACCGGGCCCCGGACGCCGTCGCCGACCCCGTGCCCGCCCCCGACGCCCCGGCCGACGCCGACGCCGCCCCGGTCACCGTCGTCACCACCGACGCCGGGCGGGCCGACAAGATCGACCCGGCCGACATGGCGCTCACCGGCGACCCGGTGCCGGCGCCCGACACCGACTCCGTGGCGACGGCCGCGCCGAGCGACACCGCCCCGGGTGACCGGCCGGACGCCGAGGTCGTGCTGCCGGCCGCTGCCGGGGTGACCGGCCCCGTCGACCGCGAGCCGGCCGAGGAGCCGACCACCGCCACCGAGCCGGAACCGGTCGCCGCGACCGAACCGGAGCCGGTGCCGGCCGCCGCCGCCCCGATCGAGGCCCCGGCCGCCGAGCCGGAGCCCGCGCGCACCGGCGGGGCGGAGCCCGTCCCGGCCACCGAGCCGGAACCCGTCCGGACCGTCGCCGTCCCCGCCCAGGCGCAGCCCGAGGCCGAGCCGGTCCCCGCAGCCGCCGGCCCGGCGGAGCCGGCCCCCGCCGCCCCGGCCGGGCCGGACGCGACGCCGGCGGCGACCACGCCGGCCGAGCCGGTGGACGAGCCGAGCAAGGCGGCCGACCCGGTGGACGAACCGAGCAAGGCGGCCGACCCGGTGGACGAACCGAGCAAGCCGGCCGACCCGGTGGACGAACCGGCCGAACCGGTGGTCGTGCCCGCCGCGCGCGGCGCGGTGGCGACTCCGCCGGTGCGGTCGGCGGCCGACGTGGACGCCGACGACTTCCGCCGCATCCAGGGCGTCGGCCCGAAGATGGCGGCGGCGCTGCAGGCCGCCGGCATCCGCACGTACGGGCAGCTCGCGGAGTTGGACGAGGCCGCGCTGCGGGAGACGATCCGGGGAGCCGGGCTGCGGGCCGCGCCGAGCCTGGCGACCTGGCCCCAGCAGGCGAAGGTGCTCGCGGGCGCCCCGCAGGAGGCGGCCGCCGCGCTGCCGACCGGCGGCGACGACGCCTGACCCCGGGGCCGCCGCACCGACGGCGGCCCCGGACGCCGCTCCCCGGCGAGCCGGGACGGCGCCACGACAGGATCCACCCGATGCCACCGACGTCGCGACGTCCGCTCACCCGGACGCCGCGACGTCGGGCATTCCGGACGGAGGCCGACCAGCCACCGGGCGGCATTCGTGGGAGCCGGACACCACCGGCCGATCCGGTGCCCGGTCAGACCAGCGCCTCCGCGTACCCGCGGACCCGCAGGCGCCGACCGGCGGTGGGGCCGAGCCGCACCTGGAGGCCGAGCGGCGCGGCGGCCCGGCGCACGTCGTCGACGTGCAGCGAGCCGTGCCGGTCGACGGTGAGCACCGGCGGCTCCTCCGGCTCCCCGGCCGGGGCGTGGAACGACAGCAGCGTCACCGAGGCCGGCAGGTGCCCGGGGTGCGCCGCCCGGGCCGCCGCCTCGTCCCGGTGCGCGAGCACCACCAGGTCGTCGAGGTGGGCGAAGTCCTCGGCGATGCCGTCGGCCTTCCAGTGCGCCGGCTCCTCCGCGACCCCGGTCAGGTGCCGGGAACGGTTCGCCGAGGTGATGTGGAGGTGGTCCACCCCGGTCTCGGCGACCGCCCGCGCGAAGAACACGTTCGACGGGCAGGCCAGCCCCGGCGCGATCACCTGCGTGGTGCGTACGCCCCGGTCGTGCCGGGTGAGGTGGGCGGGCAGCCGGTCGACGGCCGGGCCACGGAAGCCGAACGGGCCCGCGCCGTAGAGGACGCCCATCAGCTGCCGCACCCGGTGCGCGGGCAGCCGGTGCGGCAGCCGCGCCCAGTCGAACATCGCGGGGATCCGCCCGAAGGCGGTGGTGATGCTGCCGACCTGGTCGGCCGGCCGCCCCTTGGCGACGTTGACCCGGCGCACGGTGGCGGCGTCCGGGCGGGTCACCAGCGCGTAGAAGTTCCCGAAAGCCACCGCCACCACCGCGCCCCCGGCCAGTGCGCGGGCCGCGACGGCGACGTCCTCGGGGCGGTCGACGTACAGGTGCGGGGTCGGGGCGTCCATGGTGTCCTCCTGTGCGGTGCTTCTGACGCAGTTGTACGCCCGCCGGGCTGCCGCGCGCGGCCGTCGGTCGCCGATCCGATAGCGCACCGGCGCGCCCCGGTCCGGGCGGTCGGCCGGGGGCGGGCCGTCAGGCCGGCGGGGCCTGCCGGGCGGCCGGCGGGTCGGTCGATCGGCGGCGTCGTTAGCCGTTCCACGCGACTGGGTACAACGTTCGACACCTCGAACCACCACACCCCTTTCTGGAGGCAGCGATGCGCGGCACGTCGATATTCGGAGTCATCGTCGTCATCTGGCTGATCATCGGCGCGGTCGCCGCCGGCCAGCGCGGCTACTACAACGGCGACGACACCAACTGCGCCGAGGCGGGCACCATCCTGGTGACCATCGTGGCCGGGCCGCTGAACTACATCGGCGCCAACCCGAAGGTCGACTGCGAGCTGCCCCAGCCCTCCGAGTAGGACGGACCCCGGCCCGCGCCTGGCGGGTGGCGCGGGCCGGCCCCGTGGACGACCTTCGTGCGGTGACGGGACCGCGACGCGGGCTAGGAAGCGACCGTCCGCGTGGGCGACTCCGTCCCGGCATCCCGCCACACCGTCCAGGTGGGTACGGCGGCGACGAACGCCAGTGCCACCAGCAGCGCGCTGACCCACAGCGGGGACCGGTAGCCGAGCCCGGCGCCGATGGCTGCCCCGCCCAGCAGGGGGCCGACGGTCGCGCCCACGTTCAGGGCGGCGGTCGCGAAGGAGCCGCCCAGGGACGGCGCGTCGACGGCCGCGTACAACGCCCGGGTGATCAGTGTGGATCCGACCGCGAACGAGAGCGTCCCCTGGACGAAGACGAGCAGGAACGCGGCGGGCGCGCTGGCCGCGGTGGCCGCGAACAGGAGCCAGCCGACGAGCAGGGCCACCCCACCGGGCACCAGGACCCGCATGGGCTGTGAGTCCGACACGCGACCGCCGACCGTCACACCGACGAATGACCCCAGGCCGAAGAGGGCCAGCAGGACCGGCACCCACCTCCGGTCGTAGCCGCTGACGTCGGTGATCAGCGGCGCCAGGTAGGTGAAGGTGCAGAAGGTCGCCCCGTTCACCAGGGCGCCCAGGAGCAGGGTCACCAGCAGGCGGGGACGGCGCAGCGCCCGAATCTCGTGCTTGGCGCTCGGTACGGCCGCGTCCGGTGGCGTGGCCGGGACCGCGCGCCGGATGGCCACGACGGCGGGCAGCGAGACGACGGCCACCGCCCAGAACGCCGAGCGCCATCCCCACAGCTGGCCGAGGAACGCCCCGGCCGGCACCCCCGCGACGCAGGAGAGGGTGAGACCCCCGAGCAGCACGGAGGCGGCCCGGCCCTTGGCCCCGGGTCCGGCCAGGTCGGTCGCCGTGGCCAGGCCCACCGCGAGGAACCCGGCGTACGCCAGCGCTCCGACGACCCGGGTGGCCAGCAGCATGCCGAAGCTGTCGGTGACCGCCCCGACGACGTGCACGACGACGACGGCGGTCAGGAAGACCAGCAGCGCCCGACGTCTGGGCCACCGCAGACTGAGGGCGGCCATCAGCGGCGCTCCGATGATCATCCCTACCGCGAAGGCCGACGTCAGCGCGCCGGCGGCCGGGACGGGCACGTGCAGGTCCCGGGCGATGTCCGGCACCAGGCCGGACAGCATGAACTCAGACGTTCCCTGGGCGAAGACCGCCAGTCCGAGCAGGTAGATGGCGAACGGCATGACACTCCACATTCCGCGTCGTGGATGGATGAAGAGGACGCGGGTGGGTCACGGCGGCCACGGCCGGGCGGCGCACGGGACAACCGTCCAGCCGGGCGCGGAGACCACCGCGCGAGGGCCTCCCGGGTGCGTGGACGCGGCACGACGTGGTGACGCGCAGGTGACGCCCGGGAGCAGCCGGTATGACGGCGATCGGTGGCGGGGACGCCCGAGGGACGCTGTCCGGTTCCGACAGCGCCTAGTGCGACGTCAACGAGGGCCAGCCACCGGACACCGGTGGCTGGCGTCTGGACGCCTCGGGGCTGGACACGACGCAAACCCTAGTGACGGCGCGGAGCAATCGTCAACGCGATAACCGCCGGCGGCGCGGGCGCGGCAGCGACGACGTCCGTAGACCAACCTAGGAACGTCACCGGGGTGGGCGACGGGCGGGCATCCGAGGGGCAGCCAAGCCGCCCGCCTACCGCACATCCCTAAGGCATCCTAGGAGGATGGGCTGTCAGGTCGACGGGACCGAACCCGCGCCGGAGGCGGGGCACGTTTGCCGGAGCGGGCGGCGGGAACAGTCGGCAGATCCGCACCTCGGTGGCGTCCATCAAGGCGCACGGGTGATGGTCCAGGTAGGCCACCACGTCGGCGAGGGTCCGTATCCGCACTCCGTCGTGCACCCAGCAGCCACGCTCGGCCAGCAGCGGCCGCACCTCGGCGACACTGCGGGTGATCGCCGGGCGATGGACTCCGAGTTGCTCGGGAGCGATCCGGGCCGCGTGACAAACCGCCCGCCGCGACTCAGGCCTCGATGCCCCGCCGTGCAAGATCGGCCGCGATGCCGTCCAGGACTCCGGCGAGGCCCGAGGCGAACAGGGCGTCGAGGTCCCAGGGGGCGGCGCCCGCGCGCATCGCGGAGCCGAGCCGCGGGTACGCGCCGGACTCGAAGAGCGGGCTGCGTTCCTCGTCCGGGGCGTGCGCCGTCCGCTGCGTGGTGCTTTCCGCCTGCCGTTCCGCCTCCACGTCGCTGACGTAGGTCAGCGCCACACCCTGCACGTAGGAGGCGAACATGAACATGTACCGGAAGGCGTCGGCAGGTTCGAGGCCGAGTCCGTCGAAGGAGGAGAAGGTGCTTTCGCTGTCCGCCGCGAGTGCCGGGCTGAAGTGTGCGCGGGTTGTCACCAGGACCCTCGACAGGATCCACGGGTGGCGGTGGTACAGCTCCCAGTCGCGGTAGGCGGCTCGTTCGAGGCCGTGCCGCCAGTTCCGCGGCGGCGCGTCGGGCAGAGGGACGTCGGCCATCGCCGCCTCCACCATCAGGGCCACCAGATCGTCCTTGGACGCCACGTGCCGGTACAGGGCCATGGTGCTCGCGCCGAGGTCCGTGGCGACCCGGCGCATCGACAGCGCGTCGAGCCCCTCCGCGTCCGCGACGTCGATTCCGGCCCGCACGATGCGCTCGACGGTGAGGTGGGGTGCGCTGTCGCTCTCCTCCAGGACGTCGGCCGGCGCCTCCGTCCTACGGCCCCGGTAGGCCCGCGCCTGGCAGGCGCGGGAGCAGTAGCGCCGCGGCCGCCCCCGTTCCGCATGCTCCAGCGTCTTTCCGCAGGACGCGCAGGCCGACTGCTCCGACATCACCACACTCCTTTTCGTCACACCCGGCGAAGGTGTGTCGAAATTCTATCCCGCCATCGAAGCGAGCGCATGAAGCAGGGAAAATAGCAGGCCCGAAACACATTTGCAGCCACCCGCACGCGTGTGCGTATCCTGTACACAGCTACGCGCGTACTAAGTACGCACTGCGTGACGGAATCCGTCCCAACCGAAAGAGCAGGAGCGAAGGACATGACCGAAGAACGTAAGAGAGCCGGAACCAGACAGTGGGTCGGGCTCGCCGTTCTGGTGGTGCCGTGCGTACTGGCGTCCATGGACATGTCCGTCATGTTCGTCACGCTCCCGTCCCTGACGGCCGACCTCCAGCCGAGCAGCTCCGAACTGCTGTGGATCATGGACGCCTACGGCTTCCTGCTGGCCGGCCTGCTGATCACGATGGGCACCCTCGGTGACCGGATCGGACGGCGGCGGGTGCTGCTGACCGGTGCTGCGGCCTTCGGTCTCGCCTCGGTCCTCGCGGCCTACGCGTCCAGCCCCGAGATGCTGATCGCGACCCGCGCGCTCATGGGCATCGCCGGAGCCTCGCTGGCCCCCTCCACCCTCTCCCTGATCCGGAACATGTTCCACGACGACCGGCAGCGGGCCACCGCCGTCGGCGTCTGGACGGCCGGCTTCGCGGGCGGTGCCGTCGTCGGCCCCATCATCGGCGGCCTGCTGCTGGAGCACTTCTGGTGGGGCTCGGTCTTCCTGATCAACGTCCCCGTGATGATCCTGCTGCTGCTCCTCGGGCCGCTGCTGCTGCCCGAGTACCGCGATCCCAAGCCGGGCCGCTTCGACCTGCTCGGCGCCCTGCTGTCCCTGGTGGCCGTCCTCGCCGTGATCTACGGCATCAAGCTGACGGCGAAGCACGGCTTCGGATGGACCCCGGCTGCCTGCATCGCCGCCGGACTCGCCGTGGGAGCACTGTTCATCCGCCGCCAGCGCACGGCCGTGAACCCGATGATCGACCTCGCGCTGTTCCGCACCCGCCGGTTCAACGTGCCGCTGCTCATCGACGCCCTGGTGACCTTCGCGATGATCGGCTTCTCGCTGTTCAACTGGCAGTTCATGCAGCTCGTCCTGGGCATGAGCCCGTTCGAGTCGGCCCTGTGGTCGCTGCCCACGTTCCTCGTGCTGCCCGTGGGTGTCGCCCTGGCCACCGCGATGGCGCCGCGTATCGGCAAGCCCAACGTGATGATCGCCGGGCTTTTGGTGGCGACCGCCGGATACGTCGCGCTGTCCCTGATCCGGACCGACTCGGGCATCGTCTACCTGGTCAGCGCACTGGCCGTGGTCTCCATCGGCATCGGCGGTGTGTCCGCCGTCGTCACCGAGGTGATCTTGTCCGCCGCGCCGCCGGAGCGAGCCGGAGCGGCCTCCGCCCTGGCGGAGACCTCCGCCGAGTTCGGCGGAGCGCTGGGCATCGCGGTCCTCGGCAGCATCGGCACCGCCGTCTACCGCTCGCAGATGGAGTCCCAGGCCCCTGCGGGCCTCACCTCCAAAGAGCTGGCCGCGGCGGAGGAGACCCTCGGCGGCGCCGTCGACACCGCCGCGGCCTTACCGCACCAGACCGCAGAGGCGCTGCGGAGCGTTGCCTTCGACGCCTTCACCCACGAGATGCGGATCGCCGCGATGGTCAGCGTCGTCCTGACGGCGGGCGGGGCCATCCTGATCGCCACCATGCTCCGCGCCGCACGCAACCGGCCCGGACCCGCCTCACCGAGGGCGGTCCCGGGGCGGACGGCACAGCACGGCGGTCGCGACCAGGCCGACGAGCTGCCCGTGACGACGCCCACGTCGTGAACCCGGTCCCGTGGACCGTACCGGTGTAGCCGCGCCCTCTCCCGGGCAGCGGCTACACCGCCAGCGGCTCCACCTCCCGGTAGGGTCGCTGGGCCCGGCCGGAGCGGCCGACCGCCGAGCTCGCGCAGGCGAGCTCGGACGGACGGCGAGCGGAGGGGCGCGTCCGGACGGCGGGCACGCGACGAGGGGCGCACCCGGCCCGCGCCGCCGAGGATCCTCACGATCGTCGGGAGCGGGGCCGGGTGCGCCCCTCGGGGCGGCCGGTCAGCGGAAGCAGTTGGCCACCGGCACCCGGCTGCCCTCGCAGTTGGTGGGCTCGTTGTCGACGATGTCGGTCTCGTCGTCGACCCTGACCCGGGCCTTGTCGGCGAAGAGACCGCCCGGCTTCCCCGTGGCGGTGTTGTCGCTCACCCGGCTGCGGTAGAGGGAGACCTGACCCTGGGTCGCGAACACCCCGCCGCCCGTCGACGCGGCGCCGACGGCGTGGTTCCGGTCGACCTCGCTGTGGCGGACCAGCAGGTTGGACTTCGCGGCGTAGATGCCGCCGCCGGCACCCCGGGCGGTGTTGCCGGCGACGACGCTGTCGTCGAGCGGAAGCAGGCCCTGGGAGGTCGAGATGCCGCCGCCGTTGCCGGTGGCGGTGTTGTCGCGCACCTCCAGGCCGCGCAGGAAGATCAGGGCGTCCGAGTTGGCGATGCCGCCACCGGTCTGGGCGGTGTTGCCGAGCACCTTGCTGTCGGCCACCCTGGTGCGGGCCGAGAAGCTGGCGATGCCGCCGCCCTGCGCCGCGTTGTTGTGCGCGAAGGTGCTCTTCCGCACCTCGGCGGCCCCGCGGTAGTTGCCGAGACCGCCGCCGTACGCGACGGCGGTGTTGTTCCGGAAGTCCGACGTGCGCAGGGTCAGCACTCCGCCGTTGAGCAGGCCCCCGCCCTTGCCCGCCTTGCCGGCGGCGTGGTTGTCGACGAACGTGCTGTCGACGACCACCATGTTGCCGTCGTTGAAGATCCCGCCACCGCCGCCCTCCGCGGAGAGGGAGGTGCTGCCGACGACGGCGGTGCGCTCGACCACCGCCGACGCGCCGTGCACGACGTGGATGCTGCCGCCCTCGGCGGCGGAGAGGCCGTTGCGCAGCACGACGTCGGAGAGGGTCAGTTCCCCGCCGTCGCGGACGGTGAAGAACCGGAACGCCTCGGCGTGCACGTCCCGCTCGATCGTGGCGCCCTCGCCCCGGATGGTGATCGGGTGGTAGATGACCGGCAGCCCCGCCCTGTCGTGCTGCGGGTTGCGCGGCGGGGCCTCGGCGTCGCCCGGGTTCTCCGCGCTGTCGGCCGCCTCCCGGGCGTCCCGGATCCCGCCGTCGTAGTCGTCGGGCTGCTGGAAGGCGTGCGTCAGCTCGTACGTGCACTTCGGCGCGAGCCGCAGGTGGGCACCGCCCTCGGCGTTGGCGCGGACCAGCGCGGCGATGAGCTTCGTCGAGTCGCACGGCACCGCGACCTCCGCGCGGCGCCCGGCCCCGGGCCCCGGGTCCGGGTACCCGTCCCGGCCCTCCTCCCCGCCCCGGTGCTCCCCGGCGGAGTCGCCCGACCGGTCGCCGGAGGGCTCCCCGGCGGCAGCCCCGGAGGGCTGCCCGGCAGGATCGCCGGAGGGCTGCCCGCCGAGGGCGGCGCGGCCCTGCTCGCGGCGGTCGTCGCGGTGCTCCGCGCCGGAGTCGTCGCCGCGCAGCACCAGGGACGGCGTCTCCGGCGCGACGGGCAGCGCTCCCGCGGCCACCGCGACGCCGCCCGCCACCCCGGCCACCAGGGTGCCCGCCACGAGCCCACCGGCTAAGAACCACCGGGACCGTCGCCTGGTTGGTGCCGCTCGCCGGTTCCCTTGATACGTCGACATCAGGCTTCCCCTGCCTCTCGGTGCATGACACGGCCGGCCCGAACCGGGCGCGGGGTGACTGACATCCCGACAGCCACCGAAGGCCACGATACGAGCGAAACTCGGGCAAGTCAGTCGAAGATGAATAAACGTACGATTCATCTTGAGACGGTCGAGAACGGCTGTCCGGCCCGAGGCCGGCGCGGGGTGCCGGGGTCAGCCGCCGACGTGGATGCCCGGCCGACGCGCCGGGTCCGGCTCGGACTTGCGGAGGATCTCCCGGACCACCGGCGGGGTGTCGCCCCGACCGAGGATCAGGTAGCGCAGCAGGTGCGCGAGGGGGTTCCCCTCGGACCACTCGAAGTGGGCGTGCGGGCGGACGCCGGTGGCGTCGCGCAGCGCCAGGAGGATCGCCGCGATGGCGTTCGGCACCGCCGGGCTGCTGGCCCGCAACACCCGGAAGCCCCCGACCTCCACGCCGTGGACCCGCAGCACCTGGCTGAACTCGGACGGGTCGACCACCTCGATCTCCAGGAACAGGATGTCGCCCTCGCCGGGGACCGGGTTCATCCCCCGCTGCGCCCGCTCCTTGATCGTGTACTCCTTCACCGCGCCCCGGGCCCGCTTGTGGGCGATGAGGTGCAGCCGGCCGTCGTGCGCCAGCGAGTCGGCGACGAACCGGCGGGCCGGCTCGTCGAACTCGATCCGCTCCGTGCGCAGCTCGGTGGTCCGGCTCACCCGCGAGACCAGCGAGACCGCGACGATGCCGAGGATGAACAGGACCGAGATGGTGATGCCGTCCGGTTTGGCGATGGCGTTCTCGGCCAGGGCGTACAACAGGACCAGGGTGAGCACGGCGAAGCCGACGGCGGCGACGCGCTCCCGGCGGCCGGCCGCGGAGATGGTGACCGCCACGGCGGCGGAGACCATCATGGCGAGGATCCCGGTGGCGTACGCCCCGGCCTGTTCGTTGACGTCGGCCCGGAACACCACGGTGATCGCGATGCTGACCAGCGTGTAGACGATCACGACCGGCCGCACCGCGCGGGCCCACTCCGGCGCCATGCCGTAGGTGGGCAAATAGCGGGGCACGATGTTGATCAGGCCGGCCATCGCGGAGGCGCCGGCGAACCAGAGGATGAGCGCGCTGCTGACGTCGTAGACGGTGCCGAAGACCTCGCCGACGTGCTCGTGGGCGAGGTACGCCAGCGCCCGGCCGTTGGCGGCCCCGCCCGGCGCGAACTCACCGGGCGGGATCAGGACCGTGGTCACGAGCGAGGTCGAGACCAGGTAGACCGACATGACGAGGGCGGCGGTGGCGAGCATCCGGCGGGTGTTGCGGATCCGCGCGGCAAACCGGGCCGCGCGGTCCAGCCCCTCCCCGGCCACCAGCGGCATCATGCTGACCCCGGTCTCGAAACCGGAGAGCCCGAGCACCAGCAGCGGGAAGGCCAGCACGGCGGTCACCACCACCTCGCCGGGACCCCGACCCGCGCTCAGCGCCGAAGTCCAGCCCGCCAGCGCCCCCGGGTTCGCCGCGATCTCGGCCACCGAGACCGCGACGACCACCGCGTTCAGCGCCAGGAAGACGGCGACCAGCGGAATGGCCACCGCCACCGCCTCCCGGAAGCCGAGCAGGAAGACGCCGCCGAGGACCAGCAGCAGCACGACGGTGACGCCGACGGCGACCGCCGTTCCGCCGACGCCCTCGGGCAGCAGCGGGTTCTCCAGCAGGTGCACCGTGGCGTCGGCCGAGGAGAGGGTGATCGTGATGATCCAGGAGGTGGCCACGAAGCCGAGCAGGACCAGCACGAAGACCTTGCCCCGCCAGAACGGCAGCAGCCGTTCCAGCATCGCCACCGAGCCCTGCCCGTGCGGGCTCTCCCGGGCCACCCGCCGGTACATCGGCAGCATGCCCAGCAGCGTCAGCGCGACGATCAGCAGGGTGGCCAGCGGGGAGAGCGCCCCGGCCGCGACCGCCGCGATCCCCGGCAGGTACGACAGGGTGGAGAAGTAGTCCACCCCGGTCAGGCACATGACCTGCCACCAGGCGTGCGAGCGGGCCTGGCCCTCCGCCGACTCGGGGCCCACCGGCTGCACCCGGTGCGTCAACAGCCACCGTCGCAGCGGGCTGGGCGGCGCCACCGGCCGGCTGGGACTGGCCACGACCTCCGGAACGGCGACCGGGCGACCCGCGCGGCGGCCGGGGTGGGTGGGATCGCGCGCGGCGCGCAGCTCCCGGTCCATTCCGCCGCGCGGCGGGCGGCGGCCGCGCGTGCGCCGCGGCCCCGCCCCGTGCTCGTCAGCCATCCCCCGTCCCCGCCCCTCGGCCGTCCTGACCCGACCGTAGGCGGTCTCCCGCCGGCCGCCCGCCGGAACGGCGAACCCGGAGCGCCCTTCCACGAGGCGGGAGGCCTCCCGGACGGACGGGCCGGCCGGGGACGCCGGCCGGACCGGCCGACACCGGCCGGCGCGGGCGTACCCCGCGCGGACCGGCCGACACCCCCCGAGCCGGCCGGCCCTCCCCCCAACCCCCGACCACGGCCCGCCCGCCGGGCGGCCACGGCGGCCGGGCACCCCCCGGACCCGCCCGCCGCGCGCCGACTTCGGCCGGGCACCCCCCGGGCCCGGCCGCCGTCGGCGCCGCCCTCAGCCGGCCGGTGCCAGCCGCCCGGCCAGCCAGGCCGCCCGGTCGTCCCGGGTGTCGGCCCGGCAGCGCGTCTGCTGCGAGCTGTAACCAACCGGGCAGCCGCCGCGGCGTACCGCAGCAGGTCGAAACGCCCCTGAGCGCGCCACCCGGCGCGGCCGGCGGCGCGCCCGACCGGCCTCGGCGGATGGCGGGCGGGGCGGCGACGGGCGGCCGTGCGCGCGGCGCGGCGCGGACGCGTCCCCGCGCTCCGCCGTGTGCCGGTGCGGAGCGCGGGGACCCCCCGTCCCGGCTACTGCAGGAACGCCCCGAGGGGCGAGAGCAGCAGCCGGCCGAGCGCCGCGGCGGTGTCGTCCAACCGCGCGCGCTCACACTCGTGGGCGGCCGGGTCGTGCCGGCACCGCCAGATCTTCTGCGCGTTGCGCCAGGCGACGTCGCGGGTGTACTCGACCAGTTCCCCCTGGTACCAGTCGTCGATGTCGCCGTTGAGCATGTCGATGAGCAGCTGCCACCGCTCCAGGTAGCCGCGCCGCAGGCCGGGGATCTTGTCCGCGAAGATGTTGTTGATCTCGAGGTAGTCGCGATGCTGCTCGGTGCCGTCGACCGGCTCCGACTCCAGGCTGTCGAACGTGGTCACCAGCGCGAACGGCAGGTCGAAGTTGATGTGCGCGTTCACCCCGGCCGCCGCCGACGGCAGCGGGCGGGCGTCCGGCCCGCGCATCCGCTCGAACAGGCACGTCCAGGCCTTCGGCGTGCCCGGGCTGGAGTCGGTCCACAGCCGCATCGCGTCGAAGTAGCGCGCGGCGAACTCCACGTCGAGGCGCGACAGGAACACGGGGTCGGAGAACCGGTCGTCGTAGAGCCCGTTCAGCACGTTCTCGGTGATCGTCAGATAGAGCTTGTTGAAGTCGGCCAGCGGGCAGCTCGCCTCCAGCGGAGGCAGCCGGACCAGCAGGTCCTGGAGCTTGGTGAGGTGGTCGACCACCGCCGGCACGTCGGCGGGGTGGTCGGCGAGCAGGTCGACGACGTCCCGATGCACGGGCCCCCACACCGGTTCCGTCATCTCTCCTCCACAGTGGTTCCCGGCACCCCGTGCCGTCGGCGACGCTGCACAGCCTGCCAGCCGACGACCGTCGGCCGGATCAGTAGAACGACGTATCCGTACGCGCGTCAGGTGGGCCGGTTGCGCAGGAAGATGGCGCTGGCCTGCACCCGGGTGCGGACCTGGAGCTTGTCGAAGATGTGCGAGACGTGCACGCCGATGGTCCGCTCGCTGATGAACAGCCGCTGGCCGATCTCCCGGTTCGTCAGCCCCTCGGCGACGGCGGCGAGCACCTCCCGCTCCCGCGCGGTCAGCACCGCCAACTCGTCGCCGTCCGGGCCGGCGGTCGGCTCACCCGCGACCGGCCGGTCCTCCAGCGCCACCCGGGCCCGGCCCGCGAGGGTCCGGATCTCCGAGGTCAACGGCACCGCGCCGAGCCCCTGCGCCACCTGGTACGCCTGCCGCAGCAGCTTGCCCGCCGTGGCGCTGCGGCTGCGCCGGGCCAGCAGCGCCTCGGCCTGACGCAGCCGCGAGTAGGCCGCCGGGTAGGGGTGGTGGCGCCGGTCCCACTGCGCCACGGACCGGGCCCACAGCTCCGGGTCGCTGCCGTCGAGGCGGCTCACCTCGGCGGCGCACAGCGCCAGGAACCCGTCGACCACATCGCGCACCGGGCGGGCCGCGTGCTCGCTCTTGCGGGCCACCCGGTCGGCCACCTCCCGCAGCCGCCGCACCGCGGTCTCGTCCACCGCGATCGTCCGGCTGGCGTGCGCCTCCGCCTCGGCCCGCAGGCCGTGCCACACCAGCGCGGCGAGGATGCCCACGTCGTCGGAACGGCTCTCGGTCAGGCCGCGCTGCACCGCCTGCCGGGCGAGGTCGTGCCGGCCCTGCCACATGGCCAGCCCCGCCCGCAGTGTGAGCAACGGAATCACGTGCCGCGCCCCGCCGCCGGCGAGCACCGTGGCCACGGCATCCAGGTCGCGGTCGGCGGCCGCGATGTCGCCGTAGCCCACCGACAGCCGGCAGCGGGCCAGCAGCAGCTCGACCGCGTCCGCGCCGGAGGGGCGGTGCCGCAGCGCCGCCGCGACGACCTTCTCCGCCTCCGCCCACTGGCCCACGCGGAACAGCCCGTTGGTGGCGATGGCCAGCAGCCGGGTCTCCCAGGTGCGACCGAGGCCCAGCTCGGCCACCCGCTCGGCACCCCGGCGGGCGACGACGACGCCCTCCTCCAGCACGTTCAGCGGCCCGGTCAACAGCTCGGCCAGGTGTAGGTACGCGCAGGCCACGTCCTCGGGGCGGCCGGAGCGCTCGGCGGTCTCCAGCGCCCGGCGCATCACCGCCAGCCCGGCGTCCGGGTCCTCCAGGTACGCCTCGGAGAACCCGAGGGCCGCGCTGGCCAGCACGACCTCCGACGTGGAGCCCTCGACCGCGGCGGACAGCTTCAGCGCCTCCCGGGCCCGCCGGCCGGCGTCGGCGTACCGGCCGAGGTGCAGCAGCAGCTCGGCCAGGTGGGCGGCGGCGGTGGCGCGTTCCCGGGGCGTGCAGTCGGCGGCCTCCAGGGCCCGCCGGTATTCCGCCTCGGCGAGCGCCGACCGGCCGGCGGCGGCCAGATAGCGGGCCCGCCGGATGTGCAACGCACAGGTCGACCGGTCGGCGCCGGAGCCGGCCAACTCCTCGAGCAGGGTCAGCGCGCGGGCGTGCTCGCCGCAGTGGTGGGCGGCCTCGGCCGCGCGCTCCAGCAGGGTCACCCGGTCCACGTCCAGCGGACCCACACCGGGCGAGCCGGCCAGCTGCAACGCGACCGACCAGTGCCGGTGCGCCTCGGCCCAGCCGTGCAGCCGCTCGGCCTCCCGGGCCGCCGCCGTCGCCGCCGGCAGCGCCCGCGCCGGCTCACCGGCCAGCCGCCAGTGGTGCGCCAGGCGGGCCTGGTGCAGCTCCGCCGGGGCCGAGGTGAGCGCCTCGGCGTAGCGGCGGTGCAGGGCGGCCCGCTCGGCGGGCAGCAGCTCGTGCTCCAGCACCTCGGCGACCAGCCGGTGCCGCAGCCGGTAGCCGTCGTCCGCGCCCACCAGCAGCCGGTGCGCGACGGCCGCGCGGACCGCCTCGATCAGCTCGTCCTCGGGCAGCCGCGTCACCCGCGCCAGCAGCCAGTGCTCCACCGGCTCGACGCCGGCCGCGACCGCGTGCACCACGGCGTGCGCGTGCTGGGGCAACGCGTCGACCCGGGCCAGGAAGATCTCGCGCAGCGTGTCGGAGAGGCCGTCCCGGCCGTCGCGCAGGTCGCGGGCCAACTCCTCCACCACGAACGGGTTGCCGCCGCTGCGCCGCCACACCAGCTCCGCCGCCTCAGGCGCGAGCGGTCGGCCGACCACGGCGGCGGCGAGCTGGTCGGTGCCGACCCGGTCCAACGGAACCAGGTCGAGCACCCGCACCGAGCGCAGCCGACGCAGCTCGGTGAGCACCCGGCGCAGCGGGTGCGCGCCCTGCAACGACTCGGCCCGCACCGCGGCGAGCACGGACAACTGGAGGTCGCCGAGGCCGGCGAGCAGATAGAGCAGCAACTGTCGGGTGCTGCGGTCGACCCACTGGAGGTCGTCCAGCACGAGCACCAGCGGGCGCCCCTCGGCGATCAGGTGCAGCCCCCGGGAGACCCGCTCCAGCAGCGCCCCGGCGCCGTCCGGACCGGCGGTCTCGTCGGCGAACATCTGCAGGAGGCCGCGGACGGCCGAGGACGTCCGGGCGTGGGAGCCGGTCAGCTCGGCGTCGAAGCGGCGCAACGCCTGCAGCAGCGGGTGCAGCGGGGACGCGTCGCCGATGTCCAGACAGGAGCCGGTGAGCACCAGGGCACCCGCGTCGCGCAGCCGGGCGCCCACCTCGCGCAGCAGCCGGGTCTTGCCCACGCCGCTCTCGCCGGTGAGGAAGACGGCGGCGGTGTGCCCCTGCGCGACCTCGTCGAGCAGCGCGGACCGTACCGTCGTCACCAGGTCGGCCCGGCCGACGAGCGGTGCGGCGTCCACATCGCTGGCCATGGCACGCAGCCTAGTCACACGTCCGCGCACCGTTCTACGGGTCTTCTGCCCCCGTGGTACTCGTCGCGTCGACAATGCGACCGGAGGTTGCGGCTGGCCGACATACGTCGTTCTGCAGATCCCCCGTCGACCCACAGGTGACAGTCTCCGAGGCGTCGGCAGGCAACGGGGGGGAAAGGCGGGTGCGATGCCCATGCTCACCATCGTCGCCGGTCCGCAACGTGTCGCGTCGGCAGGCTGGCCGGCACCGGAGGAGAGACGCATGGTCACCGTGCTGTTCGCCGACATCGTCGGGTCGACCGCGCTCGTCGACCGGCTCGACCCCGAGGACGTACGGGCCCTGCAGCGCGCCTACTTCGCCACCGTCTCCGGGGTGCTGCGCCGGTGGCACGGGGTGGTCGAGAAGTACGTCGGCGACGCGGTCATGGCGCTGTTCGGGGCGCGCGAGTCCGACGGGTTCGACGCGTACCGGGCGGTGCGGGCGGCGCTGGACATCCAGCGGGCCCTCGACCGGCGTCCCGTGCCCGGCGCGCCGCGGCTGCGGGTCCGGGTCGGGGTGGCCACCGGTGAGGCGCTGGTGGACCTCGCCGCGACGCACGACGGCGGGCACGGCGCGGCCAGCGGCGCGGTGACCAGCACCGCCGCCCGGTTGCAGGAGTACGCCCCGCCGGGCGGGGTGGCGCTCTGCGCGGCCACCCACCGGGCCACCGTGGGGCTGATCGACCAGCGCCGCGTGCCGCCGGTGGCCCTCGCGGGCAAGGCGCTGCCGGTGGACGTGTGGCACGCCACCGGCGCCGCCCGGCCGGCCCCGGCCCCGCACGAGGGCCCGCTGGTCGGGCGACGGCGGGAACTCGCCACCGCCCGGGACCTGATCGTCCGCGCCGTGCGGGACCGCAGCCCGCGCTGGCTGTCGCTGGTCGGTCCCGCCGGCAGCGGGCGCAGCCGGCTGCTGCAAGAGCTGCGGCACGCCGTCCCGACCGTGGACGACGTGCCGGTGCGCTGGTGCGTCGCGCACTGCCCGCCGTGCCCGGAGGCCCTGGCGCCCGTCGCCGACCTGGTACGCGGGGCCGCCGGCCTCCGCGCGAACGACCCACCTCCGGTCGTACGCCGTCGGCTCGCCGCCGCCCTCGCGGGCCTGGTGCCGCCCGCCGGCCTGACCGAGGCGGTGTCCGCGCTGGAAGGACTCCTGGCGGGCCCGGACGCCGCCGGTGAGGCCGCGCGGGGCACCGAGGTGGCGCGGGAGGTGCTGCTGTCGCTCGCCGCCCGGGAGCCGCTGGTGGTGGCGGTGGACGACCTCGACCGGGCCACCGGGGAGCTGAACCGCTTCCTGCACCGGCTCTTCACGGCGGCCACCGCCCGGTCCCTGCCGCTGGCGGTCGTGGTGCTGCACCGTCCCGAGTGGGCGGACGTGCTGCCCGGGGCCCGGGACCGCCGGCACCGGCTGGACGTGCCGCCGCTGCGCCCGGTGGAGACCGGCCGGCTGCTGCGTCACCTGCTGCGCCGGGCCGACCGGCCGGCGGCGGAGGCCGCGCGCCTGCTGCCGCTGGTCGGGGGCAACCCCGGCCGAGCCGCCGCGTACGTGGCGTCGCTCGACGTGGCGCCGACCGACGTGGCGCCGACCGCGGTGCCGCCCGTGCCCGAGCCGGTGCGCCGGGAGGTGGACGCCCGGCTGGACCGCCTCGACGGCGTCCGGCGGGCGGCGCTGACGGCGGTGGCGGCCCTCGGCGTCGCTGCCCTCGGCGCGGGGGTCACCGCGTCGGCGGTGGGGCACCTGCTCGGCTGGTCGCCCGCCCGCGCGGTGCCGGAGCTACGCGCCCTCGCCGCCTCGGGCCTGCTGGTCGGCCGCGCCGGCGGCGGGTACGCGGTCGCCGACCCGGTGCTGCGCGAGGTCGCATGCGCCCGGCTGCCGAGGGCGGTGCGGGCCGCGATCGCCGGGTGGGCCGGGCAGCCCTCGGATCCGGTGGCGCCGGCCCGCCGGCTCGCCGCGGCGGCCGTAACCGCGTCGGGGGCCGCCCCGTCCTCCGCCGTGCCCGTCGAACGCGACCGCGCCCCGTCGGCCCGGCCGGCACGGTCGGACTGGCGGAGGCGCCGCGAATGGCGGTCGGCGTGGGGGCTGCCGCGCGGGGCGTCGGCGGCGGCGTGACGGAGGGCCTTCTTCCCCCACGATCCATGTTAAGCCGGTGCCGGCCCCGGGCGGTATCGGGCGGCTGACCGAGTGCGCGGGCCGGATCCCCTTGGCTAGCTTCGCCTGATGCCTGTCGAAGAGATCACCGCCTCCGCCGCCGGCACCTGGACCCTCGGCGACCGCACCGTGCACCGGATGGGCTTCGGGTCGATGCGGCTGACCGCCGACCCGGACCGGGCGCGCGCCCTCCGCGTCCTGCGCCGGGCGGTCGAGCTCGGCGTCAACCACATCGACACCGCCGCCTTCTACGTCTCGCCGGGCGGGCCCCTCGGCGTCGGCACCGGACCGCGCCGGTACGCCACCGAACTCATCCGGGAGGCGCTCGCGCCGTACCCGAACGACCTGGTCATCACCACGAAGGTCGGGCCGTCGTTCGACGCGGCGAACCGGCACCGGGAGCTGACCCCGGCCGAGCTGCGCCGGGAGGTGGAGGAGAACCTGCGCCGCCTCGGCCGGGACCACCTGGACGTGGTCAACCTGCGGATCGTCCGGCGCGAGGGGCGGGACTCGGTGGCGGAGCGCTTCGCCGCCCTCGCCGAGCTGCGCGACGCCGGGCTGATCCGGCACCTCGGCCTGTCCAACGTGCGGGTGGACCACCTGGACGAGGCGCAGGCCGTCGCACCGGTGGTCTGCGTGCAGAACGCGTACGCCCTCGACACGAACCGGTGGGCCGACGACCTGCTGCGGGTCTGCGGCGAGCGCGGAGTGGCCTTCGTGCCGTTCTTCGCGATCGCCGGCGCCGGGCGGGAGGCGGGCGCGACCGGCGAGCACGACGACGCGGTGCGCGCGGTGGCCCGCGCCCACGGGGTGACCCCGCACCAGGTCCGCCTGGCCTGGACGCTGCACCGGGGGCGGCACGTGCTGGCCATCCCCGGCACCGGCGACCCGGAGCACCTGGCGCAGAACGTGGCGGCCGGCGCGATCCGGCTCTCCGCCGACGACCTGGCCCGCCTCAGCTGAGCGGCCCGGTCTGGCCCAAGCCCGGGGCGGCTCAGCGGGCCGACGGCCCGCCCCGCCGGGGTCCGGTCAGCGGTCGGCGAGGAAGGCGATGGCCCGCTCCCAGGTCTGCGCGGCGGCCGTCGCGTCGTGGTCGGGCAGGTGCGGGTCGGTGTAGAGGTGCCCGACGCCGGGATAACGGTGGACGGACAGCTCCGCGCCGGCGTCGGTCATCGCCCGCCGCCACTGCGCGACCTCCGGTTCCGCGTCGTAGTCGTCCGGGTCGCCCAGGTGCAGCTGCACCGGCAGGCCCGGCCGGACCGACTCCGGCTCGCCGCCGACGCCGGAGAGCAGCAGCAGCGCCGCCGCGTCGGGGCGCTCGGCGAGCATCGCGCCGGCCACCCCCGCGCCCATCGAGAAGCCGGCCAGCACCGCGTCGGCCGGCGCCTCGCGCAGGGCCTCCCGGGCCCGGTCCAGCACGGCCTCCTGGCCGATCTTGCCGAGCAGGGCGAAGCCGTCCTCCACCGTCGCCGCGGCCGGCGCGCCGTAGAGGTCGGGGGTGACGACCGTGTGCCCGGCGGCGCGCAGCCGGTCGGCGGCGGTCAGCACGGCCGGCCGCAGCCCGTAGACGGAGTGAAACAGCACGACATGTCCCATGGAGGCATCCTGCCTCACACCCCCGACCGGAACGGGCCGCCGCGCGGGCGGGACGGCGTCAGCCCAGCGACTCCAGCCGGCGCACCAGCTCCGCCGGCCCCGGCATCGCGGCGATCTCGGCGCTGACCTGCCTCGCCGCGTCGCGCAGCGCCGGATCGCCGACCAGCCGGGTCAGGGTGTCGGCGGTGATGTCGCGGGCCCGGACCGCGATTCCCGCGCCGCGCGCCGCCACCAGCTCGGCGTTGTGCCGCCGGTCGCCGGGCCCGACGGTGGCCAGCTGCGGCACCCCCGCGGTCAGCGCGGTGAAGACGCTGCCCGCGCCGCCGTGGTGGACCAGCGCCGCGCTCGCCGGCAGGGCCTCGGCGAGCGGAATCCAGTCGACGGTGCGCACGTTGCCGGGCAGCGCCCGGCGGGCCAGCCGTGCGTCCGGGCGGACCAGGACGAACTCGGCGTCGACCCGGTCGGCGGCGGCGACGACCGCCGGCATCGGCCCGGCGCTGCCGGGGCCGGCGACGGTGCTGCGGCTGACCAGCACCCGCGGGCGCTCCCCCGGCTCGCGCAGCCAGCCCGGCAACTCGCCGCCGCCGGCGTGGGCGGCGTAGCGCATGGGCCAGCCGTCCTGGTGCCGCACGCTGGGCGGGGCGACGGCAATCGCGGCGGCCGGGGGCGGCAGCTCCGTCAGGCCGTGCCGGCGCAGGGCCCCGCCCAGGCGCGCGAGGGTGACCCGGACCAGCTCCCGGCCGTCGAAGAGGGCGTTCTCCTGGCGTACGGCGGGCACCCCGCGCGTCGCGGCGGCGAGCGCGCCGGCCACCGCGAACGGCTCGTGGACCACCAGGTCGGGCTTCCACCCCGCGGCGACGGCGACCACCCCGTCGGCGATCTGGTCGTTGACCGCGCCGAAGAGCAGCGCCGCGCCCCGGGTGCCGGCCGTGCCGGCCAGCTCGGCCCGGGCGATCAGCGGGTGGCGCAGCATGACGCCCCGGGCGATCCGGCCGAAGTCGAACGCCGGCGCGACATCGCGCACCGGCAGCCCGGACTGCTCCGCCCGCAGGCCGTCGGCGGCGGTGGCGACGAGCACCTCGTGCCCGGCGGCACGCAGCGCGGCGGCCAGCGGCAGCAGGGGGAAGACGTGCCCGATCAACGGCGCGGAGACCACCAGAACTCGCACCGCCCCGATGCTAGCCGCGCCGGTAACGCTCGTGGGGGCGGCGAGGTGGGGCGCATCGGCGGCGGCGCGAGGCTCAGCCGGCGGGCGTCGGCAGGGTGCGGCTGCGGCCCCGGAACTCGGCGACCACCTCGCCGCCGTCGCGGGTGACGGTGACGTCGTAGATGCCGCTGCGGCCGTACCGGGTGCGTTCGGTGGCGCGGGCGGTCAGCAGGTCGCCCTCGCGGGCGGGACGGACGAAGGTGATCTCGCCGCCGGCGGCGACGGTGACCGGACCGTGGCTGTTGCAGGCCAGCGCGAAGGCGGTGTCGGCGAGCAGGAAGACGAAGCCCCCGTGGGCGATCGCGTGGCCGTTGACCATCGCACCGGTCACCCGCATCCGGGCCACCGCCGCCCCGTCGGCGGCGTCCACCAGCTCGATGCCGAGCCCCTTCGACGCCGCGTCGGCGTCGAACATCTCGTACGCGGCGTTGCGTCCCGCCATGTCAGGCGCCCCGCCGCTGGTCGACGATCCGCCGCATCTTGCCCATCGACCGCTCCACCCCGTCCGGGGCGACCACCTCGACCGCCACGCTCACTCCGATCGTGTTCTTGACCAGCCCGACCAGTGCTCCGCCGGCCCGCTCGGCGGCCTCGGCGGCCACCCCCGCCCGCCGCTCCACCCGGACGGTCAGCGTGTCCATCCGCCCCTCCCGCCCGAGGACGCACTGGAAGTGCGGCGAGAGCTGCGGCGTACGCAGGATCAGCTCCTCGATCTGGGTGGGGAAGACGTTCACCCCGCGCACGATCATCATGTCGTCGCTGCGTCCGGTGATCTTCTCCATCCGGCGCATCGGGCGGGCGGTGCCGGGCAGCAGCCGGGTCAGGTCGCGGGTGCGGTAGCGGACGACCGGCATGGCCTCCCTCGTGAGCGAGGTGAGCACCAACTCGCCGCGCTCGCCGTCGGGGAGCACCTCCCCGGTGACCGGGTCGACGATCTCCGGATAGAAGTGGTCCTCCCACAGGTGCGGCCCGTCCTTGGTCTCCACGCACTCGTTGGCCACGCCCGGGCCCATCATCTCGGAGAGGCCGTAGACGTCCACGGCGTGCATGTCGAGGCGCTGTTCCATCTCCCGGCGCATGTCCTCCGTCCACGGCTCCGCGCCGAGGACACCGACCTGGAGCGAGGTGGCGCGCGGGTCGATCCCCTGCCGCTCCATCTCGTCCACGATCGCGAGCAGGTAGCTGGGGGTCGCCATGATGACCTCCGGCTCGAAGTCCCGGATCAGCATCACCTGGCGTTCGGTCATCCCGCCGGAGACGGGGATGACGGTGCAGCCCAGTTCCTCCGCGCCGTAGTGCGCACCGAGCCCGCCGGTGAACAGCCCGTAGCCGTACGCGACGTGCACGCGGTCGCCGGGGCGGCCGCCGGCGGCCCGGATCGACCTGGCCATCAGCCGGGCCCAGGTCCGCAGGTCGTCGGCGGTGTAGCCGACCACCGTCGGCCGGCCGGTGGTGCCGGAGGAGGCGTGCAGCCGGGCGATGCGTTCGCGCGGCACGGCGAACATGCCGAACGGGTAGTTCTCCCGCAGCTCCGCCTTGCCGGTGAACGGGAAGCGGGCCAGGTCGGCCAGGTCCCGGCAGTCGTCGGGGTGCACCCCGGCGGCGTCGAAGGCGCGGCGGTAGTGCGGCACATTGTCGTACGCGTGCCGCAGCGACCAGCGCAGCCGCTCCCGCTGCACCGCCCGCAGCTCGTCGACGCTCGCCCGCTCGATCGGCTCCAGGTCCTCGGGACGCGGGGTGCGGTCCTGCATCGGTGCCTCCTGCACGTCACGCTGGCGCGGCGGCGGCGGTCGCGTGCCGACACCTCCGGATCGCCCCGGAACCGGGCCGCCCCGCCTGCCGATCTTGGTACCGTACGCCGGCCGGCGGCGCGGCACCACCGGTGGCCGGGACGGCCGGCGGGCCCGGCGGTCAGACGGTGAGCAGCGTCTTGCCGATCGCGGCACGCTCCTCGATCGCCCGATGGGCGTCGGCGGCCCGGTGCAACGGGAAGGTCTGGCCGACCAGGGGCGCGATCCGCCCCGCCGCCGTGGCGTCGAGCGCGGCCCGCAGGTGCCGGCGCGCCTGCTCGGGGGTAAACTGGACGTCGCCGATGCCGGTGACGGTGATGCCCCGGGCGCGCGCGGCCTCGGCGGCGGGCACCGCGAACTCCCCGGCCGGGGTGCCGTGCGCGGAGAACCGCCCGCCGTCGCGCACCAGGTCGAACGCCGCCCGGCCGTAGTCGCCGCCGGCACCGTCGAAGACGACGTGCGGGCCGTCCGTCGTGGCCCGGACCCGCAGCGTCCAGTCCGGCTCGGCGTAGTCCACCACGACGTCGGCGCCCAGCCGGCGCAGCGCGTCGAGCTTGGCCGCGCCCCGGGCCGCCGCGACGACGAACCCGCCTCGGGCGCGGACCTCCTGCACGAGCACCACGCCGAGGCCGCCGGCGGCGGCGGTGACCAGCACGTGGTCCCCGGGGCGGACCGGCACCAGGTCGAGCAGGCCGAACGCGGTCGTCCCGTCGTGCAGCAGCGCCGCCGCGGCCGGCAGGGAGACCCCGTCGGGCACCGGCACCAGCCCCTCGGCGGGCACCACGGCGCGCTCCAGGTAGCCACCCCGCTCGTCGGTCCTGGTGACCACCCGCCGGCCGATCCAGCCCGGGTCGACCCCCGCGCCGACCGCGCCGACGGTGCCGGCGACCCCGACCCCCGGCCGGTACGGCGGCCGGACGGGAAAGTATTCGCCGCCCTGCCCGCGTCGGATCATCGTCTCCACCCAGAGCACGTCCGCGACGGACACCTCGACCACGACCTCGTCCGGACCGGGTACCGGCTCGGGGGCCTCGGTCAGGGCCAGCACCTCCGGCCCGCCGAACGCCGCCACCTCGATCACCCGCATGTCAACCCTCCACATCGCTCGCCGACGCGGTCAAGCCTCGGAGGTGAAGCGAGGTTGAGGTCAACGGGCGGCGCCGTGGCGCCGCCCACACGTCACGGGTTCTCCGGGTCCAGGTCGCGCTCGCGCAGCAGCGCGTCCAGCTTGGCTTCGATCCGCTCGTCGGACTCGCGGGACTGGGAGGAACCCCAGTAGTAGAACAGGGCCAGGCCGGCCGCCTGCCAGATCAGCTGGAGGAACTCGGACTGCCAGTTCTCGAAGGTGGAGGCGAGGAACTGCGGCAGGAAGTCCGCCCAGGCGAAGGACTGACCGTGCTGGCTCGCCTCGTTGCTCTCCGCCACCGCCTGGAAGACGAACTGGCCGATCCAGGAGAACAGGAACAGCGCCCCGGTCACCAGCGCGAACGCGTACGCCCGGGGCCAGCGCGGCTTCCGGAACGGCGGCCCCCCGGCCCGCCTGGCGTTGCGGCGCGGACCTCCCCCGTCGGACGCTGGACCGGACGGACGCACCTGTGCCGGCGTCGTCGTATCCGCCATCACGACCCCCTCTCGACGATCCCCTGTCGGGCATGTGCCCCGGCTCGGCGCTGCCGAAACGGCGGGTCGGCGGGTCGGCGCGGCGGAACGGCGCGGCGAAACGGCGGATCGGCGGATCGGCGGGTCAGCGGGACGCCGGGAGCCGGTGCAGCGCGTCGACCAGCGGGGCGAGTTCCGGTGCGGCCTCGGCCTCGGCCAGCGCCTCGGCCAGCACCCGGTCGTGGGTGGGCCGGGCCTGGGCGAGCAGCTCGCACCCGGCGGGGGTGAGCTCGGTGTAGATGCCGCGTCGGTCGTCGGCGCAGAGGACCCGGGTGAGCAGGCCGCGGTCCTCCAGGCGGGTGACCAGCCGGGTGGTGGCGCTGTCGGAGAGCGCGGCGGCCCGGGCCAGCTGCCGCATCCGCATGTGCCAGCCGTCCTGGCGGGAGAGCGCGTCGAGCACCGTGTACTCGACCACGGAGAGCTGGTGCCCGGCCTGGAGCGCGCGTTCCAGGGACGCCTCGATGAGGCCGTGCAGCGCGGCGAGGGTGCGCCAGCCCTGTGCGCGGACCTCCACGGCGTCGTCGCCGATGCCCATCCGACCTCCTCGCGGTGTGACCTGGTCGACCCCCAGCCTAGCAGGCTTGCGCCGTTATCCCGCGCGTGCAACTATTTCGTTGCTTCCGCGTGTAGTTGCATGCGCCAGCTATTCTGCCTCTCTCCTGGAACGGAAGACCATGTCTGGACGGAACCGGTCCCTGCCCGGTGGACTGCTCGCGCTGGCCGTCGGCGCCTTCGGCATCGGCCTCACCGAGTTCGTGATCATGGGGCTGCTGCCCCAGGTGGCCGCCGACTTCGCGGTGACCGAGTCGGTCGCCGGGTGGCTGATCTCCGGCTATGCGCTCAGCGTCGCGATCGGCGGCGTGGCGCTGACCGCGGCGGTCACCCGGCTGCCGCGCAAGCCGGTGCTGCTCGGCCTGATGGTGCTCTTCATCATCGGCAACCTGCTCTCCGCCCTGGCCGACGGCTACGGCGTGATGATGGCCGGCCGGATCGTGGCCGCGCTCTGCCACGGGGCGTTCTTCGGCATCGGCGCCGTGGTCGCCGCCGGACTGGTCGCGCCGGCCCGGCGCGCGGGCGCCATCGCGCTGATGTTCGCCGGGCTGACCACGGCCAACGTGCTCGGCGTACCGTTCGGCACCTTCCTCGGCCAGCATCTCGGCTGGCGGTCGACGTTCTGGGCGATCACCGGCATCGGCGTGGTCGCGCTCGCCGGCCTGGCCCTGCTCGTCCCGGCCCGCCCGACCGGCGACGCCGACCGCCCCGCCGACGGGCTCCGCGGCGAGCTGCGCGCCTTCACCCATCCGCAGGTGTGGCTGTCGCTCGCGGTGACCGTCCTCGGCTTCGGCGGCATGTTCGGCGCGTTCACCTACATCGCGTACACCCTGACCGAGGTCAGCGGCTTCGCCACCGGGACGGTGCCGTGGCTGCTGGTGCTCTTCGGGGTGGGCCTGTTCGTGGGGAACCTGCTCGGCGGTCGCGCCGCCGACGTGTCGCTGTCGCGCACCCTGGTCGTCGTGCTCGCGGCGCTGACCGTGGTGCTCGCGTTCTTCGCCCTGACCGCCGGCAGCCGGCCGCTCACCGTGGCCTCGCTGCTGCTGATGGGCGGGTTCGGCTTCGCCACCGTTCCCCCGTTGCAGATGCGGATCATGAGGTACGCCCACCAGGCGCCGACGCTGGCCTCCGGGGCGAACATCGCGGCCTTCAACGTCGGCAACGCCCTCGGCGCGTGGGTGGGCGGGACGACGATCGCGGCCGGGCTCGGCTACACCGCCCCGATCTGGGCGGGCGCGGCGGTCACCCTGGCCGGCCTGGGCGTGCTGCTGGCCGCCCTGCGACTGGCCCGCCGGCAGGCCGCGGCGCGGCCGGCGGAGCGGGAACTGGTCGCCTCGACCTGACCGACCGGCGGCAGCGGGGCCGGTCGGGCCGGGCCCCGCCGCCCCGACCCGGACCATCCCGCTGCAATCTTCTCGCTGTTGCAAATTATTGGCAACAAGGTCTGGACAGCGCTCCGGAACGGTAACTAGCCTCATCGCTATGAGTCCTTACATCAGCAACGTCGCCGCCTGGCAGGAGAGCTGGGACCGGCAGCAGGAGGCGTACCTGCCGGACCGGGAGCACCGGTTCACCGCGATGCTCGACGCGGTCGAGGCGATCCTCGACGGCGGGCGACCCCGCCTGCTCGACCTGGCCGGCGGCACCGGCACCATCTCGGCCCGGGCGCTGCGCCGCTTCCCCGACGCCGAGATCACCCTGGTCGACCTCGATCCCGCGCTGCTGGCCATCGCCAGGTCGACGTTCGGCGACCGGGTCACCGTGGTCGAGGCCGACCTCGGGCAGCCGGAGTGGACGACCGCGCTGCCGGTGCGGGAGTACGACGCGGTGCTCACCGCCACCGCGCTGCACTGGCTGCCGGGCGACCGGCTGGCCCGCCTCTACGCCGAGCTGCACGGCGTGCTGCGCCCGGGCGGGATCCTGCTCAACGCCGACCACATGCCCGACGACGCGCTGCCGGAGCTGACCAAGCGCCTGCTGGACAGCGCGCGGACCCGGCGCGAGGCCCGCTACGCCAGCGGCGCCGTGCTCTCCTGGTCGGACTGGTGGGAGCGGGCGGCGGCCGACCCGGCGCTCGCCCCACTGGTGCAACGGCGGCGCGAGATCTACCCGACCGGGCACAGCCCGGAGTGGAACCCGCCGGCCTCCTGGCACCTGGCGGCGCTGACCGACGCCGGCTTCACCGAGGCCGGCGTGGTCTGGCGCGGCGGCGCCGACGCCGCCGTCGCGGCGGTGCGCTGACGGCGGGGCACCACGGCACGGGTCGGCCGTCCGCGGCCGACCCGGCGTATGCTGCGGCGACGGCCGGATGGCGGCCGACGGCACCGTGGGAGGAGACGTGACCGGCCCGTCCGAGCCGTCGCGCGTCGACCCGGACGTCGACCTTCGGGTCCCGGCCGACCGCGACGAACTCACCGCGCACCCGGCGGCGGTGCTCGCCGCCGTCTCCGCCGGGGGTGTGCTCGGCGCGCTGGCCCGGGCCGGCCTGCAGGCCGCCGTCCCGCACTCCCCCGCCACGTTCGGCTGGGCCACCTTCTGCGTCAACGTGAGCGGGTGCCTGCTGATCGGTGTCCTGATGGCGGTGCTCGGCCACGTCGGCGGCGGCCGACCGCTGGCCCGCCCGTTCCTCGGCGTGGGCGTGCTCGGCGGGTACACGACCTTCTCCACCTACGCGGTCGACGCGCACCAGGCGCTGCTCGCCGGCGCCCCCGGCACCGCGCTGGCCGCCCTCGGCGCCACGCTGGTCGGCGCGCTGCTCGCGGTCTGGGCCGGCGAGGCCGCCGCCGGGCGGCTGCTCGCCCGGAGCGGCCGTTGACCGCCCTGCTCGTGGCGCTCGGCGCGGCGCTCGGCGCCCCGCTGCGCTACCTCACCGACCGGGCCGTGCAGGCCCGCTTCGGCACCGGGTTCCCGTGGGGCACGCTGACGGTCAACGTAGTCGGGTCGCTGCTGCTCGGTGCGGTCACCGGCCTGCCGGCGGACCCCGCACTCACGGCGCTGGTCGGCACCGGCTTCTGCGGGGCGCTGACCACCTGGTCCACGCTGAGCTACGAGACGCTGCGGCTGGCCCGGGCGGGACGGCGGCACGCCGCGCTGGCCAACATGGCCCTCAGCGTCGCCGCCGGCCTCGCCGCGGCCACCGCCGGCTACGCCCTCGCCCGCGCGGCCACCGGCTGACCGGCCGCCATGCCGGTCTCCCGCAGCCGCACCACCGGTCCGAGCACGAACACCGCCGGCGGCCGGACGTCCTCCCGCGCGGCCAACCCGCCCACCTCGTCCAGCCGGGACGACCAGGTGCGCTGCTCCGGCTGGCCGCCGTCGGCCACGACGAGCACGGGGGTGTCCGGGGCGCGGCCGTGCTCCACCAGCACCGCCGCGATCTTGGCGATGGTGTCCACCGCCATCAGCAGCACCACGGTGCCCCGGGACCGGCCCAGCGCCACCCAGTCCACCAGGGAGTCGGGGTGCCCCGGCGGCAGGTGCCCGGAGACGACGGTGACGTCGTGGGCGACGCCCCGGTGGGTGACCGGGACGCCGGCCAGGGCCGGCACGGCCAGCGCGCTGCTCACCCCGGGAACCAGCACGGTCTCGACCCCGGCCGCGGCGCACGCCTGGACCTCCTCGTGGCCCCGGCCGAAGACGTACGGGTCGCCGCCCTTGAGCCGGACCACGCGCTTGCCCGCGCGGGCGTACGCGATCAGGGTGTCGTTGATGGTGTCCTGCGGCATCGACGGCCCGCGCGGCACCTTGGCGGCGTCGACCACCACCACGTCCGGGCGCAGCCCGGTGAGCAGCCCGCGCGGGGCGAGCCGGTCGGCGACCACCACGTCGGCGCTGTCCAGCAGGGCCTTCCCCCGTACGGTGATCAGGTCGTCGGGGCCGGGGCCGCCGCCCACGACCGCGACCTGTCCCGGGCGCAGGCCGGGCCGCTGGTCGCGGTGGTGGTGACGGCCACCGTGGTGGTGGTCCCCGTGCTGGTGGTGGTCCCCGTGATGGTGGTGGCCGTGGCCGTCGACCGGGTCGTCGGGGTGGTCGTGCGGGGTCTGCGGCCGGCCCACCTTGTCGGCGAAGCCCGGCATCAGCACCCGGTACGCGCAGGTGTCGCAGTTCATCCGGATGTCGCCGCGGCGCGCCTCGGCGTGCCGTTCGAGGACGAGGTCGGCGAGGGCGTCGCAGTCGCCGATCAGGTCGGCCACCCGCACGTCCAGCTCGGGGTGGGCGGCGGCGAAGTCGGCCGACTGGGCGACGATCCGGTCGGGCAGCACGCCGGCGAAGAGGAAGTACGGCGCGACGACGATGCGCCGCGCGCCGAGCCGGCGCAGCCGGTCCAGCACCGCCGGCACCGACGGCTCCGCGAGCGAGATGAAGCCCGGCTCGACGCCGGCGTAGCCGCGCCCCTCCCAGAGCAGCCGGGCCACCTTGGCCACCTCGGCGTTGGCGTCCGGGTCGGTGGAGCCGCGCCCGATCAGCGCCACCCAGGTGCCGGCCCGATCGGCGCCGGCCAGCGCGGCGTCGATCCGCTGCTCCAGAGCGGTGTGCAGCAGCGGGTGCGGGCCCAGCGGCCGGCCGTAGGCGTAGCTGAGCCCGGGGTGGCGCTGCCGCTCGCGGGCCAGCGCGGCGGGGATGTCGCCCTTGCCGTGGCCGGCGGCGGTCAGCACCAGCGGCAGCGCCACCAGCGACCGGTGTCCCCGGTCGACGAGCGCGCCCACCGCGTCGGTCAGCGGCGGCCGGGACAGCTCGATGAAGCCGCCCTCGACGTCGCCGACGGCGCCGGCGGCGCGCCGGCGGACCCGCTCCACGAACGCCACAAACTGGTCGACCCCGGCCGCGCTGCGCGTGCCGTGCCCGACGATGACCAGAGCGGTCATTGCTCCTCCTCCACGTACAGCAGGGCGTTGAGGGCGGCGGCGGCGACCGCCGAGCCGCCCTTCTCGCCCCGGTTGGACACCCCGGGTAGGCCGCTGGCCCGCAGCGCCGCCTTCGACTCGGCGGCGCCCACGAAGCCCACCGGCAGCCCGACGACCAGCGCCGGCCGGGCGTCCAGGGTGATCAGTTCCTCCAGCGCGGTCGGTGCGCAGCCGACCACCCACACCGCGCCGGGGCCGACCCGCTCCAGGGCGAGCCGCACCGCCGCCGCCGACCGGGTGATCCCGGCCGCGCGGGCCAGGTCGGCGGCGGCCGGCTCGGCGACCGGGCAGACGGTCTGCCGACCGGTGATGCCGGCGGCCACCATCGCCACGTCGGTGACCACCGGCGCGCCCGCGCGCAGGGCGGCCAGCCCGCCGGCCAGGGCCGCCTCGTCGCAGACCAGGTCGGTGACGTAGTCGAGGTCGGCGCTGGCGTGCACCACCCGCTCGGTGACGGCCCGGGTCAGCGGCGGCAGGTGCGCGAGGTCCACCCGGGAGCGCAGGATCCGGTACGACTCCCGCTCGATGGGGTGCACGACCCGGCTCACGGCCGCACCGCCCCGGCACCGTAGCGCTCGTCGTAGCGGCGCAGCTTCCACAGCGCCACCGCGCCGGCCCAGGCGAACACGAAGAGCGCCACGACGGCGTACCCGAGCTGCTCGAAGTGGTCGGCGATCCCCGCGTACCAGGACAGCGCCGACAGCCCGAGGTGGTCGACCAGCAGGCCGGCGGCGTAGACGCTGGCGACCAGGCCGCCGACCAGCACGGTCACCGCCGTGGTGGCCAGGTTGTAGTAGAGCCGCCGGGCCGGGTGCCGGTACGCCCACGAGTAGGCGCGGCTCATCAGCAGGCTGTCGGCGGTGTCCATGGCGGACATCCCGGCGGCGAAGAGCAGCGGCAGGGTGAGCAGGGCGAGCACGGGCAGCCCGCCGGCGGCGGCGGTGCTCGCCGACAGGGCGAGCAGGGTCACCTCGCTGGCGGTCTCCAGGCCGAGGCCGAAGAGGAACCCGACCGGCGCCATGTGCCAGGAGGAGCGCACCAGCGCGCGGGCCCGGGAGCCGAGCACCCGCTGCACCAGACCCCGGTTGAGCAGGTGCAGGTCCAGCTCGCGCTCGTCCAGGTCGCCGTGGCGCAGCCGCCGCCACAGCCGCGCCAGGCCGGCCAGCACCGCCGCGTTGAGCACCGCGACCAGGGCGAGGAACAGCGTGGCGGTGAGGATCGCGACGGTCGCGCCCACCTCGCGGGCCTCGGCCAGCCCGGGGCCCGCGAGGTTGGCCGAGGCGAGGCCGACGACCAGCGCCAGCAGCAGCACCACCCCGCTGTGCCCGAGGGCGAAGAAGAAGCCGACGCCGACCGGGCGCCGACCGCGCAGCAGCATCAGCCGGGTGGTGTCGTCGATCGCCGCGATGTGGTCGGCGTCGAAGGCGTGCCGCACCCCGAGCAGGTACGCCAGCGTGCCGGCCCCGGCGAGGCCGCCGGCCGCGGCGGGCTGGTTGTTCCAGTACAGGTAGAGACTCCAGCCGGCGACGTGCAGCACGGCGACGGCGAGCACGATGCCGCCGAGGCGTACCCGCTCGGCACGGCTCCACCGGCCGGCCGGGGGTGCGGCGCTGACCGCGGTCGGACTCATCGGCTTCCTCCACGTTCGTCGGTGCCGGTGGCGCGGATGGCGTCCACCGGGCAGATCTCCAGGCATTCCAGGCAGCCGGTGCAGCGGTCCGCGCGGACGGCGAGGCCGCCGGGCACCGGTCGGATGGCGTGCGTCGGGCAGGTGAGCAGGCAGGCGCCGCAGCCCTGGCAGGCGCCGATGGTCACCGCCGCCACCGGTACCCCCGAGGGGTGACCATCCGGCCGGCGACCACCCGGGTCTGGCTGCTGCCCACCACCACGACGCTGTACATGTCGACCAGCGCCGGGTCGAGGTCGGCCAGGGTGGCCAGGTGCACCCGCTCGTCGGGTCGGCTGGCGTTGCGCACCACCCCGACCGGGGTGTCCGGCGGCCGGTGCGCGGCGAAGACCTCCAGCGCCGCGCCGAGCTGCCAGTCGCGGGCGCGGCTGCGCGGGTTGTAGAGCAGCGCCACGAAGTCGCCCTCGGCCGCGGCGGCCACCCGGCGCGCGATGACCTCCCACGGGGTGTGCAGGTCGGACAGGCTCAGGTAGGCGTGGTCGTGGCCGAGCGGCGCGCCGAGCAGGGCGCCGGCGGCGAGGGCGGCCGTCACCCCGGGCACCCCGACCACGTCGATCCGCTCGTCGGCGTACTCCAGGGCGGGGCTGGCCATCGCGTACACGCCGGCGTCGCCGGAGCCGACCAGCGCGACGGCGTGACCCGCCACGGCCTCGGCGACGGCGGCACGGGCCCGTTCCTCCTCGGCGCCCAGGCCGCTGGCGAGCACCCGGGTGCCGGGGCGGAGCAGGTCGCGGACCTGGTCGACGTACTGGTCGAGGCCGACGACCACGGCGGCGCGGCGCAGCTCGGCCGCCGCGCGGGCGGTGCGCAGGTCGGGCGCGCCCGGGCCGAGGCCGACGATCGCCAGCCGGCCGCGCGGGGCGTGCCGGGCGACCGCCACGGTGGCCATCGCCGTCGCGGTCTTCGGCACCAGCAGCGCCGCGTCGCCGCCGAGCAGCGCCGCCGCCTCGGCGACGCTGGGGGTGCCGACGGCGGCGCGGACCACCTCGCTGGGGTGCGGCACGTCGACCGCCGCCAGCTCCGCCGCCGGATGCGTCACCAGGGGTACGCCGAGCGCGTCGGCGGTCGCCCGGATGCCCGCCTCGTCGGCCTTGATATCGGCGCTGGCCAGGTGCCGCAGGCTGGCCGGGCTGAGGCCGGCCTCGGCGAGCACCCGGTCCAGCAGGCCGCGCACCTCGGCGGCGGGCACGCCCCGGCTGGCCCCCACGCCGGCGACCAGCGACGGAGGCCGCAGCACGGCCGTCCGGTCGTCGAGCGGCACCACCCGGTCGCTGACCAGCAGCCGGTACCCGCCGACCGTCGGCCCGGCCGGCGCGGAGCCGGCTTCGACCCGCTCGCCGGGCGGGACCGGGCCGGCCGGCGGGGCGGACCCGGCCGGCTCAACCGGTCCGGCCGGCTCGGCGGACCCGGCCGGCTCAACCGGTCCGGACGGCGTCGGGGCGGGGCGCACGTTGTCGGGCAGGGCGGGCAGCGGCCAGGCGGCGTCGGCGACGAGGGTGACCGGCTCGCCGTCGAGGATGGCGCGGCTGACGGCGGCGACGGCACCCTCGACGGGCCAGCCGAGCGTGTCCAGCCCGGGCAGGCCGACGGCGTCGGTGGCGGTGGTGACCACCGGCCGCGCGTCGAGCACCGCGCCGGCCCGCCCGGCGAGGTCGTTGGCGCCCCCGGCGTGCCCGCCGAGCAGCGCGACCGCGTGCCGGGCCGCCTCGTCGACCACCACCACGGCCGGGTCGGTGTGCTTGTCGCCGAGCAGCGGCGCGAGGATGCGCACCACCGCCCCGGTGGCCAGGAACGCCACCACCGCGTCGCACTCGGCCCAGGCGGCGCGCAGCGCGTCCGCGACGGTGTCCGCCGTGACCAGGCGGGCGTGCGGCCAGGCGTCGGCGAGGGTGCGGGCGTGCCGCCGCCCGGCAGCGGTGGCGGCGACCAGGCCGATCCGGGTCGGCTGGTCCGTGGCGGTGGGCGGGTGGTTCACGGGCGCTCCCCGGTGAGGACGACCACCGGGTTGGTGGCCGCGAGTCGGATGGATCCGCCGGGCAGGTCGGCGAGGCGGGCGGCGGAGAGCTGGACGCCCTCCACGGCGTAGCCGCCGGCGCGCAGCAGCCCGACCGCCGGGGCGACCCGGTCGACGGCGGCGAGGGTCACCACCACCCGGTCCGGCCGGCGGTGCGCCACGGCGGCGAGCACGTCGGTGCCGCCACCCCCGACGAAGACGGCGTCCGGGTCGGGCAGCCCGTGCAGCGCCCCGGGGGCGGCGCCGACCACCACCCTGACGTCGACGCCGTGCCGGGCGGCGTTGGCGCGCACCGGCGCCGCCGGGTCGCGGTCGACGGCGACCACGGCTGCGCCGAGCAGGGCGCACTCGATGCCGACCGAGCCGCTGCCCGCGCCGACGTCCCAGACCAGTCGGCCGAGGCGGGGGCGCAGCCGGGCCACGGCGAGGGCGCGTACCTCCGACTTGGTGATCATCGAGTCGCGGTGCGCGTAGGCGGACTCGGGCAGCGCCCACCCGCCGGCCGGCGCGGCGGCCGGCTGGTTGTCCGCCCGCATCCCGGCGGCCCCGGGCTCCCCGGCGAGGCTGAGCAGCACGTGCGGGTCGGCCCAGACGCGGGCGGCGGCCGCCTCGGGGGTGGTCTCGGTGAGCCGCTCGGCGTCGGTGCCGAGGTGCTCGGCGACGACCAGCCGGCGGGCCCAGCCGACCAGACCGGCACCCAGCTCGGCGGCCCCGGCGCCGGGCGCGGTGAGCACCGCGACGGCGGGCAGCGCCCGGCAGGCGTTCAGCGCCGGTCGCGGGTCCCGGCCGTGGGCGGTGACCACGGCCGCGCCGTCCCAGGGCAGCCCGGCGCGGGCGAACGCGGCGGCCACGCTGGACACGGCCGGCAGCACCCGCAGCGGCAGCCCGGCCGCCCGCAGCCGCCGGACGACGCCGAACAGCCCGGGATCCCCGCTGGCCAGCACGACCGCCTCCGTTCCGGCGGCGACGGCGGCGGCCAGCCGGTCCAGCGCCGGCGCGAGCGGCCCGAGGGCGACGGTGTCGGCGCCGGCCGGCAGGCGTACGGCGGCCAGGTGCCGGGCCGCGCCCACCACCAGCCGGGCCCCGGCGAGCGCGGGCGCGGCGGCGGGGTGCGGCGGCCCCCCTCCGGCGTCGATCCCCACCACGGTCACGGCCGGCCCGGTGCCCCCGGCGGGCGGGCTCCCGGTCACGCCGCCCACCGGCCCGACGAGGCGACGACCCGGTCGCCCGCGAAGTCGACCATCGCCACGTCGACGGTGACCGCGTTCCCGGCGAACCGGAGCAGCACCTGGCGTACCCGCCGACAGAGCAGGTCACCGGCGGCGCCGAGCAACCCGGCGGTCTCCCACAACTCGTACGCGTGCCGCCCGGTGTTCGCCGCGGCGACCGCCGCCACCAGGTCGGGGTCGCCGCCCGCCTCGGCGGTGACGTCGCCGAGCAGGGACAGGTCCACCTTGGACCGCGTGTAGTGGGTCATCAGGATGCCGGCGGCGAGCTTCGCCAGCTTGCCGGCCATGCCGACGAAGACCACCCCGGTCATCCGGTCGCCGACGGCGGCGGTGACCGCCGCGCCGGTGAAGTCGCCGACCTCGACGAAGCACACCTCGGGCAGCTCCGGCAGCAGCGCGCGGGCGGCCCGCTCGGTGCGCCCGCCGGTGCACAGCACCACCGTCCGCTCCCCCTGGGCGGCCATCACGTGCACCGCCTGCACCACGCTGGCCCGCCAGGAGGCGGTGGAGAACGGCCGCACGATGCCGGTGGTGCCGAGGATGGAGATGCCGCCGAGGATGCCGAGCCGCCGGTTGGTGGTCTTGCGGGCCATGATCTCGCCGCGCGGCACGCTGACCACCACGCAGACGCCCACCTCGGCCAGGTCGACCACCTCGGCGACGGCCTGGCCGATCATCCGGCGCGGGGTCTCGTTGATCGCCGGCCCGCCGACGGGCAGCCCGAGTCCCGGCCTCGTGACCGTGCCGACGCCCGGCCCGCCGTCGAGCCGCAGCCCGGGCACGTCCCGCCAGCCGACGGTGACGGTCAGCTCGGCGCCGTGCGTGACGTCGGGGTCGTCGCCGGCGTCCTTGACCACCACTGCCTCCGCCGACGTGCCGGCGTGGACCTCGCAGCGGGCCACCGGGAAGCGGACCCGGCGGCCGGCGGGCAGACCGATCTCCACCTCCCGCTGCGGCACGCCGGTGACCAGGGCGGTCACCGCCGCCTTCGCCGCCGCCGTCGCGCAGGCGCCGGTGGTCCAGCCCGTGCGCAGCGCGGTGGGCCGGACCTTCGCCGTACGCGGCAGGTCCGGCTCGCGCAGCGGCGGCTCGGCGTACGTCATCCGGTGTGCCCGTCCCCCGCCGTCCCGCCGGTGGCCCGGGCGCGGCGCAGGTCGGCGCGGGCGGCCGGCTCGGCCCGCCGGAACGTGTGGAAGTGCCCGGGGTGGTAGAGGTGCGAGCGGGTGCCGGCGGCGGCGAGCGCCGGGCCGACTAGGAAGAGGGTGTGCTTCCAGAGCTTGTGCTCCTTGACCGTGGCCTCCAGGTCGCCGAGGGCGCACCGCACCACCAGTTCGTCCGGCCAGGTCGCCTGGTACGCCACCACGACCGGGGTGTCGGGCGGGTAGCCGCCGGCCAGCAGCTCGGCCTGCGCCTGCCCGGAGCGGGCGGCGGAGAGGAACAGTGCCATGGTGGTGCCGTGCCGGGCGAACTCGCGGACCCGCTCGCCCGGCGGCATCGGGGTCTTGCCGCCCTCCAGCCGGGTCAGGATCACCGACTGGGCGACCTCGGGGATGGTGAGTTCCCGGCCGACGATCGCCGCGACGGCGGTGAACGACGAGACGCCCGGGACGATCTCGACGGCCAGCCCGAGCGCCCGGCACAGGTCGAGCTGCTCCTGCACCGCGCCCCACAGCGCCGGGTCGCCGGAGTGGATCCGCGCCACGGTCAGCCCCTCGGCGGCGGCCCGCCGGTAGAGCGGCAGCACCCCCTCGATCGGCAGCCGCGACGAGTCGACGATCTCCGCGTCGGGGCGGGCGTGGGCGAGCACGTCGGCGTGCACCAGGCTGGCCGCCCAGACCACCACGTCGGCCGCGCCGATCACCCGGGCGGCGCGCAGGGTCAGCAGGTCGGCCGCGCCGGGGCCGGCCCCGACGAACCACACCTTGCCCGTGCTGGTCGGCCCGCCGTCGTCGGCGCGGGCCGCGGTCGGCGCGGTGGTCACAGCTTTCCTCCTCTACGGTCCCGGCGGGCCGGGACCAGCAGCGTCGACAGGTACGGCAGGTCGTCGGCGGCGTCGGCGACGGGGCCGATCCGCTCGTCGGGCAGCCCGAGGCCCCGGCCCAGCACCGCGTCGCCGAGGCGGCCCTGCCGGCGCAGCTCGGCGACCAGATCGGCGTGCCGCCGCCAGCCCTTGTAGGCCACGACGGTGCCGGGGCCGGCGAGCGCGTCGGCGAAGAGCGCCAGCCCGGCGGTGGCCGGCAACAGGGTCAGCGGCTCCCGGCCCTCGCAGAGCGGGACGCCGCTGCGCGCCGCCAGGTCCTGCATGGCGGTGATCCCGGGGACCGTGCGCACCTCGACCGCCGGGCGGCGGGCGCGGACGGTCTGCGCCAGGTAGCCGAAGGTGGAGTAGACGTTCGGGTCGCCGATGGTGGCGAAGGCGACGGCGCGGGCGCCGCCGTCGACCGCGTCCACCACGGCCCGCGCGGCGTCGTCCCAAGCCCGTTCCCGGCGCGCGGTCACCCCGCCCCGGTCGTCCAGGGCGAACGGCAGCCGGCGCAGCCGGTCCGGCGCGACGTGCGCGGCCACGGTGGTCTCGGCCCGCCCGGGCGGCGCGTCGCCGTCCGCGGCGAGGCGGTCCAGCACCGGTACGAACACGAGGTCGGCCTCGGCCAGCACCCGGACCGCCCGGAGGGTGAGCAGTTCCGGGTCGCCGGGACCGACCCCCACCCCGGTCAGCGTGGCGGTGGGGGCGTCCCCGCCCGGCGTCCCGCCGCGCGCGCTCACCGGCTCGCCGCCGTCGTGCCCGGCCACCCGCTCGCCGTGCTCCTGCGCGCTCACCGGCTCGCCGCCTCGACCAGGCGGCGGGCGGCGTGCGGGTGCCCGGCCCAGTGGGTGTGCAGGTAGGAGGCGTGCACCCGGCCGGCGACGAAGCCGTGGTCGGCGCCGTCCCAGCGCCACGCCGGCCGGTCACCGTGCCCCGGGTCGGTGGCGGTGCGGTGGAACTCGTGGCCGCGTACCGGGTCGCCGGGGCGGTGCAGCGGGGAGCCGGTGACGGCGACGGCGTCCCGGTAGCCGAGGGTGAGCCGGTCGGTCATCCGGGCGGTGAGGTCGAGCCGGCCGCACATGGGTACGCCGTCGAGGGACCGGCCGAGGTAGAGCAGCCCGGCGCACTCGGCGACGACCGGGCCGTCGAAGCCGGCCAGCTCGGCGCGGAGCGTGGCGTTGTCGGCGAGCTGCGGCGCGTACGCCTCGGGGAAGCCGCCGCCGACGACCACCGCGCGGGTGCCGGCGGGCAGGCCGGCGTCGCGCAGCGGGTCGAAGGGGACGACGGTGGAGCCGGCGGCGGCGAGCAGTTCGGCGGTCTCGGCGTAGGAGAAGGTGAAGGCGGGCCCGCCGGCGACCGCGACCACCGGGCGCTCGCCGCCGGCGGGGCCGCCGACGGCGGCGGCCGGGTCCCAGGCGGGCGCGGTCAGCGGCCCGGCGGTGCGGGCCAGATCGAGCACCGCGTCGAGGTCCACGGTGGACGCCACGAGGTCGGCGAGGGCGGCCACGATGGCCAGCGACTCCGGCGCCCGCTCGGCGACGGGCACCAGCCCGAGGTGACGAGCCGGGGCGGCGACCTCGGCGGCGCGGCTGACCGCCCCGAGCACCGGCACGTCCACCTCGGCGAGGGCGTCGCGCAGCAGGGACTCGTGCCGGGGCGAGCCGACCCGGTTGAGGATCACCCCGCCGATCCGCACGCCGGGGTCGAACGCGGCCATGCCCAGGGCGAGCGCGGCGGCGGAACGGCCCTGCGCGGTGGTGTCCAGCACCAGCAGCACCGGCGCGTCGACGAGCCGGGCGACGTGCGCGGTGGAGGCGTACCCGCGGCGGCCGACCGCGCCGTCGTGCAGCCCCATCACCCCCTCGACCACGGCGATGTCGGCCGGCGTCGGGGTGGCGGCGCCGTGCCGCAGCAGCGGCGCGATCCGCTCCTCGCCGACCAGCCACGGGTCGAGGTTGCGGCCGGGGCGACCGGCGGCGAGCGCGTGGTAGCCGGGGTCGATGTAGTCCGGGCCGACCTTGTGCGGGCTGACGGCCAGGCCACGGCGGCGCAGCGCGGCGAGCAGCCCGGTGGCGACGGTGGTCTTGCCGTGCCCGCTGGCGGGTGCGGCGACCACCACCCGGGGCAGCGCCCACGGCTCGACCGTCACCACTCGATGCCCTTCTGGCCCTTCTGGCCGGCGTCCATCGGGTGCTTGACCTTCGTCAGCTCGGCGACCAGGTCGGCGGCGTCGACCAGGCGCGGGTCGGCGTCGCGGCCGGTGATCACGACATGCTGGAACCCGGGGCGGTTCGCGAGGGTGTCGACCACCTCGTCGACGTCCACCCAGCCCCACTTCATCGGATAGGTGAACTCGTCGAGCACGTACAGGCCGTAGCGCTCGGCGGCCAGGTCGCGCTGGATCTGCCGCCAGCCCTCCAGCGCGTCGGCGGCGTGGTCGGCCTCGCCGCCGCGCTGGATCCAGGACCAGCCCTCGCCCATCTTGTGCCAGGCCACCGGGGCGCCCTGCCCGGTGCGCTCGTGCACCTCGCCGAGGGCGCGGAAGGCGTTCTCCTCGCCCACCCGCCACTTGGCGCTCTTGACGAACTGGAACACCCCGATCGGCAGCCCGGCGGTCCAGGCGCGCAGCGCCAGCCCGAACGCGGCGGTCGACTTCCCCTTCATCTGCCCGGTGTGAACGACGAGCAGCGGCCGGTTGCGCCGCTGCCGCGTCGTCAACCCGTCGGCGGGCACGTGGGACGGCTTCCCCTGCGGCATCAGGCAACACTCCTGTTCTGCGCCACGGCGACGGCGATGGTGGCGGCGTTGACGGCGGTGGAGGCGGCGGCAGTGACGATCTTGGAAGGGGAGGGCCCCTCGGGGGGCCGCTTCCTGCCAAGATCTGCGGCGGACCGCCCGCGAGGGGACTCCGGCGCGGGTGTCGGTCGGCCGGCCGCGAGGGTGGTGAGGGGGGCGGTGGCGACCTCGTCGAGCCGGTGGTGGTCGGCGCCGAGTTGGGCGGCGAGGCGGCGGGCCAGGCCGAGGCGGACGGGGCCGCTCTCGCAGTCCACGACGACGCAGGGGGCGCCGGTGGCGGCGAGCACGGCCGCCGCGCGGGCCGACCGGTCGAGCGGGCGCCCCCCGGCGGTGGCCCGGCCGTCGGTGACGACCAGCACCAGGGGGCGGCGCTTCGGGTCGCGCAGCCGCTCCACCCGCAGCAGGTCGGCGGCGGCGAGCAGCCCCTCGGCCAGCGGCGTGCGCCCGCCGGTGGGCAGCTCGGCCAGCCGCGTCGAGGCCGCGAGCACCGAGGAGGTGGCCGGCAGCAGGGTCTGCGCGGCGGCTCCCCGGAAGGCGACCACCGCGACCTTGTCCCGGCGCTGGTAGGCGTCGGTGAGCAGGGCGAGCACGGCACCCTTGACGGCGGCCATCCGCGCCTGGGCACCCATCGAGCCGCTGGCGTCGACCACGAAGAGCACCAGGTTGCCCTCGCGTCCCTCACGGACGGCCTCGCGGACGTCGTCGGGACGCAACCGCAGCGGCCCGGCGACGCGCCCCCGGGCGCCCTGGTGCGGGGCGGCGGCCCGCAGGGTCGCCGGCAGGTGCAGCACCCCGGCCCGGCCGGCCGGCACCCGCGCCCCGGTGGTGCGGCCCCGCCCGGTGCGGGCACGGGAGCGTCGGCCGGGCACCCCGTCGCCGATCCCGGGCGCGGTGAGCAGCCGCGCCCTGAGCCCCTGCCGGGGTACGGCCACCGGCTGTTCGCCCGGGCCGGGCCGGCTGGGCGCCGGTGCGGGCCGGCCGGTCCCGCCGTCGACACCGGCGTCACCGGCCTCGGCCGGGCCGGCCGCCACGTCGTCGGCCCGGCCGGGTGCCTGGCCACCGTCGGACCGGTCGGGCCAGCTGCCGTCCCGCCGGTCGGGCCAGCTGCCGTCGGGCCCGTTCCCGTCAACCCGGTCCCGGTCGGCGTCGCCGTCGCGCCGGGAACCCGGCCCGTTCGTGTCGCCCGCCGCGGCCGGTCCGGGGCCGCCGTCGTCCCGGGAGCCGCCGCCGTCGGGAGCGTTGCCGGCACCACCGGGACCGCCGTGCGGGCCGGGGCCGCGCGGGCCGTCGCCGGGACCGCCGGGACCACCCGGGTCGTCGTCGGGGTCGTCGTCGCCGGCCCGGTCCAGGGCCTCGTCGAGGCGCTTCTCGTCCAGTCCGGGCGTGTCGAACGGATCCCGGCGGCGGCGGTGCGGCAGCGCCAGCCGGGCGGCGACGCGGACGTCCTCCACCGTGACCACGTCCCGGCCGTGCCAGGCGGCGTGCGCCAGCGCGGTGCGGGCGGTGACGATGTCGGCGCGCATGCCGTCCACGTCGAACGCCGCGCACACCTCGGCGATCCGGCGCAGCGCGGCGTCGGGCAGCAGCACCCGCTCCAGCCGCTGCCGGGCGGCCGCGACCCGGCGGGCGACCTGCGCGTCGGCGTCGGCCCAGCGGGCGGCGAAGCCGGCCGGGTCGGCGTCGGCGGCGAGCCGCCGGCGGACCACCTCGACGCGTACGGCGGGGTCGCGGCTGGCCCCGACCTCCACGGTCAGCCCGAACCGGTCCAGCAGCTGTGGGCGCAGCTCCCCCTCCTCCGGGTTCATCGTGCCGACCAGCAGGAACCGGGACGCGTGGCTGACCGAGACGCCCTCCCGCTCCACGTGGCAACGGCCCATCGCCGCGGCGTCGAGGAGCAGGTCGACCAGGTGGTCGTGGAGCAGGTTGACCTCGTCGACGTAGAGCACGCCGCGGTGGGCGGCGGCGAGCAGGCCCGGCTCGAAGGCGCGGACGCCCTCGCCGAGCGCCTTCTCCAAGTCGAGCGAGCCGACCACCCGGTCCTCGGCCGCGCCGACCGGCAGCTCCACCAGCCGGGCGGGACGCCGCTCGGCCGCCGGCGCGTCGGGGTGCGGGCCGTCCGGGCAGGACGGGTCGGGGGCGGCCGGGTCGCAGGCGAAGCGGCAGCCGGCCACCCGCTCCACGGGCGGCAGCAGCGCGGCCAGGGCCCGCACGGCCGTCGACTTGGCGGTGCCCTTCTCGCCGCGGACGAGCACCCCGCCGATCGCCGGGGAAACCGCGTTGAGCAGCAGGGCGAGCCGCATGTCGTCCATGCCCAGCACCGCGCTGAACGGGTAGGTGGTCACTGTGTCGTTTTCCGTTCGCGACTGCGGGGCTCGCAGGACCGGCTCACTCCTCGCGCTCACTGCCGGTCCTCCAGGTCGCCCTCGCTGGCCAGGTACGTCTCGCGGAGCCGGTCCAGGGTGGTCGGCTCGGGCTCGGCCCACAGGCCCCGGTCGGCCGCCTCGAGCAGCCGCTCGGTGATGCCGCGCAGCGCCCACGGGTTCGACTGCTCCAGGAACTCCCGGGTGGTCTCGTCGAAGACGTACGCGGCGGCCAGGTGCTCGTACATCCAGTCGTCGACGACGCCGGCGGTGGCGTCGTAGCCGAACAGGTAGTCCACGGTGGCGGCCAGCTCGAACGCGCCCTTGTAGCCGTGCCGGCGCATCGCGGCGATCCACTTCGGGTTGACCACCCGGGCCCGGAACACCCGCCGGGTCTCCTCGCCGAGGGTGCGGGTACGCACGTCGTGCGGCATCGCCGAGTCGCCCACGTACGCGGCCGGGGCGGCGCCGGTGAGGTGACGGACCATCGCCACCATCCCGCCGTGGTACTGGAAGTAGTCGTCGGAGTCGACGATGTCGTGCTCGCGGGTGTCCTGGTTCTTCACCGCCACCGCGATCCGGGCGAAGGAGCGTTCCATGTCGGCGCGCGCCTCCCGCCCGTCCAGCCCCCGGCCGTAGGCGTAGCCGCCCCAGACGGCGTACACCTCGGCGAGGTCGGCGTCGCTGCGCCAGTTGCGGGAGTCGATCAGCGGCAGCAGCCCGGCCCCGTACGCGCCCGGCTTGGAGCCGAAGACGCGGGCGGTGGCCCGCCGCTCGTCGCCGTGCTCGGCGAGGTCGGCGGCGACGTGCGCGCGGACGAAGTTCTGCTCGGCGGGCTCCTCCAGGGCGGCGACCAACCGCACCGCGTCGTCGATGAGCGCGACCACGTGCGGGAAGGCGTCCCGGAAGAAGCCGGAGATCCGCACGGTGACGTCGACGCGGGGGCGGCCCAGCTCGGCCGGCGGCACCACCTCCACGCCGGTGACCCGGCGGGAGCGGTCGTCCCAGGTGGGACGGCAGCCGAGCAGCGCGAGCACCTCGGCGACGTCGTCGCCCTGGGTGCGCATGGCGCTGGTGCCCCAGACGGTCAGGCCGACGGAGCGCGGGTACTCGCCGGTGTCGGCGAGGTGCCGGGCGAGCAGCGAGTCGGCCAGGGCCACCCCGACATCCCAGGCGTTGCGGCTGGGGATCGCCTTGGGGTCGACGGAGTAGAAGTTCCGGCCGGTGGGGAGCACGTTGACCAGGCCCCGGGTGGGCGAGCCGGACGGGCCGGGCGGCACGAACCGCCCGTCGAGCGCACCCACCACCCGGTCGATCTCGTCGGTCGTACGGTCCAGCCGGGGCACCAGCTCGGTGGCGGCGAAGCGGAGCACGGCGGCGGCGTCCGGGACGGCCCGGCCGGTGACCTCCTCGACCACGGCGTCGACCTTGTCGGCGTCCCAGCCGAGGGTCTCCATGCCGACGACCAGCCGGCGCGCGAGGGCCTCGATCAGGTCGACGGCGTCGGCGGCGGTGCCGGCCGGCCCGTCGACGGTGTCGGTCAGCGCCTCGGGCACGGCCAGCCGCTCCCCCGGCGCGGCGAGCAGCGCCTGCTCGTCGAGCCCGTACGCGGCGGCGAGGGCCTGGCGCAGGCCGGGCAGGGCGCGGGCGCCGCCCCAGACCTGCGGGGCGCGCAGCACGGCGAGGACGAGGTTGACCCGGGGCTCGCCGGTGGGCGCGGCGGCGAGGATGTGCAGGCCGTCGCGGATCTGCACGTCCTTGACCTCGCAGAGGTACCCATCGAGGTGCAGCACGAAGTCGTCGAAGTCCTCGGCGGCCGGCATGTCCTCGGCGTGCAGGTCGTGGTGCAGCTCCGCGGCGCGCACCAGGGCCCAGATCTGCGCCTGCACGGTGGGCACCTTGGCGGGGTCGAGCGCCTGCACGGTGGCGTACTCGTCGAGGAGTTGCTCCAGCTTCGCCAGGTCGCCGTACGTCTCGGCGCGGGCCATCGGCGGCACCAGGTGGTCGACGACGACGGCGTGCGCGCGGCGCTTGGCCTGGGTGCCCTCGCCGGGGTCGTTGACGATGAACGGGTAGACCAGCGGCAGGTCGCCGAGGACGGCGTCGGGGGCGCAGTCGGCGGCCAGCCCGAGGCCCTTGCCGGGCAGCCACTCCAGGGTGCCGTGCTTGCCCAGGTGCACCACCGCGTCCGCGCCGAAGCCGCCGTCGGTGGCGGGCGCGGCCAGCCAGCGGTACGCGGCCAGGTAGTGGTGGCTCGGCGGCAGGTCCGGGTCGTGGTAGATGGCGATCGGGTTCTCGCCGAAGCCGCGCGGCGGCTGGATCAGCAGCACCACGTTGCCGAAGCGCAGCCCGGCCAGCACGATGTCCCCGCCGTCGGTGTAGAGCCCGCCGGGCGGCTCCCCCCAGTGGGCGAGCATCCGCTCCCGCAGCTCCGCCGGCGCCTGGTCGAACCAGCGCCGGTACGTCGCCCCGGGCACCCGCGCCTCGGCGGCGGCGAGCTGTTCCGGGGTGAGCCACTCGACGTCGTGCCCCCCGGCGGCGATGAGGGCGTGGATGAGCGCGTCCCCGTCGTCGGGCACGGGGGCGTCGCCGAGGTGGTAGCCGGCCTCGGCGAGGGCGGCGAGCAGCCGGACCGCCGAGGCCGGGGTGTCCAGGCCGACGGCGTTGCCGACCCGGGAGTGCTTCGTCGGGTAGGAGCTGAGCACGACCGCGAGCCGCTTGTCGGCGTTGGGCACGTGCCGCAGCCGGGCGTGCCGCACGGCGATGCCGGCCACCCGGGCGGCCCGCTCCGGATCGGCGACGTAGCTGGAGAGCCCGTCGGCGTCGATCCGCTTGAACGAGAACGGCACGGTGACGATCCGGCCGTCGAACTCGGGGACGGCCACCTGCATCGCGGCGTCCAGCGGGGACAGTCCGGCGTCGCTGCCGGCCCACTGCTCGCGGGTGCTGGTGAGGCAGAGCGCCTGGATCACCGGCACGTCGAGGGCGGCGAGCGCGCCCACGTCCCAGGCGTCCTCGTCGCCGCCGCCGGAGGCGTCGGCGGCGACCGTGCCGCCGGCGGCCAGCACGGTGACCAGCAGGGCGTCGCAGCCGGCGAAGAGGCCCAGCGGGCCCGCGCCGGCGGTGAGGCCGCGCAGCGAGCCGCAGAAGATCGGCAGCGGGTTGCCGCCGGCCGCGTCGACGGCGTCGGCGAGGGTGTCGACGAAGCCGGTGTTGCCGGCGAGGGAGTGCGCCCGGTAGAAGACGATCCCCACGGTCGGCCGGTCGGGCCGCGCGGGACGGTCGCCGTGGACGCCGTACGTCGGGGTCGACGCGGGCGGGGCGAACCCCTCGCCGGTGAGCAGCACCGTGTCGGAGAGGAAGCGGGCGAGCTGGGCGAGGTTCTCCGGGCCGCCCTCGACCAGGTAGGCCAGCGCCTGGGTGGCCACGCCGGCGGGGACGGTGGAGGCCGCCATCAGGTCCGCGTCCGGCGCGGCCTCGCCGCTGAGCACGACCGTGGGCACGCCGGAGGCCAGCACCGTGGCGAGCCCGTCCGGCCACGCCTGCCGGCCGCCGAGCAGGCGTACGACCGCGAGGTCCACGCCGTCGAGCAGCGCGGGCACGGCGTCGGCGGCGACCCGGGCGGGGTTGGCGAGTCGGTAGTCGGCGCCGCTGGCGCGGGCGGCGAGCAGGTCGGTGTCGGCGGTGGACAGCAGCAGGATGCGCACGGACGGCTCCGGAGAGTGACGCCCGGATCGACGCGAGGACGATCGGGCGGTACGAGGGGTGGGCGCGGTTCAGCGGGTACGGCGGGCCGGGAAGCGGCTCACCGGCGGGCCGACGGGGTCGGGCGGCGCGGTGCGGGCGTCAGGGACGGGCGACGCGCCCGACCGCTGCGGGACGACCGGGGGCGGGCACACCACGGTCGGCCGGACGCGCGCCGCGGCGGCCGGACGGGGCTGCGGAAATACGGCTGCTCGCCGGCGCGCTGTGGCGGCCGGGCACGATGCGACGATGATCGTCGATGGCGGAGACGCGGTGCGTCATCGGGTCCTCCTCGGGTGTCCACGCCCTGGGGTCACTCCCGACGGCCGAAGTATCCTGGCTCCCGGATCGACGCTCACCCCCGGTCTTCCAACCGCGCACGCACGGCCGTGACTCACGAGGGGGGATCGCTCCCCGGTGACAGTGGCGGGACCGCGCCGGAATCACACCGGCTTCCTTCACTGCCGTCAGGCCGCGAATGCTGCCACACCCCCGGTCCCCAGGTCAACGCGACGGGATCGGACGCCGGCCCCGCCGGGCCGGCGCGGCGCGGCGCTCACGACGGTCGACCGAACCTCACCGGTCGGCGAGCCCCGACTCGTAGCCCGCGATCACCAGTTGCGCCCGGTCGCGGACGCCCAGCTTCGTCAGCAACCGGCCGATGTGCGTCTTGACGGTGCCCCGGCTGAGGTGCAGGTGCTGCTCGATCTCGGTGTTGGACATCCCACGGGTGATCAACGTCAACACCTCCCGCTCCCGTGGGGTCACCCCGTCGAGCCGTCCCGGCACCCGTCGGGCCGCCGGCATCCGGGTGAACTCGGCGATGAGCCGACGGGTGACGCTGGGGGCCAGCAGCGCCTCGCCCGCGGCGACCACCCTGATCGCGTCGAGCAGCCGTACGGGGGACGTGTCCTTGAGCAGGAAGCCGCTCGCCCCGGCCCGCAGCGCCCGGTACACGTAGTCGTCGAGGCCGAAGGTGGTGAGGACGAGCACCCGGGGCGCGTCCCGGCCGGCGGTGACCTGCTCGGTGGCGGTGATGCCGTCCATCTCGGGCATCCGGACGTCCATCAGCACCACCTCGGGCGAGTGCGTCCTCGCGAGTTCGACGGCCGCCCGCCCGGTGCCCGCCTCGGCCACCACGGTCATTCCCGGGGTGGCATCGACCAGCAGCCGGAGGGTGCCGCGCAGCAGCACGTCGTCGTCGGCCAGGAGCACGCGTACGGGCTCACCCATCGTCCGGCACCGCCGGGGTGAACGGCAGCCGGGCGCGCACGGCGAAGCCGCCGCCGGGCTCGACGCCGGCCGCCAGGGTGCCGCCGTGCATCACGGCCCGCTCGCGCATGCCCCGCAGCCCATGGCCGGGCGGCCCGACGGCGCGCCCCGACCCCCCGTCGTCGACGACGGCGACGGCCAGCGCCCCGGGCTCGACCGCCACGGCGAGCCGACAGCGGGTCGGGCCGGCGTGGCGCAGCACGTTGGTGAGTGCCTCCTGCACGATGCGGTACGCCGAGGCCTGCACGGCCGCGGGCACCCGGGTCAGGTCGGTCGCCCGGTCGACGTCGACGGTGACACCGGCGGACCGGACGGCCTCGACCAGCCGGTCGAGTTCGGCGAAGCTCGGCGCGGTGTCGGCCGGGTCGCGCAGCGCGCCGAGCACGACCCGGATGTCGTCGAGCGCGCTCCGGCTGACCCGCTCGATCGTGCCCAGGGCGGCCCGGCCCTGCTCGGGATGGCTGTCCGCCAGGTGGTTGGCGACGGCCGCCTTCATGGCGATCAGGCTGAGGCTGTGCCCGACCACGTCGTGGATGTCCCGGGCGATGCGCAACCGTTCCTCGGCCACCGCCTGGTCGGCACGCGACGCGGCGAGTTGGGCGACGTGACGTCGACGGGCGCGCACCGCGCGGGCGAGCGCCCACGAAGCGGCGACGACGGTCGCGGCGTAGAGCAGGACCGGGACCGGCGTGGCGGCGAACGACTCCTCCCCCGCCCGGGTCGGGACGATCGGCAGCCCGGGGACCGTGCCGCCCGCCAGCCCCGCGCCCGTGAGGGCGGCCAGCACCACGACGAGCGCCGACACGCCCTCCCGGGTGGAGGTGACCAGCGCGACCGGGTAGAGCGCGAACGCGACCGCGAACACCACCGCGTCGCCGGCCGCCCCGACGGCGACCGCCACCGCCCCCGCCGGCACCACGACGGCGAGCACCGGCGCCGGCCAGCGCCGGCGGACGGCGAGCGGAGCCCCGAACAGCACCGCCAGGCCACCGGCGAGCGCCGGGGCGCCGGGCGTCCGGAACACCGTGAGGAGCACGAGGGCGACGCCCACCAGCGCGTCGAACGCCATCAACTGCCGCAGCCCGAGCCGCCCCGAGGTGACCACCGGATCACCGTATCCACCGGCCGGCCGCCGGGCGTCGGACCACGGTCCGATCCCGGGTTCGGACCACGATCCGATGTGCGGGGTCCGCGACCGGCCGAGACTCCGACCATGATCACGCGACTCCTCGTCCTGGCCGGTACGGTGGCGCTCGCCGGGTCGCCCGCCCCGGCAGCCCCGGCCGCGCCCCCGGTCGGGATCGACGCCGCCGCCGTCGACGCCGCCGTCCGCCAGTACCGCGACGCCACCGGGCTGCCCGGCGTCGCGGTGGCCGTCACCCGGGGGACCGCGGTGGTGCACGCCGCCGGGTACGGCCACACCCCCGCCGGCGACCCGATCACGGCGCGCACCCCGATGGCCGTGGCGTCGGTGAGCAAGTCGTTCACCGCCCTCGCCGTGATGCAGCTGATCGAGGCGGGCCGGGTGGAACTCGACGGCCCGGTCCACCGGCACCTGCCGGAGTTCACGATGGACGACCCCCGGGCGGCCCGGATCACCGTGCGGCAGCTGCTCGACCAGACCTCCGGGATGTCGGACACGACGTTCCCCGCGTTCAGCAGGCGGCAGCCGGGTTCGCTGCGGGAGGCCGTCGCGGGGATGCGTACGGCCCGGTTGGCCGCCGCCCCCGGCACGAGGTGGGAGTACCACAACCCGAACTTCCAGGTGGCCGCGCGACTGGTCGAGGTGGTCAGCGGGCTGCCGTTCGACGAGTACCTGCGGACGCGGGTCTTCGCCCCGCTCGGCATGACCGACAGTCGCACCCTCGACGTGGCCGCCGACCTGCCGTCGAGCGCGCGCGGCCACCTCATGGTCCTCGGCAGACCGGTCGCCCTGCCCGAGCCGCCGGCCTTCGGCAACGGCTCCGGCGGGGTGCTCAGCTCGGCGCACGACATGGCGGCGTGGCTGATCGCGCAGGGCAACCAGGGCCGCGGTCCGGAGGGCACGGCGGTCGTCTCCCCGGCGGGCCTCGCCACGCTGCACCACCCGTCCGCGGTCTCCACCTCCTACGCCCTCGGCTGGTTCGTGGAGAAGACCGGGTCGGGGGCGCCGATGATCGCGCACAGCGGTGACCTGTTCACCTCGACGGCGTACCAGGCGCTGCTGCCCGCGTCCGGCTACGGGGTCGCGGTCATGGCGAACACCGGACTGGCGTACGGCCACGCGTCGGCCCTCGCCGAGCGGCTCATCGCGCTGGTCGAGGGAACGTCGGCGCCCTCGGCGGGCACGCCGCTCGTGGTCGTCGACGCCGTGCTGCTGGTGCTGGCGGTCGCCTCCGCCGCACTCGCCGGCCGGGGCGTGCTCCGGTCACGCCGCTGGGCCGCCGGCCGGACGGTACGCCCCTGGGCGCTGGTGCGGTTGCTTCCGCTGCTCGCGCCGCTGCCGCTGCTCGCCTCGATCCACCGGGTGGTCGGTTGGCTCTACCGGGGTCGCGACGTCGCCTGGATCCAGGTGGCGTACATCTATCCGACGTTCATGGTGCTGCTGGTCACCGCGACGCTCGGCTGCGCCGCCGTCCTCGTGGCCCGGCTCGTCGGACTCGGACGTCGCGGGCGCGGCTGACGACAGGCACGGCCCTGCTGGTGAGCCGACCGTTCGCGCCCGCCGGCCGGGTCGCCGGGGCGGTGGGGGACAACGCCTCCGTCAGGCCGGGTCGGCCGGCGCGGAGGGCCGGGACGCGACGCTCCAGGCGACGGTCGCTGCCACCGCGACGGCGCCGCTGAGCAGGAACGGCGCGTCCAGGCCCAGGCCGGCGGCCAGCGCGCCGCCGGCGAGTGCCCCCAGCGCGGTGCAACCGTAGGTGAGGACCCGGGAGGCGGCGACCACCCGGCCGAGCAGGTCGCCGGGCACGAGGCGCTGCCGGAGCGACAGCGCGGCCACGTTGAGGACGGCGAACGCCGCGCTGGTGCTGACGACGACGGCCACGGCGGCGACCCGGTGCGGCGCGACGACCAGGAGCGCCGGCGCGCCGGCGGTGACCGCCATCGACCACGTCAGCACGTGCCGGTGCCGGAAGCGGGCGATCAGCCGGTCGGCGACGAGGGAGCCGGCGAGGCCGCCGCCCGCGCCGGTGGCCAGCAGCAGGCCGAAGCCGAGCGCGCCGAGGCCGAGGCTGTCCCGCGCGTACAACACGAAGATCGCGAACCAGGCGCTGTCCGCGGCGGCGACGGCCGCGCCGACGAGCACGAGCGTACGGAGCACGGACTGCCGGGCCAGCCACCGCAGCCCGGCGAGCGCCCCGTCCCGCGCGGGGGCGGCCGCGCCGCCGGACGGCTCGCCGGCGGCGGCTCCCGGGGCCGGGCGGGCGAGGGTCAGCGGCAGGGACAGCACGAGCATGACGGCCAACGCGAGGGAGGCGCCGTTGACGGCGAACGGCAGTGCCGCCCCCGCGATGAACAGAAGCGCGCCGACCGGCGGGCCGACGAACTCGTTGCCCACGATCTCGCCCGCCACGAGACGACCGTTGGCCTTCTCCAGCTGCGCGTCGTCCACCAGTCGGGGAACGGCGGTCTGGGCGGCGGTGTCGCGCAGGGTCTCGCCGACGCCGAGCAGGAACGCGGCGACGACAACGAGGCCGATCGGCGCCCTGCCCACCGCGACGGCCAGGGCCAACGTCGACAGGACCAGGACCCGGCCCACGTCGGCGGCGGCGATGATCTCCCGGGCTCCCCTGCGGTCCGCGAGCGCTCCGGCGAACAGGCCGGTGACCAACCAGGGCAGGAACTGCGCCGCGGCCACGGCGGCCACCGCCACCGGGTCGTCGCTCAGCGCGGCGGCGAGGAGCGGGAACGCCGCCACGCGGATGCCGTCGCCCAGGTTGGCCAGGGCGGCGGCGGTCCAGAATGTCCAGAAGGGACGGCCCAGGGCCGACGACCGGTCAGCCATGCCGGACACCCTACCGCCCGCCCCGTCCCCGGGGCGGCCGACGCTCCGCCAACCGCCGGCGCCCGGGGCCCGGGGCCCCACCGTCGCCTGCATCCAGGCGCCGCACCGCTGCCCGAGAGCACTACGATCGGGCGGCAGTCCGACGCGTTGTCCGGAATCCGGGGGAGGGTGTGCGCCATGGCCGCCGTGACGTTCCAGCACCTCGCCGGTCGGGTCTGGCTCTGCCCGGGTGATCCGGACCCGGAGGCCGTCCAGGCCGGCGTCGCCCTGGTCGCCGACGACCGGGGCAGCGTGCTGGTCGACGCGGGGCAGAGCCCCACGCACGCCCGGGAGATCCGGTCCGCGCTGGCTGCCGCCGGGTTGCCCCCGCCCCGCTGGCTGGTCTACACGCACCACCACTGGGACCACGTGTGGGGCGCCTGCGCCTGGCCCGGCGTGGAGATCGTCGGCCACGTCGCCGGCGAGCGGCTGCTGCGTGCGGAGGCGGACCGGCCGTGGAGCCACCGATACCTGCGGGAGCAGGTGCGGGCGAACCCGCGACTCGGCCCGAGTTTCCGGGCCCGGGCGCTGGCGGTCGACTCGTGGGACGGCTTCGCGGTGCTGCCGCCGACCCGGACCTTCACCGACGAGTTGGAACTGCCGGTCGGCGTACGGGTGCGGCACGTCGGGGGCGCCCACGCGCCGGACTCGACGGTGGTGGCGGTGCCGGACTCGGGCGTGCTGCTGCTCGGCGACTGCTTCTACCCGCCGCCGGCGCACCTGCGCACCCCCGAGGACCAGCCCGACCTCGCCCTGGTACGCCGGCTGCTGGCCGACGACGTCCACTGGTACGTCGCGAGCCACCAGCCGCCGATGACGCTGGACGAGGCACGCGCGGCGGTCGCCGCCGGGCGGTGACGCCGCGGCGCCACGTTCAGCGGACGCGGCGCTCCGGGTGGGCCCGGTTCCAGGCCCGCATCCGCTCCGGGTAGCCGGTGCGGGCGGCCTCGTACAGCGGCACCGCGTGCTTGCGGGCGATCGACCCGGCGGCGCGCGGCGAGCCGGTGCGGCGGCGGATCCACTCGCCGTCGTGGGCGATCGCCACCACGGTGGTGTCGGTCGCCGTGGTCTCCGGCTCCAGGTAGAACTCCACGCCCCGGCGGCTGGTGACGAACGCCTCCAGCGCGGCCAGGTCCTCGCGGGTCGCCTCGCGGTCGAGCTTCGTGGGGGCCGCGTCGGTGCCGCGCGACCGTCGACTGAACCAGCCCATCCCCCCGCTCCTCTCCTCGGCGTCCTCCCAGTGCAGCACCGTTTCCTGGGAGGCGGCTGCGAGCCGGGTGTGAGTGCCCTGCGGATGTGCCGCGTCAGCGGGCCGGCGGGCGGGTGGCCGGCACCAGGGCCAGGGTGGGCAGCAGCAGCACCGGCACCACGAGCAGGGCGGGCAGCGTGCCGACCCGGTCGCCGAGCAGGCCGAGCAGCGGCGGGCCGGCGAGGAACGCCGTGTAGCCGATCACGGCGACCACGCTGACCCGGGCCGGCGCCTGCCGCTCGTCGTCGGCCGCCGCGCTCATCCCCACCGGGAAGCCCAGCGACGCGCCGAGCCCCCAGAGCGCGACGCCGGCGACCGCCACCGGCCCGGAGCCGGCGAGCACCGCCACGCCCGCGCCGACGGTGGCGAGCAGGATCGTGGCCGACAGGACGGGCACCCGGCCCCACCGGTCCAGCGCGACGGTGCCCGCCGTGCGGCCCAGGGTCATGCCGACGACGAAGACGCCGAAGACCGCCGCGCCGGCCGCCTCGCTGAGGCCGTGGCCGTCGATGAAGGCGACGGCGAGCCAGTCGTTGGCGCTGCCCTCGGCGAACGCCGACACCAGCACCAGCAGGCCGATGAGCAGCGTGCGCGGCTCCCGCCAGGCGGCGAGCAGGTCGCGGCGGCGCTCGGCCGGGGCGGCCGACGCGGCGGCGGTGCCGCTCTCGGCCGCCGGCAGGAACGACCGGACGGCCAGCAGCGTGCCGCAGAACACCGCCGCCGCCAGCGCGGCGAGGTGCGCGGCGACCGGCAGGCCGAGGCGGGCGGCCCCCGCGCCGAGCCCGGCGCCCGCCACGGAGCCGAGGCTCCACGCGGCGTGGAAGCGGGGCATGATCGTGCGTCCGAGCCGCCGCTCGACCGCCGCGCCCTCGACGTTCATGGCGACGTCGCAGATGCCGGAGCCGTAGCCGAACGCGCACAACCCGACCGCGACCCCGACCAGGGAACCGGCCGGGGCGGCGACCCCGGCCACGGTCAGCCCGGCCGCGACGAGCAGGCAGCCGAGGGCCACCGTGCGGGCCGCCCCGAGCCGCTGGGCCACCAGGCCGGCGGTGGGCATCGCGAGCAGCGAACCGGCGGACATCGCGAGCAGGAGCAGCCCGAGCCGGCCCGCGCTGAGCCCCAGCGCGTCCCGGACGGCGGGCACCCGGGAGAACCAGGTGGCGACGGCCAGGCCGTTGAGCGCGAACACGACCGCCACGCCGGTACGGGCGGCCAGCACCGCCCGGGGTACGGCCGGGGTCGGCGCGGCGGGCGCGGCGGTGGTGCGGCTCACGGTGGCGTCCTCTCGCCTCGGGCGGTCTGCCGCACGATCCCACACCTGAGAGCGCTGCCAGGACAACGCCTTCCCACCCTTACCGGCGCCGGCCCGCGAGGGAGATGATGCGCATCGACCGTCCGCGCCGGGGACGGCGACCACGGGGAGGACAGGTATGACGACGACTGGCCGACCGCCCACACTCGACGACGTCGCCCGGGCGGCGGGCGTCTCCCGGGCCACCGCCTCGCGGGTGATCGCCGGCACCGGCTACGCCTCGCCCACCGCCCGCGACCGGGTCACCGCCGCCGCCGACCGGCTCGGGTACGCACCGAACCTGGCCGCCCGCGCGCTGGTCCGGGGCACCGGGGTGCGGCTGGTGGTCGTGGTCTCCGGCGTCGCCCCGACCGTCCTCGACGACCCGTACGTCGACCGGGTGGTCGGGGCGACCGCCCGGGTCTGCGCGCCGTACGGGCTCGGGGTCGCGCTGCACTGGCTCCCGAGGCGGGAGCCGGCCGGGCTGCGCCGGCTGGCCGAGGACCGCGGCGTCGGCGGGATCATCCTGGTCAACACCACCGAGGCGGTGCTCCGGGCGGTCCCGGCGGCGCTGCGCGGCCGGGTGGCCTCGATCGGCATCGGCTCCGCCCTCGTACCCGCCTTCGACGTGGACAACGGCGGCGGCACGGAGGCCGTGGTCCGGCACCTGTACGCCACCGGCCGCCGCCGCATCGCGATGGTGACCGGCCCCCGCTGGCTGTCCTGCGCCGGCCGGTCGGTGGGCGCGTACCGCCGGGTGGTGCGCGACGCGGGCCTGCCGGTGCGGCTGGTGCCGGGGGATTTCAGCGCGGACCGGGGCCGGGCGGCGGCCCGGGAGGTGTTGGCGCGCTGGCCGGACACGGACGCGATCGTCGGGATCAGCGACGCGACCGCGCTGGGGCTGATCGACGGGCTGCGCGGCGACGGCGTCCAGGTGCCCGGGGACGTCGCCGTCACCGGCTTCGACGACATCCCGCTCGCCGCGATGACCACCCCCGCGCTGACCACGGCGACGCACCCGGTGGGGCAGATCGCCACGGCGGCGGCGACCGCCGTGCTGGCCGGACGGCCGGTGCCGCCGGCGACGGTGTTCCCGTCCCGGCTGGTCCGCCGGGTCAGCGGATGAGCCGGTCGCGGCCAGCGCCTCCCGTCCGGTGTCCGGCGTGCCCGGGCCGGCGCGCCCTCGGCCGGCAGGGGTCGCTGGCCGCGCCGGAGGCGGCCCGGCAGGGTTAACCCCGGGGCAGCGGGGTAACCGCTGGCGCACCCCCGCCGAGGACGAGGAGCGGTGATCCCGTGGCCGAACCCGCCGCGCCGCACCGGCAGCCGGAGGAGAACCCACGGCACGGCCGGCTCACCGCGCGTCCGGCGCCGCCCGTCACCCGGGCGGCCACCGGCATGGTGACGCTGACCGACGCCGACGGCGGGCCGCTGGCGATGGTGTACGCCCCGGAGCCGGTCGACGGCCGGCCGTACCGGCTGGTGCTGCTGCTGCACGGGGCCGGCGGCTCGGCCCGGCAGGGCGTGGACCTGCTGCTGCCGGTCGCCGACGCGCACCAACTGCTGCTGGTGGCCCCGCAGGCGGCGTCGAGCAGCTGGGACCTGATCGTGGAGGGCTTCGGGGTGGACGTCCGACGGATCGACGGGCTGCTGGCCACGGCCTTCGCCGGTTACCCCGTCGGGCAGGTGGCGTTCGGCGGGTTCTCCGACGGCGCCTCGTACGCCCTCTCGCTGGGCCTGACCAACGGCGACCTGGTCGACGCGGTGGTGGCCTTCTCCCCCGGCTTCGCCGCGCCGCTGGTCACCCACGGCCGACCCCGCGTCTACGTCTCGCACGGCGCCGACGACCCGGTCCTGCCGGTCGACGTGTGCAGCCGCCGCCTGGTGCCCCGGCTGCGTTCGCTCGGCTACGACGTCACCTACGACGAGTTCCCGGGCCCGCACGAGGTGCCCGCCGACATCCGCCACCGCGCCGCCGACTGGCTGACGATCACAGACTGACCCGGTCGGTCCACGCCTGAGACGCCGGACGACGCATGCCCGCCGGCGCCATGCGCGCTCGTCTACGCTCGCGGGATGGATCCGCTCACCGGGCTGCTCGACGGGCCGCGGGCCCGGGGCGCCTTCCTGCTCCGGTCGCTGCTGGATCCCCCGTTCGCGCTGCGCATCGAGGACCGCGCCCCGCTGACCGTGGTCGCCCTGGTCCGGGGCGCGGCCTGGGTGGCGCCCGACGACGGCGCGCCCGTCGCGCTGGGGCCGGGCGACGTGGCGGTGCTGCGCGGACCCGACGGCTATCTCGTGGCGGACGACCCGGCCACCCCGCCGCAGGTGGTCATCCATCCCGGGCAGCGGTGCACCACGCTGCGCGGGGAGCCGCTGGCCGAGACGATGTCGCTGGGCGTACGCACCTGGGGCACGGGCTCGGACGGCGCGACCGTGCTGCTGACCGGCACCTACCAGCTTCCCGGGGAGCTGAGCCGACGGCTGCTCACCGCCCTGCCGCCGCTGCTCGTGGTCGGGGGCGAGGAGTGGCGCAGCCCGCTGGTGCCCCTGCTCGCCGAGGAGGTCACCCGGGACGCGCCCGGCCAGGGGGCGGTCCTGGACCGGTTGCTCGACCTGCTGCTGATCGCCGCGCTGCGCACCTGGTTCGCCCGCCCCGGCGCCGCGCCCGCCTGGTACGTCGCCGCCGCCGATCCGGTGGTCGGCCCGGCGCTGCGGCTGCTCCAGAACGACCCGGCCCGGCCGTGGACGGTCGCCTCCCTCGCGGCCGAGGTGGGCGTCTCCCGGGCGGCGCTGGCCCGCCGGTTCACCGAGTTGGTCGGCGAGCCGCCGATGACGTTCCTGACCTGGTGGCGGCTGGCGCTCGCCGCCGACCTGCTCCGCGAGCCGGACGCCACCCTGGGCGCGGTCGCCCGCAAGGTCGGCTACGGCAGCCCGTTCGCGCTGAGCACGGCGTTCCGCCGGGTCCGCGGGGTCACCCCGCGCGACCACCGCCTCGCCGCGTCCTGACCGACCGCCCGCCTCCCCGCCCGGCCGGGACGCGCGACCACCGCCGCTGCCGGGTCGTGCGCTCCGGCACCGGCTGGCCGCCGGTCGACGCTGCCGGGGCGTCGGGCGACGCGCCGGAACCCGCCGGGCAACGCGGCCGGGGCGTCGGGGTCAGGTGGTGGTCAGGGCGCGCAGCAGGGCGCGGACGGCGGCGGCCAGGTCGGCGCGGCTGGCGGGGGTGCCGGGCGTGGGTGCGCTGAGGGCGCCGGCGCCGACGAGGCGGTCGAAGAGGAGCCCGTCGACGAACGCGACGAGCTGGTCGCCACGCCGGTCGGGGTCCGGGGCGCCGGCCCGGGCCAGCAGGTCGCGGGCCTGCACCCGGAGCAGGGTGCCGTGTTCCAGGATCCGCCGCAGCTCGGGGCGGTGCACCGACTCGAGGAGGCAGGCGTACCGGGCGAGGGTGCGGCTGCGCCCGACGGTGAGCCAGCGGTCCAGCACCTCGCCCGCCCCGTCCGCGAGCCGGTCGAGGTCCGCCCCGGTCAGCGCGGGGCCCGGCGTGGGGGGCGGCGCGTCGGCGGGCAGCTCGCGGGCCGCCAGGTCGGCCCGGTCGAGGTCGGCGAGGCGCCGCACCACCGCCTCGATGAGCGCCTGCCGGGTGCGCAGGTACGCCGACGTGCTGCCGGGTGGCAGGCCGGCGCGGGCGTCGACCGCCCGGTGGGTCAGCGCCCGCATGCCGCCCTCGGCGAGCAGTTCGATGGCCGCGTCGGCCAGCAACGCCACCCGGTTGGTCCGCCCCGCCACACGCCCTCCCCACGTCAATTTCTACGGATGTAGTATGCCTCTTCTACAGGCGTAGAAGGGCGGGATGTCATGGTCGGGTCGGACGCGGTCGTGGTCGGGGGCGGGATCGGCGGCCTCGCCGCGGCGCTCGCGCTGCATCGGGGCGGCTGGCGGGTCACCGTGCTGGAACGCGCCGCCGAGCTGCGCGAGGTCGGCGCCGGGCTGACCCTGATGGCGAACGCGGTGCGTGGCCTCGACGCGCTCGGCGTCGGGGCGGCGGTCCGGGCGCGCGGGGACGCCGGGGCGGCGGGCGGCATCCGCACCGCGCGGGGGCGCTGGCTGTCCCGGGTGGACGCCGACGAGCTGACCAGGCTGCTCGGCACCACCGCGCTGGGCGTGCACCGGGCGACCCTGCACGGCATCCTGCACGACGCGCTGCCGGCGGAGGCCGTGCACACCGGGGCCGAGGTGTCCGACGTGGACCCGGAGGCCGGCGAGGTGCGCTACCGGCGGCACGGCGAGCCGGCCAGCCTCCGGGCCGACCTGGTGGTCGGCGCCGACGGCCTGCGCAGCGCGCTGCGCGCCCGGCTCTGGCCCGACACCCCGCCCCCGGCGTACGCGGGCACGACCGCCTGGCGGGCGGTGGTCGACTTCCCCGGGCCGGTCCCGACCGCGATCAGTTGGGGCGGGGGCGCCGAGTTCGGCATGGTGCCGGTCGGCGGCGGCCGACTCTACTGGTTCGGCGCCGTCACGGCCCCGCCCGGCGGGCACGCGCCCGACGAACTGGCGGCGGTCCGGGAGCGCTTCGGCTCCTGGCACGACCCGATCCCGGCGCTGCTCGCGGCGACCCCACCGGAGGCGGTGCTGCGCAACGACATCCACCACCTCGCCACGCCGCTGCCGTCGTACGTGCGGGGGCGGGTGGCACTGCTCGGCGACGCGGCGCACGCGATGACGCCGAACCTGGGGCAGGGCGCCTGCCAGGCGATCGAGGACGCGGTGACGCTGGGGCGGTGTGCGCCGGCGAGGCCGGGACGGTGCCCGCCGCGCTGACCGCGTACGACCGGCAGCGGCGGCGCCGCAGCCAGGCCGTCGCCCGGGCGTCGTTCCGGACCGGGCGGTTCGGTCAGCAACTGCGCCACCCAGCGGCCGTCGCGCTGCGCGACACCCTGCTGCGGCTCACCCCGGCCCGCGCGTCGCTCCGCGCGATGGCCCGGTACGCGGACTGGCAGCCGCCCACCGCGCCCTGACCCGAGGACGCGCGGCCGGCCGACCTTCTCGGCGGCGCCCACGCCCGCCCCGGGACAGGCGGCGGGACGTTTTCGCGGGAGGGAAAAACGGCGACCTCGGCCAAACCTTCAGGATATCGATTTCGGCGATTTTCGACCTCGGCCGAAGGGGACAGCGGCCAGGTAAGATCGGCGACTTCGTTGTGACTGATCGCTGACTGCTGATTGTGATCCGGATCACACACACTGTGCCCATGGATACGGGACACATCCGCGGCAGGACACTCCGCGTCGCGGCGTGTCTCGTTCTGGCGGCCACGCTGACCGGCTGCATGCAACTGAATCTCGGGCTGACCGTCAACGCCGACGACACGGTCGACGGCCAACTCCTGCTGACCGCCCAGAAGAGCGTGCTGACCTCGGGCAACCGCACCGTCGAGGCCGGCTTCGCCGAGCTGCGGAAGAACATTCCCGCCCTGCCGCCGGGCGAGGAGACCCGCTACGAGGACGCCAAGCTCTTCGGTTCCCAGATCACCTATCGGCACACCCCGCTGCGCGATTTCAACAGCGAGAGCGTGCGGCTCGTCCGAGAGGACGATCTCTACCGCTTCACCCTTCCCCTCGACCCGAAGAAATACGGCGGGAAGGTGGCGGAACAGAATCCGCAGAATCAGCAGGCGTTCATGCGGTTGATGTCGTTCGAGATATCGGTGACCTTCCCCGGCCGGGTCCTCGACACCAACGGCACGGTCAACGGCCGGTCGGTCAGCTGGAAGGTCGGCAGCAACCAGGAGAAGCCGACCGAGCTGCGGGCGGTCGCGGAGGCCCCCCCGAGGCCGTCGGCCTCCCCGGCGGCGGGCGACGACGGCGGCGGGTTCCCCTGGCTGCTGGTCGCCGGCGCGGCGGCGCTCCTGCTGCTCGTCGCCGTCGTGGTCGTCCTGCTGCTGCGGCGTTCGCGCCGGCCGGCGCCGGCGGCCGGCGGACCGGTCGTCCCGAGCCAGGCGACCGGCCCGACGGCCGCGCCGGGCCAGACGACCGGCGACCCGACGGCGGCCGGCCCACCGGGGCCCGCCTGAGGCCCCCACCCCCTCCCGCCCGCCGCCCGCCGGCGGCGGACCGGGCCCGTCGGAGACTCCCCGGAGCCGCCGGCCTCACCACCACCACACCCCGGTCGCACCACCGCACAACCGAAGGGAGATCGGCGATGAACGATCTCTTCACCTGGGCCGCCCTGGGCAGCCTCACCGGCGCGAGCGCCGCGACGCTGCTCGCCACCAACGTCGTCGGCGGGCTGATCGGCCCGAGCGGCGACAAGGCCCGCAAGTGGATCGCACTGGGCATCGCGCTCGCGCTGTCCTACCTCACCGCGGCGTTCGCCACGGACGCCGGCGCCGAGAAGTGGATCATCGCGTTCTTCAACGGGCTGGTCATCTTCTCCGCCGCGCTGGGCATCAACCAGCTCCCGCCCGGCAACCGGCAGGCGACCCAGGCGTCGCCGACCCGGATGGCGCAGGGACGCGAGCCCCGCATCCTCCGCTCCTGGGTTTGAGGTGAGCCGTCATGATCTACGGAATCCTCAGCGCCGTCGCACACGTGGCCACCGGCGCGGTCCTCGGGCAACTGGCCGGCGGCACCGTCGGGCTGCTGATCGGCGCGATCGCCGGCCTGCTCGTCGGCGGGATCTTCGGCTGGGCGGTCGCCTCGGCCCGGGTCTACGGGCCGGACGCGAAGGGCGTCCTCCTCTTCGTCGTCGACCACACCTGGAGCCTGCTCAACACCGTCGTCGGCGCGGTCTACCTGGCCGCCCACGTGCTCGTCGGGCACTCGCTGGACCGGCCCACCTCGCAGCACAGCTGCCGGGTCAACGTGGTCGAGGGCGTCTCCCCCCGGTACGCCACCACCATCGGCACGGTCTGCGCCGGCTCCGGGCCGGGCATCCAGCGGCACGAGGACGTGCACATCCTCCAGGCGCGCATCCTCGGCCCGCTCTACATCCCGCTGGTGCTCGCCAACTACGTGCTGTTCACCATCGCCCCGGTCTGGCTGCTCTACCACGACCACACCAACGCACCCATCAACCGATTCACCCGGTACTTCGAGATCGGCGTCTACCCACACGTGTGGAACGAGGCCATCGCGTACCGCGTGCAGGGGACGCCGCCGCGATGACCACGCCGGGGCGCGGCCCGATCGAGACGGCCACCGCCGAGCTGGCCGGCTGGCTGGCCGGGGCGGCGGGGGAACCCGTCCCGGTCGGTCCGCCGCGCCCCGACGACGACCCCGCCCGGCTCACGCTCTGGCCGATGGAGCTGCGCCCGGCCCGGCAGACCCGGGGCAGCGGCGGCCGGGAGCCGTACCGCTTCACCATCCGCTACCTGCTCTGCGCCGGCGGGCCGGCGGCGCTGCCCGGGTTGGACCGGGTGCTCGCCGCCGCGACCGCCGGCGGGGAGCGCGCCGTCGTGCTGGAGGCCGGCGACCCGCGGCTCTGGGCGGCGTTCGGCACCGGACCCCGCCCGGCCCTGCTCATCGACGTGCCGGCCCAGGTCACCCACCCGACGCCGCCGGCGCCGCCGGTGCTGCGGCCGCTGCGGCTGCGGCAGTTGGAGATGCTGGCCTTCGACGGCCGGGTGGTCGGGCCCGAGCAGCAGCCCCTCGCGGCCGTGCGGATCGAGGTCGTCGGCACGGCGTGCGCCACCACGACCGACCCCGCCGGCCGGTTCCGCGTCGTCGGGGTGCCACACGACCCCGACCACCCCGGTCCGGTACGGCTGCGGCTCACCGGCCGGGGGCGGGTCCTCACCGCCGAGGTCGACCCGACCGAGCCCGACATCGTCATCGTCTGCACACCCCCGCCCCGCTGACCCCGTTCCGGCGGACGTCCCACGCCGCCGACCGCGAACCGCACCGGGAGGACCGATGCCCACCTACTTCTCGCCCGGCATCTACGTCGAGGAGGTCCCCGGCGGCGCCCGCCCGATCGGACCGGCCAGCACCAGCACGGCCGCCTTCGTCGGGGTCGCCCCGGACCCCACCGCGCAGCTCGGCAGAGCCGTCGCGGTCAACAACTGGACGGAGTTCCTGCGGCTCTACGCCAACGGGGACCGCCTGGAGAGCACCCCGCTGGCCCGGGCCGTCTTCGGCTTCCTCGACAACGGCGGCAGCCGCTGCTGGGTCGTCAACGTCGGCGCGGGAGGCGAGATCACCGGCACCGGGAAGCGGCGCGGCGGCCTGCAACTGCTGGAGGCCGTCGACGAGGTCTCCATCGTGGCCGCGCCCGGCTTCCACGACCCGGTCTCGCACGAGGCGCTGCTCAGCATGGCGGAGCGGACCCGCACGATGGTGGCCATCTGCGACCCGCCCCCGGACGTCACGGACATCTCGGCGCTGACCAGGGTGGCGACGCCGTCCACCGGCAGGCCGCCCAAGGCGGCCGAGGGCTCCGGCGGGTCCGGTGGGTCCGGCTCGGCGGGCTCCGGCGGCCCGGGGTCCGGCTCCGGCGGGTCCGTGTCGGGGGACGAGGCGCCGACGGCGTGCCGACCCCGGCAGTCCGACTTCGGCGCGCTTTACCATCCCTGGCTGCGGGTACGCGACCCGCTCAGCGGCGAGCTGGTGCTCACCCCGCCGAGCGGGCACATGGCCGGCATCTGGGCCCGCACGGACGCCCTGCGCGGGGTGCACAAGGCGCCGGCCAACGAGCCCGTACGCGGCGCCGTCGACCTCGCCCACCTGGTCACCCGGCCCGAGCACGACGTGCTCAACCCCAAGGGCGTCAACGTGATCCGCTACTTCCCGGGCGAGGGCATCCGGGTCTGGGGCGCCCGCACCCTCGCCGCCGAGGCCAGCGAGTGGCGCTACCTCAACGTCCGCCGGCTCTGCATCGCCATCGAGCAGGCGATCGCCAACGGCACCCGGTGGATGGTCTTCGAGCCGAACGACTTCACCCTCTGGCGGTCCATCCGCCGTGACATCGGCGCCTTCCTCACCCGCGTCTGGCGCGACGGCGCGCTGCTGGGGCGTACGCCCGAGGAGGCGTTCTTCGTCAAGTGCGACGAGGAGACCAATCCGGCGGACGTCCGCGACGCGGGCATGGTCGTCGCCCACATCGGCATCGCGGTGGTCAAGCCGGCGGAGTTCGTGGTGTTCAGGCTGAGCCAGTGGGCCGGCGGCGCCGAGACCGAGACGATCGGAGGCTGACATGCCGACCACCGCCACCCCGCAGCCGGGCGCCCCGGTCGACCCGTACCGGGCCTACAACTTCAAGCTCCTCGTCAACGGCGTGACCAACGGCCACTTCACCGAGGTCAGCGGCCTGGAGATGACCATTCCCGGCGTGCCGTACCGGGAACAGGGCAACGACCGCATCCGGATGGTCCCCGGCCAGGTGGAGTACGCGCCGGTGACCCTGCACTTCGGGCTCACCGCCTCCCGGGAGCTGTGGGACTGGATTTACGCGGTGGCCCGGGGCACGGTGAGCCGGCGCAACGTCTCGATCGTGCTGCTGGACGCGGCCGGCACGGCGGAGGTGCTGCGCTGGAACCTGATCAACGCCTGGCCGACGAGGTGGCGTGGCGCCCACCTGAACACCCTCGGCCAGGAGCTGGCGATCGCGGCGCTCACCCTGCGGTACGAGAGCCTGGAACTGGAGACCGGCGGTGCCGCCGCGCCGACCACCGCGTAGCTGGCTGGCCGCCCGGCTGCGCGCGACTGCCACGGCGGTCGACGAACTGGCCCGGCTGGTCGACTCCGCCGGACCGGCCGCAACCGGCCCGCCGTCCCCACCCGACGACTGGTATCCACCTGACGACAGGTACCCGCCCGAGGGCTGGTCTCCGCCCAGCCGATCGCCGGCCGCCGCGACGGGGACCGAGGTGCCGGCACGCCGGCCCGGCCAGCCCCCGGCGCACTGGCTGCGGGTGGTGTCCGCGCACGCCCCCGGACTGCTGCGCGACCTCGACCTCGACCTCGGCCCGGCCGACCCCGCTCCCCCGCCGCCCGTCGGCGCGGACCACGGCGAAACCCGTCCCGTTGGTGCGGACCAGGCCATCCGCCCTGCTGACTGTCCGCCAGGCGACCCGCCGCCCCGGACGGCCGACCCGCGACCGCCCGCCGTGCCACCCGGGTGGGGACCGACGCGGGCCGGCGTTGCCGGCTCGTACCCCTACGAATCGGGCGGGCGTGACGAGGACACCCCGCCGGCGGCAGGCGTCTGGCGGAGCGGCGACCGACGGTCGATCGGCGACCTCTGGTCGGCAGGAGACGTGCCGCCGAGCGGGCGGGACTGGCCGACCGGAGACGGCTGGCCGGCCGGCACCGACTCGCCGGGCGACGACGGCCCGGGAAGGCGGTGCGGCCGGCCGGGCGACGTTGGGCGGACAAGTGGCGACGGACGGCCAGGCGCCCAGACGACAGCCGAGGGCCGGGCCGGCCGGTGGGATCTCTGCCTGAGAAATGGAGGGGGTGGCTCGGTCGGTCGACCGTCGGCGGCGGCCGGCTGGCCCGTGCTCCGGCCGGCGGTTCCCCCGCCGGAAGCGGTGACCCGCCGGGGCACGCCGGCCACCAGCCGCCCGGCCGGCGGCAGCACGGGCCCATGGTCGGCCGGCGACCGACGCACCCACGGCCCGACGGGCGGGGCACCCGACGCCAACGGGCCGTCGCCCGAGATCTTGGTACGAACTGGCCCCTGGAGCGGCCGTTCCGTACCAAGATCTGCGGCGTCCCGAGGCGCGACCGGGGCCACCGCGTACGTCGGGGCGGCCAGGGCGCGGGAGGCGTCGTCAGGCACCCCGGGCAGAGAAGCGGCGACAGGAGCCGGGGCGGGGGCCCGGGTTCCGCTGTCGTACGACGGGACGGGACACCCAGGGGCCGACCGGCTGCGACCCGCGTCCGGGCATCGACACCAGCCGGCGGCTACCGGAGGAGGCCCCGATCCTGTCGGTGGCGCCGGGCTGAGAGCCGCGCCGTGGGAAGGCCGGGCAGGCCGGTGGGACGGCACCCGAGGCCGGTGGGACGGCGGCGGCGAGGCCGGCGTACCCCCGTCGGGGCGGCCGGACGCGACCGCGCCCTGGCCGGCGCTGCCCGACGCCGACGGTGCGGGACCGGCGCGCGCCGGCGGGCCGGAGCGGGCCGACGGGCCGGAGCGGGCCGACGGGCCGGAGCGGGCCGACGGGCCGGAGCGGGCCGACGGGCCGGAGCGGGCCGACGGGCCGTGGCCGGCGCTGCCGGACGACCGGCCGCTGTGGACGGTGCCCGCGCCCGCCCTCGACGACGAGCGCGTCCGCCGGCTGGACCGGGAACAGGCGGGTGGCTGATGGAACGGGTCGCCTTCCTCATCGACGCCACCGGCGAGCGGGTGGACTGCCTGCTCAACCCGGAGACGGTGCAGGTGACCCGGCTGGCCGGCGTGCGCCACCGGGGCACCGCGGGTGGGCAGCTCACCGGGGCCGGGCTCGCCGACGACCCGCTGGTCTTCACCGGCGGGGGCCGCACCGAGCTGGTGCTGGACCTGCTGTTCGACGTGGACTTCGCCGAGGGCCAGGTTCGACCGACCGACGTGCGGGCGCTCACCCGCCCGCTGTGGATGCTCGCCGAGAACTCCGCCACCGAGCACGGCTGGCTCCGGCCGCCGCTGGTGCGGCTGGTCTGGGGCAAGACCTGGAACGTGCCGGGTGTCGTCGTCGCGGTGGCCGAGCGCTTCGACGCGTTCACCGCGACCGGCTCGCCGCACCGGTCCTGGCTGCGGCTGAAGCTGGTCCGGGTCGCGGAGGACGCCGACCGGGCGCGGGAGGGCTTCGCGGCGGAACTCGCCGCGGCGAGCACCCCGACCGCCGCGCCGGGCGGCGCCGTGGTGGCCGCCGGCGACGGCGCGACCGGGCCCGACCACTCGGGCGTACGCTTCGACCTGCTCGCCCACGACGCGCTCGGCTCGCCGCTGCGGTGGCGGCTGCTGGCCGAGCACAACCGGATCACCGACCCGCTCGCCGTGCCACCCGGTACGCCGCTGGCGGTCCCGCCGCAGCCGGCCCCGGCCGCCCAACCCCCGGCGGGTGCGCCGTGACCGCCGCGCGCGCGCTCGCCGTGCTGCTCGACGGGGCTCCGCTGCCGGACGGGGCGGCCCGCCGGCTGGTGTCGGCCCGGGTGGCGGCCCGGCTCGACCGGCCGACCCAGTGCGAGGTGGCGCTGACCACCGCGCCCGGCGCCGCCGCGCTCACCCCGCCGGTGCGCACCGGGGCGAGCCTGGAGCTGCGCCTGGACGGTCATTCCGACGCCCTCTTCGCCGGCGAGGTCACCTGCGTCGAGGTCGAGTACGCGGCCGACGGCGCGGCGCTGCTGCGGGTGCGGGCGTACGACGCGCTGCACCGGCTGCGCCGGCGGCAGCGGCTGCGGGTGTTCGAGGCGGTGACCGCCGCCGACCTGGCCCGCGAGCTGTGCGGGGACGTCGGGCTGACCGTGCACGCCGAGGCCGACGGCCCCCGGCTGGAGCGGCTGTCCCAGCACCGGCACAGCGACCTGGAGTTGCTGCGGGAGGTGACCGGGCGGGCCGGCCTGCACGTGGTCGCCGACGGCGACCGGCTGCGTCTGCTGACCCTGGAGGGCCACGGCGAGCCGGTCGGTCTGGAGCTGGGCCGGGGGCTGCACTCGCTGCGGCTGTCGACCAACCTCGACACGGCCGGCGGGGAGAGCAGCGCGCTGGGCTGGCACCCGCAGCGGGCCGAGCCGATCAGCCAGCAGGTGGGCACGGCCCGCAGCGGCCGGCGGATCGTCGCCGACCCCGACCCGGCAGACGTGGGCGCGGACGGCGTACGGACCGCCGTGGACCAGCCCGGGCGGGGCGACGACGAGTTGGCCGCGCTCGCCCAGGCGCGGCTGGACGCGCGGGTCGCCGCCCTGGTCACCGCCGAGGGGGTGGCCGACGCCGACCCCGCGCTGCGGCCCGGCCGGCGGATCGCGCTCACCGGCGTGCCCGCCGCCGTCGAGGGGACGTACGTGCTGACCGAGGTGGTGCACACCGTCGACGCGGCCGGCCCGCTGAGCCGGTTCTCCACCGCCCCTCCCCCGGTCCCGCCGGCCGGGCCGCCCGCCCCGGCCGTGGTCACCCTCGGCCGGGTCACCGACGTGGCCGACCCCGAGGGGCTGGGCCGGGCCCGGGTCGAGCTGCCCGCGTACGGGGGGCTCGACGCCGGGTGGCTGGCCGTGCTCTGCCCGGGGGCCGGCCCCGGCAAGGGCCTCGTGGCGCTGCCCGACCCCGAGGACGCCGTGCTGGTGGTGCTGCCCGGGGGCGAGCCGGCGTCCGGGATCGTGCTCGGCGCGCTGTTCGGCGCCGCCGGCGCGTACGACGCGGGGGTCGACGACGGGCGGGCGCGACGCTGGTCGCTGCGGACGGCGCGCGGCCAGTCGATCGTGGTCGACGACGCCGCGCGGAGCCTGCGGCTGGCCACCGAGGGCGGCAGCTGGCTGGAGCTGACCCCCGAACTGGCCACCCTGCACGCCGCGACCGACCTGGTGCTCTCCGCGCCCGGCCGGGCCATGGTCGTGCGCGCCCGCAGCGTGGACTTCCTGCACGCGGAGGCGGCCGAGGACCCGGCGACCGCCGCGCAGCGGGCCCGGACGCTGGCCCGCGCCCACCACGAAGGAGGCGGCTGATGCGCTGGATCCACCGCGACTCGCTGATCAGGTGCGACCACGACGGGCGGGTCGGCAACCGGGCCTCGCAGGACTGGGTGACCGTCGCCGGCGTGCCGGTGCTGGTGGACGACGACCCGGAGGGCCGGGAGATCACCGCCTGCCCGAACTACGGACCGACGATCAAGCCGTGCGGGAAGACCCTGCGGGTGCGGGTCGGCTACAGCGCCTGGGTGCGCGTCGGCGGCCGGCGGGTGGTCCTGTCCCACCTCGACGGGTTCACCGACGGTACCCCGCCCGGCCTGGTGCACCACCGGGTACGCGACCCCCGGCAGGGCTTCCTGGGGGCGGACCGGTGAGGGCCTTCCGGTTCGTCGGCGCCGGCTTCGACCCCGGGCGGGGCGGCGGGCTCGCGCTGACCGCCGCCGGCGGCCTCGCCATGACCGAGGGCGACGAGACCGTACGCCAGGCGTTGTTCCTGCTGCTCGCCACGACCCCGGGCGAGCGGCTGATGCGTCCCGGGTACGGCTCCCGGCTGCACCGCCTCGTCTTCGCGCCGAACGACGACACCACCGCCGGGCTGGCCATCCACTACGTCCGGGCGGCCGTCGCCCGGTGGGAGCCCCGGGTGGAGGTCCTCGACGTCGACGCCGGCCCCGACCCCGACGAGGAGTGGCGGCTGGTGATCCGGCTCGACTACCGGATCCGGGCCAGCCTCGCGCCGGGGCAGTTGGTGTTCTCCGTCGACCTGCTGCCCGCCGACGACCCGGAGCGGGAGGTCCCCGACGCCGGTCACCTCCCGGCCGGCGGCCCGCCACCGCCCGGCCGGGTGCCGCCGGAGGGAGGAACGTCATGACGCTGCCCGTGCCGCACCTGGACGACCGCGCCTTCCTGGACCTCGTCACCGAGGCCCGGGAGCGGATCCGGCAGTCCTGCCCGGGCTGGACCGACCTGTCCGCGCACGACCCGGGCATCGCGCTGCTGGAGGCGTTCGCGCACCTCACCGAGGTGATGATCTACCGGCTCAACCAGTTGCCCGAGAAGGCGTACGTGGCGTTCCTGAACCTGCTCGGGGTGGCCCGGCACGCCCCGACGGTGGCCTGGGCGGACGTCCGGTTCGCCCGGTCCGGCGGCGACCGCGGGCCGGTCCGGATCCCGGCCGGTACCCGGGTCGCCGCCGCGCGCGGGGCCGACCCCCGGCCGGTCGTCTTCGTCACCACCGAGCCGGCGCTGCTGCCGGCCGGGCAGGACGAGGTCACCGTCCGGATGCACCACTGCGAGCCGGTGGAGGCGGAACTGCTCGGGGTCGGCACCGGCCAGCCCGGTCAGGTGCTGCGCGCCGCCCGGGCGCCGCTGGCGCGCACCGCCGAGCCGCTGGACCTGCTGCTCGGCGTCGAGGTGCCGGCCGGGACGGTGGAGCTGGGCGCCGCCGCCCGCGAGCACGACGGCCGCACGTTCGAGATCTGGCGGCCGGTGGACAGCTTCGCCGGGCTCGGCCCGCAGGACAGGGTCTACCTGGTCGACCGCTGCTCCGGCACGGTCACCTTCGCCCCCGCCCTGGACCTGCGTGACCCCGCCGACCCGGGAGGCCCGGCAGCCGCGGCCGGCCCGCCGGGCAGCCGCGCCACGCCGGCGGACGGCCCCGTGACCGTCGCCGCCGTTCCGCCGGCCGGGCGGCAGGTGCGGCTGTGGTACCGGGCCGGCGGCGGGCCGGCGGGCAACGTGGCGGCCGGCACGCTGACGAGCCTGCGCGACCCGCTGCCCGGGGTCCGCGTCGACAACCCCGCGCCGGCGGCCGGCGGGCGGGAGATGGAGTCCATGGAGTCGGCGCTGCTGCGCGGCCCGTACGAGTTCTTCGCCCAGCAGCGGGCGGTCACCGCGCGGGACTTCGAGGTGCTCGCCACCGGCTCCGGGGCCGTGGCCCGGGCGCGCGCCTTCACCCGCGCCGCCGTCTACAGCTTCGCCCGGCCCGGCGAGGTGGAGGTGGTGCTGGTGCCGTACGTGCCGGAGACGGCGCGGCCCGGCGGGCGGCTACCGGTGGCGGTGCTGCGGGAGCACGAGGTCGACCAGGCCCGCGCCCGGGTCGAGGCGGACCTGGAGCGCCGCCGCGCCCTGGGCACCTCCTGCCGGGCGACCTGGGCCCGCTACAAGGCGGTGTCGGTGCGGGCCCGCGTGGTGGTGCGCCGGGAGGAGGACGTCGAGGCGGTCCGCCGCCGCGTCCACGACCGGCTGCACTCCACGCTCAGCCCGCTGCCGACCCCGCTCAACCCGGCCGGCTGGGCGTTCGGCGAGCCGCTGCGCGCGTCGAACGTGTACCGGCTGCTGGAGCACGCCGAGCCGGGGGTGCGCTACGTCGAGTCGGTCCGCTTCGTCGTCGACGAGGCGCCCGACGCGCAGGTGCGTACCCTCGCCGTGGACCAGTACCAGCCGCGGACCTGGTACGCCGGGCGCGGACCGGTGCTGTTCCGCTCCACCAACGCGGGCGCCGGCTGGGAGCCGGCCGGCCGGTTCGCCGACGGCGAGACGGTGCTGCGGGTGACGCCCGCCCCCGCCCCGGTGCGCCCCGGCATCGTGCCCCGGCCCGGCTCGGTGGCGGTCGCCACCGTCCGCGCCGACGGCGGTTCCCGGGTGCACCTGAGCACCGACCTCGGCGAGACGTGGTCGCTGCTGACCGACCTGGACTCGCGGGTCTCCGACCTGGCCTGGATCGACCGGGACGGCGCGGGCGCGCTGCTGGTCGCCACCGACACCGGCCTGTACGAGGTCTCCCTGCTGCCCGGCGCGGTGCCGTTGCAGATCCTGGTCGACCCCGGCGACGCCGACCGCGGCTTCTACGCCGTCCGCGCGTTCGTCTCCGAGCGGGGCGCGCCGGGCGTGGCGGTGGCCGCGCAGGCCGGGTTCGGGGTCTACCTGTCCACCCAGGCCGGCCGCCCGGGCAGCTTCGCCCACGTCGGGCTGGCCAACGTCGACAACCGCGTGCTCGCCGTCCAGTACGACGGCCCGGCCACCCTGTTGTGGAGCGGCGCGGGCGAGCCGGACCCGAAGAAGCCCGGCCAGGGCTGCCGGCGGGCCCGGCTGTTCGAGTCCGACGTGCAGTGGCAGGCGGTGCAGTCCGGCTGGATCGGCGGCACCTGCCGGGACCTCGCGTTCTCCGGGCCGCTCGCGGTCGCGGCGACGCAGAGCGGCGGGGTGCTGCGGCTGGACACCCTCGCCGCCGCGCCACAGTGGGCGCCGGTGTCGGTCAACTGCGGGCTGCCGCTGCGGGACCGCACCCGGTTCGTGCCGGTGGACGCCGTCGCCGCGACCGGCGGCCCGGACCGGCTGATCCTGGCCGGCGGCGAGCGCGGGGTGCACCGCAGCACCGACGCGGTCGACTGGGCGGCCAGCGCCAACCAGGCCACCGCCGACGTGGTGACCGTTCCCGACACGTGGCTGCTCTGCTCCGGCGAGCACGACATCGAGGTGGTGCGGCAGGATGCGACGCGCGGGGATTGAGCGGCTGCTGCCCGCGGCGTACCAGCGGGCCTGCGTGCCGGGCAGCGTGCTGTGGGCGCTGCTGGACGTCATGGAGGCGCTGCACGCCCCGGACGAGGCGGTCCTCGCCGACGTCGACGCGCTGTTCGACCCGTACCGGTCCCCGGACGGGATGGTCGCCTACCTGGCCCGCTGGGTGGCGATGGACCACGTGGTCGCCTCGCCCCGGCCGGACGCCCCGCCGCCGCTGCCGCTGGGCCGGCTGCGGGACCTGGTGTCCCACGGCGCGCTGCTGGCCCGCTGGCGCGGCACCCCGTACGGCATGCGCAGGGCCCTGGAGGTGGCCACCGGGACGGGCGGCTTCGCCATCGACGAGCCCCGGGACCGGCCGTTCCACGTCGTGGTCACCGTGCCGCCGGCCGCGGCCGGGCAGCTCGCCGTGATCACCCGCATCGTCGAGGCGGAGAAGCCCGCGTCGACCACCGCCGAGATCGTCGTCGCAGAGGAGCCACCATGACCACCGAGTGGGCGGTCGTCGCCGCCGCCGAGCAGTTCACCCTGGACGCCCGCAACACCGGCGAGCTGACGTTCACCGTCTCCAACCCGGGCGCGGCCCCGGACACCGTCGTCTTCGACGTGGCGCCCGGCGACGGCTCGCAGCGGTCCTGGTTCACCGTCACCGAACCGCAGCGGGTGGTGCCCGGGCAGGGCTCCGTCTCCTTCCTGGTCCGGCTGACCGTGCCGCCGGGCACCGCGCCCCGGCGCTACGACATGACCGGGTTCGCGTACTCGGCGAACACCGCGCCGGAGGAGAGTTCCCGCTCCAGCGGGCGGGTCACCTACGAGGTCCGGGCGGTCGCCCCGCCCCGGCGTACGCCGTGGCCGTGGATCGCCGCCGCGGCGGCACTGGTCCTCGTCGTCGGCGCAGCGGTGGTCTGGCTGCTGGCCCGCGACGGAGAACCGGCGCCGGGCGAGCCGCGGGTGGTCACCGTCGAGGCGGAGAGCCTGGTGGCCGGCGCGGTGCTGGGGCCGCCGATGGGCTCGTCGGTGGCGGTGGAGGTCCAGCCCAACTGCTGCGGGGTGACCTGGTCGGAGGACGCCCAGCTGTTCTTCCAGGGCCGCGCGATCGGCGACCAGGTGAGCGTGACGGTGGAGATCCCCGCCGACGGCACCTGGCGGTTCGCCGCCGTCCGCACCACCTCGTTCGACTACGCCAACACGGTCTTCACCATCGACGGCACCCAGGTCGGCGGCGCGTTCCTCGGCTTCACCCCCGAGGTGCGGAAGACGGACTGGGTCGACGTCGGCACGGTAGCGCTGACCCGGGGGCCGCACCGGGTCACGCTCGTCGTGGTCGGCAAGACCCAGGGCACGGACCGCTACTTCGCCGGCGTCGACGCGATCCGGTTCACCGAGGTCCCCTCGCCGGCCGACGCCCGATGAGCGGCGGGCAGAAGGCGCTGCTCGCGGCACTGGGCGTGCTGCTCGCGGCGCTGTTCGCGGTCGCCGTCGGGGCCGGCCGGGACGACACCGGCGACCCCGGCGCCCCCTCCGGGCTGGTGGAGCGGCTCGGCCGGCTCGGCGGCGGGCGCGCCGCGGTGGACCCTGCGACGGTACGGGCCGACTGCGCCGAGGCCGGCCGGCTGGTCTTCACCGGCACCTGCGTGCTGCGCGTGGCCGACCCGGGCGGGCTGCGGACGCTGGTCCTGCGCAGCCCAGCCCCGTTCACGGTGGAGGCGCCGGCACCCGGGGACGCCGAGTTCACCGTCCGCGACGAGGTCACGCCGGCCGCCGACGGCACCGGGGCGGTCGCCCGGATCGCCGTCGACCGCGCCACCGACGTGCTGCTGAGCTGCCCCGGCGTCGGCGGCTGCGCCGTCACGGTCACCACGTCCTGACCCATCGGAGGCCGACATGGGTGAGCTGCGCAAGCCGTTCCTGCTGCTGGCGATGCTCGCCGTCGGCCTGGCGCTCGGCGTCGAGGTCGGCGCCGGGCTGCTCGTCGGCGGCGGCGACGCCGGCGCGGCGCTGCGGGACAGCGCCGGGGCGCTCGACGTGGCGATCGCCGACGTGTCCGGGGTCAGCGAGCCGTCCGGCCGGGGCACCGGCTACCTGGCCCTGGTCGACGCGGTCGCGGTCTGGAGCACCGGGCTGTTCTGCCTGAGCCTGGTGCTGCCGGACCGGGTCCAGGGCCGGGTGCAGGGTGTCGCGACGCTGGTCTTCTCGATCGTGCTGATCGTCGTGGCGTTCGTCGCGCTGCTGGTCGCCTTCGTCGAGCTGACCGTCATGGTGTCGCTGTTCCTGGCCCCACCGTTCGGCACGCTGGCCTACCTGGCCCTGTGGGGGTTCTTCCCGGTCGGCGACGCCTCGGTGCTGCTCGGGCTGGTGCTGCTGCTCAAGCTCGCCTGGGCCGGGCTGCTCGTGGCGGCCCAACCCCGATTCTTGCAGAACAAGGGCCTGGTGCTGCTCGCCCTCACCACGCTGCTGTGCACCGTCGTGCTGGAGTTCCTGCACCGGCTGGTGCCGGTGATCCTGGTCAGCGTCGTCGACGACCTCGGGGCGCTGGTCTTCGCCGTCGTCGCCGTCGTCTGGGGGCTGGTGCTGCTGATCGGCTCGATCCCGGCCATCGTCAAGGCGGTCCGGGTCAGCGGCGCCGCCGAACGCTCCGGCGACGGCCGGGCCTGAGCCCCGCGCCGGCCCTCGTACGCGGGGCGGTGCGTCGGGCACCCGACGCCAGGGGCCCGCGGCATGGTGAAGATCGGCTATAAGTGGCGCATGGAATTTCCCGCCTACCTGGCCACCATGCCGATGCACGCGATCACCGAGATCCACGGCGAGCCCGGCCTGTTGGCCCGGTTCCGGCTGGAGCTGCGCGCGTTCGACGAGGCCGCCCGGGAGCGGCTCACCGAGGCCCTCGACCTGGCCGCCGAGCTGCACCGCGACGACCGGCGGGTACGCGAGCCCTACCTGAACCACCTGCTGCGGGTGGCGATCCGGATGATGCACCACTACCAGGTCCGCGACGTCGACGTGATCGTCGCGGGCCTGCTGCACGACGCGGTGGAGGACCACCCCGACGAGCTGGCCGGCGAGCACGCCGGCGACGATCCGACCGCCGCCGCGCTGGCCGTCCTGGCCGAGCGGTTCGGCCCGCGCGTGGCCCGCCTGGTCGGCGCGGTCACCAACCCGGCGTACGACCCGGGGCGCGACAAGCACGTCCAGTACCGGGAGCACGTGGCGGCCAGCCTGGCCCGGGAGCCGTGGGCGCGGGTCATCAAGATCTCCGACTTCACCGACAACGGGGTGGGCGTCATCCACACCGTCGGGCCGAAGGTGGCCTCGTCGGCGGCGAAGTACCGGCCGCTGGTGCCGGTCTACCGGGACCTCGTCACCCGGCCGGACACTCCCCTGTCGGCGCCGGTGAAGCGGCACATCCTCGACCAGCTCGACCTGGCCGAGGAGCGCTTCAGCGCCATCCTCGACCAACCGGTCCACCCGAACTGACGATGCTCCGGGGTGGGGCGCGCGTCCCGCTGCGGCGGCGCCTCGCGCCGCCGCACCGATCAGCCCCATGATCAGTTGATGGAGAACCGTCGCCGAGGCGGGCATTCGGACGGGTTCCGATCAACTGATCATGGGAGCCGGCGCCGGGTGGCGAGGATGGCGAGGGTTTCGCGGCGTACGTCGTCAGGGTGGTGCAGCAGGCGGCGGTGGGTGAAGCGGACCACGAGGATGCCACGGGTGGCGAGCAGGGCGTCCCGGCGCAGGTCGATTTCGCGCTCGCGCGGGTCGCCGTGGGTCGTCGCGCCGTCCAGCTCGATGTTCACCTGCTCCGCCTCGGCGTACAGGTCGAGGTAGACGACGCGGCCTCCCACCTGCACCCGCGCCTGCCGAAGGAACGCCGGCATGCCGGGGCCCGTGAAGACCCGGTCGTGGCCCCAGATCTCCAGCGGGCTGCGGCAGCCTGCGGCGAGCCGGTCCAGCAGCCCGCGCAGCGTGGCCCGGTCCGCCAGTCTCGGCACGCCCTCCAGCGCCGTACCGATCCGTTCCGGCGTGGTCAGTCGGTCGTTGACGGCGCGGATGACCGGGCCGGCGCGCTCGACCACGGGCAGCAGCGGCCAGGCGACGACCAGCGACCGGTCCAGCCGGGTGACCGGCGCGCCGTTTCGGACCAGCGCGTGCGGGGGATGCGGGGCGAACCGGCGCCGGTGATGCACGAGCAGGTGCGGGCGGTTGCGCAGCCCGGACGTGATCGGCACGTCGATGTGCAGCGGCTCGCCCGCGGGTTGCCGCCGCAGGCCCCACACGTCGAGCGCGGTGAGGTGGCTCAGTGCGCCCCGCCCGTCGGCGTACGTTAGCGCCGCCCGTCGGGCCAGGGCCGGCGCGATCCGGGCGAGCGGCGGCACGATCGCCCGGGTGAGCGGTGCGGTGTCGACAGCGCTGCCGGCTCTTGCGGCCGGTGAGGTGCGCTGCGGATTGTCGACCAGGGCGGCGTCGACGTAGACGCCGGGCAGCAGCCGGAGCAGGCGGCCGGAGCGGCAGGCGCTCTCCAGCGTCGAGCGTGGTCGGCACCGGAGCACGTCGTCCCGGGTCACCAGCCCACCACCGCGCTCGACCAGCGCCTGGATGACGGAGTCCATGCCCCGACGGTGCCGCGCCGTCCGCTTTCCCACCAGCGCGATCGGCACCGGTGTGGACGACGCGACCGCCTGTGGACAGGCTCCGCAGGGGCGGCTGACTGTGCTATGGACCAGGCCGAGCGCCACCTCGTGCTCGTGCGCTCGCGACGAGCCCGACGAGCCCGACGAGCCCGGCCAGCCCGGCCAGCCCGACGAGCCCGGCCAGCCCGGCGAGCCGCCAGGGCCGCCAGGGCCGCATGTCGATGGGCTCTCGGAGCAGCGGGCAGGGCTGGCTGTGACATGTCGATCGCCGTGACGGGCACCGCCGCGGGGCACCGGATGGCATGCAAGATGCCCGGATAGCCGCATTTGTCAAAATATCTTGATTGGACGCTCTCACCTCCGCGCGGCGGGAGCCAGTCTGGCCGCCGCCTTGTTAACTTCAGGACGGATCATCACGTCACGGACGACGAGTCGATGCTGCTCATCGCCCTGGCGTTCGTCGGTCAGGAGCCCATCCCCGCCCGGACCCGCACCAGAGGGAGCCGCCCAGCCTGGCCGCTCACGCAGAGGAAGACCGCGACGAGGGGAGGGCTGACGTGACCGACACCCCCAGCCCCGAGTCGACACCCTCGGAAGGCTGGAAGAAGCGCGGCAGCCGCGCGCTCGGGGCCGCGCGGGACGTGGGCAAAGACGTCGGCGAGTGGTCGAAGAAGCGCTGGAAGAGCCTGCACGCCACACTCCAGCGGCTGGAACTCGCCCCGGCGCCGGACCCGCCCGCGCCCGGCCGGGTCGTCGAGCAGCGAAGGGCGGAGCCGATCGTGGTGCCGGCCCGAGGTTACGTCTTCACCTTCACCGTGCAGGCCACGTTCACCTGGTCGTCCGTTGGGCTGCATCCCGAGTTGTTGAGCTGGCACGCCCAGTCCTTCATGCCGCACGCGACGCAGAGGTTGGCGCGTTTCGCGGCCGAGCGTTCCCGCAGCTTCCCACCGCACGCCGCCAGGGAACTCGAAGAGGAGTTGCAACAGAGGCTGCGCGCGATGGAACCGTGGCCCTACACCCGGAACGGCAGGAAGCTCACGTGTGAGCCCGACGCCTGGGTGCAACTCGACGACCGCGTCAAGGCCGCTCTCCTACCGTACGCGGAGGCGCGACTGAAACTGGAGCACGAGCTCGACGTACACCTCAGACAGGCCCGCAGCGCCGAGCAACTCAGCCGCAGGTGGATGACGATCCTGCAGAGGCACGTCGACGGCCTCGCCGCCGACCAGGCGGCGCAGGGGCTGGAGGACGAGCTGACCAGGGCGCTTCAGGAGATGACGGCGAGGCGGAAGGCCGCCGCCCAGTGGATCGAGGAGCTGCTCGGCCACCGGTTGCGCCACGACGGCACCCCACACGAAGGAGGCGGGTCGGACGGCACCATGGACCGTCCGGGCCAGGAGCTTCCGGAGCCGCCGAGCGACCCGCCGACCGCTACGGCTCCCGCATCCAGGTCTTCGGGTCGGTGACGAAGATGCCCTTGCCCTGATGTCGCCGGATGACGCGCAACGCTTCGAGCCGGACGTAGACCATCTGGATGGTGGAGGTGCCCACCTTGTAGTCCGCCGCGATCTGGGCGATCGACGGCAGCTTGTCTTCGGGCTTGAGCCTCTTCGCCCGGACAGCGGCGATGATGTCGTCGGCGATGCGGATGTAGTCGGGTGTTGTAGGCATGGCGCTCCTTGCGTGGCTCGCCAATTCGATCACGAACCGCCCACGAACGACAACAACCAGTGGTTGACTTAAACGGCTAAGCCGTTAGTGTGGAAACCGGGCCGCTCCTCGCGTGGCAACGAGTTCGGCTCATCCCCCGGTCGGGGCGGGCGTGGGTGCCCGCCCCGACCCGACGGGCTGCTCTGCTGTCGTACCGCTGACCCGAGAGCTGCGACGGCGGAGCGGGCGGGTCGTCCGCGGCCCCCGCGCGGACGACCCGCCCTTCCATGCCCACGGCAGGGAGCCTTCGCTCCCGCCTTCCCGGAGAGAGGATCGTCGTGGCTCAGGTGTATCGAGGTGGCCGGCTCTCCGGAGGCGGCTACCCGGGCCGGATGACGCCCCACGAGGTGCGGACCCGGGAGTTCGCCGCCCGCCGACGGGGCGTCGACCCGGTGGAGGTACGCGAGTTCCAGGCCCGGGTGGCCGACGAACTCGCCATGCTCAACGAGACGGTACGGCTGCTCACCCTGGAGAACGACCGGGTGAGGCGGGCGCTGCGCGACTGGCAGACCCTGCACGCGCGCGAGTGTCGGCCGCCGCAGGAACACCCCGACCACGGCCGCTGGTGACCGCGCGCCCCTCCCCCGGCGACCTGCTCGTCATCGACGGCCGGGCCTCGGTGCAGTTCGCCGGGGAGCGCGCCCTGACCTTCCGCGTCGTCTCGGTGTCCGAACAACCGACGTATGACGGCTGGATCTGGCTGACCGGTTACGTCCTCGACCGTCGCGGCGAGGCGACCGCCAAGCGCGAGGTCTACGTCCGACTCGCCGGCCTCCGTCCGTCACCGGTCCCTACGCGCAGGAGTCGCAGACACCGCTCTTCGCCGGCACGCCGCCACCTGCCGGCAGAGGCGGTGCCGGCCGCCCAGCAGATGAGAGCGTAGGGGCCGCCGCACGGCGGGAAGGCCCGGCGGCGCGGGTCCGCAGCCACGACGACCCACCGGCGAGTGCGTCCGGGTCAGGGGGCGGGTGGCGGGTTCCCGGGCAGCGGCAACTCCTCGGCGTAGCGGTCGACCAGGTCCCAGACGCGGGGGTCGGTCCAGTAGCCGGAGTGACGGCCGAGGACGGGTGGCTGCTGGCCGTGCACGTACCAGGCGGTCGGCGGGTCGGTGAGCAGTTGGTCGATCTCGTTCGCCGGGTCGTCCGGGAAGATCGGGCCGCCGATGAAGTCGGTCTCGTAGTAGAAGTTCCGCCACCGCCACACCGTGGGCCGGTCCGCACCCAGCGCGCCGTCGGCGAAGTAGGCGGGGAAGCCCCACGCGTACAGCTTGGTCAGCGGGCTGCCGAAGGTGACCAGCGCGACGTGACCGGCGGGCCGGCCCTCGCGCTGCGGCCGGCTGGTCTCCTGCAGGAGCGCGGCGACCGCCATGACGGTGCCCTGGCTGTGCGCGGCCAGCACCACCGCGCCGCCGTGGTCGTGGACGCGCCACAGCCGGCGCTGCAGGTCCGGCACGGCGCGCTCGGTGTACGACGGCGGGGCGAGCGGATGGTAGGCGCGGGGCCAGAAGGTGCCGATGTCCCACAGCACGCCGAGATGGCGGCGGTCCGCCAGCCCGCGCCAGCCTCGCAGCATCAGGGTCAGCACCGCCACCGGCGCCCCGGCGGCGAGCCAGGTCGACACGGTGAGCGCGCCGCGCGGCGCCCACGGCAGCGAGTGGTGGACCCCGGCGGTGACCAGCACGTACCCGAAGACGGCGAGGGCGGCGACGGTCAGGAGGCTGAACAGCAGGTCGACGTCCCGGGCCAACACGGCCAACTGCCGGCCCCGGGCGATCCGGGCGGTCCAGCCGCCGGGCCACGCTCGGTTGTGGCGCGCCGGTTCGTTCAGGGCGGACGCGTCCCAGGCGCTCGGCGGCTCCGGTGTCGACAGGGCGGCGTACTCGTCGTGGATGCGCTGGCGGCGGTCGGGGCCGGCTGCCCGCCACAGCACCACCGCCTGCACCAGCGCGAAGCCCACCACGATCGCGATCGGCAGCAGCGTCAGGTAGGGCGTGAGGGCGTAGACCATGTCGTAGACGTAAAGCCGGTCGGGGCGGCCGTCGCCGGTGCCGGGGTTGGAGACCGTGCCGAGCAGGTCGGCGACGCGGATCATCGTGCCGACCCCGACCGCGTTGAGCACCACCGCCGCCAGCACGGTCAGCGCGAACGGGCCGGCGTAGCGGAACGCCCCGCGCCGGTGCCCGTTGACGGCGGCCGACGCGAGCACGGCCGCCGTCGCGCCGAGGCAGAGGGCGTACGTCCAGTCCACCGCCGTCTGCATGCCCGGCAGCGGCGCCCACCGGCCGGCCCCGGGCGGGGCGACCGCCGGCTGTGCCAGCGCGACGACCACCGCCCCGGTCACCGCCAGCAGGCCGAGACCGGTGACGGAGAGCGCCGCCGCCCGCCCGATCCGGGCCGGCGTCAGCAGGAGCACCGCGCCCAGGCCGGCCGCCGCCGCGAGCCAGGTCACCAGGGTCGCCAGTCCGTCGTACGCCGGCACCACACCCGCCGCCAGGGGGATCGACCGGGCGGTGTACGCGGTGATCCAGCCGACGAAGCCGCAGGCCGCGCCCAGGTGCAGCAGCGCGAGCCGGGCGACGCTGCCGCCGCCGTTCCAGAAGTCGGGGTCGGCCAGGCCCACCCCGGGCCGGGCCGGCGTCACGTCGCTCATCGCCCGCAGCGACTCGCCCCGTTGCGGCGGCGGCACCTGCTCGTAGCGGGACAGCGACCGGCCGCTGAGGGCCAGCAGCCCGATCGCGACCAGCAACGGCACCAGGGCGCCGACGAGGATCCGGCGCGCCGGATGGTCGACGAATCCGTCCGTGTGCAGCCACCGCAGCCACCACCGGTCGGCGCAGGCGACCCGGACGCCGCACTGGTAGGCGACGACGTCCATCGTGGTCATCGCGACGAGCAGCAGCAGGTTGACCGTCAGGCCCAGCGCCGCCCAGCGGACCACCGCGCGGTGCACCCGGAACCGGAGCGCGCCGCGCCACGCCGTCGGCGTGCACATCCAGCCCGCGACGTTGACCAGCGTGAACGGCAGCAGCAGCAACCACAGCGCGCGGGTGGCGCTGCGCGAGGTCAGCCCGCCCCAGGAGTACGCCTCGACGTGGCGCCCCTTGGCGTCGGCGGTGCGGAAGAAGCCGGCCACCCCGTCGCCGGAGACGAGCTGCGGTGCCACGTCGGCGAGCAGGTTCTCCGGTGTCGTGCCCCCGACCCCGTGCAGCCGCAGTTCCGTCACGCCGTCGAGCGCGACGGCCGGTGGCACCAGACCCGAGGGCCGCGCCACCGGACGGGCATCGTGCTTCTGCACCGGCATCTCGAACCGACCCCAACGGCGACTACCCCAAGTCACGGACACCTTACTCTACGCATCCGACTCACCCTCGGGCGGTGGCGCCGCCGGGGCGCACCCGCCACCCGCCTACCCAGAAAGGTTGGACCAATTTGTTGACGAGCACGTAACGTCGACATAACCTCGGGGCATTGGTACGACCAATCTCACCCGGAGGTGGGCGGATGGGCACCGACCTGGCGCTGCTGGTGCAGAGCCTCGCCGAGCGGGCGAACCCCGAGCCGCAGACCGGCCGCCTCCGGCTGCCCACCGAGCGCGAGCTGGTCGCGTCGCTGGACGTCAGCCGGGGCGCGCTGCGGGAGCAACTGTCGATGCTGGAGATCCTCGGTTTCCTCGACCGTACGCAGGGCCGGGGTTCCTACCTCGACGTGCCCGACGCCAGCTTCATCCAGCTCTACTTCGACCTCTGCCGGCAGCTCGGTCACCTGAGCGACGACCAGTTCACCTCCGCGCGGGAGATGCTGGAGGTGTCGGTCGCGGAGGCCGCCGCCCGGATGGCCACGGCCGACGACGTCGACGCCCTGCGGGGCCTGGTCGACGAGATGGTCCAGGCCAGCGCCGCCGGTGAGGACGACCGCGCCCTGGAGGCGGACCTGGAGTTCCACCGCCGGCTCTACCGGATCGTCGACAACCCGATCTTCACACTGCTGCACGACGGCCTGAGCCACGCGCTGCGCAGCGAGGTGGTCGAGCGCCGCCGGCGCGCCGTCGAGCGGGAACCCCTCCAGACGGGCAAGACCCGGGTGATCGACACCGTGCACTACGGAATCGTGGAGGCGATCGGCGAGCGCGACGGCGAGGGCGCCCGGATCGCGATGCGCCGGCACTTCACGGTCTGGTCCTCCCTCACCGCCGCCTCCCCTGACGCCGGTACGCCGGACGGGAAGCCCCGCCGGTAGGCCCGGCCGGGAAGCCCGGACGGGAAGCCCGGACGGGAAGGCCGCCACCTACCGCCCACAGCACTGCACACCCACCCGTGACGCGGCGATCCCGGCCGCGCACCGGGTGGCTGCTACCCGAAAACAGCCTGACCGCACAGGGCGCCACCCGGCGCCGGACCGGAGGGACAGCGATGAGCAACCCCAGCGTCGTCTTCGTCGGCATCGGCGCCATCGGGCTGCCGATGGCGAGCCGACTGGTCGCCGCCGGCCACCCCGTGACCGGCGTGGACCCGGTGCCGGCCGCCCGGGAACGGGCCGCAACCGCCGGACTGACCGCCGTCGACCGGTTCGCCGCCGCGCCCCGGGCGGACTTCGTGGTGGTCATGGTCGCCACCCCCGCCCAGCTCGCGGACCTGGTCACCGAGGCGGTCGCCACGGACCTGACCGGGCAGCGGTGGATCGTGATGAGCACCGTGGGCCCGGACGCCGTACGCCAGGAAGCCGACCGGCTCGCGGCGGCCGGTGCGCGGGTCGTCGACGTGCCCGTGACCGGCGGGGTGGCGCGGGCCCGCACCGGCGAGCTGACCCTGTTCGCCTCGGGCGCGGCGGCCGACGTCGACGCCGCCCGGGTGGTGCTCGACCGGTTCGGCACCGTCCGGCCGGTCGGCGCGGCGGTCGGCGACGGCCAGGCCATCAAGGTGGTCAACCAGCACCTCTGCGCGGTGCACATCGTGGCGGCGGCCGAGGCGCTCGCCCTGGCCGGCCGGCTCGGGCTCGACCGGGAGCAGGTGCTGTTCCTCGTCGAGCAGGGCGCGGCCGGCTCGTGGATGCTCTCCGACCGCGGGCCCCGGATGCTGCGGGGCACCGACGTCGAGGTCACCAGCACCATCAACATCTTCGTCAAGGACAGCGGCCTCGTGGCCGCCGCCGCCCGCGCCGCCGATGCGGACACCCCGCTGCTGGACATCGCCCGGGCGCGCTACCAACAGGCCGCCGACGCCGGCCTGGCGACGCGCGACGACTCGCGCGTCATCGAGACATACCCGTCCCCCACCGACCCCCATCGGTAACAGCAAGGAGCAGGACAATGAGTGCTGCCACCGGCGTGGCCACACGCCCGGACAACCCCGGCAAGGTTTCCTTCGCCTCGATGATCGGCACGGCCGTCGAGAGCTACGACTTCTTCATCTACGGCACCGCCTCGGCGGCGTACTTCGGCACGGTCTTCTTCCACACCGAGGAGAAGCTCGTCGGTGTGCTCGCGTCGTTCGCGACGCTGGCCATCGGCTTCCTCTTCCGCCCGCTCGGCGGCTACCTCGCCGGGCACTACGGTGACCGGCTGGGCCGCAAGACCATCCTGATGTGGTCGCTGGTCGTCATGGGCGTGGCGACCGTCCTGGTCGGCGTGCTGCCGACGTACGCCCAGGCGGGCGTGATCGCGCCGATCCTGCTGATCCTGCTGCGGATCGTCCAGGGCATCGGCTTCGGCGCCGAGTGGGGCGGCGCGGTCCTGATGGCCGTCGAGCACGCCCCCGCCCGGCGCCGCGGCTTCTTCGGCGCGGTGCCGCAGATCGGCATCCCCGCCGGGCTGCTGCTGGCCAACGGCGCCTTCCTGCTCAGCGAGGCGCTGTTCGAGGGCAGCTGGGTGTGGCGCGCGCCGTTCCTCTTCTCCATCGTGATGGTCGCCGTCGGCCTGTTCATCCGGATGCGGGTCGCCGAGTCCCCCGACTTCACCGAGATGAAGGCGAACAACGAGATCCGCAAGGCCCCGGCGCTGGAGGTCATCCGGCGGGACTGGCGGGTCATCCTCAAGATCGTCACGCTGCGCCTGGCGGAGACCGGCGGCTACTACGTCACCACCAGCTTCATGCTCTCGTACGTGGTGCTGGCCGAGCTGACCGACAAGCAGAACGTGCTGATCGGCACCATGGTGGGCTCCGCCCTCGGCCTCGGCAGCCACCTGCTCTTCGGCGCGCTCTCCGACCGCGTCGGGCGCAAGCCGGTCTTCCTGATCGGGTCGGTCTTCACCATCGCCTTCGGCATCCCGATGTTCCTGCTGATCAACACCGGGGCGGTCATCATGGTGATCGTCGCGGTGGCCCTGGGGCTGCTGCTGAGCCACGACCCGATCTTCGCGGTCGAGTCGTCCTGGTTCTCCGAGCAGTTCCCCCGCGACGTCCGGTCCTCGGGCATCTCGCTCGGCTACAACGGTGCCTCCCTGGTCGCCGGGCTGCTGCCCTTCGGGGCGACCGCCCTCTACGGCTGGATCGGCTGGATCGGGCCGGCGGTGCTGTTCACGCTGCTCGGCGTCGTCTCCACGGCCGCCGCCGCCTTCACGCCCGAGACCGCACCGGCCAAGGTCGGCGACCCTCAGGCCACACCGGCCAAGTCCCAGCCCGCCCTCGTCTGACCGAAGGACATGAACGACGTGACCACCATCAGCGAACCGCGATCCGACGCCCGGCTCGCCCTGCCGGCGCGGGCCGAGCGGGTGCGCGACGCGGCGTACCGGATGCGACACCACATCCTCGACATGGGCGAGGCACAGGGGCAGGGCTACGTCGGGCAGGCGCTCGGCGCCGCCGACGTGCTGGCCGCCGTCTACGTCGACCAGCTCCGGCACCGGCCGGACGACGTGCACTGGCCGGACCGGGACCGGTTCCTGCTCTCCACCGGCCACTACGCCATCGCCCTCTACGCCGCCCTCGCCGAGGCAGGCATCGTGCCGGTCGAGGAGTTGCAGACGTACGGCTCGGACGGCTCGCGCCTGCCGATGTCCGGCATGGCCTCGTACACCCCGGGGATGGAGATCTCCGGCGGCTCGCTGGGGCACGGGCTGACCGTCGCCGTGGGCATGGCGCTCGGCCTGCGCCACCAGGGCCGGGCGGCCCGGGTCGTCAACTTCCTCTCCGACGGCGAGCTGAACGAGGGCTCGACGTGGGAGGCCGCCATGGGCGCGGCGCACCACCGGCTGGGCCACCTGACCGCGCTGGTCGACATGAACGCCCTCCAGGCCGACGGCCGGACGGAGTCCGTGCTCCAGATCGAGCCGGCCGAGCAGAAGTGGGCGGCGTCGGGCTGGTTCACGCAGCGGGTCGACGGCAACGACGTCGAGGCGCTGCTGGCGGCCTTCGACGCGGTCGCCGCGCAGGCCGAGTCGCACGGACGCCCCTCGGTGATTCTCTGCGACACCCGGATCGGGCGCGGCGTGCCGCTGCTGGAGACCCGCGAGAAGGCCCACTTCATGCGGATCGACGCGGACGAGTGGGAGCTGTGCCGCCAGCAGTTGACGGCAGGACACCAGGCAGGAGAGGCACGATGACCAGCGCGACGGCACCGAAGCGACTCACCACGTCGGCGATGATCGCGTCCTTCGCCGAACCCGGGCAGAAGACCGCGGACGCGCCCTTCGGCCACGCCCTGGCCGCCCTCGCCGAGCAGGACCAGCGGATCGTCGGGCTCACCGCCGACCTGGGCAAGTACACCGACATGCACATCTTCGCCAAGGCCCACCCGGAGCGGTTCTTCCAGATGGGCATGGCCGAGCAGCTGCTGCTGGGGGCGGCGGCGGGCATGGCCGAGGTCGGCCTGGTGCCGTTCGCCTCGACGTACGCGGTGTTCGCCGCGCGGCGGGCGTACGACTTCCTCTGCCTGGACATCGCCGAGCCGAACCTGAACGTCAACATCGTCGGGGGCCTACCCGGCCTCACCACCGGGTACGGCCCCAGCCACCAGGCGACCGAGGACATCGCGATCTTCCGGGGCATGCCGAACCTGACCATCGTCGACCCGTGCGACTCGGTCGACATCGCCCAGGCGGTGCCCCAGCTCGCCGCCAGCGACGGGCCGACCTACCTGCGCCTGCTGCGCGGCAAGGTGCCGACGGTCCTCGACGAGTACGACTACACGTTCCGGCTCGGCAAGGCGGCCGTGCTGCGCGGCGGCGCCGACGTGGTGCTCGTCTCCAGCGGCCTGATGACGATGCGGGCGTTGCAGGCCGCGGAGCGGCTGGCCCGGCACCGGGTCGACGTGGCGGTCGTCCACACGCCGACGATCAAGCCGTTCGACAGCGAGACCGTCCTGGCCGAGGTCGACAGCGACCGGCTGGTGCTCACGCTGGAGAACCACACGGTGGTCGGCGGGCTCTTCGAGACGGTCGCCTCGGCCGTGGTCCGGGCCGGGCTCGGCAAGCGGGTCGTGCCGGTCGCGCTGCCGGACGAGTTCCTGGCCGCCGGCGCCCTGCCGACGCTGCACGACCGGTACGGCCTGGCCACCGACGCCGTGGTCGAGAAGGTCCTCGCCGAGCTGGGCTGACCGTGAGCACGGCGGCCCGCCCGAGATGTTAGGAAGGGACCCTTGTACTACCGGATGCGTTAACAGGGGTCCCTTCCTTTCACACGGTCAGCTCGGGACGTCGCGGCGGCGGAAGCCGGCCAGGCCGGCCGCGAGCAGCACCACCGCCACCCCTGTCAGCACGACCAGCGGCAGCGCCGCCAGGTCGACCGCCGGCACCGACGGCACGTGCGTGTACGGGGACAGGTTCAGCGCCGCCTGCGGCAGGTCGAGCACCGCGCCGAGCTGCCCGAGCAGCAGGAACCCGATCAGCGCCGCCCAGGACAGCGCCACCGACCAGCGGGGCAGCAGCCCGAACAGCGCCGTCACCACCCCGGCCACCACCAGCAGGGCCGGCAGCCGCACCAGCGCCGCCCCGCCCAGCTCGGCGGTCTGCCCGAGCGGGTCGCCGGTGACCAGGCCGTAGCCGAGCCCGGTGGTGAGGCCGCCCAGCAGCACCAGGGCGAGCGCGCCGAGCGTGGCGGCGACCACCTGGGTGGTCAGCCAGCGGGTACGGCTGACGGCGGTGGCCAGGATCGCCTCCAGCCGGCCGTCGGTCTCGTCGCCGCGTGTGCGCAGCAGCGCCTGCACGACGTACGCCCCGATCGTCAGCGCGAACAGCCCCAGCATCGCCGCCAGGTACGCGTCGATCAGTTTCGCGCCGCCGCCCATCGCGCTGATCGCCTCGGCGGCGGCCGGGTTCTCCTCGATCATGGCGTTGAACTCGTCCCCGGCGATGCCCATCGAGAGTCCGAGCACCGCCACCCCGATCGCCCAGCCGAGCAGCGCGCCGCGCTGCAACCGCCAGGCCAGCCCGGCGGGGCTGAGCAGCCGGGGCGCGGCCGTCGCCGGCCCCCGTCGGGGCGCGACGAGCCCCGCGCCGACGTCCCGCCGGTCGGCGAGGGCGTAGGCGAGCGCCACGCCGGCGACCAGCAGCGCGACGGGCAGCGCGAGCACCCACCACCGTTCGCCGACGTACGCGCGGACCTGGTTGCCCCAGCCGAGCGGGGAGAGCCAGGACGGCCAGGCGCTGACCACGCGCAGGCCGCCGTCGGTCTGCTCGCCGAGCACGTCGCCGGCGGCCCGGAGCAGGAAGGCGACCCCGACGGTCGCGGCGGCGAGTGCGTTCGCGCCCCGCGAGGTGACCGACACCTGGGCGGTGACCGCGGCGATACCGGTGAAGGCCACCCCGACGCCGCCGACGGCGGCCGCCGCCGCGACGGACCCGGCAGGCGGCAGGCCGGCGCCGGCCAGGGCGACGGCGAGCAGGGCCGCGGCCAGCACGTTCGCTGCGACGACGACCAGCAGGGCGGCGGTGAGCAGCGCGTACCGGCCGACGACGGAGGCGCCCAGCAGCTCCGCCCGGCCGGTCTCCTCGTTCTGTCGGGTGTGCCGGACCACCGCGAACGTGCTCAGCAGCGCGGCGAGCAGGGCCAGCGTCACGTACGTCTCGGCGACCACCACCGCGCCGAGTTCCGTGCCGGCGATGGGGCCGTTGAACGCGCGGGCGACCAGGCTGGACGCCGACGTGGTGGCGTACCCGACCCGGGACGCCTCGTCCGGGTAGAACTCCTTGACGCTCCCGGCGAGGGCGTAGCCGAGCAGGGGCGTGCCGAGCACCCAGACGGCGAGCCGGACCCGGTCGCGGCGCAGCACGAGCCGGGCGAGCCGCCCGGTGCCGGTGAACGCGCTCATCGGGTGCCCGCCTGCCGCTCGGTGCCGGCCCGGTGACCGTTGGCGGCGATGGCCGCGCGCTCGTCGCCGTAGTGGCGCAGGAACAGTTCCTCCAGGGTGGGCGGGGCGCTGGTCAGGGCCCGGACGCCGAAGCGGACGAGGTGCCCGAGCAGCTCGTCGAGGTGGGCGGGCTCGATCTCCAGGTGGATGCGCCCGTCGACCTCGCGCACCTCGTGGACGCCCGGCAGGGCCGCCAGGCCGGTCGCCGGCCGCGCGGTCTCGACCGTGACCGCCGTACGCGTCAGGTGGCGCAGCTCGGCGAGGGTGCCGGACTCGACGGACCGACCCTCGCGGATGATGCTGACCCGGTCGCAGAGCGCCTCGACCTCGGCCAGCACGTGGCTGGAGAGCAGCACGGTGGCGCCGTCGCGCTTGAGCTGGCGAACCTCGTCCTGGAACACGGCCTCCATCAGCGGGTCCAGCCCGGACGTCGGCTCGTCGAGCACGTAGAGCTCGACGTCGGACGCGAAGGCCGCGACGATCGCGACCTTCTGCCGGTTGCCCTTGGAGTAGGTGCGGCACTTGCGCGTCGGGTCGAGGTCGAAGCGCTCCAGCAGGGCGTCGCGGCGGCGCCGGTCGAGCCCGCCGCGCAGCTTGCCGAACAGGTCGATCGCCTCGCCCCCGGAGAGGTTCGGCCACAGGTTCACGTCGCCCGGCACGTACGCCAGCCGGCGGTGCAGGGCGACCGCCTCCCGCCACGGGTCGGCGTCGAACACCCGCACGTCGCCCGCGTCGCGGCGCAGCAGGCCGAGCAGGATCCGGATGGTGGTGGACTTGCCGGAGCCGTTGGGGCCGAGGAAGCCGTGCACCTCCCCCGCCTCGACCCGCAGGTCCAGTTCGTCGAGCGCCCGGACGCTGCCGAACGTCTTGACGAGGTTGTCGATGGAGATGACGGGCATGACCCCTCCTGCCGCTGGCGGTGCCGACCGTCCCCACTGTACTGACCGATGGTCAGCCGAATCAACGGTGGTGTCACCCACCGGTCAGACGCGGCTACGCTTGCCGGCATGACCGTCGAGGCACCCGACGACACGCGCACCCGGATCCTGCGCGCGGCGCTCGACCTGTTCGCCGAGCACGGCTACCAGCGCACCCCGCTGCGCCAGATCGGCGAGCGGCTGCGGCTGACCAAGGCCGCGATCCTCTACCACTTTCCCACCAAGGAGCACCTGCTCACGGCCCTGGTCGAGCCGCTGGTCGCCGACCTGGAGGCACTGCTGGACGCGGCCGAGGCGGGGCCGCCCGAGCGGGCGCGTCGGGCGGTACTGGAGGGCTGGGTGGACACCATGCTGACCCACCGCCGCCCGCTCGGCATGCTCTTCCACGACATCGCCCTGATCACGCGCGGCGACACGTTCAACCGGCTGATGCGGATCGCGATGCGGGCCAACGACCTCATCGCCGGGCCCGACGCCGGGCGGCGGGAGCGGGTCCGGGCGGTGCAGGCGGTCGCCATGTGCAGCGACCCGGTCGTCTTCTTCGCCGACGTGCCCGACGAGGTGCTGCGGGCGGACATGCTCGACGGCGTGCACCGCCTGCTGGACGGCGCGCCGCCCGGGGACCAACCGGGCGCGGCCGGGGACGGCGGCGGCGCGGCGAGCGGCCGACGCCGGCCCGGCCGGCCGCGGGCGATGAGCCCGGAGCAGGTCGAGGCGGCGCGGCGGATGCACGCCGCCGGCAGCCACTCGGCGGACGAGATCGCCGCCGCGCTGGGGGTCTCGCGGGCCACCGTCTACCGCCACCTGGACCCGGTCGTCGAATAATGAGACACATTACGAGACGGTTCTGAGACGCGGCAGGAGTCTGCCGACCGGTCAGCCGTCGTGCCACATCGGGGCGCCGCGGCGCAGGGTCCGCGCCGCGATGTCGGGGGCGGACAACACGTCGACCAGCCTGCGGGCCGCGGCCGCCGCAGGTGCCCCCAGCGTCGGGTGGCCGACCACCGCGTGGCACGCCTGCAAGCCGATCTCGGCCAGCTCCCGTCGGCCCAGCTCCATCCGCCGCCCGCGGGCCCGCCGCTCGGCGAGCACGGCCCGGAGCCGGTCGCGCACCTCCGCCCGCTCGTCGACGACGCGCCGCAGCACCGCCACCGACCAGCACCACGCCTGCACGAGCAGCAGCGGATCGGTGCGGTCGTCGGAGTCGTCGGGGCAGTCGGCCAGGAGCAACTGCTCGTGGCAGAGGGCGAGGGCCGCGCCGGGGTCCCCGTCCCCGTCGAGCATGATCCGGGCCAGCATTCCCGCGCCGAGGGGCGTCGACCGGCCCGCGCCGTCGTCGTCGCTCTCCACCGCGACCAGCCGCTCCAGGTGCTCCCGAGCCGCGTCGACGTCGCCCTCCGCGTAGCGGACGGCCGCCAGGAACTCCCGGGTGGCGGACAGGGGCTCGCCCGCCTGCTCCTCCCCACGCAGCAGCTCGTGGCCGGCGGCCCGCAGCTCGGCCAGCGGCGCGGCGGCGGCAACCAGCTCGGACACCCGTCGACGCTGCGCCGCCGCCGGCGTCGCACCCGTGCGCGCGAGCGGTGCCGGCATGGGCGCCAACAGCTCCCCCAGCCGGCTCCACTCCCCGGCGGCGGCGCCCACCAGCAGCGCCTTGCGCAGCGCGGCCAGGGTGAGGTCGTCGGCCGGCCCGACGTTCGCCGCGCGGGCCCGCGTGACGGCGGCGAACACGCCGAGCGCCTCCGGCCAGAACCCCGCCCGGGCCAGCTCGACACCGAACTCCTCGCGCGGCCGGCCGCCCCGCCGCCCCGCCAGCGAGCCCGCCGCCAGCCGGCTCTGCAGGCGGCCGTGCCGGAACCGGTACGCCCCGGCGCCGTGCCGCAACAGGCCGACCGTCTCGGCGTGGCCGAGGAACGCCAGCAGCCGGTGCGGCAGGCGACCGCCTGCCGCCAGCACCATCCGGGCCAGGCAGAACCGGACCCACGCGCCGTCCCCGCGCGTGTGCACCCACCAGCCCAGCCCCGCGCCGAGCCCGGCGTAGCCGAGGGCCTGCGGCGAGGGCAGCCGGGGCAGCAGGCCGGTCACCCACAGCAGCGCGGAGCCGGCCAGCACACCGACGAACCCGGCGGCGACGCTCGGCACCACCGACGCGATCGTCGCCGCGCGGTCGGCCCGGACGGTCTCGACCACGCCGGTGGCCCCGAGTTCCGCGGCCGGGGCGGCGACGTCTATCCGCAGCGCGGACCGGACCGCGACGAGGGCGAACCAGGCGGCGCCCAGCACGACCGCGGCGCGCAGCTCGACCGGCCATCCGGTCAGCCCGGGCAGCCGGCCCGTCGCGGCGGCCAGCTCGGGCGGCGGGGTGAAAAGCCACAGCACGAACCAGGTCAGGAACCCCCAGAACACTCCCCGGAGCAGCCCGTCGAGCACCCCCTCGCGGAGCGCGCCCCGGCCGCCGACGAACACCACCCGGGTGGGCCGGCTGCCCGGATCGCGGGCGCCACCGCCCAGCGCGGCGGCCGGCACGGCCACCGCGGCGGCCGCCACCCCCAGGTCGGCGGGATGGTCGGCGAGGGCGGTGAGCAGCTCGCGGGTGCCCGGGTCGGCGACCATCCCGGCCACCGACCGGAGTGCCTCCCCGGCGAGGGCGAGGGCCAGCCACACCGCCAGCCCGGTACGCAGGCCGCCGACGACGGCCCAGAACAACCGGGGCAGCGCGGCCGGCAGCTGCCACCAGCGGAACTCGCGGACGCCGAGCGATTCCAGGTGCGCGGCCACGAAGGTCAGGTAGCGCCGGGCCCGCTCCGGTTCCCACCGGCGCAGCCCCTGGGCGCCCCGGCGCGACCGCAGCGCGGCGTCGACCGCCCGGGACAGCAGCTCGTCCTCCACGGCGCCCCGCCCCCGGCTGGCCGCCAGCGGCACGAGGTCGCGGGGGTCGGTGCCGGGCTGGTCGAACGCACTGCGGGCCATCGCCACCATCAACGGCGTGGCCAGCGCCCCGCTCAGCTCCGCGTCGCCGTCGATGCGCGCCGCGACGGTCGACCAGTTGCCGGCCTGGTGCAGGGGCGCGGCGTCGACCAGGTACTCCGCCACCTCGTCCGGCACCAGCGGCTCGATCACCACCACCGCGGCGCCGCGCACCTTCTCGCCCTGGTCGAGGTACCTCTCGTACACCGACGTCCGGCAGGTCAGGACGAAGCGCTGCGTGGGCAACTCGTTGAGTTTCTCGAGGCAGGCGGTCACCCGCTCCTCGGGCACCTCGTCCAGGCCGTCGAGCACGGGCACGACGAGGTCCGTCTCGACCAGGTCCCGCAGCACCGCCACGCGACGGGGATGGCGGGGTGCGAGCTGCGTGTACCGCCGGGCGAGGCGGTCCACCAGCCAGTCACGGAACGTCTCCACGGTCGGGTCCCACGACGCGACGGGCAGCAGCACCGGCACGGGCGCCTCGGGGTCCCGGTGCGGCGGCAGCTCACGCGCCATCCGCAGGGCGATGACCGACTTACCGGATCCGGCCGGTCCCAGCACCAGCAACCGCCCGGACGGGATGCTCCGGTAGCGGCTCCACAGTGTCCCGTGGCGGCCGGACAGGTCCATCGGACCGGCCTCGCTGGACCGGCCGATGGCCCGCCAGGACGGCAGGAGCCGCTCGGCGGCGGTACGCCAGGTCACCGGGAGCGGGTACGGCTCGTCGACCGCCCGCAGCAGCGCCTCGTCACCCGGCTCGCGCCGGACCAGTTCGAAGAGTTCGTCCGCGGCCGCCCGGCGGTGGACCGCCGCCGCTGCCGAGCCGGCCTGCCGGTTGGTGAGGACCTGGTCCAGCACGACGTAGACGGCGATGACACCGGCGATCACGCCCCAGGCCCAGTTGACCTTCTCGAAGTCGTACCGCAACCAGACCCAGGCGGTCCCGGCCGCCGCGACGACGGCCACGAGGACGAGCAGGGCCCATGTCCACCCCCGACGCTGCACCGCCTGATTGTGATCGTCCACCGGCCGCGCGGGCGGCCCGGGGTCGGGTGTCGACGCACACCGCCGACGGCGGCCCCGGCCGTCAGGCGGCCAGCGTCGCGTAGCGGCCGGCGCGCTCCAGCAGGTCGTCGTGGGTGCCGGACTCGACGATACGGCCGTGGTCGAGCACGGCGATCCGGTCCGCGTCCCGCACGGTGGAGAGCCGGTGGGCGATGGTGATGGTGGTGCGGCCCCGGGCCACCTCGTCGAACGCCCGCTGCACCGCGCGTTCGGTCTCGGTGTCCAGCGCGCTGGTGGCCTCGTCGAGGATCAGGATGCGCGGGTCGCGCAGCAGCGTGCGGGCGATGGCGAGGCGCTGCTTCTCGCCGCCGGAAAAGCGGTGCCCCCGCGAGCCGACGACCGTGTCGTACCCGTCGGGCAGGCCGGCGATCAGGTCGTGGATCCGGGCGGCGCGGGCGGCGCCCTCGATCTCGGCGTCGGTGGCGTCCGGGCGGGCGTAGCGCAGGTTCTCCCGCACGGTGGTGTGCAGCAGGTAGGTCTCCTGGCTGACCACGCCGACGATCGCCGCCAGGTCCGCCAGGCGCAGGTCGCGCAGGTCGACGCCGTCGACGCTGATCCGGCCGCTCGTCGGGTCGTGCAGCCGGCTGACCAGCGCGGCCAGGGTGCTCTTGCCGGAGCCGGTCTCGCCGACCAGGGCGAGGCCGGTGCCGGCCGGCACGTCGAGGGTGATCCCGGCGACCGCGGCGGTGTCGCTGCCCGGGTAGCTGAAGGTGACGTCGGTGAACCGCAGGTCGCCCCGGACCCGGCGCGGGTCGACGTCGACCGGCTCGGCGGGGTCGTCGACCTCGACCGGCAGGTCCAGGTACTCGAAGATCCGGGCGAACAGCGCCAGCGAGGCGGTCACCGAGACGCCCACGTTGAGCAGGCCCATCAGCGGCCGGAACAGCCCGCCCTGCAACGCGGTGAAGGCGACCAGGGTGCCGATGCTGAGCGTGCCGGCGGCGCCGGGCAGGCCGGCGCTGAGGTAGATGACCGCCGGGATGGCGGCGAAGACGACGCTCATCGAGGCCATCCGCCAGCGGCCGGCGAGTTCGGAGCGCAGCTCAAGGTCGACCAGGCGGGCCGACGAGGCGGTGAAGCGCGCGGCCAGCGCCGGGCCGGTGCCGAGGGTCTTCGCCAGGTGTACGCCGCTGACCGACAGCCCCTCCTCGACGGTGACGTTGAGGTCGGCGAGTTCGCGCTGGCGTCGCGCGGTGATCTCGCGGCGCAGGTGGGCGACCCGGCGGGTCAGCCAGACGGCCGGCGGCAGCACGACGAGGGAGACCAGCGAGAGCCGCCAGGAGAGCGCGACCATCGCCGCCGCGGTGGCCACCACGGTGGTCAGGTTGGACGCGATCGAGGTGGCGGTGGAGGTGACCACGCTCTGCATGCCGCCGATGTCGTTGGTGATCCGCGACTGCACCTCGCCGGTGCGGGTGCGGGTGAAGAACGCCAGCGACTGCCGTTGCAGGTGGGTGAAGACGTCGGTGCGCAGCCGGTGCATGACCTGCTGCCCGACCCGGGTGGAGATCCAGGTCTGGAGGACGCCGAGCACCGAGGTCACCGCGGCGACCGCGACCATGCCGGCCACCAGCCAGCCGAGCAGCGCCAGGTCGCGCTCCGGCAGGGCCCGGTCGATCACGGCGCGGAGCAGGAAGGGGGAGGCCATGGCGAGCACCGAGGACACCACGATGATCGCGGTGACCGTGGCGAGCGCGCCCCGGTGCCGGGCGAACAGCCGGCCGATGCGCCGCAGCGACACCTGGCGGGCCTGTGCCTTCTCGGCGGCGCTGACCTTGCGGGGGCCGCGGTCGCGGCCGGAGGGGTGGGGTTCCAAGGGGTACTTCCTCACGTCGGGGATGCTGAGGTTACCTCAACATGAGGGAACAACAGCTCCTCCTGCTACCGTATTCCCGTGACCGGAGACACCGACGATGCCGGGGACGGCCTCGCCGAGGCGTTCTGGGCGGTGACCCGGCGGCTTCGGCACCGCACCCGGGAGGCGCTCGCGCCCTGGGACGTCACGCCCGGCCAGTCCCGGGCGCTCGGCGTGCTCATCCGGCACGGCGCGCTGCGGCCCGGCGCGCTCGCCGAGCACCTCCGCATCGCCCCGCGCTCGGCCACCGAGGTCGTCGACAACCTGGAGGCGCGCGGCCTCGTGCGACGCCGACCCGACCCCGCGGACCGGCGCGCCACCCTGGTCGCCCCGACCGAGGAGGGCACGCGGGCCGGCAAGGCCATCCACGCCGCCCGCCGGGCCGCCGCCGAGTACCTCTTCGGTGGCCTCACGCCGGCCGACCGGGCACAGCTCGCCCGCATCCTGCGTACGCTGCGCGACTGACCGGCCGCCGACGGGGCCGGCACCGCCCCGCGGGCCGGCCCGGGCCACGTGCCGGGGGTTTGGCCCGCCCGGGGTCGGGTAGCCCAGCCGCCCGTCCTGGCGACGGGACCGGGCCCCTGCGAGCGGGTGGTCCGCCACCTGCGACGCCGACGGGAGTGGTGACGGTGGGTCCGGTTCCCCCGAAAGCCGGTGACCGCTGACGATGTGCGGCATCAGTGGCGAGGCGAGGTTCGACGGGTCGACGCCCGACGCCGACGCGGTGACCCGGATGACCGAGGCGATGCGGTCCCGGGGCCCCGACGGCGAGGGCCTGTGGAACGACGGCTGGGTGACCCTCGGGCACCGCCGCCTCACCATCATCGACCTCTCCGAGGCGGGCGGCCAGCCGATGGTGCGCGAGGACCTCGGGTTGGGGCTGGTCTTCAACGGCTGCGTCTACAACTACCCGCAACTGCGCGACGAACTTCGGGAGGCCGGGCACACCTTCCACTCCACCAGCGACACCGAGGTGATCCTGGCGGCGTACGCGCAGTGGGGCGAACGCTTCGTCGACCACCTGGTCGGCATGTTCGCCGTGGTCCTCGTGGACCGGCAGCGGCGGCGGCTGGTGCTGGCCCGCGACCGGCTCGGCATCAAGCCGCTGTACCTGGCCGAGTCCCCCGGCCGGCTGCGGTTCGCCTCCACCCTGCCCGCGCTGCTGCGCGCCGGCGACGTGGACACCACGATCGACCCGGTGGCGCTGCACCACTACCTGTCCTGGCACTCGATCGTGCCGGCGCCCCGCACCGTGCTACGCGGCGTGCGCAAGCTCCCCCCGGCCACCGTACGGGTCGTGGAGGCCGACGGGCGCAGCCGCGAGCACGTCTACTGGCGGCCCGACTACGCCCGGGACCCCGCCCACGGCGGGATGGACGCGCGGGACTGGCGGGCCGCGATCGGCGGCGCGCTGCGCACGGCGGTTCGACGGCGGCTCGTCGCCGACGTCCCGGTCGGCGTGCTGCTCTCCGGCGGCCTGGACTCCAGCATGATCGTGGCGCTGCTGGCCGAGGCCGGGCAGCACCACCTCCAGACGTTCAGCATCGGCTTCGACAGCCGCGGCGGCGAGGTCGGCGACGAGTTCCACTACTCCGACCTCGTCGCCCGCGCCTTCGACACCGACCACCACCGCATCCGGCTCGCCGACGACGACCTGGTCCCGGCGGTACGCCGGACCGTCCACGCGATGACCGAGCCGATGGGCAGCCACGACGTGGTCGCCTTCCACCTGCTGTCCGAGCAGGTCGCGCGGCACGTCAAGGTGGCCCAGTCCGGGCAGGGCGCCGACGAGGTCTTCGCCGGCTACGGCTACCACCAGCCCCTCGCCCGGGTGCCCCGCGACGGCGCGGCAGACGCCTTCGCCGACGCGTTCTTCGACCGGGACCACGCCGAACTGTGCCGGGTGGTCAGCCCCGCGTACGCCTGCGACCGCGACGCCAGCCGCGAACTGCTCGCCGCCGACCTGGCGGCGAGCGGGGCGGACACCGCGCTGGACGCCGTGCTGCGCCTGGACACCCACCTGATGCTCCCCGACGACCCGGTGAAGCGGGTGGACAGCATGAGCATGGCGTGGGGGCTGGAGGTGCGCACGCCCTTCCTCGACCAGGATCTGGTCGCCCTCGCGGCGGCCTGCCCGCCCGAGCACAAGGTGGCCGGCGGCGGCAAGGGCGTGCTGAAGGAGATCGCCCGGGAGGTGCTGCCGGCCGAGGTGGTCGACCGGCCGAAGGGCTACTTCCCCGTGCCGGCGCTGCGCAACGTCGACGGCCCCGTGCGGCAGCTCGTCACCGAGGCCCTCGCCGCCCCCGCCGCCAGGGAGCGCGGCCTGTTCCGCCGTGAGTACCTCGACGAGCTGCTCGCGGTGCCGGACCGGGCGCAGGCCGCCGCCGGCAGCAACAAGCTGTGGCAGCTCGGCCTGCTGGAGCTGTGGCTCCAGTCCCACGACATCCGCTGACCGGCACGGCCCCGGCCCGCCTCGGCCCACACCCTGCGCCGCCGGTGCCGCGTGGCGGGGGCGGCACCCGGGGTCGGGCGGCTTCAGCAGGCGAGGGTCTCGGCGGCCAGGTGGTCCAGGACGGCCCGTACGTCGTTGCCGGTGCGGGCCATCACCCGGCGCTGCCGAGTGGCGCCGTTGCCGTCCCGGCGCACCCGGGCCACCTGGTCGCGTACGTGGTCGAGGTCGCCGTGGCGCGCCAGGGCGGGCGCGACGGTGGCGACGAGTTCGTCGACCAGGTCCCAGGCGGGGCGGGCGTCGCCGGAGCGCAGGTCGATCAGGTCGCCCTCCAGTCCGTCGTGGGCGGCCCGCCAGTGCGCGGCGGAGACCAGGCAGTCCCGGATCCGGGGGGCGGGAACACCGGCGCGGACGTCGTCGGCCAGCGTCGCGACGAGCGCCCGGACCAGGCCGGCGACGAGCACCGTGTCGTCCACGCCCGGGCAGACGTCGCCCACCCGGATCTCGACCGTGGGGTACGCGGTGGAGGGGCGGGCGTACCAGTAGACCATCGCGGCGTCGAGCATGATCCCGGCGCGGATCAGGTCGTCCACGGTCGCGTCGTAGTCGGCGGCCGACTCGAAGTGCGGGGTCGGCCCGATGCTGGGCCAGCGTTCCAGCTGCATCGAGCGCCAGCTGGCGTGCCCGGTGTCGCGGCCGTCGTGCAGCGGCGAGTTGGCGGTGACCGCCTGCACCACCGGCAGCCACGGGCGCAGGTGGTTGCACACCTGGACGGCCAGTTCGCGGTCGGGCAGCCCGACGTGGACGTGGCAACCGCAGACCGCCGGATCGTGCGCGACCGGGCCGAAGCGGCGGGACATGGCGTGGTAGCGAGGTTTGTCCGGTACCGTCCGGTGCGGCTCGTGCACGGGGGTGGCACCGACCGCGACGAGCCGGGCCCCGGCGGCACGGGCCGCGTCGGCGGCCGAACGGCGCAGCGCCACCAGGTGGGCGCGCAGCTCGGTCAGGTCGGCGGTGACCGGCGTGACCATCTCCACCATGCTGTGCCGGAACTCCTGGCGGCTCTGGTCCCGGGCCGTCCCGGACAGGGCGGCGAGCACCCGGTCGGCGACCGGAAGACTCTCCCCCGTCCGGGGATCGAGCAGCAGGTACTCCTCCTCGACCCCGAGGGTGAGGGCGGCCAGGTCGGGCACCGCGGTGGTGACTGCCGGGCGGTACGTCATGGGCCGTCGAGCGTCCGTTCGTCGGGCGGCGCGCCGGGGCGCCGCGCTGCCGGGAGACCCGCGTTCCCGGCCCCGGGAGCGAGCAAACGCCGGGCACCGCCGCCCGGCCGTCCGGCGGTGCCCGGGGACCGCCGGCGGCCCGCTGCACGCTCCGGCGGCCCCGCAGCGCTGTCCCGGCGGCCCGCAGCACGGCCCGGCGGCCGGGCGGCCCCGCAGCGCTGTCCCGGCGGCCCGCAGCACGGCCCGGCGGCCCGGCGGCCCCGCAGCGCAGCCCCGGCCGCCCGCAGCGCGCTGGCGAGCCGGGGCGACCGCCGTCGGGCGGCGCTATACGCCGGATCGTGCCGCGACCGCCCGCGCGGCCAGGAAGGCGCGTTCGGCCGCGTTGTCCGTCCGCTCCGCAGCCGTCCGGTACGCCTCGGCCGCCTCCCCCGCCCGGCCCAGCCGGCGCAACAGGTCGGCCCGGACGGCGTGGAACGCGTGGTAGCCGGCCAGGTCGAGGCGGTCGACGGCGGCCAGCGCCACCGCCGGCCCGGCCACCTCGGCCAGCGCGACGGCCCGGTTCAGCGCCACCACCGGCCCGGGGGCACACGCGGTGAGCTGGTCGTACAGCATGAGGATCTGGGCCCAGTCGGTGCCGGCGGCGCTGGGCGCGTCGCTGTGCACGGCGGCGATCGCGGCCTGGATCTGGTACGGACCGGGCCGGTCGCGGCGCAGGCACCGGCGGACCAGGGCCTGCCCCTCCGCGACGAGCCCGGCGTCCCACCGGCGGCGGTCCTGCTCGCCCAGCGGGACCAGCACGCCGTCGGCGGTGGTGCGGGCGGGGCGGCGCGCCTCGGTGAGCAGCATCAGCGCCAGCAGCCCCAGCGCCTCCGGCTCGTCCGGCATCAACTCCACCAGCAGCCGGCCCAGCCGGATCGCCTCGGCGCACAGGTCGTCGCGGACCAGCCGGTCGCCGGAGCTGGCGGTGTGCCCCTCGGTGAAGATCAGGTAGAGCACGGCCAGCACGGCGGAGAGCCGGTCCGGCAGGTCGGCGTCCCCCGGCACCCGGTACGGGATGCGGGCGTCGCGGATCTTGGCCTTGGCCCGGACGATCCGCTGGGCCATCGTCGCCTCCGGAACCAGGAAGGCCCGGGCGATCTCGGCGGTGCCCATCCCGCCGAGCAGCCGCAGGGTCAGCGCGACCCGGGCCGCCTGGCCCAACGCCGGGTGGCAGCAGGTGAAGATCAGGCGGAGCCGGTCGTCGCGCACGGGTCCCTCCCCGGCCGGCACGTCGCGGGTGTGCAGCAGGACGGCCTGGGCGTGCCGGTCGGCCCGCGACGCCTCCCGCCGCAGCCGGTCGATCGCCCGGTTCCGGGCGGTCGTGATGATCCAGCCGGCCGGGCTGGGCGGCGGCCCCGTCTCGGGCCACCGCGCCACCGCCACCGTGAATGCCTCCTGCACCGCCTCCTCGGCGAGGTCGAGGTCGCCGAGGAGGCGGACCAGGACGGCGACCGCACGGCCGTACTCCGCGCGGAACGCCGCCTCCACGTCCGACACGCTCAGTCCTCGCCCTGGAAGGGGCGCACCTCGATCGGCAGGGTGGTGGCCAGCGCGTACCGGCGGCCCCACGCCAGCGCGGCGTCCAGGTCGGGCGCCCGGATGACGGTGAAGCCGCCGAGGTACTCCTTGCCCTCGGCGAACGGCCCGTCGGTGACCAGCACGTCGCCGTCGGACGGCCGCAGCACGGTCGCCGTGTCCGGCGCGTGCAGCCCCTGGCCGAAGACCCAGCACCCGGACGCCTCCAGCTCCTCGCGGATCGCGCCCAGCTCGCGCATCACCCCGGCCAGGAACTCCGGGGCCACCAGTTCCTCGCCGCCGGGCTGGTAGATGCTGAGCAGGTACTGCTTCATGGCTTCTCCTCGTGTCGACGGCCGGCGCCACCGCCGGCCTCTCATCCTCCACACGAACGAGGCGAGCCCGGATCGACAACCCGCGCGCGAGATCCGGCGACCGGACCAGCTCGCCGACGCTGGTCCGCGCCCGCGGGCCGACGAGCGCCATCGGCCCGCCGTGCGGGTCGGACGTCCCGCCGGCCCGCCGTCAGCCCGGCTCGCCCGTCAGCAACGCGGCCACGGCGTCGGCGGCCGCCGGATGCGTGGCCAGCAGGGCGGTCAGCCCCGGCGGGGTGGCGGGCGTGGCGGCAGCCTCCTCGCGCCACCCGCCGTCGCAGCCGAGCAGGGCGGCGACGGCGTCGACGGCCTGCGGGTGGCCGGACAGCAGGGTGGCCACCGGGCCGGACGCGACGGCGGGGACCGCCGGCGCCGGCGGGGACGCCGACGCCGACCACGGCGGCACCCAGGCGTCCAGCGCAGGCAGCGACGCGGGGAAGGTACGGCCCGCCTCCCGCACCAGCAGCGGCACCAGTTCCGGGCCGTGGTCGCGCAGGGTGGTGATCAGCGTGGGCAGCCAGGGCAGCAGGACCGGATCGGGCAGCCGGGCAAACGCGGACGACATCACCTCCACGACGAACGGGGCGAGCCCCGGCACCGACTCCAGGGCCTGCACGAAGCCGCTGAGGTACTGCGGGAAGGCGGGCACCACCAGCGGGTTGCCGAGCAGGTCGGCGCACCGCCGGCGCAGCTCGGCCAGGGACAGCAGGCCGAGCTGGTGCCGGGCGACCCAGAGCAGCGCGACCTTGGCCGGCGCCTCCGGGTGGGACTGCGCGACGGCGAGTTCGAGCTGGGACCGGTCGCAGCCCAGGGAAAGCGCCAGGCTCTCCATGCCGAACAGGAAGCCGAGCATGGCGCCGACCTGCCGGACCCCGCTCCCCTCGTCGACGAACGCCGTGGGCAGCAGCGTGCAGTAGTGGGCGTACCCGGTGGTCACGAACGCCTCGCACCAGGCCGGCAGCGGCCCGGTGGCGCGATGGTGGGCCAGCAGCCGCCGGATCCGGCGCAGCACCTCGGGGGCGTCGTCGACGGTGCGTTCGGCGGCGAGCAGTTCCACCGCCCGGTTGCCCAGCTCGTCGACCAGGCGCGGGCTGTCGAGCAGTCGTACGGCGTCCTCGACGGCCTCCAGCGCGACCGAGGCCGTGGCGTCCGGGCCCCGGACGGCGCGCCGCAGCCGCTGCTCCAGCACCTGCTCGACGGTGACGCCCTCGTAGCCCAGCTCGATCAGCGCCCGCTGGTGGCGGCCGAGGGCCAGGTCCCAGCTCTCCTGGATCGAGCGGTGCCCCAACCGGCGCTCGCCCATGATGGGTCGTACCGCGTCGGGGGGCAGCAGGTGTCGCAGCCGCCAGAGCAGGTCGGAGCAGGGCGCCAGCCCGGGGTCGGCGTGCAGGTCCAGCAGCGCCCGCTGGACCGGGCGCTTCTCCAGGTCCAGCCCGAGCGGGGCGAGCCGGTCGTGGACGTCGCGGGCGAGCGGCGGAAGGGCCTCGTAGCCCACCTGGCCGATCCGGTCGCCGCCGAACAGGATCTCGCAGAGCCGGCGGACGTCCCGGCGCCCCGGGACGACGTCCTTCTCGATGCAGGTGACCGCCGCGTCGGCGAAGTCGTACGGCGTGGGGCGGGCCCGGTTGCGCAGGCCGGCGAGGAGGATCGAGGTCTCGAAGACGGCGATGGCGTCGGCGGTGCTGGCCAGGTAGCCGTTGCGCCGGGCCAGCCGGACGATGTCGACGCACCAGCCCCGCAGCTCCGCCTCGTCGAGGCCCTGCACCGCCGGTGGCCGCCCGAGGTAGCCGGAGAGCCGGTCGGCGACCGGGGCGGCGGGCACCGGGACCGGTGCGGCGCGGCGGCGCCCGGCGCGGGTGCGGGTGCCGCGCTGCCCCTCCAGTTGGAACGGCGACAGCCCGGACCGGGCGACCGCCTTCGTCCAGGTCGCCGCGGCGATCGACACCGACCCGGCCGCGAGCCCGAACTGCGCCTCGATGGCGGAGTGGCTGGAGGGGATCAAGCCGTAGTGCCACCGGGTGCCGGTACGTGGGCTGATCTCGAACGGGACGTCGGAACGCAGGCCGAACTGCTCGACCCGGCTGGCGGCGTGGAACGCCCCGCAGACGTGCAGGCACTCCGCCGGATCCGCACCCGAACTGGCCAGGTGCTCCCGGATCCGGGTCCACATGTGGCGTTCCCGGTCCTCGTCGCGGTCGCGCCGGTCCGCCCCGGCCGGGCGCAGCCGCCGGAACAGGCTGCCGATCAGCAGCATCACCTGCCGGTAGGTGTCGTGGTCGGCGTCGGCGAGCGGCTGCTCGACGTACTGGTCCCACCACTCCGACCAGTGCCGCACCTTGCCGTGGTGCAGCAGGTACGCCTCGAGTTCCGCGAAGCGGGGCCGCAGGTCCCCGATCTCGACCCCGACGGCGTCCCCGTGCAGGGCCGCCTCCTCCTCCGCCGGCGCGGTCGGCTCGACGTCCCCGCCCGCCGGGGCATCGTCGGCGGTGCCGGGTGGGCGGGGCAGCCACTGGAAGACGTGGTCGGTGGAGCGGTCCACCAGGACCAGCTCGACCCCGGGCGTCTCCAGCGCGTACGCGATGGCCTGGTATTCGGCGCTGGCCTCGGTGATCGGCGCGACCACGCTGAGCGGCCCCCAGTCGGCCGGGAAGCCCTCCAGCTCGGAGGCGAACGCCTGCACCGCCACCGGGAGGCGGCAGTTGCGCAGCTCGCCCAGCAGCGGCTGGAGGTCCTCGCAGAGCTCCAGGTAGATCACCTTCGGCTGCTTGGCGCGCAGCCGCCGGACCATGGCCAGCGCGGACGCCGGCGAGTGGTGGCAGACCGGGAAGATCTCCAGTTCCTCGCCGAGGGCACGGTCGACGTCGTCGACCATGCCGGCGAGGATGTCGGCGACGGCGCCCGGACTGTCGGCGAAGGCGGTGGCGGCGGCGGTGAGCTGCTGGCGCAGCTCACCGAACGGCCCGGCCTCGGTGGGCGCGGTCACGACAGGGAGGCGATGGCCTGGCGGCCGCCGTCGAGGAAGCCCTCCCAGGGGCCGCCGTCCTGCTTGGCGCGCGGTTCCACCACCCCGTGCAGGTACTTGTTGAGGATCGCCAGGTCCTCCGGGCTGCGCCGGGCCAGGGAGCCGACCAGCGACCCGGCCAGCGTCGCGGCGCGCAGGGTGCGGTCGCCGAAGAACTGGCTGTGCAGGATGGCGTCCTCCAGGACGCCGATCTGCTCGGCGGTGGACAGCGCCGACTCCAGCTTCTCGTCGTCGCTGGTCGCCGAGGAGGCCGCGGCACGCAGGTCGGCGAAGCTCTGCAACAGGATGTCCAGCAGGGTGGGCGGCACGTCGAGCGTGATCTGGTGCCGGCGCAGCAGCTCCTCGGTGCGGAAGCGGACGATCTCCGCCTCGCTGCGCTTGTTGGTCACCACGGGGATCCGGACGAAGTTGAACCGCCGCTTGAGCGCGGACGAGAGGTCGTTCACGCCCCGGTCCCGGCTGTTCGCGGTGGCGATGATCGAGAAGCCGGGCTTGGCGAAGACGATGTTGTCGCGGTCCAGCTCCGGAATGGAGACGTACTTCTCCGACAGGATCGAGATCAGCGCGTCCTGCACGTCGCTGGTGGAGCGGGTCAACTCCTCGAACCGGCCGACCACGCCCTGCTCCATCGCCGTCATGATCGGCGACGGGATCATCGACTCCCGGGACTGCCCCCTGGCGATCACCATCGACACGTTCCACGAGTACTTGATGTGGTCCTCGGTGGTGCCGGCGGTGCCCTGCACCACCAGGGTCGAGTTGCGGCAGACCGCGGCGGCCAGCAGCTCGGCGAGCCAGCTCTTGCCGGTGCCCGGGTCGCCGATCAGCAGCAGGCCCCGGTCCGACGCCAGGGTCACGATGCTCCGTTCGACGAACGTACGGTCGCCGAACCACTTCTGCGGGATCTCCCGGTCGAGCCCGTCGGCCCGCTCCGAGCCGAGGACGAACAGTCGGACCATCCGCGGGCTCAGCCGCCACGAGAACGGCTTCGGGTCGGTGTCGACCGACTCCAGGTAGTCGAGTTCCTCGGCGTACTTGACCTCGGCGGGGGCACGCAGCATCTCGGACATGAGGGGTTCGTTCTCCTAGGTGAGGAAGCTCTTGAGCTCGAAGACGAGTTTGCGGATGTGGCCGGAGATCACCGGCGTGCCCAGGTCCTTGAAGCGTTGCCGGAACCAGGGGTTGACGCTCTGCTGGCCCGAGCTGTTGACCGAGCCGACCGGGATGAACCGCACCCCGGAGCGGTGCACCGCCTCGATGCCGTCGAACAGCGGCTGGGAGCGGTTGAACTCGTAGAAGTCCGAGATCCACACCATGACCGTGTTCCTCGGCTCGACGATCTTGGGGCGGGCCAGCGCCATCGCGACCGGGCCGTCGTTGCCGCCGCCCAGGTTGGTGCGCAGCAGCACCTCGAACGGGTCGTGCACCCACGGCGTCAGGTCCAGCGCCCGCGTGTCGTACGCGATCAGGTGCACGTCCACCTTGGGCAGCCCGGCGAAGATCGAGGCGAGGATGGTGCAGTTGACCATCGAGTCGACCATAGAGCCCGACTGGTCCACCACCACGATCAGCCGGGCTGGCGTGACCCGGCGGGCCGTCTGCCGGTAGTAGAGCTTGTCGACGTAGAGGCGCTCGTCCTCCGGGCTCCAGTTGGTCAGGTTCTGCCAGATGGTGCGGTCGAGGTCGAGGTTGCGGTACACCCGCTTCGGCGGCACGGACCGGTCGACGACGCCGACGCTGGTCTGCGCGACCTGGGTACGCAGCACCTCCGCGACCTCGTCGACGAAGCGGCGGATGAGCGCCTTGGCGTTGGCCAAAGCCACGCCGGAGAGGTTGGCCTTGTCCCGCAGGAGCTGCTCGATCAGCGACATGCTCGGCGTCAGCCGGCTGGCCAGCGCCGGGTCGGCCAGCACCTCCCGCAGGTGCATCCGGCGGACCAGGTCGCCCTCCAGGCCGGCGAGCACCCCGCCGAGGCCGTCGGTGCCGCCCTGCCGGCGCAGCCCCCCGGGCTCCAGGCCGAGCGCCTGCTCGAACCAGCCCGCGTCGGACTGCCACCGGGCCAGTTGACCGGCGTCGACCGCCCCGTGGCCGGTGGCGAACACGTTGAGCAGCAGCTTCGACACCAGCGCGGCGCGGCGCACCTCCGCGGCGCCCGGCCCGGTCGCCGGCCCGTCACCGCCCGATCCCGCACCGCCCGACCCGGCGTCGGCGCCGGACCCGAGGTCGACACCCGATCCGCTGTCGACGCCCGACCCGGTATCGGCGCCGGACCCGAGGTCGACACCCGATCCGCTGTCGACGCCCGACCCGGTATCGGCGCCGGACCCGAGGTCGACGCCCGACCCGGTGCCCGTCGTGGCGCTCGATCCGGTGCCCGTTGTGGCGCTCGATCCGGTGTCGGCGCCGGCCCCGGCGTCCGTGGTGGCGGCGGGGTCGGGCGGGGTGGGCCCACCGCCCGGCGGCGCGCCCGCGCCCGCGTCCTGCTCCGGTTGGAGCAGGCCGCGCAGCTCGGCGGCGAGGGCCGGGAAGCGCTGGACGACGGTGTCCACCGACACCGCCGGGTCCAGCAGGGCGGCCGGCAGGCCGAGGTCGTCGACGACCGCCATGCTGGCCGACTCCAGGGCGGGCTGCTCGTCGGGGTCGAAGAGCCGGGCGAGCAGGCGCCAGTAGAGCACCTGGCGCCGGTTGGCGTCGGCGTGGTCCGCGGGGGCGAGGGAGTCGGTCATCGGCGCAGCAACCGTCCCGCGCGCTCGCGCAGCACCGCCACGGCGTCGCCCGCCTTGGCGTCGGCCTTGGCGGCCTTCGGGTCGGTGACTCCGCATGCCCAGTCGCCGGCGTGCGCGCCGACCGGCTTGCGCTTGACGGTGGCCTGCACCGCCAGCGGCTGGAGCAGCCACCGGCCGTCGTCCCACCGGACCAGGCCGAGGCACGCCGACGAGGCCGCGACCAGGTCGGGCGTGAGCGGGCCGCAGGAGGGCAGCCGGTCGACCGCGGCGGCGAGCGGGTGGCCGTCGAGCTCGACGGTGAGCGCGCCGTCGTCGTCGCGCACGGTGTAGCCCTCCAGCAGGACGGGCTCGGCGATCCCGACCGGGTGCCGGTCCAGCGGCGCCGGCGCCGCCGCGACCGCCGCCGGCAGCAGGACCCGCGCGGTGGCGAACGGGTCGGCTGCCTCGCCGGGTCGCGCCCGGTCGTCACGCCAGATCAGATCGGCGCCGCGCAGCGGAAGGCCGCTGACCGTCAGGCCCCGTCGTTCGGCCAGCGCGGCCAACAGCACGGGGTGGGCGTCCAGCAGGCGCCACAGCGCCGGCCCGACGATCGTCTCCACCTTGACCGCCCCGACGGCGGCGCGGACCAGGCGGGGCGTCCCACCATCGGCCGGCTCGAGGATGCCGTGCACCTGTGCCTGCACGGCGGTGTCGTGCTCGTGCACGTCGACACCGAGCACGAGGAGCCGCCCGGACACCTCCTCGACGGCCGGCGGGGCGGCCACGGCCGCCGCGTCCTGGGCGAGCAGCAGGCCCCGCGCCCACAGGTCGGCCCAGCGCCGGACCGGCGGATGCGCCATCGTGGCGACCGGCGCGCAGGCCCGCAGCTCGGCGGCCAGGCCGTCGAGCAGCACCGCCAGCCGACGCAGGCCCGGCTCGGCGAGCGCGGCCTCGATCGGCGTCGCGGCCGCGGCGACGAGCTCGTGGTCGACGCCGCCCCACCCCACGAGCGCCAGCTCGTGCAGCCACGCGCGGACGCCGGCGAGCGGCGGCGGCGCGTCCGCAGCGGGCCCGGGCGGGCCCGGCGCCCAGGGGGCGCGCGCCCGGCCCAGGGCGGTGTCGAGCTGCCCGAGCAGCGCGTCGTGGGCCGCGCCGAGCAGCGCGCACCGGGCACCGGCGAGGGCGACGAGATGGTCCTCGGTCACCGAACCGGCGGTCACCTTGCCGACCGCCTCGGCCACCAGGTCGCCGAGCGGGGTGGGGGCGAGCGCTCCGGCCAGCGCGGCCAGCGCCGCCGCGTCCTCCTCGTCGACCCGGGCGAACCCGCGAACCAGGGCGCCGTCGAGACCGGCGACGAGGTCGAGGGCGTCGGTCAGACCGGTCGGTGCGCCGTCGCGCAGGACGGCGAGCTGCGTGCCGAGCATCAGCGGCCCGCCCCGGTGGCCGGGAACCAGTGCAGCTCGGGCAGGGATGCCGTGCTGCCGGGGAGTTCCAGATAGGACAGGTGGCGCAGGAAGCGGCTGAACACGACCGCGGCGGGCGTCGGCTCGTGCCGCGCGTCCAGGGCGGCGATCAGGTCCGCTCCGCTGCTCGCCCCGTCGCCGACCTCGACCCGCAGGTAGCGGGCGACCCGGTCGACGCCGTACTGGAGGACGGCCTCGTCCACGAGGGCGTGCAGGTGCTTGCACAGGGCACCGCGCAGCCCGCCACAGGGGCGGTTGTTGTTGGTGCTGCAGTGGTAGGCGTGGGTGCCGGCCCCGATCGAGGACACGTAGACCCGCTCGACGTCCGACCCGGAGGACACCACGCCCTGCAACCGCCCGTCGGCCAGCTCCACGAAGGGCACCTTGGCCAGCTTGCGGGGCCGTGCGGGCGGCACCACCCGCACGGTGCTGCGCCGTCTCCACGCGGCCAGTTCCGCGTCCGCCACTGTCCGAACCTCCCGTCCGCCGCCGCGCGGCGCCGCCGTGACCACGCCGACACCGGATGGACCCGGCGCCGCCGTCACGACGAGGATCATGGACCACGGGTGCGACATCGTCGCCGGGGGCCGGCGGCCCCAGGGGCGACGACCGCCGGCGCGGGGTGGCGCGGTTGGTCGCGGTCAGGGCAGCCCGGGCGTACGACCTGGCGTCGCGTCTCCGACACCGACCCGCGTTCATCAGGTCTCGCCTAATTAAGTTGAAGTTGATATAAATGACGGGTGCACGCCTTCGATGTGCTCGGCGACCCGGTGCGGCGCCGCATCCTCGAACTGCTCACCGACGGTGAGATGACCGCCGGTGGGCTGTGCGACGTGATCCGGCGCGAGTTCGGGATCTCCCAGCCCGCCGTCTCGCAGCACCTCAAGGTGTTGCGGGACAACGGCTTCGCCACCGTGCGCGCGGAGGGGACCCGACGGCTCTACGCCGTCGACCCCCGGCCCCTGCGGGAGGTCGACCAGTGGCTCGACCACTTCCGTCGGTTCTGGACGCCGCCCCTGCAGGCCCTCGCGACCGAGCTCGCCCGGGGCATGCGCGAACGGCGGCTACGCGGGCGGCCCGGCGACGCGCCCGACGACGACGGCGACCGCTGAGGGCGCCCCGGAGAACGTGCGGCGTTCTGTCGGAGCCGTCGGGCAGACTCTCCGGCATGTCGCCGCGATCCGTCGCCGCCCTCGTCGCCGCCACGCAGGCCGGCGAGAGGGTCCGCTACCTGCACTTCTGGGGCCACCGGCCGCGCCGCGACGGCGGCGTCGGGTCCGGCTGCCTGAGCCAGTGGTGGCCGGCCCCGTTCCGCGACGGCGGCCGGACGTATGCCACCGCCGAGCACTGGATGATGTGGCACAAGGCGATGCTGTTCGGCGACGCGGACGTCGCCGCCCAGGTCCTGGCGGCCGGGCACCCGCACCGCGCCAAGTCGCTCGGCCGCCGCGTGCGCGGATTCGACGAGGCGACCTGGGCGGCCCGGCGCTACGACATCGTGGTGGCGGGCAGCGTCGCCAAGTTCGGCCAGCACGACGACCTGCGGGCGTTCCTGCTGGCCACCGGCGAGCGGGTGCTCGTGGAGGCCAGCCCGGTGGACCGCGTCTGGGGCATCGGGCTGGCCGCCGACGATCCGCGCGCGGAGGATCCGCAGGCGTGGCAGGGCGCGAACCTGCTCGGCTTCGCCCTGATGGACGCCCGCGACGCCCTCCGCGCGGGCGGTTCGTGACCGCGGGACCGCTGCCGGGCGGCTCCGGAGCGGGGCGGGTAACGTCCTGCGGCATGACGGCCGCCGCATACTCCCACTGCTCCTTCTGCGGCATGGCCTACCCGGCGGCGGCCGGATGGCCGCGGGTCTGCGCGGCCTGCGGCGAGACCGTCTGGCGCAACCCGCTGCCCGTCGCGGTGGCGGTGCTGCCGGTCCGCACGGACGCGGGCCTCGGCGTGGTCGTCGTCCGCCGGGACATCGAGCCGGCACGCGGCCTGCTCGCGCTGCCGGGGGGCTTCATCGAGTACGGCGAGGAGTGGCAGGAGGCCCTGGTCCGGGAGCTGTGGGAGGAGACCGGCCTGCGCGCCGACGCCGCCGACGCCCGCCTCTTCGCGGTGCACAGCGCCCCGGCCGGCGGCACGATGATGGTCTTCGGGGAGCTGCCCGAGCAGCGGGCCGAGGCGCTGCCGCCCTCGGCACCCACCGAGGAGGCCACCGAGTGGCTGGTGCTCACCGAGCCGACGGAGTTGGCCTTCTCCACCCACACCCGGGTGCTCGCCGACTTCCTCGCGCAGCGGGCGGCCTGACCCGGGCCGGCACCGCGTTGCCTGCCCCGGTCGGCACCGCACTGCCTGACCCAGGCCCGGCACCGACGCGCGGCCTGACCGGGCCCCGTACCGTCCGGCGCCGGTTCGGTCGGGCTCGGGGCGTGGCCGGTCAGACCGCGAGGTAGCGGGCGGGCACCGCGTCGGTGAGCCAGACCCCGTTGGCGCTGCGGTAGAAGGCGTGCCCGTCGCGGGCCATCCCCGCCGCGTCCACCGTCAGGATCACCACGTCTCCCCGCCGGCGGGCGCCCACCTGCCGGGCGGTCGCCACGTCCGGTGACAGGTGGACGTGGTGCCGGCCGCCCCGGTGCAGACCGGTCGCCCGGATGGAGTCGAGGGCGACGCTGCTGGTGCCGTGGTAGAGCCGCGCCGGCGGCGGACACGGCGTGAGCCCCAGGTCGACCGGGATGGAGTGCCCCTGGTTGGCCCGGATCCGCTCGACGCCGTCGGGGCCGCGTTCGACGGCGAAACGCTGCTTGTCGTTGCCGGCGACGACGGCGTCGAGGTCGACGCGGCCGACCCGCAGCGCGGTGAGCAGGTCGTCGACCGGCACCCAGCCGGCCCCGTCGGGCACGAGGCCGAACCGGGCGGGCTGGTGCCGCAACGCCAGGGACATCCGCTTGCTCAGCCCCACCATCGCCCGATGATCCACCCCCGAAGTCTGCCTCCCCGAGCATGATCCGCGCCAGGCGATTGGGCGGGCAGGCCGGCGGTCAGGCGGCGGGCCGGTCGGCGGTCGGGCGGCGACGGCGGGCCGGGTCGGTGAGCGCCGGCGGGCGCCAGACGCCGTCCGGGGCGTACAGGTCGGTGCCGGGTGGGACGATCTCGTCGATCCGGTCGAGCGTGGCGTCGTCGAGGGTCAGCGCGGCGCTGGCGAGCAGCCCGTCGAGCTGCTCCATCGTCCGCGGCCCGAGGATCGCCGAGGTGACCCCGGGGTGGGCCACGGTGAACGCCACGGCCAGCTCGGGCAGCGAGCAGCCGACGTCCCCGGCCAGCTCGACCAGCCGCTCGACCGCCTGGTACTTGGCGGCGTTGCCGGGGATCGACGGGTCGAACCGGGCCGGAGTGAGCGCGGGTCGGCCGGCGGCCAGGTCGACGGGGCGGCCGTGGCGGTAGCGGCCGGACAGGAAGCCCGAGGCGAGCGGGCTCCAGACGAGCACCCCCATGCCGTACCGCTGGCAGACCGGGAGCACGTCGGCCTCGATGCCCCGGGCCAGGATCGAGTACGGCGGCTGCTCGGTGCGGAACCGGCCGAGGCCGCGCCGCTCGGCGACGTGCTGCGCCTCGACGATCTCCTCGGCCGGGAACGTGGAGCAGCCGAACGCCCGGATCGTGCCGGCCCGGACGAGGTCGCTCAGGACGCCGAGGGTCTCCTCGATGTCCGTGGTGTGGTCGGGGCGGTGCACCTGGTAGAGGTCGATCCAGTCGGTGTCGAGCCGGCGGAGGCTGTCCTCGACGGCCCGCAGGATCCAGCGTCGCGAGTTGCCGCCCCGGTTGCGCCCCTCCCCCATCGGGAAGTGCACCTTGGTGGCGAGCACGACGTCGTCCCGGCGGCCTCGCAGCGCCCGGCCGACGATGCGTTCGCTCTCGCCGGCCGAGTACATGTCGGCGGTGTCGACCAGGTTGACGCCGCGGTCGAGGGCGGCGTGGATGATCCGGACGCAGTCGTCGTGGTCGGGATTGCCGACCGCGCCGAACATCATCGTGCCGAGGGCGTGGACGCTCACCTCGATGCCGGTGCCGCCCAGGACGCGGTAACGCATGCTCGTGCTCCTCGTGTCGCCGCGCCCGGCGTGGGTCCGCCGGGCGTCCGGGCCACGCTAGGAATTCGAGTGCGCTGGAAGTCAACACGGGAGCCACCCGGACCGCCGGTCGGTCTCCGGTGCGCCGCGCCGCCGACGTCGGGCCGCCGGCCGGCGGACCGTACGGCCACGGCGGGGCGGCCGGTCAGCGGGGCAGGCCGTCGTCGGCCGCCGGGGAACGGGCGAGGTAGCCGCTGGCCTGCAGGTCGAACAGCTCCCGGTAGAGGCCGTCGGCCGACATCAACTCGTCGTGGGTGCCCTGCTGGACGAGCCGGCCCCGCTCCATCACGAAGATCTGGTCGGCGTGCCGGACGTTGGCCAGCCGGTGGGTGATCAGCACGACGGCCCGGTCGGGACGGCGACGCAGGTGTTGGAAGAGCGCGTGCTCGGCCCGCGCGTCCAGGGCGGCCGACGGCTCGTCGCAGATCAACAGGGCGGCGTGCCGGTAGAGGCCCCGCGCGGCGACGAGCCGCTGCCACTGCCCGCCGGAGAGGTCCTGTCCGTCCTTGAACTCGCGGTCGAGCAGGGTGTCGTACCCGAAGGGCAGGCCCGCGATCATGTCGTGCGCGGCCGCCGCCCGCGCGGCGTCGTGCACGCTGGGCCCCGGCCGCTCGGGCGCCCGGTCGTGCCGCCCGATGCGGATGTTCTGCCGGGCGGTGAACGGGAACTTCCACCAGTCCTGCGTCATCACCGCCACGTGTCCGCCCGTGGCCCGCGGATCCAGCTCGCGGGCGTCGACCCCGTCCCAGCGGACCGCGCCGCCGGTCGGCCGGTAGAGCCCGGCGATGAGCTTGGCCAGGGTCGTCTTGCCGGAGCCGTTCTCGCCAACCAGGGCGACCACCTGGCCGCGCCGCACGGTGAGGCTGACCTCGTCGACGGCCGGCCGCTCGGTGTCCGGGTAGCGCAGGCTGACGCGGTCCAACTCGACCGCGTCGAACCCGTCCACCGCCCGCCCGCCGCTGGCCGGGACCCGCGCCCCGGCCCGGTCGAGGAAGTCGCGGTAGTCCTGGTAGTAGAGGGCGTCCTCGTAGAGCGAGTTCGTGGCGAGGACCGCGACGTTGAGGCTCGTGCGGGCGGACTGGAGGGCGAACAGTGCGGTCGCGGCGGCGGCGAGCGCGACCATGCCGTTCAGCAGCAGCGCGGCGAGGACCGCGTAGACGCCGAAGGTGGCGAGGCCCGCGGCGGTCGCGCCGGCCACCCGGGTGGTGGTCTGCGCCCGGACGAGCCGCAGGTGGGCGCGGGTCTCGACGGTCATCATGGCGCGGTACTCGGCGAGCAGGAAGTCGCGCATCTGGTAGGACCGGACCTCGGCGGCCGTGTGCCGGTTGGCCATCAGCTGGGCCAGCATCCGCATCCGCCGCTGCCGGGTGATCCTGGCCAGCATGGCCAGATACTGCCGGCGGGCGATCCGGACGGCGGTGGCCGCCTGCGGCACCGCCGCGAGGAGCAGGCAGGGCAGCAGCACCGGCTGGATCACCGTCACCGCCACCGCGGTGGCGAGCATCCCCACCACCCCGGTGACCAGGTTGACGGTGTGGTCGACGATGTAGGCCGCCTCGCCCATGCCCCGGTCCCGGGCCCGGTCCATCTCCTCGGCGAACCCGGCGTCGTCGAACGCGGCCAGGTCGACCGCCGTGGTGGCCTCGAAGAGCCGCAGCTCGACCTCGTAGTTGATCTGGGGCGTCAGCCGGGCCTGCGCCCAGCCGGCCGCGATCGTCAGCCCGCCCCGCGCCGCCACGGCCGCCGCCGCCAGGGTCAGCGCCGGCAGCGCGGCGCGGACGCGGTCCGGGGTGGGCCCGGCGGTGAACAGCTCGCGCAGGACGCTGGTCGTGGCGAGCAGCCCGAAGGTGGTCATCACCCCGGCGGCGACGTTCAGGCCGATCGAGGCGACGGTGTCCCGGCGGCTGGTGGACCAGGCCAGCGCGACCGCCTCCCGGACCAGCCGGGGCAGTCGGCGGGCGACCGCCCAGAAGCTGGTGTGGGCGAACTCCCGCGCGTGGTGCATCCAGTCCGCGTCCTCCAGCTCCGGCAGCAGCGCGGTGGCGGAGGCGTCGTCGGGGTGGTCGTCCTCCCCGGACGGCTGGCGCTGGCGGGTCATCGACTCCACGGACGCTCCTCGGGCGGCGGGGCTGACCGGATGCCCCGCCGGGCGGGGTGGCCGTGACGCGTCCGACCGGCGAGGACCGCCCGAGACTACTGGCTGCGATCGCACGATGTCTCCACGTGTTCGGCGTGTCGAACGAGCGTGCTAACGGCGTGTCGCGGGGCCGGCCCGCGCCACCGCCCGGCTGGTCCGGCGACGCCCGGCCCCTACGGTCGGCCCCGGGTGCCCGCGACCACGCACGCCGGCCCGGCCACCGCCGGAGGTGACCGGGCCGGCATGGATCAGGCCGCGGCGCCCGGGCCGGTGACGGCGGCCGTGATCTCCACCTCGATCAACGCGCCCGGCAGGAAGAGGCGGTTCACCTCCACCGTCGTGCTGGCGGGCGGGGGCGTGGCGGTGAAGAGCCGACGCCGGACCGAGGCGTACCCGGGCAGGTCGCCGAGGTCGGTCAGGAACGTCCGGATGTGCAGCACGTCCGCCAGTCCCGCGCCGTGGGCCGACAGCACGCCGCCGACGATCTCGAAGATCCGTTCGGACTGCGCGACGATGTCGCCCGGCCCGACCAGGTGGCCGGCGTCGTCGACGGCGACCTGGCCGGCGAGCACCAGCAGGGCGCCGCCGGGCAGGTCGAGGCGGGCCACGTGGGCGAACCGGTCGCCGAACGGCGCCGCGACGGCGGGCGGGTTGTCGAGGGTGAGGTTCACGAGCGCTCCAGGCTGACGAGGGTGGCGATGTCGGTGGTCGGGTCGGGGGCGGCGTCGAGCACGGTGCGGGTCGCCCGGACCAGCGGGGCCGCGGTGGCGCCGAGCGCGGCACGGGCCAGGTCGAGGTCCTTGCGGGCGAGGGCGACCGGGAAGTCGGCGTCGCGGGCGGCGGCCCGCCCGAGCACGCCGCCGAGCGGACCGCCGGCCAGCGCGTCGAGGGCCGCGGCCGGGTCGACGCCGACGGCGCGGGCGACCGCGAGGGTGTCGGCCAGCCCGCCGAGGGCCACGAGCAGCGCCGTGTTGAGCACGAGCTTCAGCGCGGCCCCGCTGCCGGTGCCGCCGCAGTGGCGTACGGCGCCGAGCGCCGCCAGGACGGGGGCGACCCGGGCGACGGCGGCGTCGGTGCCGCCGGCGAGCACCCGCAGCCGGCCGGCGCGGGCGGCGGCCACGCTCCCGCCCACCGGGGCGTCGACGAGGTCGACGATGGCGGGCAGCCGCGTCGCCAGGTCGTGCACGGCGGCCGGGCCGATGGTGGACATCTCGACCAGGCAGGCGCCCGGTGGCAGGGCCGGGACGGCCCCGTCCGGCCCGAACAGCACCGCCTCGACGGCGGCGGCGTCGGTGAGCATCGTGATGGCGACCTCGGCGTCGTGGGCGGCCCCGGCCGGCGTCCGGGCCACGTCCGCGCCGGCCTGCCCGAGCGGGGCGGCGCGGGCGGCGGTGCGGTTCCACACCGTCACCTGGTGGCCGGCGTCGAGCAGGCGCAGGGCGATCGACGCCCCCATCCGCCCGGTGCCGAGTACGGCGATCTTCGTCATGCGGGAAACCGTAGGCAGCGCGCTGCCATGCGACCAACGAATCTTTCCGATGGCCGCCATGCGGGTGGTGCATGGGTTCGCGTACGCTCGCGGGATGCAGCCGCTGGCCCTGGAGGTGTTCCGGACGGTGGCCCGGCACAGCTCGATCACGGCCGCCGCCCGCGAGCTGCGCTACACGCAGTCGGCGGTCTCCCGGCAGGTCGCCGCGCTGGAGGCCGACCTCGGCGTGGCGCTGTTCGACCGCCTTCCGCGCGGCGTCGCGCTGACCGAGCCGGGGCGGTGCCTGCTGCCGCACGCCGACGCGGTGCTGGAGCGGCTGGCCACCGCGCACCGGGACCTCAACGCGCTGCGCGGGCTGGGTGGCGGCCGGCTGCGGGTGGGCGCGTTCCCGACCGCGATGGCGGCCCTCGTGCCGCGCGCGCTGGCCGGATTCCGGGAGGCACACCCGCGGGTGGCCCTGTCGGTGGTGGAGGGGCGGACGCCGGACCTGCTGGAGCTGCTGCTCGCCGGCGACGCCGACGTCGCCGTGGTGAGCGCGCCGCCCGACCGCCCGCTGGACCCCGGGCGCTTCGACCTGCACCACCTGCTCGACGAGCGCCTGCTGGTCGCGGTCGCCCGGCAGCACCGGCTGGCCCGGCGCCGCACGGTGCGCCTGGCGGAGCTGGCCGACGACCCGTTCGTCGCCGGGTCGCCCGGCGGCGAGGACCCGTTGATGCGCGCCACCATGCCGCCCGACTTCCGGCCCCGGGTGGACATCGTCGCCGCCGACTGGACCGGCAAGCTGGGCTGCGTGGCGGCCGGTCTCGGGGTCGCGCTGGTGCCGGCGCTGGCGGTCCGGGCCGCCCCTGCCGACCTGGCCCTGCTGCGCCTGCACGCCGACGACGCGCCGGCCCGCCGGGTGTACGCGGCCACCGCCGCCGGGCGGCACCACCCGCCCGCGGTCGCCCGCCTGCTCGCCGGCCTGGCCGGGGAGGCCCGCCGGCTTTGAACGAAACACCGGGCCCGTCGCCCGGGGCGCCGGGCGGATATCCTCCACCGGGTGAACGCGGGCCGGCAGACCGAGCGCACGCTGATCGCCTCGAACAAGAAGGCGCGGCACGACTACACGATCCTGAAGACCTACGAGGCGGGCATCGTGCTGGCCGGCACGGAGGTCAAGTCGCTGCGCGAGGGCCGGGCGTCGCTGGTCGACGCGTTCGCCCAGGAACACGACGGCGAGCTCATGCTGCACGGCCTGCACATCGCCGAGTACGGCTTCGGCAGCTGGACCAACCACGCGCCCCGACGGACCCGCAAGCTGCTGCTGCGCCGGATGGAGATCGCCCGGATCCTGGAGAAGACCCGCGAGGGCGGGCTGACCCTGGTGCCGCTGTCGATGTACTTCGCGGGCGGCTGGGCGAAGGTCGAACTCGCCCTGGCCAAGGGCCGGAAGTCGTACGACAAGCGGCAGGCGCTGGCCGCGCGGGACGCCGACCGGGAGATCGCCCGCGAGCTGGGCCGCCGCCTCAAGGGCCGCACCACCCGGCGGGGCTGACCGCCGCCACCACCTCTTCCCTGGTTCGCCGCCTGCGGTGCCCTCACGTCACGCTGCGTCGCCGCGGCGCGCCTGTCGGTGCTTGACGGGGCGTCGCCGCCCGTGGTCTGCTCGACGCGAGTCGGTAATGGCAATCGTAGTCATTATCAGTGAGCCCGAGGAGAAGCATGTCTCTCACCGTCTCCCCCGCCCTGCTCGACGCCGCCGAGCGCGGCCCCGTCGACGACACCGAGTTCATCGCCTGCGTCCGCGACTCGCTGCCGTACGCCTGGCAGACCGTCAGCCGGGTGGTCGCCGAGCTGGAGTCCACCGGCACGGACCACGCCGACAACGTGATCCCGCCGCCCGGCGACGCCGAGCGCGGCCAACTGCTGCGGGCGCTCGCCAGCGACGCCATCCGGGCCGGGCTGGAGCGGCACTTCCAGGTGAAGCTCGCGTTCCAGAACTGCCACCGGGTCGCCGCGTTCCGCCCGGCCGCCGTCGACTCCGACGCCTACCGGCGGTTCGTCTCCGCCCGGGGCCAGCTGCTCAACCAGTCCCCCGAGCTGCGCAACTGCTGACCCGCCCGGTCGCGCGACCGCGGGCGGGACGGGACGCCGTTCCGCCCGCCGGTCGACGGACCGGCCCCGGACACGCGGCCCGCGTCGGGTCAGCGGGGGCCCGGGGAGGGCGGCGCGGGCGGGGCGGCGGGACCGGGGGCCGGCAGGCGGCCGAGGCAGCGCGGGTCCGGCCGGCCCACCGGCTGCCGGGGGATCATCCAGTCCAGCGCCGTCTCCTCCACCGGCCAGCCGTACACGTCGACCCGGCTGACCGGGATCCGCCCGGGATCGGGGCAGAGCCGCTGGCCGCGTACCAGGTCGTTGGGCAGGAATCGCACCTCGCCCCGAGCGTCGAGCACGATCGTCATCCGGTCGGTGACGGTGACCGCCTGGCCGCGTACCACCTCCCGGGCCGGGCCCGACTCAGCGCCGACCTCCACGGCGACGGCGGGCAGCAGCGGGACCCGCAGGAAGACCACCCCCATCACCAGCGGCACCACCGCCGCCACCGCGTACGCCAGGGTGCGGGTCAGCGCCGGGGCGACCGGGCGCGGCACCGGGCCGGTGAGCACCGCCGCCCCCAGCGGCGGCACGACCAGCAGCAGGGCCGTGGCCAGCTCCCCGTGCCGGGCGGCGGCCAGGACGGCCGGCGCCAGGCACGCGTAGCTCGCGGCCCCCGCGACGACGGGCAGCAGCAGGCCGGTGACCAGGAGCCGGCGGGGCCGGTCCGGGTGGCGCAGCCGGGTCCGCAGCGCCAGCAGCCAGAGGGCGAGCATCAACAGCAGCGGCAGGAACCGCAACTGCCAGGTGAGGGCCGCCAGCGCGATCGCCGCCACCAGGACCCAGCCGGGGGTACGCACGGTGCCGTAGGCGAGCAGCGAGCGTTCGGGGTCGAACCGGTCAGGCGCGCTGACCTGGAGCAGCCGGCCGAGGACGGCCAGCACCAGCACGACGAGCGGAAACGCCCACACCAGCGCGATCAGCAGGGCGCTGAGCAGCCCGAGCGGGCTGACGTACTGCACCAGCAGCAGCATCGTCGGCATGTCCTGCCGGCTGAGCCGCCACAGCCGCAGCACGAGCAGCAGCACCGGGAACGCGGGCAGCAGCGTCAGCAGCCACTGCTGCGCCTGTTGCGCCTGCTTCGTGCCCGGGCGGCGGTCCGGACGCCCGACGGCGGCCGGCTCGGAGACGGCAGCGCCCATCTCTCCCACGGCCACTGCCGCACCTCCACCTTCTCCTCGGGCTCCGGCTGCCGGCCGACCGCCACCTGCTGCGGGTTGCTGTACTGCTGCTCCGAGGCCAGATAGCGGTCGAACGCCGCCTTCCACCGGTCGCCGTCCGGGCCCTTCGCCGACTGGTAGAGGGAGAGGTTGACGAGGTCCCGCATCGCCGGGTTGGGCCCCGTGTTCACCCCCCACTTCTCCGCCGCGTCCGCGCCGATGTCCCAGTGCCGCAACTCCGTACGCCGCAGCAGCTTCGTCGCCGGCGGCAGCTCGCCGGGCGGACGCGGGCCCACGAAGCCGGCCAGGATCGCCGCGTCGGTGGTGACGGCGTCGACCTCGCCGTCGTAGAGCGCCTGGACGCACTGGCTGATCCGGTTGCGACCGATCGGGTTCGCGCCCGCCTCGCGCAGGCGCTGCTCCGAGGTGGACGTCCCCAGCGTGCAGACCTTCGCCTTGTCGAGGTCCCGCAGGCTGGCGACCTGCCGGCGGTCGGACGCCCGCGTCAGCACCGACTGCTCGGTCTCCAGGTAGGGGAAGGAGAAGACCACGCCCTGGTCCCGGCGCTCCTCGGTGATGCTGTAGGAGGCGATGACCAGGTCGACCGTGACAAAGCTGCCGTCGGTGTCGCGGGCCTGCCGTCGGGCCCGGTCCTCGCTCTCGATCGGCAGCAGCGTCACCTCCGGCGCGTCGAAGCCCAGGTCCTCGGCGATCATGTAGGCGATGTCGATGTCGAAGCCCTCGAACGCGCCGTTCTCCAGTTTCTGCGCCACCCCGGGCTGGTCGTCCTTCACCCCGATGAGCAGCCTGTCGCGGTTGGTCAGCCCGGCCCGCTCGCGCAGCTCGTCCCAGGTGGGCGGGCCGCTGGCGACGATCACCCGCACCGCGGCGACCGCGACCACCACCAGCAGGAGCAGCAGCGCCGCCAGGCGCACCTGCCGGGACCGCGACATGCCACCGGACGCCGCCGCCACGGCCGGCAGCCCCGGCGAGTCGCCGCCGGTCTCCTTGTCCTGACCCAACTCGGCCTCCCGGTCGCCGCCCGCGCGAGCCCTCCATTGTGGTCCACGCCGCACCGCCGCGACAGTACGGAAAGCGACCGACACCGCCCGTGTCGACGCCCCGGGTGATGCGTGCCGCCTCTCGCGAACGCCAGGGCCAGCTGCCCAGGAGGCGGCAATCGCGAGGGCAGAGGGGGCCAACTCATCGCATCTGCCGGATGGTTAGGATGGGCCGGTGACGACGTTCCGCATCGGCGAGGCGGCCGAGCTGCTCGGGGTCAGCGCCGACACCGTGCGCCGGTGGGTGGACGCCGGCCGGCTCACCGCCGGCCGCGACGAGCACGGGCACCGGGTGATCGACGGGGTCGACCTCGCCGCGTTCGCGCGTGGGCAGGCCGCCGACCCCGACGAGCGGTCGGACTCCTCCTCGGCCCGCAACCGGCTGCGCGGCATCGTGGTCAACGTCGTCAAGGACACCGTCATGGCGCAGGTCGACATCCAGGCCGGGCCGTTCCGGATCGTCTCGCTGATGAGCCGGGAGGCCGTCGACGAGCTGGACCTGCGGGTCGGCTCGCTGGCCGTCGCGGTGATCAAGTCGACCACGGTGGTGGTGGAACGGGCCACCACCCCGGCCAGCAGCAAGGGAAGGCAGACATCGTGACGGCGACACCTCGGCCACGGCCCGGACGCCCGGGCCGGCGCTGGCTGCGTACGGTGGCGGCGGTGCTCGCCCTCGCGGGCCTGGCGGGCTGCGGCGGCGAGGGCTCGGCCGCCGGGGGCCCGGCCGGCGGCACGGGCGTCGGCGGCACGGTGACGGTGTTCGCCGCGGCCTCGCTGACCGAGTCGTTCACCCGGCTCGGCCGGGACTTCGAGGCGGCCCACCCGGGCACCACCGTGGTCTTCAACTTCGCCGGCAGCTCGGCGCTGGCCGCCCAGATCAACCAGGGCGCGCCGGCCGACGTGTTCGCCGCGGCGGCGACGCGGAACATGGCCACGGTCACCGAGGCCGGCAACGCCGACGGCGACCCCGCCGTCTTCGCCCGCAACCAGCTCGTCGTCGCCGTGCCGAAGGGCAACCCGCGCGGCGTGACCGGGCTGGCCGACCTGACCCGCCCCGGGCTGACCGTCGCGCTCTGCGCCGAGCAGGTGCCCTGCGGCGCGGCGGCGCGCACGGCGCTCGACGCCGCCTCGGTCAGCCTCACCCCGGTCACCCTTGAGCAGGACGTCCGGGGCGCGCTGTCGAAGGTGCGCCTCGGCGAGGTCGACGCGGCCCTCGTCTACCGCACGGACGCGCTGGCCGCCGCGGCCGACGTGACCGCCGTCGAGTTCCCCGAGTCCGCCCGCGCCGTCAACGACTACCCGATCGTGGCGCTGCGGGACGCGCCCAACCGGGACGGCGGGCGGGCCTTCGTCGCGTACGTCCGCTCGGAGCGAGGGCGGACGGTGCTCACCGAGGCCGGCTTCCAGGCACCGTGAGGCGGACCGACGGCGTGCGGCGACGGCGGGGCACCGGGGTGCCGGTCGCGTTGCTGCTGCCGGCCGTGCTCGGCCTGGCGTTCCTCGTCCTGCCCCTGGTCGGGCTGCTGGCCCGTACGCCGTGGGCCACCCTGCCGCAGCGGCTCACCGAGCCGGGCGTGCTCACCGCGCTGCGGCTGTCCCTGCTGACCGCCACCCTCGCCACCCTGCTCTGCCTGCTGCTCGGGGTGCCGCTGGCGTGGCTGCTGGCCCGCGTCGAGTTTCCCGGCCGCCGCCTGGTACGCGCCCTCGTCACCGTGCCGCTGGTGCTGCCGCCCGTGGTCGGCGGGGTGGCGCTGCTGCTGGTCTTCGGCCGGCGGGGGCTGCTCGGCGGCTGGCTCGACGCGACCTTCGGGATCACCCTGCCGTTCACCACCGCCGGCGTCGTGCTGGCCGAGGCGTTCGTCGCGATGCCGTTCCTCGTCATCGCCGTCGAGGGCGCGCTGCGCGGCGCGGACCGCCGGTACGAGGAGGCGGCGGCGACCCTCGGCGCGGGCCGGTGGACGACGTTCACCCACGTCACCCTGCCCCTGGTGGCCCCCGGCCTGGCGGCCGGGGCGGTGCTGTGCTGGGCCCGGGCGCTCGGCGAGTTCGGCGCCACCATCACCTTCGCGGGCAACTATCCCGGCCGGACGCAGACCATGCCGCTGGCGGTCTACCTGGCGCTGGAGACGGACGTGCAGGCCGCCGTGGTGCTCAGCCTCGTCCTGCTCACCGTCTCGGTGGCCATCCTGGCCGGGCTGCGCGACCGCTGGATCACCAGCCCGTGAGCGCGCCCCTGCTCGACGCCCACCTCGTCGTGGACCGGGGCGGATTCCGCCTCGACGTGCCGTTGCGGGTCGCCGCCGGCGAGGTCGTCGCGCTGCTCGGCCCCAACGGCGCGGGCAAGACCACCGCGCTGCGGGCCCTCGCGGGCCTGCTCCCCCTGACCGCCGGCCACCTCACCCTCGACGGCGTCGACCTGGACCGGCCGGCACGGCGCGCCTGGACGCCGACGGAGCGCCGACCCGTCGGCGTGGTGTTCCAGGACTACCTGCTCTTCCCGCACCTCACGGCCCTGGACAACGTGGCGTTCGGGCCGCGGCGGCACGGCGCCGACCGGCGCACCGCCCGGGAGACCGCCCGCGCCTGGCTGGACCGGGTCGGCCTGGCCGAGCACGCCCACCGCCGGCCCCGGCAGCTCTCCGGCGGGCAGGCGCAGCGGGTGGCGCTGGCCCGCGCGCTCGCCGTCGCGCCGGCGCTGCTGCTGCTGGACGAGCCGCTCGCCGCCCTCGACGCACGCACCAGGCTGGACACCCGGGCCGAGCTGCACCGGCACCTCGCCGCGCACCCGGGGGCCACCCTGCTGGTGACCCACGATCCGCTGGACGCCCTGGTGCTGGCCGACCGGCTGGTGATCGTCGAGGAGGGACGGGTGGTGCAGGAGGGGGACGCCGCGACGGTCACCGCGCGGCCCCGCACCGACTACGTGGCCCGGCTGGTCGGGCTGAACCTGCACCGGGGCCGCGCCGACGGGCACCGCGTCCGGGTCGCCGACGGGCTGACCCTCACCGTCGCCGACCGGATCGTCGGGGACGCGTTCGTCGCCTTCCGGCCGTCGGCGGTGGCCCTGCACCCGTCCCGGCCGGAGGGCAGCCCGCGCAACACCTGGGCGGCGACGGTGGCCGGGGTGCAGCGGCACGGAGACAACCTGCGGGTGCGGCTCGACGGGCCGGTCGAGGTGGCAGCGGACGTCACTCCGGCCGCCGCCGCCCAGCTCCGGCTGGCTCCGGGGCAGCCGGTCTGGGCCGCCGTCAAGGCGGCGGAGACCCACGCGTACCCGGCCGTCTGACGACGCCAGCGGGACACGGCGCCGCCGCGCGTCACGGCGGCGCTGGCGTCACGGTACGGTGCCGCCAGTTGTCACGGCGCGGGGCCGCCGGCGACACGGCGCGGGGCCGCCGGCGTCAGGGCGCGGGGTCGGCGGCCAGCAGGTCGGCGTGGGCGGCGCGCAGCCGGGCGAGGTCGGGGTCGCTGCCCGGCCGGACGCGGCGGTCGAGCTCGGCCCACGCCTCGGCGAGGGCGGCGGTGACCGCGCGCAGCTCGGCGGAGTGCCGCCGGCTGCTGCGCCGGTGCGCCTCGTCGAGCCGGCGGGCCCAGCCGGCGGTCACGGCGGCGAGGCGGTCCGCGTCGGCGCGGGCCTGGGCGGCCGTGCGGGCGGCGGCGGCCGGCACGATCGCGGCGACCGGTCGGGGATCGCCGTCGCGGGTGACGACGGTGACGGCGTCGGTCAGCTCGGCCAGCGCGACGAGCTGGGTGAACCGGGTGCGCGCCTCGCGCAGCGGCACCGAACGCGGCTGGTCGGTGTGCGGGGTGAGAGCGGGGACAGCCATGGATGGATGGTCGCCGCCGGGTACGACATTTCCGCCCGCCGACGGTCCAAGGTGGACGCGACGGATCGGAAAATGCCGCGAGGCGCCCCGTCGCGGGCGGTTACGCTGCCCGCCCGGCGCCGCGCCGCAGCCCGGTGCGGCGGACCTGCCACCCAGGAGGATGCCGTGTCCAGCCTCGACGTCCGGACGGTCGACCTGCGGGCCATCAACTCGCTGACCAAGTACCCGTCGATCCCGACCTACCACGCCCTCGACCCCCGCGACGGCGGGCTGTTGGCGGAGTGCGTCGAGTTCACCGGGCCGGTCACCCTCACCGAGAAGATCGACGGGACGAACGCCCGGATCGTCGTGCTGCCCGACGGCGCGTACCTGATCGGCAGCCGGGAGGAGCTGCTGTACGCGCGCGGCGACCTGATCGGCAACCCGGCGCTCGGCATCGTCGACGCGCTGCGCGACGTGGCCGAGCGGCTGACCGGCGCGGCGGCCGACGACCGGGTCACCGTCTTCTACCTCGAGGTGTACGGCGGCAAGGTGACTGCCGCCTCCCGGCACTACACGGCCAGCCGCCAGGTCGGGCACCGGCTGTTCGACGTGGCGGTGCTGGACGACCCCGCGCCGATGCTCTCCTGGCCGGCCCAGCGGATCTCGGCCTGGCGCGACGGCGGCGGCCAGCGCTTCCTCGGCGAGACCGACCTCGTCGCGCGGGCCGACGCGCTGGGCCTGGCGACCGTGCCCCGCCTCGCCACCGTCGCCGCCGGGGAACTGCCGCGCGAGATCGACAAGACCCACACGTTCCTCGTCGACCACCTGCCGCGGACCACGGTGGCCCTGGACGGGCCGGCCGGCCGGTCCGAGGGGCTCGTGCTCCGCGCCGCGGACCGCTCGGTCATCGCCAAGGCGCGGTTCCAGGACTACGAGCGCACGCTGAGGCGCCGCGAAGGCCGGCGCTGACCCCGGCTCGGCGGCGCGCCCCGTACGCGCCGCCGACCCGGCCCCGCCGCAACTCGCTTGCACCGCCGGGCACGCCGGGCCACGATCCCCTGACTGATCCGGGCGCCGGGCGCACGCCGCAACGTGCGACCCGGCGGGGCGACGTACCAGGAGACGGGGTGGCCAACGTGCGGAGCGTCCACGAGCTGACGGTCGGGATCGACGCGCGGGCCGTGGTGCTCGTCGAGGGCAGGAGCGACCGGGTCGCGCTGGAGACCCTCGCCGCCAGGCGGGGCCGGGACCTCGACGCCGCGCGGTCGGCGTGGCCGGGGTGCGGAAGGTCATCGCCGCCGAGGGTGAGCTGCGCACGTTCCAGCTGTTCCAGCGGCAGCCGGCCCAGCAGGGGCGCGCCGTCGAGGCGCAGCTGCGCCGGTTCCTCGGCACCCGGTCCGGCCGCAAGAGCGCGTACGCCAAGCTGCTGGTGCGCGCGCTGGAGCCGGACCGGGTGCCCCGCTCACTCGACGCGGTGCTCGCCCACGTCTGACCGGCGGGCCCGCCACTCGGGCGCCAGCACCGACCACACCTGAAGGTCGATCCGCCCGTCCGGGCCGGGGTAGACCTCGCGCAGCGTCCCGTCGTGGCGCATGCCCAGCCGCTTGGCGGTGGCGATGCTGCGGGCGTTGCGGGCGTTGGTGCGCCACTCGACCCGGTGGATGCCCCGCTCCTCGACGGCCCAGTCGACGATCCGCTCCGCCGCCCGGCTGACCAGCCCGTGGCCCTCGGCGGCGGGCTCCAACCAGCAGCCCGCCTCGCAGACGCCCGTCGTCGTGTCGAGCGAGACGAACAGGACCCCGCCGACCAGGGTGCCCTGCCGCCAGAGGCCCCAGATGCCGCCGGCGCCGCGCGCCCACCGGTCGGCGTGGCGCTGGAGCACGGCCCGGGCGGAGTCGAGGTCGGTGGCCACGAACGCCGGCGACACCCAGGGCGCGATGTGCTCGCGGGCCCGGTCCAGGTGGGCGAGGAACTCCTCGGCCCGCCAGGGTTCGAGGGGACGCATCTCGACGTCCTCGGTCAGGGACAGGGCGAACACGTGACCTCCCATGCGACGGATACCGCCACACCCTACCGGTATACACACCGCGTATACGTGATGTGTATAGTGCCCGACATGTCGATCGGACAGACCTTCCTCGGCCTGCTGGAGGCCACCCCCCGCCACGGCTACGACATCAAACGCCTCTACGACGAGCGCTTCGGCCACGCCCGCCCGCTCGCGTACGGGCAGGTCTACGCCACCCTCTCCCGCCTGCTGCGCAGCGGCCTGGTGGAGGTGGAGGCGGTCGAGCCCGGCGAGGGCCCGGAGCGCAAGCGGTACGCGATCACCGAAGCCGGCGTCACCGATGTCGGGCAGTGGCTGGCCCGGGCGGAGAAGCCCGAGCCGTACCTGCAGAGCATCCTCTACACCAAGGTGGTGCTGGCCCTGCTGACCGGCCGTTCCGCCGCCGACCTGCTCGACGTGCAGCGCGGCGAGCACCTGCGGCTGATGCGCGAGCTGACCCGCCGCAAGCGCGACGGCGACCTCGCCGAGCAGCTGATCTGCGACCATGCTCTGTTCCACCTGGAGGCCGACCTGCGCTGGCTGGAGCTGACCGCCGCCCGTCTCGACGACCTCGCCGCGGCGGTCCGGTCGTGACCGCGCCGCTGCTGGTCGCCGAGGACCTGCACCGCTCCTTCGGCCCCACCCGGGCGCTCGACGGCGCCAGCCTGCGCGTCCACGAGGGGGAGGTGCTCGCCGTGATGGGCTCCTCGGGCTCCGGCAAGTCCACCCTGCTGCACTGCCTCGCCGGCATCGTCCGACCCGACTCCGGCCGCGTGCTCTTCGCCGGCCGTGACCTCGCGACCCTCACCGACGCCGAGCGCAGCGCGCTGCGCCGGGAGTCGTTCGGCTTCGTCTTCCAGTTCGGTCAGCTCGTGCCGGAACTGACCTGCCTGGAGAACGTGGCGCTGCCGCTGCGGCTGGACCGGGTCGGCCGCCGCGAGGCGGAGCGCCGGGCCGCCGGGTGGCTGGACCGCCTGGAGGTCGCCGAGGTGGCCGGCAAACGGCCCGGCGAGGTCTCGGGCGGGCAGGGGCAGCGGGTGGCGGTCGCCCGGGCGCTGGTCACCCGCCCCCGGGTGGTCTTCGCCGACGAGCCGACCGGCGCACTGGACTCGCTCAACGGCGAGCGGGTGATGCGGCTGCTCACCGCTGCCGCCCGAGAGACCGGCGCGGCGGTGGTGCTGGTGACGCACGAGGCGCGGGTCGCCGCGTACTCCGACCGGGAGGTGGTGGTGCGCGACGGCCGCACCCGCGACCTGGAGGTCGTGGCGTGACGCGGCTGCGCCACGGCGCGGCCGACCTGGCCATGGGCGCCCGCATGGTGCTGACCGGCGGCCGCGACGGCTGGCTGCGGGCGGTGCTGACGGCGGTCGGCGTGGGGGTCGGGGTGGCGATGCTGCTGCTCGCCGCCGCGGTGCCCGGCGCGCTGAACGCCCGCGAGGCGCGCGGCGACGCCCGCGACGACCTGCGGATGGGCGCGCCGATCCCGGCCGCCGCGAACACGCTGCTGCTCCGGCAGGTCGACACCGCGTTCCGGGGGCAGCCCGTGCGGGGCCGGATGCTGCAGGCCGAGGGGGCGGCCGCACCGGCGCCGCCGGGCGTGGCGACGCTGCCCCGCGCGGGCGAGGTCGTGGTCTCCCCCGCGCTGCGCGACCTGCTCGACTCCGCCGACGGCGCGCTGTTCGCACCCCGGCTGGGCGGGGCCCGGGTCACCGGGGTCATCGGCGACGAGGGCCTGGCCGGCCCCCGGGAGCTGGCCTTCTACCTGGGCAGCGACCGGTTGAGCGCGGACGACGACGCGATCCGGCTGGACGCGTTCGGCGGCGGGATGCCCGGCGAGGGCTTCGGCCCGGTGCTGATGGTGCTGGTGGTCGTCATCTTCGTCGTCCTGCTGCTGCCCATCGCCGTCTTCCTCGGCGCGGCGGTGCGGTTCGGCGGCGAACGCCGCGACCGGCGGCTGGCCGCGCTGCGGCTGGTGGGCGCGGACGCCGCGATGGTCCGGCGGATCGCCGCCGGGGAGGCCGCGACCGCCGCGCTGCTCGGCGTCGCGGTCGGCGGCGCGCTCTTCGCGCTCGGCCGCCAGGTGGTGCCGCTGGTCACCCTGATGGACCTCAGCGTGTACGCCGCGGACGTGCGCCCGCCGCTGCCGCTGGTCGCCGCCGTGGTGGTGGCGGTGCCGGCGCTCGCCGTCGTGGTGACCCTGGTGTCCATGCGCACCGTGCTCGTCGAGCCGCTCGGGGTGACCCGGCGCGCGACGCCGGTGCGACGCCGGCTGGCGTGGCGGCTGCTGCTGCCGGCCGCCGGGCTCGGGCTGCTGCTGGCCGGCACCGCCGGTGTCGCCCCGCTGGGCGCCGAGCAGCAGACGGCGGCCGGTGCGGTGCTGCTGCTGATCGGCGTGGTCACCCTGCTGCCCTGGTTGACGGACCTGCTGGTACGCCGGCTGCGCGGCGGTCCCGTGCCGTGGCAGCTCGCGGTGCGGCGCATCCAGCTCGACAGCGCCACCTCGGCGCGCCTGGTCAACGGCATCGCGGTCGCGGTGGCGGGCACCATCGGGCTGCAGATGCTCTTCGCCGGCGTCTCCGACCGGTTCACCGTCGCCACCGGGCAGGACACCTCCCGGGCCCAGGTGCAGGTGGAGTTCCCCGCCCGCCCCGACGCCGCCGCGGCGCTGGGCCGGCTGGCCGCCGCGCCCGGCGTGACCGGCAGCAACGCCACCCTGCGGACCGTCGTCGGGGCCGCCGGGGGCGGCACGTTGGTCGACCTGCGGGTCGGCGACTGCGCCGCGCTGGCCGAGTTCGCCCGGCTCGACGGGTGCGCCGACGGCGACGTCTTTCTGGTCCGCGACGCCACGGCGCCGCAGGCGGAGATCCGGCCGGGCGCCACCGTCACGGTGCCGGACGTCGACGGGTCGGCCTGGCAGATCCCCCGGGACACCCGGGAGGCGCCGATCCGTCCCGGCCCCGCCGGCCACGCGCAGACCAGCGTGCTGGCCACCCCCGGTGCGGTCGACGCCGCCCGGCTGGGCCCGTTGCGCGCGGACGCGTACCTGCGGCTCGCGCCCGACCGGCCGGACACGCTGGAGCACGTCCGCAACGTCGCCGCCGGCGTCGACCCGTTCGCCTCGGTGCTCACCCTGACCGGGACCACGCAGGCCACCCAGTTCGTCAACATCCGGCGCGGCCTCTACGTCGGCGCGGCGGTCACCCTGCTGCTGATCGGGGCCAGCATGCTGGTCGGCGTGCTGGAGCAGCTACGGGAGCGCCGCCGGCTGCTGGCGATGCTGGTCGCGGTCGGCACCCGGCGCGGCACGCTGAGCTGGTCGGTGCTGTGGCAGACCGCCGTGCCGGTGGTGATCGGGCTCGTCCTGGCGGTGGTCTTCGGGCTGGGTCTCGGCGCGGTGCTGCTGCGCATGGTGCGGGAGCCGGTCACGGTCGCCTGGCCGGCGCTGGGCATCTCCACCGGGCTGGGCGCGGCGGTGGTGCTGCTGGTCACCGGGCTCAGCCTGCCGGCGCTGTGGCGGCTGACCCGGCCGGACGGCATCCGCACCGAGTGAGGCCGCGAGCCGGCGTCCCGACCCGCTCAGACCGGTCGGGACGCCGGCTCGACGCGGGTGAGCAGCTCGGCCAGGTGCACGGCCCGGACGGGGGACCGGCGCCGGCGCAGCCCGGTGCGCAGCTGCCGCAGGCAGCCCGGGTTGACCGCCACCACCAGATCCACGCCGGCGGCCTCGATCTCGTCGAGCTTCGCGTCCAGGATCCGCCGCGACTCCTTCGGCCGCAGCAGCGAGTACGTGCCGGCGGCGCCGCAGCAGGTGGCCGCCGAGGGCAGCTCCACGTAGTCGGCGACCTGGCGCAGCAGCGCCCGCGGCTCGGCGAAGACGCCGAGGCCGTTGCGCAGGTGGCAGGAGTCCTGCAGGGCGACCCGGGCGCGCCGGCCGGCCACCCGCAGCTCCGCGCCGGCGGGCCGGTCGGCGAGCCAGGTGGACAGCTCGCGCACCCGGTCCCGGCCGAGCACGGAGGCGAGGTGCGCCGCGCAGCCGCCGGAGGTGGTGACGATCGTGCCCGGCAGGTCCTCGCCGAGGCGCTCGGCCAGCCGCTCGCCGCCGGCCAGGTCGCCGTTGTGCGCGTGCAGCGCGCCGCAGCAGCCCTGCGCGGTGGGGACGGCCAGCCCCGGGTCGAGCGCCCGGGCGGCCCGGCTGACCGCCGGGAACAGGCCCCGCTCGACGCAGCCCAGCATGAGCTGCGCGTCGGGCCCGCCGGCAGCACCGGGCTCGGACGGCGGGGCGGCGGCCGGGCCGGGCTCGGGCGACGGGGCGGCGGCCGGGCCGTGGGCGGCGCGGCGGACCAGGCCGAGCAGCCGCAGCACCCACCGCTGCTCGACCAGCAGCATCAGCGCGCGGGCCACCAGCGGCCGGCGCGGGCCGCGCCACTGGTGGACCCGCCACTGCTCCAGCAGGCTGCCGTACTCCACGCCGGCGGGGCAGACCGGTTCGCAGGCGCGGCAGCCCAGGCAGAACGAGGACTGCTCGGCGAGCGTGTCGTCGTCCGGGGGCAGGGTGCCGTCCTGCAGCGCCCGCATCAGCGTGATCCGCCCGCGCGGCGACGACGCCTCGTCGCCGGTCATCGCGTACGTGGGGCAGGCCGGCAGGCAGAACCCGCAGGAGATGCAGCGGGACAGCTGCTCCGGGTTGAACACGTCGCCGGTCACGAGCCCAGCTTTCCGGGGTTGAGGACGCCCGCCGGGTCGAAGGCGCTCTTGATCCGGCGCAGCAGGGCGAGCTGGTCGTCGCCGAGCCGGGCGGCGAGGAACGGCAGCTTCGCCGCCCCCACCCCGTGCTCGCCGGTGATGGTGCCGCCCAGGTCGAGGGCGGCGGCGAAGACGTCGGCGAAGGCCGCCTCGGCCCGGCGTACCGCGTCGTGGTCCTCGGCGGAGTCGAGGACGCAGGTGGGGTGCAGGTTGCCGTCCCCGGCGTGGCCGAAGGTGGCGATGGCGACGTCGTGCCGGACGGCGATCGCGTCGATCCGGTCGACCATCTCGGCGATGCGCGGCCGGGGCACGGTGGCGTCCTCCAGGATCGTCACCCCGCCCCGGCGGGACAGCGCCGGCAGCGCGCAGCGGCGGGCGGCCAGCAGCGCCTCGGCCTGGGCGACCTCGCGGGCGGTGGTGACCTCCACCGCGCCGGCGTCGACGCAGGCCGCGCCGATCCGGTCGAGGTGGGTGGCGACCAGGTCCGGCGGGCCGTCGTCGCCGAAGAGGAGCAACGCCCCCGCGTCGGCGCGCAGCCCCAAGTGGGCGAAGTCCTCCACCGCCGTGATGCAGGCCCGGTCGAGGAACTCCAGCGTCGCCGGCACCACGCCGGCCCGGATCACCCGGGCGACGGCCTCCCCCGCCTCGGCGAGCGTCGGGAAGTAGGCGACCCCGGTGTTACTCGACGCGGGCGCGGGCAGCAGCGCCACCGTCGCCTCGGTGATCACCGCGAGGGTGCCCTCGGAGCCGGTGAGCAGCCGGGTCAGGTCGTACCCGGCGACGTCCTTCCACAGCCGGCCGCCGGTGCGGATGACCTCGCCGGTGGGCAGCACCGCCTCCAGGCCCAGCACGTAGTTGCGGGTCACCCCGTACTTCAGCCCGCGCAGCCCGCCGGCACAGGTGGCGATGGTGCCGCCGACGGTCGCGACGGTGCGGCTGCCCGGGTCGGGTGCCCAGAGCAGGCCGCGCGCCGCGGCGGCGTCGGCCAGCGCGGCGCTGGTCACGCCGGGCTGCACCCGGGCCAGCAGCTCGTCGGCGCTGACCTCCAGGATCGCGTTCAGCCGGGTCAGCACCAGCACGATCCCGCCGTGCAGCGGCACGGTCGCGGCGCACAGGTTGGAGCCCGCGCCGCGCGGCACCACCGGCACCCCGTGCCGGGTGGCCAGGGCCAGCACGGCGGCGACCTCGGCGGTGTCGGCGGGGAACACCACCGCGTCGGGCCGGTGCGAGAAGAGCGGGGTCGCGTCCCGGGCGTACGCCACGAGGTCGCCGGCCGCGTCGTGCACGTGGGCCGGGCCGACGATGCCGCGCAGCTCGGCGAGGACGGTCGCGGAGAGCGCCATGCCAACCCTTCCCGGCGCACCGGTCGCGCCCGTAGATTTTCGCCAACCACGATTGGGTGGTCGGCGACAGTTTTCAACGGGATCATAGAGAGCCGGGCCCGTCAGGTGAAGACGGCACCGGGCCCCTCAGATGATGAAGTGGGTCCAGTAGGCGAGCCAGGTGACGAAGAGAGCGCCCTGGAGGAGGGCGAGGGCGGCGGTCAGCCAGGCGTCGGCGCTGGCGTGCCGGGCCCAGCGGGCCAGCACCAGGCCCACCGGGAACGCGGCGAGCAGGTAGCGCAGCAGGCTCTTGTAGACCGGCGGCCCCATCGACAGCGGCACCAGGACCATGATCAACCCGTACGTGAGGTAGGGCAGCCCGAGGTGGCGGACGCCCGCGACCAGGACCACCAGCACCACGACGGCGAGCCACACCCGCAGGGCGTCCCGCGGCGGCGAGTCGGTCAGGCCGTGCCACAGCACCCCCAGCGGGTTCTGCACGGAGATGCCCCAGCCCCTCTCCTGGGCGTGCTTGTAGGCGAACCAGTCGCCGCTCTGCCACCGGCAGAACGCCATGTAGCTCAGCCAGCCGGCGGGCACCAGCACCAGCGGCCAACCGGCGCGGAGGTACGCCCCCAGCGCGCGCGGGCCCAGCCGGTAGCCGTGCTGCCGCAGCAGCACCAGGGCCAGCGGGAGCACCACGAAGAACCCGACCGAGCGGCTCAGCGACAGGAAGAACCCCACGACGCCCACGAGCAGCCAGCGCCGCCGCTCGGCGTAGTGGAAGGCGGCGAGCGCGAGGCAGAGGAAGAGCGACTCGGTCAGCGCCGCCTGGAACAGGAACGCGGCCGGCAGCAGCACCAGGTAGCGGACGAACCGGCGGGCCGCCGCGTCGTCGCCGAGCAGCCGCTCGCCCAGCCGGTGGGCGTAGTAGAGCATCAGCAGGAACGCGACGTTGGCGACGAGCAGCAGCGCCAGCGCGGTGTTGCCGCCCAGCAGCGGGGCCAGCGGCCGGGCCAGGAACGGATAGAGCAGCGGGAAGCCGAAGTCCCGCCACGGCTCGTCGAGCGGGAGCCGGGCCAGGTGGTCGTAGAGGAACGAGTCCCAGGCGAACCAGAGCGAGACCCCGCGGTGCCCGGAGACCGCCCGCTGCTGCTCGCGCATCGTCGTCTCGTCCGGCGGCGGCGCCCACGGCACGTCGTCGAAGGCGCTCAACGCGAGCACCCCGACGAGGCTGAGCACGATCTTGGTGCCGAGGAAGACGCCGACGACGAACAGCCACGGCGCCGGCACCCGGTCGGCGGCCCGCGCGGCGGCGCGCCGCAGGTCGTGGCCACGCCGGGCGAGCCGGGCGGGCAGGCGCCCGCCCCGCCGCCGCGCGTCCGTGACGGCCCGCCACCTGTCCATCACCGCTTCTCCCGATCCGGCCGCCAGAACGGTGCCACATCCCCGTTCCGGGGCGCTTGACACGTGTACGCGGCGCGCCGGCCCGGCCGCCCGGCGGTGCGCTCGGGGCCGGGATGGCCGCCCGGCCAGGTCGCCGGGCCGCGGAACCGGCATCCGGATCCGGGGTGAGTTCGGGCCGATGCCGGGTAAGCGGGCCGCCTCCGGCAGGCGGAAGCAGGGAGCGGCACGGCATGGACGAACAGCGCGGCACGGTGGTCATCGGCGCGGGACCGGCGGGCCTGACCGCGGCGTACGAGCTGCTCCGGCGGGGCGCCCCGGTCCGGGTGTTCGAGTCCGACGACGTGGTGGGCGGGATCAGCCGCACCGTCGAACGGGACGGGTGGCGCTTCGACATCGGCGGGCACCGGTTCTTCACCAAGGTCGCCCGGGTCGAGGAGTTCTGGCACGAGATCCTGCCCGACGAGGACTTCCTGCTGCGGCCCAGGATGAGCCGGATCTACTACCGGGGCGCGCTGTTCGACTACCCCCTGAGTGCCGCGAACGCCCTGCGCAACCTGGGCGTCCGGGAGGCGGCGCTGTGCATGGGCTCGTACGCCTGGGCCCGGCTGCGCCCGCCGAAGGACCAGTCGCACTTCGAGGGCTGGGTCTCGGCCCGGTTCGGTTGGCGGCTGTACTCGATGTTCTTCAAGACGTACACCGAGAAGGTCTGGGGGATGCCGGCCGACCGGTTGCAGGCCGACTGGGCCGCGCAGCGGATCAAGAACCTGTCGCTGGCCAAGGCGGTGCGCAACGCCGTGCTGCCCCGGCGCAACCGCAAGGACGTGACCAGCCTGATCGAGGAGTTCCAGTATCCGAGGCTCGGCCCGGGGATGATGTGGGAACGCTGCGCCGAGGAGGTGCGCCGGCGCGGCGGCCGGGTGGAGACCGGCAGCTGGGTGACCGCCGTGCACCGCGACCCGACGCGCCGCCGGGCGGTGGCGGTCACCGTCAACGGCGTGGGCGGGCAACGGACCGAGCCCGCCGAGCACGTCGTCTCCTCGATGCCGATCTCGGAACTGGTGGCCGCGCTGCGCCCGGCCGCCCCGCCGGAGGTGCTGGCCGCCGCGGCCGACCTGCGGTACCGGGACTTCCTGACCGTCGCGCTCGTGGTGCCCGAGGAGTTCTCGTTCCCGGACAACTGGATCTACGTGCACGACCCGGCGGTCAAGGTCGGCCGGATCCAGAACTTCGGGTCGTGGTCGCCGCACCTGGTCAAGGACGGCCGCACCTGCCTGGGGCTGGAGTACTTCGTCTTCGAGGACGACGAGACCTGGCGTACGCCAGACGCCGAGCTGGTCGCCGCCGCGACGGCCGAGCTGGAGCGGCTCGGCCTGGTCCGGCCGGGCGTCGTCGAGGCCGGGTACGTGGTGCGGATGCCGAAGGCCTACCCGGTCTACGACGAGCGCTACCAGCGCAACGTGGGCGTGATCCGGGACTGGCTGGCGCGGGAGGTGCCGAACGTGCACCCGGTCGGCCGCAACGGCATGCACCGCTACAACAACCAGGACCACTCGATGCTCACGGCGATGCTGACCGCCGAGAACATCGCCTGCGGGACCCGCCACGACGTCTGGTCGGTCAACGTGGAGCAGGACTACCACGAGGAGTCGAGCCACGACGGAAACGGCCACCGGGGCACCGGCCGGGACGCCCCGATCGTGCCGGCCCGGCCCGTCGCCCCGGCCGTCACCACGCTCGACGGTGCCCCCCGGCCCGAACGGCCGGCGCAGGTACGCCTCGGCTGAGCCGCCCGCCGCACGGCCGAGGGCGGGCGCGCCCGGGCCGGGACGGCGGCGGGTCGACGGGACGGCCGGGCGGCGACCGCCGTACCGGCCTGGTCCGGCGGCGCTGCCGGTGAGCAGGCCCGGCCCCACGCAGCGGACGCCCACCGCCGACGACGTGGCCGGCTGCCTCCGGGCGTCCCTCGGCCCCGGCCGGCGCACGGTGGCGATGCCGAGCCGGGGCATCAGGGCGCGCACCGACCCGCGGCGGCACGCCCTCCCGGCCGACCTGCTCCGCCGCGACCTCGCCGGACTCGCCGGGAGCTGACGCGGTCGCGGCGTGACGCTCCGCTCGCCCGACGGCGGCAGGGGTTCGGCCTGCCCCGGAAGATCGCGATGTCCTCGGTCGCCGAGCCGGGAGCCGACCGGATCACGGGGCCTGGGCGCGGACGACGGTGGCGTCGAACACTGTTCGCTGGCGCTTTCGCCCCTCCCGTGTCAGTATCTTCTGACAGGGGGGTGTCATTGATTTCTGACACCCGGAAAGGTGCAGGTGATGAACGAGACGCAGCCGAACGGGGAGGAACTGCTCGCCGCGCTCGCCGCGCTCGCGAGTCCGCACCGACTGCGGATCATCGCCACGCTCGCCGAGGGCCGCAGCTACGTCAGCGCACTGGCGCGGCGCCTGGAGATGAACCGGCCCCTGCTCTACATGCATCTGCAGCGGCTGGAGGCCGCCGGGCTCGTCACCGGCTCGTTGGAGACGGCGCCCGACGGCAACTCGGTGAAGTGGTTCGAGGTGGTTCCGTTCGCGCTGACGCTGACGCCCGCGACGGTCGCGGCCGCCGTACCGACGTTGGAAGCCGGTGGCTTCGGAAAGGACAAGAAGTGATCACAGCAGCAGCCGAGGACGACATCGCCCAAGTCGCGATCGTCACATGGACGGTTCTGTTGATCGCCCTGGTGGCGATCGTGGCGTTCGTGGCGCTGGGCATCTACCGGGCCCGGCACGCCGCCGCTCGGGAGGCGCAGTACCGCGCCCTCGCCGAGCAGGCCGGCGACGCGCAGGCCCGGCTGGCCGAGAACGCGCGGCAGACGACCGCGGAGCTGACCGGCCTGCGGTCGGACGTCCAGGCGACCCACACGGAGTTGGCGCAGGTCAGGGCGCGTCTGACCGAGCTGGAGCGCCTGCTCAGCCAGATCGGCTGAACCGGAATCCCACAGACAGGAAGAGCACAGTGAGACATCAGCTACGACGTACCGTCGCCGTCCTGGCAGCGGTCGTCTGCCTGGCGACCGCCGGCGGAATCCCGGCACACGCCGCCGAGGACGAGACCGCCCGGGTGCAGGCGTACCTGGACCGCTACCGGGACGCCAACCGCGTACCCGGGCTCGCGGCGGCCGTCGTACGCGGGGACCGGGTCGTGCAGGAACACGCCGCCGGAGTCACCGGCGACGGCGCGCCGGTGACCGCGCAGACACCCTTCCTGCTCGGCTCGGTGAGCAAACCGTTCACCGCGCTGGCGGTGCTGCAGCTCGCCGAGGCAGGCCGGATCGACCTCGACGCGCCGGCGCGTGCGTACGTGCCCTGGTTGCGGCTGGGCGACGCGACGGCGACCGCACGGATCACCGTCCGGCACCTGCTCACCCAGACCAGCGGGCTGCCCGAGGTCGCCACCAGGGGCCTGACCGACCGCTACGACAACACCCCCGGCGGGCTGGCCCGGTCGGTACGGGACCTCGCCGACGTGCCGCTCGTCGGGCCGCCGGGTGCGAAACACCGGTACAGCGACGGCAACTACATGGTGCTCGGTGCGCTCGTCGAGGAGGTCACCGGTCGCACCTTCGCCGACCACCTGCGTCGCACCGTCCTCGATCCGTTGCGGATGCGGCAGACGGCGGCCACCGCCGACGAGGCGGAGCGGGTTGGCCTGCCCGCCGGCCACCGCCGCTACCTCGGTCGACCGCAGGGCTTCGACCCGCCGTACGACACCTCCGGCGCCCCGTACGGCTACCTGACCGCCAGCCTCGCCGACCTCGGCCACTTCGCTATCGCCCAGCTCAACGGCGGCCGGCACGGGGAGTCCCAACTGCTGTCGGCCGCCGGCGTCGCGCAGTCGCACCTCGGCCAGGCCGCCAGCGGCAGCGGCGGCCGGTACGCCCTGGGCTGGCGCGACACGACGCTGGCGGGCAACGGCGCACGGCTGGTCTGGCACGCCGGCGCGACCCCGGGCTACTTCGCCCACGTCGTGCTGGTGCCCGACTCCGAGCTGGCCGTGATCGTGCTGGCCAACCTCTACCACCCGGCCGCCGACCCGGCGCTCGCCTCGGCCGGTTTCGACATCGCGCGAATTCTGCTCGGCGCTCCGACCGCACCAGCGGCGAACGACACCCTCCTGCTCTCGGTCGCCCCCGCGCTGTTCGGCGTCGCCGGCCTACTCGTGGTCGTCCTGGTCGGTACGGTGCTCGGCGGAGTGCGTCGGCGCCGCACCGGTCCTCCGCCGGGCAGAAAGGCGCTGGTCGCGGCCGCCGCCTGGGCGGTCGGCTGGGCGGCGCTGGCCGTTGCCGTGCTCTGGGTGCTGCCCTCGTCCGTGGGCGGCGGCCTGGGCACGCTGATGCTCTGGACACCGGACATCGGTCACGCCGCCGTGGCCGTCGCCGTGGTGGCCGGGGCCCTCGCGCTGACCCGTAGCGTGTTCGCCCTGGCCGGGGCGCGGAACGCCGTGGGCCGCCCCCGGCCCGCGCGCCGCCTCCGAGGAGGACCCCCTGCCCGCACCGCTGTAGCGGCCTGGCACCGGGTGCCGAGTCCGGCGGCGGGGTTGGGGGGGGGGGCCCCCCCCCCCCCCCGGGGTGGGCGGGCGCCCCCCCCCCCCCGCCCCCCCCCCCCCCCCCGCGCCCGCCCCCCCCCCGGCCGGGGGCCCGGGCCCCGGGGGCCCGGGGCGGGGGGGGTCCAGGGCGGGGCCCCAACCACCCCCTTGGCTTTTGTCCGGCACCCCTCCTTACACGTCAGCCCTCCGCGAGGCGGCGGCGACACGCTGTCGTGCGCGGTCCGGTCCCGCCGGAAACGCCTTGCCGACCCGGTGGCGGCCCCCTAGGGTGCCGGCGTGCTGATCCGCGAGTTCGACGAGGCCGACTGGGCCCAGGTGTGGCCGATCGTCCGGGAGGTGGTGCGGGCGCGGGAGACCTTCCCCTACGACCCGGAGATGACCGCCGAGCAGGCGTACGACATGTGGGTGGAGGCCGCGCCGGGCCGCACCGTGGTGGCGGTCGACGGCGACCGGGTGCTCGGCACCGCCAAGATGGGCACCAACCGCCCCGGGCCGGGGTCGCACGTCTCCACCGCGAGCTTCATGGTCGACCGCGCGGCGCGCGGCCGGGGCGTGGGCACCGCGCTGTGCCGGCACGCGCTCGACTGGGCCCGCGACCGGGGGTACGCGGGCATGCAGTTCAACGCGGTGGTCGAGACGAACACCTCGGCCGTCGAGCTGTACCGGCGCGAGGGCTTCACCGTGGTCGGCACCGTGCCCGGCGCGTTCGCGCACCCCACCCTCGGCCGGGTCGGCCTGCACGTGATGTACCAGGAGTTCTGACCCGGCGCCGCCCGGTCCACCGGGCGGCGCCGGAACCGCAGCTGTGCCGCCGCCGACCGTCAGGCGACGGCCGCGGCGGTCGCCTCGGCGCGCAGGTCCTCCTCGGAGGCGCCGCGACGCCAGTAGCCGGAGAACGTGACGTGCCGCCGGTCGAGGCCGCGTTCGCCGACGAGGTGCCGCCGCACCGCGCGCACCATCGACGACTCGCCGGCGACCCAGGCGTACGGGGTGCCGGCCGGCAGCCGCGCGGCGCGGACCGCGTCCGCCAGCAGGGTGCTGCCGGGGGCGGTGCCACCCCGGACGACCCAGCTCACCTCGGCGCGCGCGGCGGTGGGCAGCTCCTGGATGTCCGCCACGTCGGGGACCTCGATCCAGGCCCGGACCCGGGCGTCGGCGGGCAGCCAGGCCAGGATGCCGGCGGCGGCGGGCAGGGCGGTCTCGTCGGCGACGAGCAGCACGGAGTCGGTGCCGGCCGGGGGGCGGAAGCAGACGCTGCGGTTGTCGCGCACGGCCGGGCCGAGCAGCACCACCCGGTCGCCCGGCAGGGCGCGCCCCGCCCAGCGGGAGGCGGGGCCGGTGTCGCCGTGGCCGACGAAGTCGATGTCCACCTCGGCGAGCTCGGGCCGCTGCTCCCGGATGGTGTAGGAGCGCATCACCGCGCGCACGTCGGGGTCCATCGCCCGGTACGCGCCGAACCAGTCCTCCCCCGCCTCGACCGGGAGCACCGGCGCGGGCTGGCCGGGGTGCGGCAGGAACAGGGAGACGCTCTGGTCCCGGCCGCCGCCGGCGAAGTCGGCCAGGTCCGGCCCGCCGAGGGTGACCCGGATCAGGGAGGCGCCGATCCGCCGTGCGCCGACGACCTGCGCGGCATAGAAGCGGTACTGGAGGGCGACCGCCGTGGTCACGCGGTCACCTTCTTCGCGTTCCGGATGGCGGTGGCCAGGTTCTCCAGCAGCGGCGCGGCGCCGGCGTACGAGAAGCGGGGCACCGCGTCCCACGGGGTGATCTGGTTGGCCTTCACCGCCGGGAGTTGCTGCCAGGTCGGCTTGCTGGCCATGTCCTTGGGCTGCAGGGCGGTGCTGCGGTTGTCGAGCAGGATCAGGTCGGCCGGGAACTTGCCCGCGTTCTCCCAGCTGAGGGCCTCGAAGTAGTCGCCGGCCTCCAGCTTGGTGGGGACGACGATCTCCACGCCCAGCTCGGCGAAGTACATCAGGTCGGTGCTGACCTTCGGGTTGGAGATGTAGAACAGGTCGGGGCTGCCGGAGGAGGCCAGCACCTTGATGCCCGGGTTCGCCCTGACCGCCTGGCGGACCGCCTCGGCGGCGGCCTCGAAGCGGGCCTTCGCGTCGGTGACCTTCTTCGCGGACAGGTCGGCGCCGAGGGACTCGGCGAGCTGCGCGTACCGCTCGATCGGCTTGGTCATCGGCACCCGGGCGGTGGTGATCGCCACGCTGGGGGCGAGCGGGAGGATCTTGTCCTTGCTCTCGTCCGGCACGTACCACAGGGCGCCCGGGTCGTACATGTGGGTGACGAGCAGTTCCGGTCGCAGGGCCGCGTACTTCTCCAGGCTGAACTCGCCCCAGACGTTGCCGAGGACCTGCACGGCGTCCACGTTCAGGTCGCCGGCCTGCGGCTCGGCGGTGCCGTCGGCGCGCTTCGTCTCACCGAACACGCCGACGATCTGCTTGTCGAGTCCGAAGTCGACCAGCGCCGCGGCGACCCCGGTGAAGGCGACCACCCGGGTCGGGCGGTTGGCGGCACTCACCTTCTCGTTGCGGTCGTCGGTGAACGACCACGGTCCGCCGGAGCCGGCTGTGGCGGGGGCGGAGTCGTCGTCCCGGCCGCAGCCGGCGAGCAGGGCGGCCAGGGTGGCGGCGCCACCGGCGGCGAGCAGGCCCCGGCGGGAGAGTCGGCGGGCGGACACGGGATGCGGCATGGCGATGTCTTTCGATCAGGGTCGGGCGAAGGACCATGGACAGCGGGGTTAGGTTAACCTAACCTAAATCGCTGTCAAGCCCCGCCCGGAATCACGCACCACATCGGAGCCCACACTGTCCGCCACCCTCACCTCACGCATCGGCGCGCCACCGGCACCGCCCGTCACGCCCCGGCGTGGCCGCGCCGCGCTGCGGGCCACCGGCCTCGCGGCGTCGGTGCTGCTGCTCGTCGCCGTCGCGATGCTCAGCATCGCCGTGGGCGCCAAGCAGCTCCCGCTCACCGACGTGTGGCAGGGCCTGCTGCACCGCGACGCCGCCGAGTACGCCGTCGTGCACCGGATGCGGCTGCCGCGCACGCTGCTCGGCCTGCTCGCCGGCGCGGCGCTCGGCGTGGCCGGCGCGGTGATGCAGGCGCTGACCCGCAATCCGCTGGCCGACCCCGGGCTGCTCGGCATCAACGCCGGCGCCTCGGCGGCGGTGGCCAGCGCGGCGGCGCTGCTCGGCATCGGCGGCGTCGGCGGCCAGGTCTGGTTCGCGCTGCTCGGCGCGGCCGTCGTCACCGCCGCCGTCTACCTCGTCGGCGGCGGGCGCGGGGCCACCCCCGCCCGGCTGGCGCTGGCCGGCGCGGCGCTCAACGCCACCCTCTACTCGTACGTCAGCGCGGTGATGCTGCTCGACACGGCGTCGCTGGAACGGCTGCGGTTCTGGACGGTCGGCTCGCTGGCCGGCGCCGAGGCATCGACCGTACGCACGGTCGCGCCGTTCGTCGCGGCGGGCCTGCTGGTCGCCCTGGCCGCCACCCGCGCGCTCAACGCACTGGCGCTCGGCGACGACGCGGCGCGCGCGCTCGGCGCCCGGCCGGCCCTCGTCCGGGGCACCGTCATCGTGGCGATCACGCTGCTCTGCGGCGCCGCCACGGCGGCCTGCGGGCCGATCGTCTTCGTCGGTCTGCTCGTGCCGCACCTGGTCCGCGCGCTCACCGGGCCGGACCTGCGCTGGCTGCTGCCGTACTGCGCGGTGCTCGCCCCGGTGCTGCTGCTCGGCGCCGACGTGCTGGGCCGGGTGCTGAGCCGGCCGGGCGAGCTCCAGGTCGGCATGGTGACCGCCGTGGCGGGCGGGCCACTCTTCCTCTGGCTGGTACTGCGCGGGCGGGTGGCCCACCCGTGATCACCATCCGCACCCCCGGCGGCGTGTCCCTGCGGCTGCGCCCCCGCGCCGTCGCCGTCGGCCTCACCTGCGTGGTGCTCGCCCTGGCGCTGAGCGTGCTCGCCATCGGCAGCGGCGACTACCCGATGAGCCCCGCCGACGTGCTGCGGGCCCTCGCCGGCCGGGGCAGCCCGGCCGAGGAGTTCATCGTCACCGAGCTGCGGCTGCCCCGACTGGTGACCGCGCTCTGCGTCGGCGCCGCGCTCGCGCTGGCCGGCGCGGTCTTCCAGTCGCTGGTCCGCAACCCGCTGGGCAGCCCCGACATGCTCGGCTTCACCCAGGGCGCGTCGACCGGCGCGCTGGTCGTGGTGGTGCTCGGCGGCAGCAGCATGCTGCTGGCCTCGGCGGCGGTGGTCGGCGGCCTCGCCACCGGCATCCTGGTGTACGCGCTCGCCTGGCGGCGCGGCGTGCACGGGTTCCGGCTGATCCTGGTCGGCATCGGCACCATGGCGATCCTCACCGGCGTCAACGGCTGGCTGCTGACCCGGGCCCAGCTGATGGACGCCGCCCGCGCCGTGCTCTGGCTCACCGGCAGCCTGGACGGGCGCGGCTGGGTCAACGCGCTGCCGCTGCTGGTCGCGCTGGCGGTGCTGGTGCCCGTGCTGCTGGTCGGCTTCGGGCCGGCCCTGCGCCTGGTCGAGATGGGCGACGACAGCGCCGCCGCCCTCGGCGTACGCGTGGAGCGGGTGCGCCTGGTCGTGCTGGCGGCGGCGGTGCTGCTGGTCTCCCTCGCCGCGGCCGCCGCCGGGCCGGTGAATTTCGTGGCGCTCACCGCGCCGCACCTGGCCCGGCGGCTGACCCGGGCGCCGGGGCCGAACCTGCTGCCGTCGGCGGCCGTCGGGGCCGTGCTGCTGGTCGCCGCCGACCAGCTCGCGGTACGCGCGTTCCCCGGGCACCAACTGCCGGTGGGCGTGGTGACCGGGGTGCTGGGCGGCGCCTACCTGATCTGGCTGCTCGCCACCGAACGCCGGGCCGGCCGGCTGTGACCGCGCACGGCCGGCGGGCCACCCACGACGAGAACGGAGCACGGAGCATGCAGTCCCGGCTGAGCGGCAACGCGATGACCCTCGCCTACGAACGGCGGACCATCGCCGAGGACCTGAGCGTCGCCGTGCCCGACCGCTCCTTCACCGTCATCATCGGCCCCAACGCCTGCGGCAAGTCGACCCTGCTGCGCGCCCTGTCCCGGCTGCTGAAGCCGACGGCCGGGGCGGTGCTGCTGGACGGGGAGGACATCCACCGGCTGCCGGCCCGGGGCGTCGCGCGCACCCTCGGCCTGCTGCCGCAGACGTCCGTCGCCCCGGACGGCATCGGCGTCGCCGAACTCGTCGCGCGCGGCCGGTACCCGCACCAGGGGCTGCTGCGGCAGTGGTCGCGCGAGGACGAGCGGGTGGTCGCCGAGTCGATGGCCGCGACCGGGGTGGCCGACCTGGCCGACCGACCGGTCGACGAACTGTCCGGCGGGCAGCGGCAGCGGGTGTGGATCGCGATGGCGCTGGCCCAGCAGACGCCCCTGCTGCTGCTGGACGAGCCGACCACCTACCTGGACATCGCCCACCAGATCGAGATCCTCGACCTCTGCGCCCGGCTGCACGAGGAGCAGGGCCGCACCCTGGTGGCGGTGCTGCACGACCTCAACCACGCCGCCCGCTACGCGACGCACCTGATCGCGATGCGCGACGGGCGGGTGGTCGCCGCCGGCCCGCCCCGGGAGGTGGTCACCGCGGAGCTGGTCGAGGAGGTCTTCCGGCTGCCCTGCCGGGTCATCGACGACCCGGAGACCGGCACCCCCCTGGTCGTCCCCGCCGCCCGCCGCCGGGCCCCGGCGGTCGCGGTCGCCAGCGGGAACCCGCTTGAGCCGCCGCCTCGCGTCAGCCCGGCGCCACGCGGGGGCCACGTCCGCGCGCATCGACCGGAATCGTCGTACGGTGGGCGCGATGCGTGAGGCGACCAACACCCACGGAGAGGACGTCGACGGGTTCGGCCGGGTCACGATCCGCCCCGTCGACCCGGACACCGACATCGACCTGATCCACGGTTGGGTCAGCGAGGAACGGGCCCGGTTCTGGGGCATGCGCGACGCGGGTCGCGAGCGGGTCGCCGAGATCTACCGCTACCTGGACTCGCTGACCACCCACCACGCGTGGCTCGTGCACCGCGACGGCGTGCCGGTCGCGCTGTTCCAGACGTACGAGCCAGCGGCCGACCCGGTCGGCCAGTGCTACGACGTCCGGCCCGGCGACCACGGGGCGCACCTGCTGATCGGCCCGCCGACCACGACCGAGCGGGGCTTCACGGGCGCGCTGCTGGGCGTGTTCCTCGGCTTCGTCTTCGCCGACCCGCTGCGCCGGCGGATCGTGATGGAGCCGGACGCGCGCAACGACAAGGCGGTGGACCGGCTGCTGCGGACCGGCTTCGTCGCCGGCCCGCTGATCGACCTGCCCGACAAGCGGGCCCGGCTGATGTTCCTCGACCGGGAGTCGTTCGAGGCGCGCCGCTGACCGCCGGAGGCGCTCCCGCGCCGAGAGGGCGTAGCGGATCAGCACCACGTCGCCGATCTGGCGGGCCTCCGCCACCCGGGCGCGGCGGCCGGGGTGCCACGGGAACCGGCCGTCGCCGACGAACCGGGGCGCCCGGCGGTCGCCGACGAAGAACGGGGCCACCACCAGGTGCAACTCGTCGGCGAGGCCGGCGGTGAGGAACTGCGCGAGCACGGTCGGCCCGCCCTCCACCATCAGCCGGCGCACGCCCCGCGCGGCGAGGTCGGCCAGGCGGGGAGGCCGGCCGTCACCGGGGCGCGACGAGGTCGGCGTAGTCGGCGACGGTGAGGGGGCGCCGGGACAGCGACCCGTCGGCGCGCGGCACCCCGAGCGGCGCCCCACCCCGCAGGAACGCCACGGTGTCGACGTCGGAGCGGGCGGTCAGGGTGCAGACGATCTGGCCGAAGGCGAGGACCTCGTCGCTGCGGCCCGTCTCGTCGCCGGCCTCACCGACGTCGACCTCGACCTCGGTGCCCCGGGGCCGGGCGACGGCGGCCGCGACGGCCCCCGGCAGGGCGGTGCTGAGGCCGCTGTCGCGCTCGGCGGCGGTCGGGCCGGCGAGCAGTTGCTGGAGCTGGGCGTCGACGGTGGGCGTGGCGTCCACCCGGCGCTCGACGCGCACCAGACGGTCGTCGCGGACGAAGCAGAGCACCGCCGTCGCCCGCCCCGCCGTCAGGGTCGGGGTCGGGGTCGCCACGACCGTGCCCGAGGTGGGGAACGGCCCGGGCGGGGGCGCCACGGTGCGGGGGGCGTCCTCCGTCGGGACGCCGCAGCCGACGAGCAGCCCGAGGGCGACGAGCGCAGCACCGGCACCCCGCCACCGTCCCGGCCGGCGCGCCCGGCGGCTCACGACGACACCCCGGGCAGCTCGACCCGGAAGCGGGCGCCCCCGCCGGGACGGTCGCCCACACCGGCGCGTCCCCGGTGCGCGGCGGCGTGCTGGGCGACGATGGCGAGCCCGAGGCCGGTGCCGTCGCCGGCCGCGCGGGCGTGCGCGGCGCGGCCACGGACGAAACGGTCGAAGACGACGTCCCGGTCGGCCGGGGGCACGCCCGGTCCCTCGTCGTCGACCTCGATGATCCCCGTCCCGCCCCGCTGCGACAGCCGCACCGCCACCGGGCCACCGCCGTGGCGGACCGCGTTGTCGACCAGGTTGGCCAGGATCTGCTCGACGCGGCGCTGGTCGACCAGCCAGGTCGTGGCGGCCCCGCCGGTCGCGTGCACGAGCGCGCCCGGCAGCCCGCGCGCCTGGCACACCCGACGGGCCAGCGCCGCCACGTCGACCGGCCTCCGGTCCGCCGGCTGGTCGCTGCGGGCGAGCTGGATCAGGTCGTTGACCAGTTGCTGGAACCGGGTGATCTCGTCGGCCACCAGGCCGGCCGCGGTGGCGGTCCGGTCGTCGAGGTGCTCCCGGCGGCGGGCCAGGACGCTGGCCGCCGCCGCCAGGGTCTGCAGCGGCGAGCGCAGCTCGTGGCTGACGTCGGCGGCGAAGCGGCGATCCCGCTCGATGCGCTGGGAGAGCTGGTCGACCATGTGGTTGAACGACGTGGAGAGGCGGGTGAGGTCCGGGTCGGTGGTTGGCGCGAGCCGGGCGGAGAAGTTGCCATCGGCGATCTCCTGGGCGGCGTCGGCCACGGCGGTCAACGGGCGCAGGCTGTGCCGGGTGGCGTACCAGCCCAGGGCGGCGCCGGAGCCGGCGACCACGATGGCGACGGCGGTCAGCGCGAGCGCCAGGACCTGGAGGGTCTCGTCCAGCTCGCGCAGCGAGGTCAGCTCGTAGTAGCTGATGGACGGGGCCAGCGGCAGGCCGACGAGCAGGGTGGGCTGGCCGTTGACCCGCACCCGCTGCACGGCCGGCTCCCCCGCCCGGACGAGCTGTTGCAGGTCGCCTGGGATCGCGGCGGTCAGGCCGGCGTCGGCGTTGCGGGCGTACCAGTCGTCGCCGCGGTGCAACAGCGGTCGGCGGTTGCCGCCGGTGTCGAGGGACCGCAGCACCTCCACGACGTCGGGGTCCTCCGTGTCCAGCCCGGTACGCACCACCGCCGCGTCGAAGTACGCCGCCCGCACCGCGGTGCGCTCCCGCTCGTCGAGCAGGGACCGCCGGGTCAACTCGTACGAGACCAGCGCCATGGACGCCGACAGCAGCAGCGCGCCGACGGCGAATCCGGCGGACACCCGGGCCCGCAGCCCGAGCCGCCTCACCGGGTCAGCTTGTAGCCGAGGCCGCGCAGGGTGACCAGGTGCCGGGGGCTGCCCGGGTCGTCCTCGATCTTCTGCCGCAGCCGGCCCACGTGCACGTCGACGAGCCGCTCGTCACCCGTGTCGTAGCCCCAGACCCGCTGGAGCAGCTGCTGGCGCGACAGCACCCGGCCGGCGTGCTCGGCCAGCTCGCACAGCAACCGGAACTCGGTGCGGGTCACCGGCACCGGTCGGCCGGCCCGACGCACCTCCCCCGCGTCCGGGCTGATCTCCAAGGGGCCGAACGTGAGGACCGGCACGGGCGCGGGCACCGCCCGGGCCCGGCGGCGCAGCGCCCGCAGTCGCGCCGACAGCTCCTTGACCGCCACCGGCTTGACCACGTAGTCGTCGGCGCCGGCCTCCAACGCCGCCACGATGTCGTGGGTGTCGTCGCGGGCGCTGACCACCACGATGGGTACGTCGTCGTCGCGGCGCAGTTGCCGGATGCACTCGAAGCCGTCGAGGCCCGGCAGCATCAGGTCGACCAGCACGTTGTCGGCCGGCTCCCGGCGCTGCATCCGCAGCCCCTCCTCGGCCGTGGCCGCCCCCCGGACGGCGTAGCCCTCGTCCTCGAGCGCGAGCAGCAGCGCCAGACGGATCCGGTCGTCGTCCTCGATCACCAGCACGCCCGTCATACCCGCATCATCCCCAAGGCGGGCGCGAGCGCCCAACCGTGTCCGGCGTTCGACGGTTTTGTCACGCAACTGTCATACAACCGCGTGGCCCGCGCCACGGGCGCCAACCAGGGTGGTGTACGACACCGGGCCGGCCCGCCGGTCACGGCGGTCGGGCCGGGCCCGCCGGAGCGGCAGCCGTCGGCCGACCGGTCCTGCGCAGGAGGGAGCAGATGACCGTCGCCGGTCTCCTCACCGCACTCGCCGTGGGTCTCCTCGTCGCCGCGACGGGCTGGCTGGCGCTTCCCCGCCGGCGGGAGGTGCCGGCCTGGCTGGCCCTGGTGACCGGGATCGTCACCGCCGTCCTCGGCGTCATCCTGGCCCGCATCGTCGGCCTCGACACCGGTTGGTCCGGCCTGTGGCGCCTGGCCGTCCCGGCCGGCTCCGCCGTCCTCGGCGTCGCTCTCGTGGCCGCCACGGCGGGCCCCCGCCGCCCGCCCGTGCCGGCCTGCCGGACGCGGCCGGACCTCGATTCCAACCCGACGCCGCCGGTCGCGGACCGGCGCTTCGCCTCACCCGACCTCCCGTGGAGGAAGACCCCATGACCGTCGTACCGGACGACAACTCGATGACGCTGATCTGCGACAGCTGCGGAGACGTGACGACGGGAACCGCCTGCGTCCTGCCGGACGCCGAGGTCGTCTGGACCCTGGTCGCCGAGCACGGCTGGAGCGGCTCGCCCTTCGCGACGGGCCCGCACCGCTGCCCCCGCTGCAGCCTTCTCGGCGCGGACGCCGGGCGCGGCGGCGAGGCCGGCCGCGGCGCCCAGGTGGCCGGTGGGGTGTTGGGGGTGGACCACCTCGACGACGTCGCGGTGGCGACCGCCTCCGGTGACATCGACGTCGACATCACCGACGACCTGCGGACCGCGCTGCGGCAGGCGATCGACGTCTGCGGGCACGTCGTGGTCGACCTGACCCGGGTCCACCTGATCGACGCGAACGGGCTCGGCCTGCTCGTCCGGGCCCACCGCGACGCCCGCGAACGCGGTGCCGTGCTCTGCCTCGCCGCCCCGTCCCGCTTCATCCTCACCGTCCTGCACACCATGCGGCTGGACGGCCTGTTCCCGATCTTCGTCAGCCCGGAGGAGGCCGTCCGGCGGCTCTCCCCGGCCGGGGCGGGCGAGCCCGCCGGGCTGACGGCCACCGTGGCCGGCCGGGCCGGTCACCCGGCGCCGGCCGACACGCCGTCCCGCTGAGCCGGCACCGTCACCCCGCACCCGCACTCCGGCGAGAGGACGCCCACATGCTCATGCCCTGGCCGTACCCGGACGAGGGCGCGTTCCGTCCCGAGCCGCCCCGGCCGGCGCCCGACGACGAGGACGCCCGGTTGGCCGCGCTGGTCGCCCAGCGGTTGAGCAGCGACTGGTCCACGCGCGGCCAGCAGATCGTGGTGACCGCGCAGAACCGCGTCGTCATCCTCACGGGCGTCGTGGCGGGCCCGGACGCCCGGCAGGTGGCCGCCGAGATCGCCTGGGACGTGCGCGGCGTCGTCGACGTCTGCAACGCCCTGCGGCTCGCCGGCCCCCGGCGTCCCCGCCGCTGACGGGCCCAGCCCCGACCAAATGCGTTCAGGGCCACCCCGAAAGGGGTGGCCCTGAATGAAAGATTGTCCGGCGGTGTCCTACTCTCCCACACCCTCCCGAGTGCAGTACCATCGGCGCTGGAGGGCTTAGCTTCCGGGTTCGGAATGTAACCGGGCGTTTCCCCTCCGCCATGACCGCCGTAACTCTATCGACATATCAAACAACACCACACGGGGTCTGTTGTTCGTTCATCGAGAGTTGCACAGTGGACGCGTAGCAGCTTAGTAGTCAAGTCCTCGGCCTATTAGTACCGGTCAACTGAACCCGTT